>CAISXF010000080.1 GCA_903889445.1 uncultured Pseudomonadota bacterium
AAGCCGCTGTTGTGGCAGTGTTACCGAAAGCGAACTTAACAGGTAACTGAATTTTATCTGTGCCAGTTGTGAAATTAGTCACCGTATCGTTCGCTTCAGTCTTCAATGCACCAGCAGTAGGAGCTTTATAAACTACTACATCTGCCCCTGCACCAAGCGTGATGTTATCTGCACCTAAAGCACCAATGATGGTAGTAGCACCACTGCCCGCGATAATCGTATCAGCGTTAGGTGTACCTGGAATCGTTTCAGCTGTTGTAAGCGCTGAGTGATCCAAAGGATTTGCCACTTTAACGCCAGAAATCAACGCTAAATCCGCAGCAGTTTTCGCCGTAGCTGGAATAATTGTATCTGCCGTTGCATTCGCTGCAATGTTGTAAATAGTAGAAACACCAGCATTTATAACAGTAACGGTTGCTGTTGAGGTTCCTTTCGCAACTGTCAAATTGTCCGTGCCAAGTGTAAAATCAGTAATTGTGTCATTAACACCCGCCACAACAAAAGAATCTGCGCCCGCTCCGCCTGTCAATACGTTGGTACCAGCACCACCAACAATTGAATCATCCCCCGCGACTCCAGAGATTGAATCATTACCTAAACCACCAGTGATTGAATCTGCATTCGCAGTTCCGACCAAATTATCATTGCCGTCCGTGCCAGTAATAATAGAGGATGTCGGTGTTACAGGTGTGACAACAGGAATTACAGGAACAACTGGCGTGACAGGTACAACAACAATCACGGTATCTTTAACATCGCTCACGTTAATGGCTCCATCATCACCAAATTTCACCATTTCAATATGGCTTAAAATATCGGTGCCTTCATTGATGTCTTTGCCGACGTATTTGACAATCAATTGAACGCTTCCGTCCACAACAGTGCTGCGTGAAATTTGATAATCGGTTTGTGTGCTGTTGAAAACAACCACGTCATCACCGTCGCCACCTTCTATCGTGTCATTGCCTTCGCCTCCCGTTAAGAAATCATCACCCGCGCCACCGTCAATAACATCGGCACCTTCACCGCCATCGATAACATCTTCGCCATCGCCACCAATCAATGTATCCGCGCCTTTGTCACCAAACAAATTATCATTTCCAGCGTTACCGATTAACGTGTTACCCCAGAAATTCCCCGACATTTGGTTTGCAAATTCGTTACCCGTGCCGTCAATGCCTTTGCCTGTGACGTTGTCGTGTTGATCGCCTGCTAACACTAAATTTTCAATGTTTTTATCCAAAGCGAAAGTGATGGTCGTTTCGATGGTGTCGTTACCGCCCAATTTGCCATTTTTATTCGATTCAAATACCACGTCTTTGGCGTTATCGACAAAGTAATAATCGTTGCCGTCGCCGCCTGACAAACTGTCTACGCCTTCGCCACCTTTGAGCGTGTCGTTACCGTCGCCGCCGATGAGCGTGTCGTCACCTTTGCCTCCCAATAATTTATCGTCACCTTTGCCGCCGTCGAGTTTATCGTTGCCGCCGTTGCCGCTTAATACGTCATTGCCAGCCAGCGCGGTCATTGAATAGTTCACCGCCACTGCGTCGGATTTGGCAGAAAGTACGTCGTTTTTATCGGTACCCGTCAGAGTCGCGTTGTCTTTCGAGCCTTCAGTCGTCACACCGTTGACAATACTCGGTGCAATCACAGCGGTGTCGGTACTTGTGGAAGATTCCAACGTGCCGTAACCATCCACATAACTGACATTCACGCTGATGCGTTCGCCCACATCGCCCAATAGCGGCGTATACGTTGCCGCCGTCGCATTTTTAATCGGGGTGTCGCTGCTGAACCACTGATAATTAAACGTTCCCAAACCATCGACATCTGCCAGCGTACTTAACACGGACAATTCGGTTCCCATTTTCGCTTCGCCCAT
Source organism: uncultured Pseudomonadota bacterium (assembly GCA_903889445.1). Lineage (GTDB taxonomy): Bacteria > Pseudomonadota > Gammaproteobacteria > Methylococcales > Methylomonadaceae > UBA10906. The sequence goes on from CAISXF010000080.1 coordinate 1,886, forward strand.
CACGATAACGTAACCCGTTGGCACGGTATTCAACGGAATCACTTTTGTGGTGGCGGTACTGGCGACGCTTTCAAAGGTGCCGCCGTTGTCGGTGTATTGTGCGACCACACTAATGGCTTTGCCGATTTGGTCTTTGGTCAATGTCAACGTGCTGCCCAACGCAAATGCTACGCCGTCCGCTTGCCATTGGAATTTAAAATCACCATTCAAACCGTCGATGTCGGCAATGCTGTTCTGCACGGTCAACACTTGCCCAACTTGTGCGCTGCCTTGAATCGTGACGTTGCCAGTTGGGAGGTCGTTTTCGTTTAATACCACGCCGCCTAACACGCTTTCTAATTTACCCAAACCGTCGGTATAACTCGCGCTGACGCTCAATGTTCTGTACACGTCGGCTTGCGTCAAGGTGTACGACGTTTGAGTTGCGCCCGCGATGGCGGCACCGTTGCCCAACCATTGAATACTAATCGCACCCAAACCATCAACATCCGCCAGAGTATTGCTGACGGTCACGGTTTTGTTTTGGCGCAGTTCGCCTGAAATCAAGACGCTACCCGTTGGCGCGTGATTGATTGCGTCTGTAATCGCTGACGTTTCAGCACTGGTGACGCTTTCAGCCGTTTTCCATAAATCGGTGTAATTCGCTTTGACACTGATTTTTTTGAACATATCATCAGCGGTCAACGTGTACGTCGATTGGGTTGCGCCCGTAATCGGCAAACCCGCCCGTAAAAATTGATAACTAATCGCACCCAAACCATCTTGATCCGCGAGAGTATTGGACGCGGTCAAAATTTGACCTTTTGCCGTGGTGCCGCTGATGCTCACGGAACCTGTTGGCAAATCTTCCTTGTTAGCGACCACCACCGCGCCACTCGTCATGCTTTCAGCTTTGCCCAAACCGTCGGTGTAATTCGCCACCACGCTGATTTTTTTACCGACATCTAGTTGGCTCAATTGATACGACGGCTGCACCGCGCCAATAATTGCCGCGCCTTCGCTTAACCACTGCACACTCATTTTGCCCAAACCATCAACGTCGGCAATTTTGTTTGAAACGGTTAATGTTTCGTTTTCTTGTGCCAAACCATCAATCGCAATGCTACCTGTGGGCGCAGAATTTTTAACGACTGGTACAACCACAACCGACGATGCTGCCGTATAAAAATCGTCTGCCGCAATGTTAGTGAAAGTTTCAACGCCAGAGGTGAGTTTAGCTTTGACTGCGCTGCTATCGCCGCCATAATTTGAATCTCCCCAAGTAACAACCGAACCATCTGCTCGCAAGGCAACAAAAACATCACCGTTTGATTTAATGTCTATAACATCAATTGTGCCGTCAATCTGATTAGAAACTAAGCTACTATCACCACCTCTATAATTCAATCCCCAAGTAACAACTGAACCATCCGCTCTTAATGCTGCGAATGCAGAGTTAGTTGAGTAAATTTTTACAACGTCAATCGTTCCATCAAGTTGTTTAGCGACAGAGCTACTATCTCCAGCTAGCCATCCCCAAGTAACAACGGAACCGTCCGCTCGTAGTGCTGCAATTGCACCACTGTTCGTGGTTGAATAAACATCAACAACATCGATTGTGCCATCTAATTGCTTTGTAATCGAACTACTATCGCCGCCACTTCCTCCCCACGTTACAACAGAGCCATCAGCGCGTAGTGCCGCAAATGCACTTCCAGTTGAGTAAATATCGACAACGTCAACTGTTCCATCTAATTGTTTTGAAACGAGTGAGAGATTTTCACCCCAATTAGAGTTATCTGATACCGACCCCCATGCCACAACAGAGCCATCAGCGCGTAATGCCGCAAATGCTCCGCCATTGGAATAGATTTTAGTTACATCGATTGTGCCATCCAACTGTTTGCTAACTCCATTTGCATCCCTTTGTTTGATAAAAACACTATCATCGTAACTACCAGAATACCAACTTCGAGTATTTCCCCAAGTTACAACAGAACCGTCAGCTCTCAATGCTGCAAATCCCTCACCATTTGAAACAATTGAGGTGACATCGATCGTTCCATCAAGTTGTTTGGAAACTAAATTGCTGTTGCCACCCCATACAGAATCTCCCCAAGTCACAACAGAACCATCAGCGCGTAGAGCAGCAAAAGCAGAACTTGTTGAAGAAATAGAAACGACATCAGTAGTGCCATCAAGTTGCTTGCTCACTTTACTTGCATCACCGCCAAAATCAGATCTTCCCCAAGCAACGACAGAGCCATCGGCTCTTAATGCAGCGAAAGCAATATGACTTGATGAAATAGATGTTACATCAATCGTGCCGTCGAGTTGTTTAGCAACGGCACTGCTATTGCCGCCACTGCTAGAATCTCCCCAAGTGACCACAGAGCCATCAGCGAGAAGGGAAGCAAATGCGGAATCAGTCGAAGCAACTGTTTTCACGTCAATTGTGCCATCGAGTTTTTTCAGGGTTGCTGTATCAATAGATTGATTTCCCAAAGAAATCAACGCGCCGTCAGTACGCAACGCAACAAAATTGCTGTTGTTTGAATAAATTTGAGTGGCATCGACCGTGCCATCTAGTGAAGCAGGAACCGTTGCATTTTGTCCCCACGCGACGACTGAACCGTCGGTTTTAATTGCTGCAAAACCGTATTGGTTTGCAGTTTCGTTATTAGACATTTTTGGCGTTGAAACTAACGTGCCGCCGCCGATGGTTTTGGTAGTGGTTGCTTTTGAATCCGTCATGCTGATATTGCTCCAAGGTTAAAAAAAATAAAAAATTTAGGCATAAAAAAACCCGCCAACGCAAAGCATTGGCGGGTTTTTAGAAAAGAAAAACTTGACGCAGCCTAAAGCCGCAACATAATTTTTTGCTTGCTTGCTTGCTTGCTTGCTTGCTTGCTTGCTTGCTTGCTTGCTTGCTTGCTTGCTTGCGTCATCATTTTCCTAGGTTTTTGTTAAAGTTGCGCTGAAGCATATTCCTATTTCAATCCACTTTCAACGACAACAACGCATTGATTTCATCGTTTTCACGCGGCGGGTCAATCGCCGTATCCAAAATAAAAACTCGTTCATTCGGCACGCCGCCTTGTTGCACAACGTATTTTGCAATCGCTCGCGCTCGTGCGGCGGCTAATTTGATCAACCGTTTTTGTTCAACAGGCAACGCTTCCGATAATTTTTGTTTTGCCACGCTGTAAAACTCGCCCATTTCAGGTTTCACCAATTCAAAACCACCCCAAAATGATTTTTTCACCAGCTGCGGAAATTTCGCTTGGAATTCTTGCGCCAATAATTTTTGTGCGTCAGCGTCATCAGGTTTCACCAATTCAAAACCACCCCAAAATGATTTTTTCACCAGCTGCGGAAATTTCGCTTGGAATTCTTGCGCCAATAATTTTTGTGCGTCAGCGTCATCGAGTTCCACATATTCTGGGCGAATTTTTTGTTTATTTTCACGATTGAGAGCTTCGGATTTCAATGTTTTCAATCGGTCGATTAAGGCTTCTTCGCGTAAAATCGCCCAATCTTGCAATTGAAACGCGGTGCCTTTAATTTCTAATTTCAACACGTCGCGGTCGCGTAAAACTTTCGCCAAACCCGCCAATTTTTGCTGTTGCCAATCCGATAATTCGGACTGTCCAGCGGCAAATTGCACCACACTCAAATCGTCGTCCGTACCCAATAAATTCGCCAACGCATGAAACGGCGAGGTAATCACTTTCGTCATCACATTCAACAGCGCGTCACCAATAATGCCACTCAAACTAAACTGTGGATTATTCAACGAACCCGTAATTGGCACGTCCAAATTGATAATGCCGTTCACATCTTTCAACAACGCAATCGCCAAATCAAAGGGCGCGTTGACGGCGTGCGGATTGTCGATTTGTTCGCCCAACTCAAATTGTTCAATCAATAAATTATTCGTCGCGGTCAATTCGCCTTTCGTCACGTCGTAATTCATGCCGAGCGACATTTTGCCTTTTTCAACTTTGTAGCCCGAAAATTCCGCCATGTACGCCGAAACCAACGGCATCGGCATTCCTTTGAAACTTAACGCGGCACGATAATCACCAATATACGGTTGAATTTTACCTTTAATATCAACGGGCGCGAGGTCGTAAGCGTTGCCTTTGAGCGTGACGTTAATGGTCGATTCATGATTGGACGAAATGCCCGACGCGCCACCTTCCAACCCTTTAATTTCAGCTGAAAAAGGCAAAATCATCGACAAATCGGCAAACGACGACGAACCATTTGAAATTTGCACATTATCGAGTTTGAAGTACATTGGATTTTGTCCTGCAATGGCATCCCCCCCCTTTGAAGGGGGGCGGGGGGGATGTGCTTGAATCCAAATATCGGCAAAATTAAGCGTTTTATCTTTCGCAATCACCACCCGCGCGTAAGGTTTATCGAGTAATACCGAAGTCGCGCTGTAACGTTGCGCCAACACATCCGCGTCGATATTTTTCAGGGTCAGATTGTCCCATTTCACTAAATCTTTATTTTGAATTTGGTCACGAATCACCAACCGCGCAATGCCGCTGTTGCCTTTGAATTTCACATCTAATTCGCCTTGATCGCCTTGCGCCACGTCGAGTTTGCCGTCCAAACTAAATACGCCTTTAATCAAATCGAAGTGCGCGAATTTATCGACGTACGATTGGAATTTTTCTAAATTTAACGCATTCACCGCAATGTCGGATTGCGCGGCGAAAGGCGATATTTCGGCGTTGCCTTTCAAATGTAACGAACCGCTGTTATTGATGCCAGTGTTGAGTTCAAACGGCAGTTTTGCACCGATTGCGTTGCTCAATTCGGTGAGTTTTAACGACAACGGTTTAATCGAAATCGACAACGGTTTGGGCAAGGTTTTATCTTCCAACACTGCGCCAAAATCGGTGAGTGCGACGCTGTCAATTTTCACGCCCCAAAACGCTTCACTTTGAGCATTTTCCGCTTTGGAATCCTCTTCATCTTCGGGTAAAAGCGTTTGATAATTCAATTCACCATTCGGATTTAACCACGCACGAAAATCGGCATTTTTCGCTTGAATCGCGCCAATCGCCACGGTTTTCTTTTGCAAATTTAACGTTAACTTTTTCAGTTCTAATTCGGGCAGTTTGAACAATAACGTATTTTGCGTGGTGTCGAAAAGTTCCGTGTCGCGCAACAAAATAGCTGCGGTTTGCAGCTGTTGCGTGGGTAAATTAAAACTCAACTCGTTGAGCGTTATGGTCGGCAAATCGAGCTGCGTTTGTTTTTCGGTGAAACGTAACGTGTTGAACGCGAGTGATTTCATCGTCAAATTTTGGCGCGTGTGGTCGTAATTTAAATTTTCACACGCGATTTTTTTCAGCGTAATTTGCTGCGCGGCTTTGTTTTTGTAAGACAAATCATTCAACGCAATCACGCCGTTTTCAATTTGAATCAGCGGTGGTTTTTCATTCAACGCCATTCGATAATTTGCCGATAATTCGCCTTTTCCCGCTACTTTGAATTTATTTTCTGGCATCAATGAAAGCAAATGCGCCAAATTCACCGATTGAAATGTGATTTTGCCATTTGATTTCAAAGTTAAAAATTGAAAATCGCCCGACAAATGCAAATCGCCGCCTTGTTGCCAGTTTGCGGTTAAATCAAATTTTGCAGGCGGGGCATTTTGCGTGCTGAAATTCGTCAGCGTAAAATTTAACGGCGTGATTTTTTCGGTTTGTGCGCCGTTTTGAAATGAAATTTGTCCGTCCGATAACGTGAAATTTTTCATCGTCAACGGAAATAAATCACCGCTTTTTTCAGTTTTCGGCGCGTCTGATTTTGGCAAAAGCGCGTCGATATTTAACGCGCCATTCTGTTGTTTTTCGAGTTCAAAAAAAGGTTTGTTGAGCGTGATTTTTTCGATAATCAGACTTTTTGTCGTCAACGATTCGCGCCAATTGAGCTGAATATCCAACTCTTCAAAACGCAGGATTTTTTCTAATTCAAATTTTTTGAGCTGAAGTTGCAACGTCAACGGATTAAAATTCACCGCGTTTAAACTGCTTCTCAAGCCCGTTTCTTTTGCGATAAACGCCGGTAATTCACGCTGCAACCACGCGGGGAAAAGATAAAAACTCGTCGCGAAATAGCCGCCGACTAATCCCGCTGGAATTAAAACGGCGACGGCGATTTTAGCGATTCGTTTCATTCGGCAATTCTTGATCAACATAAATGAGCTTTTCGGTTTCAAAACCCAAGGCTTTCGCTTTCGCGATTAACGCGACTTTCAATTTTTCATCCATGTTGGGTGAACGCGCCAAAATCCAGAAATACGACTTATCCCAACTCGTTACTAGCGAATACTGGTAATTTTCGTCCAATTCAAACACGACGTAAGACGCATAAAAAGGGCGAAAAAACGACACTTTTAAATGACCTTGATTTGAACTTTCCGCAAAATACGCCACGCCTTTTGCCTCTTTCCATTCTTTTTTCGCAACGGAATAACCGCGATTTAAAACACTTAAACTTTCATCTTCGTTCAAACTGTATTCGGCGTTAATTGCCGTAAGTCCGCGTTCAAATGAATGATCTAAGCGGGCAATTTCGTACCATTTACCCAGATATTTTTGAGCGTCAAACGGTTCAACAGGTTTGATATTTTCAGGAATACCAACGCAACCCATCGTCACTAAAAAGCACACCATTAAAAAGAATTTTTTAATCATCATTTACGCCAACAAATTCATCAGCAACAAATGTAACGCTTCCGATTGGCGAGCTTGTTGAAAGCGATTCGCGAAAATAATACTTTCGAGCGCGTGCAAGGCTTCACTAAAATCATCGTTGACGATTAAATAATCAAATTCGGGATAATGGCTCATTTCAGTGACGGCTTCTTTCATGCGCCGCTCAATAATATCGACATCGTCTTTGCCACGACTTTCCAAGCGATGCCGCAACACGTCAATGGTGGGCGGCAAAATGAAAATTGAAATACTGTCGGGCAACAATTTTCGTATTTGTTGTGCGCCTTGCCAATCGATTTCTAAAATTACGTCGCGCCCTTTCGCAAGATTATCTTCCACGGTTTTTTGCGCGGTGCCGTAAAAATTATCGAACACCTGAGCGCATTCTAAAAATGCGCCCTCCCCTTGCATCGCGTTAAATTCCTCGACGCTAACAAAAAAATAATCCTTGCCGTGAATTTCGCCTGTTCGTGTTTGGCGCGTGGTGTGTGAAACGGATACAACTAAATGCTTTAGTTTCACGACCAATTTTCTTACTAAACTGGTTTTGCCTGCACCTGATGGCGCAGAAATAATGTAAAGTTTGCCTTTATTCATAAAATTGATTGTGTGTGAAGTTGAGAACTACGCGCATTTTAACAATGTTCAATTCAATAGTCAGATTCATTCAAACAGGAAACAAAATGACCATCCGAAATTTTAATAATGAAATGCCCCAATTTGGCGAAAACGTCTATATTGACGACAGCGCGATTGTTATTGGCGCGGTGACGTTGGGCGATAATGTGTCCGTTTTTCCGATGGCGGTTATTCGCGGCGATGTCGAAAAAATCACCATTGACGCAAATACCAATGTTCAAGATGGCGCGGTGTTGCACGTTTCGCATCAAGGAAAATTTTCAGAGCGTGGGCATCCGTTAACCATCGGCGAAAGTGTGACGATTGGGCATCGTGCCGTACTTCATGGTTGCACGATTGGCAATTTTTGTTTGATTGGCATTGGCGCGATTGTCATGGATGACGCGGTTTTGGAGGATTATGTGATGTTGGGCGCAGGTTCATTAGTGCCGCCAAATAAACAATTGGAAAGCGGTTATTTGTACGTCGGTTCACCCGCAAAACAAAGTCGCGCGTTAACGGAAAATGAAAAAGCGTTTTTGCGTTATTCCGCCGAACATTATGTGAGTTTGAAAAATCAGTATTTGTTGCCTTAAAAATATCGGATTTACGCTAAACTGCACGCATTCATTTCTAATTCTAGTCAAATAAACCATTGTGAAAACAAAAAACGCTCAATACTTAGTCGGAATCGATTTAGGCACAACGCATACTGTGGTGGCTTTTGCACACGTTGCGACCGCACAAAACATTCAATTATTTCCCATCGAACAATTGGTTGATGTCGGACAAGTCGCTGCGCGTCCACTTTTACCGTCGGTGCGTTATCATCCTGCCGAAGGTGAAATTTCAACAGAAACACTGACTTTCACTGCGAAAGATAAGGCGATTTTAGGCGAAGCGGCTCGCGTTTTAGGTGCGAAAACCAAAGGACGTTTTGTTACCAGCGCAAAAAGTTGGTTATCACATCCGTCGGTTGATTCGAGTGCCGCAATTTTACCGTGGGGCGCGAGTGACGACGTGCAGAAAGTGTCGCCGCTCGAAGCCAGTGCAAGTTATCTCGCCCACGTTCGCACGGTTTGGTTGCATCACAACCCGACGGCACCATTAGAAGACCAAGATGTGGTCATTACTGTTCCTGCGTCGTTCGATGAAGGCGCACGTTCGCTGACATTGGAAGCCGCGAAAATCGCTGGTTTGCAAAATGTTCGGTTGCTCGAAGAACCGCAAGCCGTTTGTTACGACTGGTTACGTTGCAACGCGGGACAATTGAAAGAAAAACTCGCCGACGTGCATTTATTATTAGTGTGCGACGTGGGCGGCGGCACGACCGATTTAACGTTAATCAAAGTCGAAGCCGGCGAAAACGAACCGAAATTGACTCGAATTGGCGTTGGCGATCATTTGATGTTGGGCGGTGATAATTTAGATTTAGCGTTGGCGCACACCTTAGAATCACGCTTAACCAATAACGAAAAACGCTTATCCGCTGCCGAATTGTCGCAATTACTCGAACAATGCCGCCAAGCGAAAGAAAAATTGTTAGCCGAAGACGCGCCCAAATCCGTGAAAGTGACGTTGCTGGCGAGCGGCTCAAAATTATTGAAAGGTTCACGCGCGGCAACATTAAGTCGTGACGAAGTGCGAGTGATTGCGTTAGACGGATTTTTTCCATTGTCGAAACTGAACGAATTGCCCGATAAAAAACGTAGCGGCGTGGTGGAATTTGGTTTGCCGTATGCCGCTGAACCCGCTGTCAGTAAACACATTGCCGCGTTTTTAAAGTTACACGAACACGCCGCGCGAGAGGCTTTGCAAATCAATTCTTTTGTTCCCGATGCGTTATTATTGAATGGCGGCGTGTTTCGCAGTCAGCCGATTACGCAACGCGCGATTGATTTACTCAGTTCGTGGCGCGAAAAACCACCCATTCTGTTAGAAAATCAGCATCCCGAATTAGCCGTAGCATTTGGTGCAGTCAGTTATGCGTTGGCGCGTCGTGAGAAAAAATTGAAAATCGGCGGTGGCGCGGCACGCAGTTATTTTCTGTTAATTGAAACAGAAGCACATCCCCCCCGCTCCCCTTCAAAGGGGGGAGAAGCTATTTCCCCCTTTGAAGGGGGATTAAGGGGCATTTGCATCTTGCCGCGCGGCAGTGAAGAAGGCGAAGAAATCATTTTGAAAAATCACCGTTTCGCGTTGCGATTGGGAACGCCGGTGCGTTTTCATTTGGCTTCCACGACAGGCGACAGCGTTTATCAATCGGGCGATTTAGTTGACATCACCGACGATTTTCATTCGTTGCCGCCGCTTGCTGTGGCGTTTGAAAGTGATTCCACAAACGAAGTTTTGGTTGAACTCGCCGTGACGCAAACTGAAGTCGGCACATTAAAAATTCAATGCGTGTCGATTGAAAATGCTAAAAAACGTTGGGATGTGGAATTTTCTGTTCGACGTGGCGCGACAGTGGCGAATGCGTCGGACGATTTGCCGAAAAATTTGGACGCACTTTGCGAAAAAATCAGCGATATTTTCGGCACAAAATCCAAACACATCGACCCGAAAGCGGTGAAAAATCTGCGGGTGAATTTGGAAAAAATGACTGGCATGGATAGAAGTGACTGGAATTCGCCGTTGTTGCGGACGCTTTTTAATACGTTGTTAGAAGGCGAAAAATACCGCCGCCGCAGTGAAGCACATGAAAAAGTGTGGCTGAGTTTGATTGGCTTTTGTTTACGTCCTGGTTTTGGTTATCCGCTGGATGATTGGCGCGTCGAACAAGTCTGGAAAACGTATCCGAACAGCATTCAATTCGTCAATGAAACGCAGAATTGGGCGGAATGGTGGACGTTGTGGCGACGCATTGCGGGTGGTTTGTCGGCGACGGCGCAAGAAACTATTTTTGCCGACATCACCAAATATATTGATCCTGCGTCAGCGCGACAAGTGGGCGTTGAGAAACAGTTAAAAACGCGCAGTTACGACGACATAGTGCGATTAGCGGCAGTGCTAGAACGGTTGCCAGCACAAAAAAAAATCCAGCTCGGCGATTGGTTATTAAAACGATTAGAAAAAGCCGGTGAATCTAATCAAACGTGGTGGGCGGTCGGACGAATCGGCGCACGCATTCCGTTTCATGGCAGCAGTCACAACGTGGTTTCCGCTGAATCGGTTGAAATATGGTTGTTACAATTGCTCGATGAAGATTGGAAAAAAATCCCACAAATCGGTTTTGCGGCGACGTTGATGGCGCGAATGAGCGGCGATCGCGTGCGAGATATTAGCGACGAAATGCGAGCGCGAGTTTTAGAAAAATTAAAACTCAGTAAAGCCCCCGCGTCGTGGTTGGAAATGGTCGAAAGTGTGAAAGAACTCAGCGAAAAAGAAGAAAAACAAATCTTTGGCGAAGCGTTGCCGTCGGGTTTGAAATTGGTTTCCGTTGATAACCAATAGTCAAAACAAAAATCCGACAATCGTCCAACATAGCGGTTTTGCGTTGCGATGACGAAGAATTACAAGCCCACGAAGCGCGTTTAGATTCGATTAAAGAATGCGTGTGGCGACAATGATTATTTGAAATCTATGCCTGAATCAAAAAAGCCGTTTGTTGCGAATTTAAATTCACAACAAACGGCTTTTTTACTTCACCGCGTTATGCGGCTTTTTTGTATTTACCTTTTTGACAAATGTAACAAGTTTTTCCTTCCGAAGCCGCTTGTGCTTTGCCAAACGGACTTTTTTGTGTCCCACACGCACCTTTGTTGCCGTTTGAAAACGTGGCATTGCAACGCATATCACCACAAAAATTGCATTTGAAAACGGTGGTGACGCTTTGTTGGCAAGCAGGGCATTTCATGGCATTTTTTTATCAAAACAGGTTTTAATCGTACTGATAATTTCATCAGTAATGCAGGTGACAAGTTCACGCAAAAAATCAACATACTTACAAATACATTCCCCTGTATTTAGTTGAACTTCACCATTTTTCGGCAAAAAACCATGTTGTTCAATAACTTCTTTCATTTCGTACCAAACTTCTCCTAACGTACCAATATCAATTCCTTTGTTGTTGAGTGCCGTTTGTTGTGCGGCTGGTAACTTATTGAGAAAAGCATCAAGTATGTAAGCATCTACATGATCAATAATGACATCTATCGCATCTCGTGTATCTTGCTTTGTCATGTTATTTTCTCTGAGTTAAAACAATCATTCATTTTTTGCATGGATACTACATGTCACTCATTGTGGATTCTACAACGATACTGAGTGATGTTACCTCCATGCTTTCACTCCTTTTGAATTCTTCTGTACTTGTGCTATGTTTTTTAACCAATTGTATTTTTGCCCATTCTTCCATTACCGCATCAAAAACCTGTTTTATTTTAGGAATATGTTTTTCATCAAAACATATAGATGCTGAATTTTTCACTCCAGCACGGTTTAAACTGATACCAAGTTCCGTAACCCCTGTCACAATTCCAGCAAAGTAAATCTGAAATGTGAGTTCATCACGAGAATCAACAAAAGTTTTTAGGCTAAATTCTTCTGTATCCATTTTTTTTGCAAATTTCTGAAAGCTGTCGTCTTTTGCATCAGCCTTGCAATAAGTTGAAAAAATTAAACATGAAAGAAAAAGTGCGGACATTATCTTTTTCATAATTTTTGTAACTCCCTTCTAATTAATAACCTGTAAATTCATATTTCACTGTCTGACTAATTCAACATCAACCCTGTATGATGGCGCACCACTCAACGCTGTTGATGCTAAATCAGCCATCATTCCTGGATTACTTTCCAGTCTAATTCGGTTTTTATCTATAAATTTGTAATCATAAAAAACTTCGTTTGTTCCCCACAGCACACCAGGCGTAACTACCTTTATCTGCTTACCTGATAATTTGTAAGAACCTTTCATATCACCATAAATAGTTTTTGAACACCAACCAGTTGAAGCACCATTTGTTTTTGTTGAAAAAACGCCATTGTCTGAAAACGTCCACGTTCCATTTTCACCATCACATTGCCATGTACCAACAATTTTTTCTGTCTCACAATCAAACAAGCAGAACGCATTCGCCTCGACTTGATAAAACATCAAAGCCACAAAACCTGTTAACACTGTAATTTTCAAAGCTGATTTCATTTTTACTACTCCGCAAAACCAAAAAATTTATGCCTGAAATTATAAATCCGCCTTCAACCTGCTACAATCAAGCCAAACTGTTGTTTTCCATAGTCTGAGTGGGTATTTATGAAAATGTGCGACAAAATTAAATTTATGCGGCAAGCAAAATCACTTTCGCAAGAAGAAATGGCAGAAAAATTAGGCTTATCAATTAACGGTTACGCCAACATTGAGCGTGGCGAAACTGATGTTGCCGCATCAAGAATTCAACAAATTGCCGACGTGTTAGATTCAGATTTTATGGAATTGGTCAGTTTTGGCGAACGAAATGTTGTGTTTTTAACGGGGAGTGAAAATCATAACGTCAGTAACATTTTGCATATTTCAAACACTTCAAACGACCTCGAAAAATCCCAGCTCATTATTGAAGCGCAACGTTCAGAAATCGCGCATCTCAAAGAAATTATCGAATTGATGAAGGCATTAAATCCACGTCCATCAGCGTAAAATACATCCTGCGCCTATTATTACGCAGTCGTTTTCGCTAAAATTCAAAGCCTTTTTACCATTCACCTTAAAACCTCATGACAAACATTCATTCAGACAAAATTTTAATTCTCGATTTTGGCTCACAATACACGCAGTTAATCGCTCGCCGCATTCGTGAAATTGGTGTGTATTGCGAAATTTATTCGTGCGAATGCACAGACGCAGAAATCCAAGCCTTCGCACCGAATGGCATCATTTTATCGGGCGGCCCCGAAAGCGTCACCGTGGGAAACACGCCGCGTGCGCCACAAAGTGTTTTTGAATTAGGCGTTCCCGTTTTGGGCATTTGCTACGGCATGCAAACCATGACGGAACAACTCGGCGGCAAAGTCGAAACCTCCGACCACCGCGAATTTGGTTACGCACAAATTCGAGCGCGTGGACATTCCAAATTATTGAACGGCATCGAAGACCATTTATCAGAAGAAGGTTTTGGCTTGCTTGACGTTTGGATGAGCCACGGCGACCGCGTGGTCGATTTGCCCGAAGGTTTCAAACTCATTGCGAGTTCCGAAGGCGCACCAATTGCGGGAATGGCGAACGAAGACAAAGATTTTTACGCACTGCAATTTCATCCCGAAGTCACGCACACGAAACAAGGCGGACGCATTTTGTCACGGTTTGTATTAGAAATTTGCGGCTGCCAAGCGTTGTGGAATTCCAACAATATCATCGAAGACAGCATCAAAGCCGTGCGCGAAAAAGTCGGTACCGACGACGTGATTTTAGGATTATCGGGCGGCGTAGATTCGTCGGTGGTCGCCGCGTTATTGCACAAAGCGATTGGCACACAATTAACCTGCGTGTTTGTCGATACGGGTTTATTGCGCTTGAACGAAGGCGACCAAGTGATGGCAATTTTCGCGCAACATTTAGGCGTAAAAGTCATTCGCGTGAATGCTGAAGAACGTTATTTAACAGCGTTAGCGGGTGTAAATGACCCAGAAAAAAAACGTAAAATCATCGGTAATTTGTTCATTGAAATTTTCGACGACGAAGCGTCAAAATTAGACAACGCAAAATGGCTCGCGCAAGGCACGATTTATCCCGATGTCATCGAATCGGCGGGCGCGAAAAGTGGCAAAGCGCATTTAATTAAATCGCATCACAACGTTGGCGGTTTGCCTGAAAATATGACCTTGAAATTGGTCGAACCGTTGCGCGAGTTGTTCAAAGACGAAGTCCGGAAATTAGGCGTGGAACTCGGTTTGCCAGCGGACATGGTTTATCGTCATCCATTTCCTGGGCCTGGTTTGGGCGTGCGAATTTTGGGCGAAGTGAAAAAAGAATTTGCCGATTTATTGCGTCAAGCGGATGCGATTTTTATCGAAGAACTTTATAAAAATGATTTGTACGACAAAGTCAGCCAAGCGTTTGCGGTGTTTTTACCCGTGAAATCCGTTGGCGTAATGGGCGACGGGCGACGTTACGATTATGTGATTGCGATTCGTGCGGTGGAAACTATTGATTTCATGACCGCACGCTGGGCGCATTTGCCGTATGAATTTTTAGATTTAATTTCACGCCGAATTATTAACGAAGTCGCGGGAATTTCGCGCGTCACTTACGATATTTCTGGCAAACCACCCGCCACGATTGAATGGGAATAATCGGCTCATGATGCTTTCTGAATTTTCGTTAATCGACCAGTTTTTCAAAAAAACTGCGTCGAAAAATCCAGAAACTCGTTTAGGAATTGGCGACGATTGTGCGTTGTTGTCGATTCCGAGCGGTTATGAATTGGCAATCACGACCGACACGATGGTCGAAAATGTGCATTTTTTCGCCGACGCGAATCCCGCTTCTGTGGGGCATAAATTGCTCGCGGTGAATTTGAGTGATTTGGCGGCGATGGGTGCAAAACCTTTGGCGGTCACGTTGGCATTGACGTTGCCGCGTGTCGATGAAAATTGGTTGAGCGAATTTTCGGCAGGATTTTTAACGCTCGCGCAACGTTACCACGTCGATTTAATTGGCGGCGATACCACGAAAGGCGCGTTGACTTTAACCGTTCAAGCAATGGGTTTAGTGCCAAACGGACAAGCGTTAAAACGTTCCACCGCGCAAGTCGGCGACATAATTTACATCACGGGATTGTTGGGTGAAGCGGGTTTAGGGCTGAAAATCAAACAAGGTTACGATTGCCAATCTGAAAATGCGTTGGCGCGATTTCATGAACCGATGCCGCGCATTGAAATTGGTTTGGCGTTACGCGGTTGTGCCAGCGCGTGCATTGATATTTCGGACGGTTTAGTTGGCGATTTGGGGCATATTTTGAAACAAAGCAGCGTGGGCGCGTGTATCGATTTTGACAAATTGCCGCTTTCTGACGACGTGAAACGCTACATTCAAAACACCGGCGATGAATTCATGCCGCTAATTTCTGGCGACGATTACGAATTGTGTTTTACCGTTCCGCCCCAATTTGTAAATCGTGTGCCTGAAAACTGCACGGCTATTGGCATTATCGAAAAAGAATCGGGTTTGCGTTTAAAAAAATCTGGTCACATTCAAACATTCACGGCGAAAGGTTATGAACATTTTTCTTGAACATTACGGCAATCATAAACTCACCCGCAAGACCATTTTAACGAATCCGATTTTGTTTCTGGCGTTTGGTTTTGGTTCGGGTTTAGTCAAAAAAGCTCCTGGAACGTGCGGCACATTGGCGGCGATTCCCGTTTATTTGTTGTTCGCGCAAACGCCGTTTTGGTTTTATAGCGTGTTGACGATTATCGTGTCATGGGTCGGCATTAAAATTTGTGATGACGCGGCAAACTTGCTCGGCGAACATGATTTTAATGGCATCGTGTGGGACGAAATCGCGGGTTATTTGATTACGATGTGGTTTGTGCCGTTCAGTTGGCAAGCGGCAATTTTGGGTTTTGTGTTGTTTCGATTTTTCGATATTCTGAAACCGTTCCCGATTAAATGGGTTGATAAACACGTTCACGGCGGGTTTGGAATTATGCTCGATGATGTGTTGGCAGGTTTGGCAGCAGGTGGATTGTTGCTGGTTTGTAAATCGATGGGGATTATTTTTTAATTATGAGCAAGCTTAATATCGATTATTTTATTCGTTGCGTTGGAACGCTTGAACGAGCTTTTAAATTATTAAACGAACAACCTGAAGACGGCGATTTGTACGACATTTACCGCGCGGCGTGTGTGAAAGAATTTGAAATTATTTTGGAACAAACAGGAAAATTGCTGAAAAAATGTTTGAAACCTTATTTTTCGTCGCCCAAGCAAGTTGACCAATTAACATTTAAAGATACTTTTCGGTTTGCGGCAAAACACGGTTTAATCAGTTTGAAAGATTCCGAGCGGTGGCTGGATTATCGTGATAATCGCAATAGCACCGCGCATGATTACGGGGCAGGTTTTGCGGATGATACGTTGGCGTTATTGCCGCAATTTATTCTTGATGCTTATCAAATCAGCAACGTAATTCAAAATCAGCCATGACAGAATCCAAACTTTATTTACGCGACAAAGATAAACAACGTTTGCTGAAATTGCTGGCGAATTATTTGCCGAATGTCACCGCTTGGGCTTATGGTTCGCGGGTTAAAGGTGAAGCACACGAAGCCAGTGATTTAGACCTTGTGTTACGTTCGACAGATTTAAGTCGAATTCCAATTGATACGTTAGAAGATTTTTTGCAAGCTCTCAACGATTCAAACATTCCGATTTTGGTCGAAGCACGCGATTGGGCGAGATTGCCCGTTTCTTTTCATGAAGAAATTTTGAAGGATTATGTGGTGTTGGAATAAAAAAGCCCCGATTTACATTGATGCAAATGGGGACTTTTTATTTCATTGCGCTAAAAGTGACTTTAGTAATTAGTCGTCATCTACTTTTCCCGTTCCATTACACACGGGGCAAGGTGCGCCTCTAGCTTGCTCGTTAGAAGTGCTGTATTCATCGGAGTCTGGGACATAAACTCCTTTTCCGTTACATTCTGGGCATTTTCTTTGTGACATTATAATTACTTCTAATCAAATAAGCTGGCAATTCCAGCAACAATACCACTAGCAATAGCAAGTGGAACAACAACGGGAGCCGATACAATACCAGAAACAACTAATGCTCCAGTTGCAGCTGCACCTAAAGCCGCACCAGAACCAGTTGCTACAGCAGTTCGACCAGCACTAACTTCGCTAGTTCCAGTTATTACTTTCGACATTGCATTACCTGCTGTACCTAACCCTACAGCTTTATCAATGGACATTTTTCATACTCCCTTCGGTTAATGATAAACGAATTAAACCTTGCAAGTTATAGAGCGAATTTTTCCGCTAAATTTGCAATGAATTCGTCGGAGTATGCTAAATTGGCTACCCAGAATTAACCACCAACCAAAACAGATTTTTACCCCAAATTTCTGGTTATCTACTCGAGAAATGTGTATATGCTTATTCGTGAAAAAATTAAATTGCTACGCCAATCACGAAAGTGG
Source organism: uncultured Pseudomonadota bacterium (assembly GCA_903889445.1). Taxonomy (GTDB): domain Bacteria; phylum Pseudomonadota; class Gammaproteobacteria; order Methylococcales; family Methylomonadaceae; genus UBA10906. The sequence goes on from CAISXF010000080.1 coordinate 19,362, forward strand.
TCACAAGAATATCTTGCAGAGAAATTAGGAATGTCAGCAAATGGATATGGCGAAATTGAACGTGGACATAGTCGAATGACTTTTGAAAAATTGGAAGAATTATCCCAACTCTTTGAAGTGCCTTTGAATGAATTGTGCGACGATGAATCTACAAACATTTTCATAGCACATAATCATGGAATTCAAGCACACTCTTTGCAGAACAATCAACGCTATTGCACAATTTCTGCATCCCCAGAATATGTAGAAATAAAACACAAACTTGAAAAACAGGAATTACTAAACGATGAAAAAGACAAAGAAATTGCGTTATTAAAACGGATTATTGAATTGATGGAAGCGAAAAGCGAAGTTGCAACATGAACGCGATGTTGAATTCCAACAACAGAAAGAAAAATTGCTTGGTTAACTCTTTTTTCAACGTTACGTTCGCTTGATTGCTTCTGTTTTTGTGCATACAATAAAGCCATGAAAATTACATTTGACCCTGCAAAAGATGCCACGAATCTTATCAAACATGGCGTATCACTTTTCGATGCCGCTCACATCGATTGGGACACTTTATGGGCAATCGCTGATACACGACAAGATTATGGCGAAGTTCGTATGATGGGTTATGCCCTCATAAAAACACGCCTACACAATGTTGTTTTTACCGATAGAGTGGATGAACGTCGAATTATCAGTCTACGCAAAGCCAATAAACGAGAGGTGCAAAATTATGTTACTCACTACTAAATCAGGTCGTGTTATCGAAATGCCCAGCGATGACGAAGACGTAATTATCAACAAAGGTATTGCTGCTGATTCCGATACTTATCAACTAACCGATGCCGAATTTTTACAATTAAAGCGTGTCGGCAGACCGCTTGCCGAAACAACGAAAGCCCGCATTACTATTCGCGTCGATAAAGACACATTAAACATTTTTAAATCGCGTGCTGAAATGGTGGGCGGAAATTATCAAACCTTGATGAATGAAGCCTTGAAAAAATACGCACAACAGGAATTAACAAAATGAATTTATCCGAAAATATGAACATTCAAAACTATATGCAAACCTTAGGACAACAAGCCAAAGCAGCGGCACGAATCCTAAGTCACACCGACACGAATTTAAAAAACCGTGCGTTGATTGCGATTGCGAACGCGCTCCAAGAAAGCAAAGCCAATTTAATAACCGAAAACCAAAAAGATTTGGTCGCGGGTAAAGAAAATGGTTTGGACGACGCGGCGTTGGACAGATTGACGCTCTCGCCAAAAGGCATTCAAGCGATGATTGACGGGCTGATTCAAGTTGCGTCGTTGCCCGACCCGATTGGTGAAATTACCGATTTAAGTTATCGTCCGAGCGGCATTCAAGTCGGACAAATGCGCGTGCCGTTGGGTGTAATTGGGATTATTTACGAATCGCGCCCGAATGTAACGATTGACGCGGCGGCGTTGTGTTTGAAATCGGGAAATGCGTGTATTTTGCGCGGTGGTTCGGAGGCGATTCATTCAAATCGTGCGATTGCGGCGTGTGTCACGCAAGGTTTGATTGAAGCAGAATTGCCACCGACAGCGGTGCAAATTGTCGAAACCACAGACCGTGCGGCGGTGGGCGAATTGATTACGATGAACGAATTTGTCGATGTGATTGTGCCGCGCGGTGGCAAAAGTTTGATTGAACGCATCAGCAAAGAAGCGACGATTCCCGTCATCAAACATTTGGACGGAATTTGCCACGTTTATATCGACGACAAAGCCGACATCAACAAAGCAATTCGCATTGCGGTTAATTCTAAAACCCACCGTTATGGCGTGTGCAATGCAATGGAAACGTTGTTGATTGCCGAAAATATCGCGGCTGAAATTTTGCCGTTACTCGCTGAACAATTTTACTCGAAAGGTGTGGAATTACGCGGGTGTGCCAAAACGTGTTCGTTGCTGCCAAAAAATTGTATTCGCGCCACCGAAGAAGATTGGCAAACTGAATATCTCGCGCCGATTTTGTCGATAAAAATCGTCAGCGGCATCGACGAAGCCATGAATCACATTCATCAATACAGCTCACAACACACTGAATCGATTGTCACGGAAGATTACACGTTGGCGCGACGGTTTTTGCGCGAAGTCGATTCCAGCTCTGTGATGGTGAATGCGTCAACCCGTTTTGCCGATGGGTTTGAATACGGTTTAGGTGCAGAAATCGGCATCAGTACCGACAAATTACACGCTCGCGGCCCAGTCGGTTTGAAAGGCTTAACGTCGTTGAAATATATCGTGTTGGGCGACGGACATATTCGGGCGTAATTTGCACCCGCTAAAAATATCGACTGAAAAAATAAAGCTGACATGTTAAATTTGAAGCGTGGAGGCAACGTGGACAAACTGTGTTGCTTGAAGCCTTTGGGGCTGGATTTACTTGGGGTTCAGCGTTGGTTCGGTATTAGTCTGTCGTTAAATTTTTTGGAATTCAAACAATGAAAAAAGCTGGAATCTTACTAATTGCACTCGGTTTTTACTGCGTTCTGCTAGCTTTCAATATGGATGTCGTAGTCGGCAAAACTTATAATATTGGGCTGTTAAACGAACGTCAAAACATTGTTTATTTGTCGGGGATTTTATTCTTATCAGGCATTATGCTTTTTGGATTTGGCTTTGTTGCAAAAGAAGAAACTAAAAACATCAAAGCCTTTGCGTTATGGACGTTTTTAACACCAATCGTACTGCCAATGGGAATAAAAATAGTTGCTGATATTCAAGAAGCTAATCGACAAAATGAAATTCGACTACAGGTTGCCACAAAACAAAAGGAACAGGCTGCTGCCGATGTCAAAAAGCAAGAAGAAATGCGACTACAAGCTGCACCAATCCTAAAAGAAAATTCTGATAAATTCGTAGACAATAAAGATGGAACAGTTACGTTTAAAACGACTGGCTTGATGTGGCAACGATGTTCTTTTGGGCAAACTTGGACTGGGGAAACCTGTAGCGGTAAAGCTACCGATATTACTTGGTATGATGCCATAAAATTAACAAGCAATTTTGCGGGTCATAGTGATTGGCGTTTACCAACCAGAGACGAATTAATCACATTAGTTTTTTGTTGGAATAGAGAGATTAAAACGCTAGGTAAAGAAGAAGCTGGTTTTATTTGCACGGGTTCAGTGATTTCGCCAACTATTAACACAACCTATTTTCCTAACACGAATTCTTGGTTTTGGTCTTCCTCGCCTTTTGCTCTCATCAGTAGTGACTTTGCGTGGTATGTCGGCTTCAACGACGGAAATTCAAACGCTAGCTATAAGGACAGCAACAGTAATGTTCGGTTGGTGCGTGGATGACAGTGTTTTGAAATTTTGATTTTTGGAGGTTTTTATGTTGTTAAACACGATTATAGAAAAAGATGACAACGGTTATTTTGCTCACATTCCGCAATTGAAAGGCTGTGTGTCACAAGGAAAAACTTACGAAGAAACGCTTTTAAATATCAAAGAAGCGGCTGAATTGTATCTTGAAAGTCTTGATAAAAATGAGCTGATTTTGTTTGAAAATCAATTCGTATCCATTGCGCCGATTGAAGTGAATTATTCCCGTGCCAATTTATCCTAAATTGACGGCAAAAGAAGCTGAAGCTCTGTTGTTGAAATGTGGTTTTATGCTTGACCGTCAAAAAGGAAGCCATCGAATTTATCGAAAAATGACGCAACGGATGGTCATTCCTCATCATGTTGGTGAAGTTTTGCATCCGAAAATTGTTAAAGAACTTTTTGAATTGATAGGCATAGAGTAATTTATTGTCGCTATCATTACTGATTTAACTTTTCACCTTTTTTAAAATATTTAAACATGACAGAACAAACCTATAACTTAGCCTTCGTATTTCCTGGACAAGGCTCGCAATCAACAGGAATGCTCAACGATTTAGCGGCGACGTATCCCGAAATAAAACAAACGTTTGAACGGGCTTCGGAGGCGTTGCAAAAAGATTTGTGGGTGTTAATCACCGATGAAACATTGGCAGCCGAATTAAATCAAACCCACAACACGCAACCCGCGATGCTTGCAACAGGCGTTGCCGTTTCGAATGTGTGGACAAAACACAGCGCAGTTCGACCCGCGTGGATGGCGGGTCACAGTTTAGGCGAATACAGCGCGTTAGTTTGCGCGGGCGCATTAGACTTTGAAGACGCGATTAAACTGGTCGCCTTGCGCGGTGAATTGATGCAACAAGCTGTTCCCGAAGGCGTTGGCGCGATGGCAGCGATTCTAGGGTTGGACGACGAAATTGTGATTAAAGTTTGCGCTGAAGCCGCAGAAAATGAAGTCGTGTCGGCGGTGAATTTTAATTCACAAGGTCAAGTTGTAATTGCAGGACATAAAGCGGCTGTCGAACGTGCCATGATTGGCGCAAAAGCAGCGGGTGCAAAACGTGCGCTTTTATTGCCCGTCAGCGTGCCGTCACATTGCGCGTTAATGTTGCCAGCGGCTGAAAAATTAGCCGACGCTCTTGAAAATCTCACGATTCACGCACCAAAAGCGACGCTAATTCACAATGTTGACGTGCTTTCGCATTCGTCGCCTGAGTTAATTCGTCACGCCCTCAAAGAGCAACTTTATAAACCCGTGCGTTGGGTGGATACGATTAAATTCATGTCTGACCAAGGTGTGACGCGCTTTGTGGAGTGTGGCGCGGGGAAGGTGTTAATCGGTTTGAACAAACGTATCGCCAAAGATGCCGAACATTTCGCGCTTTACGACACAGAAACAATGAACAATGTAATGGAGCAACTCAATGACTAAAAGAATCGCTTTAGTGACAGGCGCAAGTCGCGGAATCGGTCGCGCCATCGCAGAACGATTAGCCGAAGATGGTTTTTTCGTTTTAGGAACTGCAACGTCTGAAAGTGGCGCGGCGGCAATTTCGACTTATTTGGGCGAAAACGGCAAAGGCTTAACGCTCGATGTTTCCAATTCGGAATCAATTGAAAGCGTTATGAAAGCGATTTTGGGCGAATTCGGCACACCACACGTTTTGGTCAATAATGCTGGAATTACCCGCGATAATTTATTGATGCGAATGAAAGATGACGAATGGAACGATATTATTTCGACCAATTTAACGTCTGTTTTCCGCATGAGCAAAGCGGTTTTGCGCGACATGATGAAAGCGAAAACAGGGCGAATTATCAACATTTCGTCGGTTGTCGGTTCAACTGGCAACGCGGGACAAGCCAATTACGCCGCCGCGAAAGCAGGCATGATTGGTTTCACGAAATCGATGGCAAAAGAAGTGGGTTCGCGCAACATCACGGTGAATTCCGTCGCGCCAGGTTTTATCGATACCGACATGACCAAAGAACTCAGCGACGACATTAAAAACCACTTATTAGCGGTGATTCCGTTGGCACGTTTAGGCGATGCAAAAGAAATTGCCCACGCTGTGAGCTTTTTGGCATCTGACGGAGCGGCTTACATTACGGGCGAAACGCTTCATGTGAACGGCGGGATGTTCATGCCGTAAATATGTGACTTTGCGGCATAATGCCGTATAATTCGCCACGTTGTCAGCCAATCGATGGCGGCATTTTCAGTAAAAACAACAACAATAATCCAAGATAAGCGTCACATATCGCTTGTTTTGTTAGAGGAATAAATTATGAGTAACATTGAAGAACGAGTTAAAAAAATTGTTTCTGAACAATTAGGCGTAAAAGACGAAATCGCGACGGACGCATCATTTGTTGATGATTTAGGCGCGGATTCATTGGATACCGTTGAACTCGTTATGGCTTTAGAAGAAGAATTTGAATGTGAAATTCCAGACGAAGAAGCTGAAAAAATCACCACTGTTCAACAAGCGATTGATTACGTTACGAATCACGTTTAAATAGACGAGCGAGTGGATGAGCGTACGTTCATCCACTGCACTTCCGATACTTTTTTCTTAACTTTCGTTAACTGCGTCCCATAACAGTGTTATGAGCGGGTGTATCTACCAATGCAAAGCATTGAAAAGGCTTTGCTCTTTATTTGCTGGCAAAGGGCTTGGTTATTGCCAGAAGGTACAGTGCCATCAGGTGCATTTTATGTTGAATTTTCATTAAAAACAACCTATTGGGATTATTATCAAATGTTCGAAAAAGTTAAAAAATTGGATACTATGTATCAACCCCCATCTCAATTCCCTTTCCCCTTTTCATTTTCTACGGTACAAAATAGTGAGCAAACGTCGAGTCGTCATCACAGGATTAGGCGCGGTTACGCCCTTAGCAAATACAGTTTCAGAAACTTGGGCTGGTATTATCAGCGGAAAAAGTGGCATTAGCGCGATTGATTCTTTTGATATTTCCCCTTTTGCGACCACGTTTGGTGGCGTAATTCGCAATTTTGACATCAGTCAATACATCGCCGAAAAAGACGCAAAACGCATGGACGGTTTTGTCCATTACGGTATCGCAGCGGGTTGTCAGGCATTTGAAGATTCAGGTTTAGTCGTCACCGAAGAAAACGCTGAACGCATTGGTGTGGCAATTGGTTCAGGCATTGGCGGCATTACGGGCATTGAAGATTGTTATGCGACGTATGACAAATCGGGCCCGCGTCGCATTTCGCCGTTTTTCGTTCCTGGCAATATCATCAACATGATTTCTGGCAATTTATCGATTAAATACGGTTTAAAAGGACCGAATTTTGCAATTGTTACCGCGTGTGCAACGGGAACGCACAACATCGGCGACGCAGCGCGTTTGATTAAATACGGCGACGCAGATGTCATGATTGCAGGCGGTGCTGAACGTTGCACCACGTCACCGACCGCAATGGGTGGTTTTGCATCGGCAAAAGCTCTATCACGTCGCAACGATGCGCCCCAACAAGCCAGTCGCCCGTGGGATAAAGACCGTGACGGTTTTGTATTAAGTGACGGGGCGGGTGTAGTCGTTTTAGAAGAACTCGAACACGCCAAAGCGCGTGGCGCAAAAATCTACGCAGAATTGGTGGGTTATGGCATGAGCGGCGATGCGTATCACATTACGACACCGTCAACAGGTGGCGAAGGTGCTGCGCGTTGTATGCGAAATGCGTTGCGTGATGCGGGTTTAAATGTTTCGGACGTGGATTATATCAACGCCCACGGCACGTCAACGCCAGCGGGTGATTTAGGCGAAACGCAAGCTATGAAAGCCGCTTTGGGCGAACACGCTTATAAAGTCGCCATCAGTTCGACCAAATCAATGATTGGTCACATGTTAGGTGCGGCGGGCGGGATTGAAGCTGTTTTAACCGCGTTGAGCCTTCAAAATCAAATCGCGCCACCCACCATAAATTTAGAAAACCAAGACCCTGAATGTGATTTAGATTATGTGCCGAATACGGCGCGTGACATGAAAATCGACGTGGCAATGTCAAATTCGTTTGGATTCGGCGGCACAAACGGAACGTTGATTTTCAAGCGTTACCAATAAAAAATTCTACTCAAACCACGATTTTAAAAATGCTCGTCAATGGTGAACAGCTAGACACTGTTGCAATTATGGATCGTGGTTTTCAATACGGCGACGGGTTATTTGAAACCATCGAAGTTCGCGCCAATCAGCCGATTTTTCTTGAGCAACATCTGAAACGTCTCAACACGGATTCCCAGCGGCTTTATCTGCCAAAAATCGATTTGACGTTATTGCGTACTGAAATCAAAATGCTTTGTCAAAATATAGGCAATGCCGTTTTAAAAATTATTATTACAAGAGGTTCTGGCGGACGTGGTTATCGTCAACCAGACGTGATTCAACCGACGCGAATTCTGAGTTTGCATCCCTTTCCCGATTATCCAAAAAGTCATTATTCCAATGGCATTGTGGCGCGAATCTGTCAAACGCAATTGGGTTTAAATCCAACGCTCGCCGGCATGAAACATTTGAATCGTTTGGAACAAGTTTTGGCGCGTGCAGAATGGAACGATGCGGCGATTCATGAAGGCATTATGCTCGATTTCAATGAGCATGTAATTGAAGGCACAATGACTAATCTTTTTTACGTTAAAAATGGCACATTATTTACTGCGACGCTGAATCTGTGTGGCATTTCGGGCATTATTCGCGCGTGGATTTTTGAACAAATGCCCGTGATTGAACGTGATTTTTTTATCGATGATTTGCTCAACGCGGATGAAGTTTTTGTGTGTAATTCGGTGATTGGCATTTGGGGGGTTGCAGAAATTCGTAGGGGTTCACTGCGTGAACCCGCAGAGCAGCAATTTCCCATTGATAAAAATTTCGTAGGGGTTCACGCAGTGAACCCCTACATTTATCATGTTGGAAAAATAACCCAAAAATTACAACTCGCGTTAGAAAATGAAAAACAAAAACAGGTCGCTTATGCCGTTCAGTAAAATTATCGGTTATTTGCTGATTGGCTTGAGTTATTTTGGCGGCTGGTTGTGGATGGATTACGAAAGTGCCATCAGCAATCCCGTCGTAATTGAAAAATTCGTAACGATTGATATTGAAAAAGGCGATTCACTTAACCAAATCACCCATAAACTGGTCGCTCAAAATGTGAAAATTAAACCTTTTTGGTTTAAATTTTTAGCCAAACGAAATGGCGCAAATAAAAAAATAAAATCGGGCGAATATGAACTCAACAAAGGGCTAACCGCGAAAGATATTTTAGCGTTATTTGTGCAGGGAAAAGTGAAGCGGCACGCCATCACGTTCCCCGAAGGGTGGAATTTCAAAGCGATTCGCCAACAATTGGACGCAAATCCGTACATTGAACACACGTTAAAAAGTATTCAAATTAACGACATCGTCAAACAACTCGGTATTTCGCAAAATCATCCAGAAGGTCTATTTTTTCCAGACACTTATTTTTTTGAAAAACACACCACCGACGTGGCGATTTTAAAACGCGCTTACACGAAAATGCAGATTATCTTGGCGCAAGAATGGCAGGGTAGGGCAGCGAATTCGCCAATTACCACGCCCTATCAAGCAATATGTTTGGCTTCGATTATTGAAAAAGAAACCGCTGCACCGCTTGAACGCGCACAAATTTCGGGTGTTTTTAGTCGTCGTTTACAACAGAATATGATGTTGCAAACTGACCCGACCGTTATTTATGGCATGGGTGAAACGTATCAAGGCAACATTAAAACAGCTGATTTGAAAAACCCAACGCCTTATAATACTTATACTTTCAAAGGATTACCGCCAACGCCGATTGCAATGGCGGGACGTGAAGCTATTCACGCCGCGTTACATCCTGACGCGAGCGACACGTTATTTTTCGTGGCGAAAGGCGATGGCACACACGTTTTTTCTGCGAATTTAGAGGCGCATAATGCCGCTGTCGAAACCTATCAACGTCACAAAAATGAGGCAAAAAATGACCGATAAAAAACTTCTCCAGCATTTGAACGGCGTGACGTTGGAAACGATACTCAACGAATTAGTGGCGTATTATGGTTGGCGTAAATTAAGCGAGTTGGTAGAAATTCGCTGTTTTTATAATGATTCCAGCATCAAATCCAGTTTAACTTTTTTACGAAAAACATCGTGGGCGCGAGCAGAAGTTGAAATGTTATATTGCTCGTTAAAAGAACCCGATTAAAACGAGGTGACGACATGAGCAGAGGAAAATTTATCACGTTTGAAGGCGGCGAAGGCGTGGGCAAAACGACCAACGTAGCATTTATCGAAAATTATTTGCAAACCCGAAAAATTTCGCTCGTCGTTACCCGTGAACCAGGTGGAACGCCGTTAGCGGAAAAATTACGCACCTTATTACTCAGCAAAAAAAGTGAAGCGATTTCCGAAGAAGCCGAATTATTATTGATGTTCGCCGCGAGAGCGCAACACATTAAACACGTTATCGAACCTGCTTTGGCGCGGGGCGATTGGGTGATTTGTGATCGATTTACGGACGCAACCTATGCGTATCAAGGTGGCGGACGCAATATGAAAATCAGCACGATTGAAGGATTGGAAAATTTAGTTCAAGGAAATTTGCGACCCGATTTGACGTTGTTGCTCGATGCGCCAGTGAAAATCGGCATGGAACGCGCTGGAAAACGGGGCGCGTTTGATCGGTTTGAATCAGAAACGGTGCAGTTTTTTGAAAACGTGCGCCGCGCATATTTGTTGCAAGCCGAACTCCATCCGCAACGTATTAAATTGATTAAAGCGAATCAGTCGCTCGCCGATGTTCAACAAGCGATTATTCACGTTTTGAGTCCGTTGTTACGATGAAATTATATCCTTGGCAGCATAACGATTGGCAACAATTACAAAACTATGTGACGCAACAGCGCGTGCCGCAAGCCTTACTTATCAACGGCGCGTTAGGCATTGGCAAACAGCATTTAGCCGAACAATTTGCACACGCTTTATTGTGTGAACGCCCAAAATCGGACGGTGTAAGTTGTGACGAATGCGGCAGTTGTTTGTTGGTCAAAGCGCAAACGCACCCCGATTTTATGGATGTGCAACCTGAAGAAGTTGGCAAAAACATTACCATCGCACAAATTCGCGCGTTAATGGAAAAACTGACTTTAAAACCGCAATTTGAGCGTTATCGTGTCATTTTGATTCACCCCGCCGATGCGTTAAATAATGCTGCGGCGAATGCGTTTTTAAAATTTTTAGAAGAACCGACGGAACGCACCGTGTTGATTTTAGTGACGCATCGGCTGAATAAATTACCTGCGACGATTAAAAGTCGCTGCCAAAAATTTACCGTCGTGATGCCCGATAAAAGTTTGGTTTTACCGTGGCTTTTGCAACAAACTAATAATGCGGAAATCGTGTTAAATTTAGCGCAAGGTGCGCCGTTACTCGCACAAAAATACGCAACTGATGAACACACGCAACAACGCCTTGATTGTTTTGCCGCTTGGCTTTCGGTTGCAAAACAACAAAGTCATCCCGTTATTGTGGCGGAACAATGGTTAAAATTACCGGAAGCCACGTTACTATTTTGGCTGAGTTCGTGGGTGATTGATTTAATGCGTTATCGCTATCAAACTGCGCCAAAAAATCTATATCATGCTGATTTGAACGTGGCATTAAGTGAACTTGCGCCGCGTTTGAATCCAATAAAATTGATTGAATTTTATGATTTATTGTTACTAAGTCGGCGACGACTTGAAACCCCCATCAACAAACAAGTGTTGTGGGAAGAAATTTTAATCGCATGGGCAATGCTTAATCGGAGTGGGTGATGACTGAAAAACAAAGTGAAAAACAAAATCAAAGTGTGTTGTCGTTTTCGCTCAAGGATAAAAATGCGTTGTATATGTCGTATATGCCGTTTGTCGAAAATGGTGGCATTTTTATTCCAACTCCGCGTGAATATGACATCGGGCAGGAATTATTTATCTTGTTAAATCTTATGGCGGAAACCGAGCGTTTTCCTATTAACGGTAAAGTGGTTTGGAAAACACCGCCTGGTTCAGTGGGTTATCGTTCGACGGGCATTGGTATTCAATTTGGTGAACAAGATTTTGCGGTCAAAAACAAAATTGAAACGTATTTAGCGGGCGCGTTAGAATCTGAGCGTCCAACTTACACGATGTAAAAAAGGAAAATTATGCTTATTGATTCACACTGTCACCTCGACCGCCTCGACTTAACGCCGTATCAAAATGATTTTGCCTGTTTGATGCAACACATTCGCGACCAACAGATTGAGCATTTGTTGTGCATTGCGATTGATTTAGAAGCCTATCCGGCGATGCGCGAATTGGTGGCGGATTACGCGGATATTTCTGTGACGGTGGGCGTGCATCCTAACGAAGATGAAGGACAAAATCCCACGGTTGCGGAATTAGTCGCATTGGGACAAGATGAAAAAGTGATTGGGTTGGGTGAAACGGGTTTAGATTATTTTCGTACCGAAGGCGATTACACGCGGCAACACGACAGTTTTAGAAATCACATTCGCGCGGCAAAAATTTTAAATAAACCGTTAATTGTTCACACCCGCGAGGCGAAAGCTGATACCTTGCGAATTTTGCGCGAAGAAAATGCAGGTGAAATCGGCGGCATTATTCATTGTTTCACCGAAGATTGGGAGTTTGCTAAACAAGCATTGGATTTGAATTTTTACATTTCCTTTTCGGGAATCGTGACTTTTAACAACGCGACTTCGGTTCACGATGTCGCCAAAAAAGTGCCGAGCGAACGCTTTTTAATCGAAACGGATTCGCCGTATTTGTCGCCCGTTCCGCATCGTGGCAGACCCAATTATCCGCAATATGTGCAGCACGTCGCGCAACGAGTCGCCGATTTGCGCGGCGTTTCGCTTCATTCGGTTGCCGATATTTCAACCCGAAATTTTTACACGCTGTTTAAAAAATCATGATTACGGTGCGTTATTTTGGCAGTCTAAAAGAAACAATCGGGCGTTCAAATGAAGCGTTGTCGGTGGTCGAATCGTTGACGGTTTTAGCCGTTTGGCATTGTTTAAACGGCGATTTGCCGTTGGCTGAAAATATGCTGACGGCGGTTAATATGGATTATGTGGCGCGTTCGAGTGTCGTGAATGACGGCGACGAAGTGGCATTTTTCCCTCCCGTAACGGGCGGCTAAAAATGACGATAAAAATTTGTGACGCTGCCTTTGAGCCGTTTGCCGAAATTCAAACGTTTCAAAATGCGTTGGCGTTGAACGGGAAATTTGGCGCGACCAGTATTTTCATCGGCACCATGCGTGATTTCAACGACGGTGATAACGTGCAAGCGATGACGTTGGAGCATTACGACGGCATGACGCAAAAGCAATTGGCAAAAATTGTCGCCGCTGCGAACTCGAAATGGCAAATTTTAGATTGTTTGATTGTGCATCGTGTGGGTGATATTTTGCCGAATGAACCGATTGTGTTGGTAGCAGTTTGGTCAGCGCATCGCGGTGAAGCGTTTGAAGCATGTCGCTATTTGATGGAAGAATTAAAAAAAAATGCGCCGTTTTGGAAATTAGAAAAGCTGGCGACCAATGAAAAGCGTTGGGTGTCGAAAATTTAAACGGAGTACAAAATGGGTGAACCATCAGGCAATAAAGCATTACAACTACTAAACCATATCGTTACCATAGCAGGCATAAAAATTCTGACGTTGCTTTTGGAAGAAACGGGCGAGATTAAATTTGATATTGATGACGACGGCAATGTGGGTTATGACCCGATGCACAAACATTTGTTGCTCGCTGAACTGAATAGCGGTTTTTCTAACGGTGGCGTTGTTATTATTCGCCAATTTACGCCATTAAAAACAGAAATCATTAACGCGAAAAATAAAAAAATGTGGGTGCCAATTAAAAATGTCTACGGGTTGATTTTGCGCGACCATCAATGGATTGCGGTATCGAAAAAAGAATTACGCGAAAGTTTCAGCATCGATGCTCAAACCGGTAAACCGTTAAAACGAGAACCTGATGTGGCGTATCAAGATATTCCGGCTTATTTTTTTGAATCAGTGTGAAGTCCTTGATTTGCCTGATGTTGACAATTTCTGCTGACGATATTTCGTATTAAAAATGGCGATTTGTGTTACGCGACAAATTGTCGCGCGACAATTTGCCACATTTTCAACTTCGGAATTTGTGATTAAAATAGCGTCACTCTTCAAAGCTCCTCTGGGCGATAGAGTCTTAATATCCATCTCTTTTTTAGTGCCGCCTCAAAGTTTCGTTGCGGCATTTTTTTACCCTGCGTTTTATTATTCAAAACGGCTGCGATTAAATGTGAAAGAGATTCTGTGAAATATCTTCATTTTGAATTGGTATAAACGATGACTCAATATAACGATCAAGTTTTTATAAACCGCCTAAACCAACATCCACAACTCCGTGAACGAGTAGAAACACTGCTCAACGTGGTTGAGAATACCTCTGGTAACACCACAAAATCGGCTGATTCCAAAAAACAGGCAATTGAAGAATTGCGAAAAATGGGTAATGATGCCTTGCATTACGACGACGGTAAAATAGGTCTGGTGGCATACCATCTTCGGTAAGTGAGCAACGCAATGTCATTCTGACAAAAAATTTAGATTATTAGCCTTTCAGCGGGAATTAACACCGTGTTGTTCAATAAATGTGGAGAATGCGGTGAAAGGTGGTTAAACCTTCCACCGTTGCTGCAATCGACAACTATTTTTGTTCAGCGTTATAACGTGCCATGCTATCCATAATTTCTTTTTTTGCTTCGTCGATACCAAACCAACCCTCGATTACAACCCATTTTCCGTCTTCTAAATCTTTATAATGCTGGAAAAAATGCGCGATTTTTACCAGCGTGATTTCTGGAATATCCTCGTAACTGAGAACTTTTTTATAAAATGGCGTGAGTTTATCGACGGGAACTGCTAATACTTTCGCATCTTCGCCCGATTCGTCTGTCATTTTCAATACACCAATCGGGCGGCATCGCACCACACACCCACTCAATAATGGCGCGGGAGCAATGACCAAAACGTCTACAGGATCGCCATCGTCAGAAAGCGTTTGCGGCACATAACCGTAATTCGTCGGATATTGCATCGCTGTTCCCATAAAACGATCAACCGTCAAAATTCCCGTCTCTTTATCCACTTCATATTTAACGGGATCGCTGTACGCGGGAATTTCAATGATAACGTTAATATCGTGGGGTAAATCGTTGCCGGATGGCACACGTCTTAATGACATAATGATTCCTATTTTTTTAGGGTTAAAATTCTTGAATTCGGGCATTATAGCAGACTTATCTTAGGCTTTTTAACGAGGAAATGAATGCAAGGTCGATTAGAAAAAATGGCGGCGGTTCACGATACGCCAATCCGTTATGAATTAGTTTTAAATTACCAGCGTGTGCCACTGAATCCGTTGCTGGGTCAAACGGTGTCATTGCAACACACGGGGCAATTGCATTGTTTGCATTGCAATATGCCAATGCGAAAAAGTTTTAACCAAGGATATTGTTATCCGTGTTTTTCGCGGCTCGCACAATGTGATATGTGTATGATGAAACCCGAAATATGCCATCATGCCGCCGGAACGTGTCGCGATTCGGTGTGGGCGGAAACCTTTTGTTTTCAGTCACACATCGTTTATTTGGCAAATACTAGCGGTTTAAAAGTAGGGATTACGCGCCACACGCAAATTCCCACACGCTGGATTGATCAAGGCGCAATTCAAGCGTTACCGATTTTTAAAGTCTCGTCGCGGCGGCTTTCGGGGCAAATCGAAACGCTACTCGCCCAACACGTCAACGATAAAACGCAATGGCAACGCATGTTAAAAAATCAAATCGAACTGCTGAATTTAATCGCCGAACGTGATAAATTACTAACAATATGTACGAATGAATTAAACGAATTAGAACATTTAAATCATGGCGCGATGGCATTTTTAGCCGATGAAAAAGTGGTTGATTTACATTATCCGATTGAAATGGCACCGTCAAAAGTGATCGCGTTAAATTTTGATAAAACACCGCATATTTCGGGTGTTTTGCAGGGAATTAAAGGACAGTATTTAATTTTTGATAAAGGTGTGTTGAATGTGCGTAAATTCGCAGGTTATGAGATTAAGTTGGTTTGAAGTTTTTTTGTCCAAAATGGAACGTTTATGAACGCTACAAAAGAAATTTGCAATATCGCCGATTCGTCTGCGTTGCTTAAATCCTTACAGGAATTTGAATTAACGAACATCTTAACGATGTTGGGCGGCAATGAAGAAAAATTAGTTCATCTGTTGAAAAAATTTAGCGAAAAATACGCGGAAGACGGACTTTTAATTCGAGAGCTGATTTCTGCTGATAACTTCACACAAGCACAAGAATATTTGCACGCATTGAGAGGAACCGCCGGTAATTTGGGCATCTCGTTATTGCATCGCGTTTCCGATGAATTAGAAGATGAATTGAAAAATAGGCAATATACCCCGCAAACGTTAGAAAATTTTGACCGTGTGCTTAAAGACACCATGACCACCATTGCGCGTTTGCCCGATTTGCCCGTCCATAAAAAAATACTGAATGGACACGAATTTTCCACGTTCCAAAAAATTGTGGAAAATTTGAATAATTTATTGGCAAACGACCGTTTTGTTGATGATGACTTACTCGCGGAATTGAAATTGTATTTATACGACCATCAACACCCCGCTTATGCCGACATAGTAGAAAAAATTCAGGATACCGAATATCCGCAAGCGCGACAGCTTTTAAAAAACCTTCTCGGCTATGCGACCACGAAAACGTCCGAACCCGACACAGCGGCGACTACGATTTTAATCGTTGACGATAATCGAATAACTCAAGAAGCCTTTGTGTCGTTTTTGAAACGGCATTATTCCGTCAAAGTGGCGAGTTCAGGGTCACGCGCGTTACAAATCGCTAAATCCAGCCCTTATATCGGTTTGATTTTGCTTGATGTAATCATGCCCGATATGAACGGCTACGAAGTGTGCCGTCAATTAAAAAATGAGGCGACGACCAGTGAGATTCCCGTTATTTTTGTTACGGTGGGGACGGATTTTCATTCTGAAGAGCGCGGTCTTAAATTAGGCGCGATTGATTATCTTAAAAAACCTATCGACCCAATTACGACCTTGTTAAGAATCAAAAATCACTTGGTTATCGTGGCGAAGAATAAGGCAGCCCATCAAGAACTGGCTTTTCAAAATGCTGAAAAGGAACGCCGCGCCGCTGAATTGATGGTTGCTCACAATCAAAATGACGAGTTGAATCACCAAGTCAATCAGATGCAAAAATTGGAAAGCATTGGACAACTGACTTCGGGTATTGCCCACGATTTTAATAACATTTTGGCGTGTATGTTAGGTTATAACGAAATGAATCTTATCCTAACGGAAGACATCGTCGATGAAACGTTACGAGTTCAAATTGAAAAAAATGTCGAACAAATAGATTTTGCTGGTCAAAGGGCGGTGGTACTCATTCAAAAAATGATGAATTATTGTCGCGAAAAGTCACCCCAAAAAAAAATAAACGTACAGCCCACGCTTGACGTGATTGACGAAGTGGTGACGATGTTACGTCCCGCGCTAACGAGTCGCATCAAACTTGAATTGGCGTTAAATTGCACCGAAAACATCGAAATTGATACGATTGACTTGCATCAAATCCTAACCAATTTAGCGGTGAATGCGCGAGATGCGATGAAAAATTCGAGCGGCATAATTAACCTTTCACTAAATACGATGACGCTGTCGTCGCGGTGCTGTACGGCGTGTGCTAAAAGACTTGAAGGCGATTTTATTGAATTGAGCATGTCCGATAACGGTACTGGAATTGATCCGAAAATTGTTCATCGAATTTTCACGCCTTTTTTCACCACAAAAGAATTGGGCAAAGGAACGGGTTTAGGTTTATCAACGGTGAGTAGCATCGTGCATCATACCGAAGGTCATATTTTGATTGATTCCAAACAAAGTCAGCCGAATCAAGGCACGACGTTCCGATTGTTATTTCCAATAATTTAAAGACTCAACCGCACACCAATCCAACCAGCGCGTGGCGCGGCAGGCGAAACAAAACGTCCATCATTATAATCTGCGCCTAACACGTCGCTCGCCTGACCATAAACGCCAAACGTGTTGTAATTGGTATCAAACAAATTATTCACTTTGCCGAACAGCGTGAAATTTTTAGTGAATTTATATTCTGCGGTGCCGTTGAAAACCCAATAACCAGAAAGTGGTGCAGTCATATTGCTTTCATCGCCACGGAAAACTTGATTGCCGCTGTACATTCCATTGATTCCCAACGATGCTTTTTTCCACAAATCCACGCTCAACGCCGCTTTGAAAATATGCGCGGGAATGCTCGAAATTTTGTCACCTTTTTGAACCGCCACAATTTCATCCGCGTTTAATGGATTTTGAATGTTAAAACCATCCAGATATTGCGCGTTTAAATAAATATAGTGAGCGTCGATGTGCCAATCGTCAATCGCACTAAAAACGCTTTCTTTGTTAATCGACGTTCCCGCTTCGATGCCGTAACGTTGCGTTTGTCCGACGTTACTGAAATAACCTTGGCTAGCGATATTTCCCGCACGATGAAAAATAATATCGTTGTTATTCACGGCGTGAAAATAACCCAAATTCCAATCCCATTTTCCATTAACCACGTCGTTTAAATTACCGCGAAAACCGCCTTCCCACGTTTTCGCGACCACTTGTTGCAACGGCGGATCCGACAAAAACGAATTCGGCAATTTACACGGAGCTTCAGGGTCGGCGCAGCTCAATTCCATTGGCGTGGGCGCACGCGCGGATTCTGCATAATTGCCATAAACATTCACATTTTTCAAAAGTTGATACGTCAAACCCGCCGACGGATTCAACCGTTCAAAAGCGTGATTTCCGTTCAAATTCTTTTCGACATCGTTAATATATTGGTCTTTCATATCGACGCTAATGTGGTTGTAACGCCCAGCAATCGTGGCGGCGAGTTTTTCGGTAATCGAAAATGTGTCGGTTAAAAATACGCCAACGGCTTCGGTTTTTGCATTCAAACGGACTTTCGATTCATCGACATAAATCCCGCTGCCAATCGTGCCGCGACTTGCGCTTAATGAACCTAATTCGGTATTCGATGAAAAATGCGTTTCTGCCGCGTCGTAACTCGCGCCGACGGTTAAATTATTTTCGTGTTTGAATAAATCGCCCGTGAAAGCCGTTTGCAATGTGCCGCCTTTGCTCCTCATTTGCGTTGCGCTGGAGTTGCGGGTCGCGCCATCGACCGAATCATCGAACGAAATTAAATCGCCATTCGTATTCATTACAGGCGTTTCGTCGCCGCACAATAAACCCGATTCATCCGCGCAAGCCGCATAATCGCTGTTGTCACCGTTAAAGGTTTTCATGCGATTTTGGCGAAAATAAGTGTTTCCGCTGACTTCAATGTTATCGGTCACGTCATAACTTCCCGCTAATTCCGAGAAAAACATTCGCGTAATCGTTTGGTCGTAATGGGTGAAAATAGCGTGGCGATTTTGCGCCAAAAGTTGAATCGGTGTTGGGCCATTTCCGCGCAAGTCATTGTCGTTCGCGCCCAACGTTAAATCGAGCGAACCTTTATCACCGCGCCAACTCAACGTGCCAAAACCTTGAGTGGCTTTGGTCGGTGAAAAATCGCGCCAACCGTCTTCCTCGAAATGATGTAAATCGACAAAATAACCCCACGTTCCATTATTCCAACCGCTGGTTAATTCTTCCGAATGCCGCCCGAATGAACCACCGTACGTTTCAATTTGATGTTTGGGCGACGAAAAACCTGTTTTCGTTTTAATCGCAATCGCGCCACCTAACGAATTCAAACCATAAACAGGATTCGACGAATATAACGCCATCGAATCAATTGCGCCTTGCGGAATTAAATCCCAATTCACCGTATCGCCAAACGGTTCATTGAAACGCACGCCATTAACGTAAGTCGATAAACCTTGCGGCAAACCCATCAACGGCGAGGCGGTAAAACCACGATACGAAATGTCGGGTTGCAACGGATTATTTTGCGCTTCGTTGACGTGTGCGCTACCCAAATAACGATTGATATATTCCGAAAGTGAAATCGTTTGGGCTTTGTCGAGTTGCTCGCTCGAAACCGTTTGCACGGAGGTTGGCAGTTTGAGCGCGTCGATATTATTTTCACCTACGGGCGAAACACCGACGATATTCATAATGCCTAAATCTTGCGGTTTGTCTTCGGCAAAGGCTGTATTTGTCGCCGATGAAATGACTAAGCCAATGTAAATAAGTTTTTTCATAATTCACGAATCGTCATAAATAAAAAAACCACGATGCTTTTCAACATCGCGGTAAGAGTGTGGGGGAGAACCCATTTTTCAAAAACTAAAAAAAATTATGCAGCGATAAAATCACTCGCGGTTAAATTTGACACGCCTGTTAAAACAACCAAAGCTAAGGCAGAATTAGCCGTGTCATTTCCGTCTACATCGTAAGATAACGTGTGCGTGGCTTTATCGAAAGACAAATAGCCATTATCAAATGAAAGATAATACGCAGGATTTATTTTGATGGTTGGATTTGCTACGACATTAAATAGCTCGAGGTTTAGCGCAATTTTATCTGTGCCAGTTTTAAAATCGCTGATTGTATCAACACCCGTTAAATCCGAAACCACATCTTCATACGTTTGAATCGTAGTTGCATCACCCGTAATGGTTTGCGTGTGAATTTTACCGAAAACAAATTTATCCGCACCTGCGCCACCTGTTAAAACATCATTGCCGCCATTACCAATAAATGTATCGACTTTAGTTGTTCCACTAAAGGTATTCGCGTTGGCATTACCGATAAACGTTAAGCCGTTCGCTTTGATTGCACTGGCATCGACGATAACGTTATCAGCGGTTTGACCCGCGCGTAAATCTTTGCCCGTAATTGAACCACTGGTATTCAGGTAATAATGATTATTTAGCAATTGCAACGCGCCATCTTCTACGTTTAATTTGCCAACCGTTGCGCCGACTTGCACGATTTCCATACTTTTAAAATTTTTGTCGGTGAGTGTGACGGTTGTTGTGGTTGCTGCACCACCCGTGATTCGCAATGTATCTGTGCCGCTTCCGCCAATAATGATGTCGCCTGCAATCCATTCAGGATTTCCATCATCGGCTTTACCCGCTGCACCTAAAACACCACCAAAACTGCTAATTAAAAATATATCATCACCCGTTCCACCATCGAGAGAATCTGCGCCTTGATGACCGATTAACAAATCATTACCTTCGCCACCGAAGTAAGTGTCATCGCCTAAACGCAAGGTTGCATTGTCAACACCATTATTGCCTTTGCCGTAATCAGCATTGTTTGAACCATCAGCACGCGCATAACTTTCTGTGCTACTTTCTTTGGCAAAATCATCGTAATGTAAAACATCATGAAACAAATCGCCTGTTGATGCGTCATCTAACTGAAAATCACCCATGTTGTAAGTAATCGGTTCTGCACCGATAACAGTTGCCGCAGGCGTAAAAGTGAAGTCTTCATAATCGACAATGACTTTTACAGTTTCAGTTTTACCGCCAGCCACGCCATAAAAATGCAAACCTGAATTGAAGCCATTAACATTATCCAACGAACCCATCGCATCATCTAATTGTCCGCTGGTGAATGTCGCTGTTACGCCATCTGCTAAATCAATGCGTTCAATCTGTGAAAACGTTAAAGCAGAGAAAATTCCCGTTTTATTAAATTTAATCGTGTCTGTGGCATTCGGTGTGTCTAATGTTGTTTTGACAGTTGAAAGCGATGTACCTGTGAAATAAAATGGCTTCACCACCGCATCGCCTGTTGTATTTGTGCCACCATCAATGATGAAGTTACGAATTGAGGTGTTGTTAATGGTGAATATATCGCTATCCGCACCAGCAGTGATTTTTTTAGGTAAGCCAGTTAGTTCGTAATTCATGTGTTTGTAGCCTTCGATCATTTTTAGTTTTTGAAAAAACGTATTTTAAATTTGCATTCGTTGAATACCTATAGGACTTTTTCCTAAACTTATTTCGTCAAAAACTTATTTCGTCAAATTCAACAACAACGCAACATGTGCTAATTCAGCTCCCGAATTCACGTTTAATTTCTGACGAATGTTTGTGCCGTAATTCGCGGCAGTCTTATAACTCAAACATAATTGTTCAGAAATGGTGTGAGCGGTTAGCCCTTTCGCCAATAATAAAAACACGTCAAATTCTCGCGGCGAAAAATTATCAATAATCGCCTGATAATCCATCGAATCAGACGAATTCTCAGCGTCATCAATCAAATTCGGTTCAACGTAGATTTCACCGTTTGCGACTTTTTTAATGGCGGTGATTAAGACTTCAGGATGGGCGTGTTTGCAAATATAACCTTTCGCGCCTGCATTCATCGCGCGTTGCACATACACTTTTTCATGATGCACGCTGAACACAATAATTTTTACGTTTTCGTGGCGTAAAACCAATCGGCGCGTGGTTTCTAAACCGCCAATTCCTGCCATCGATAAATCCATAATAATGATGTCAGGCTGTAAATCGGCATAAAGTTGTAACGCTTGTTCACCGCGTTCCGCTTCGGCAATTACTTCAATGTTGGCTTCGGTTGCTAATAACAAACGAAAACCTGTGCGAACAATCGCGTGATCATCGACGAGAATAACGGTTATTTTTTCTGTTTTCATAAGGGAATTTTTGCATGAATTATCATGCCGTTTTGAGGTTGCGTTTCAATCATAAATTCACCGCCCAAACTACGCACGCGCTCACGCATACTCAATAAACCAAAACCTTTTTTGATGTTTTCAACGTCGCAACCTTGCCCATTATCGGTCATTTTCAACGATAGAAAATCTTGTTCATCGAGCGTTAAATTTATCACAACGTGATTGGCGTTGGCGTGTCGCACGATGTTTGTTAAACATTCTTGCACCATTCTGAAAATATGAATGCTGATAGTTTCGGGCAAAGATTCGAGGTCGTTATCACAATGAAACGTAATAAAAATGTCTAAGTGGCGCGTTTGCCAATGTGAAATCAAATCGTCGAGCGCGGCTTTTAAACCCAATTCGGTCAAAATCAACGGATGCAATTGTTGCATCATCGAACGCACGACATTCATTAAATGGTCGCAGACTTCAACAATCGCATCGGTACTTTGTTTGATAATGGTATTTTGAGAATTTTCCACACGCGCAATCGTAACCGCCATCACTTTAATCGCGGTCAATGATTGTCCCAATTCGTCGTGTAATTCTTGCGCGAGATGTTGCCGTTCATCTTCTTGAATCGCCAAATTGTGCTGCGTCAAGGCGCGATTTTCATGTTGACTGGCGTTTAATTTTTCAATCAATTGATTGGTGGCGCGGGCAATTTGATTCATTTCATCGCTGGAAAAAGTCGGCAAACGAGTTTGATAATCGCCTAATTCTACTCGTTCTAATCCTTGCACAATCACCAAAATTGCTTTTAAAACGCGATTGAAAACAACATGAATCACCCAAAAAATCAGCGCGATTAACAAAAAAAACAGCCCAAAAAATGCCAAACTTTCTGCCCAAACTTCGCTGATTTCGTTGAGCGGATTCGCTTCAATCGACACAATCAACGGTTGTCCGTCGTTTGTTAAAAAAGCGCGTTCGATTTGAATCGGCGAACTCGTGACCAAATTCACAAACCAACGCGGCGGCGTTTCTAAAATTGGCGTGATTTGTATTGGCGGAACATTCAACACTTTTCCCGCCGAATCTTTGAGTTGAATGCGTAAGTGGCGCGTTTCTTTTAACGCATTGAGTTGTGTCAACCATTCGGTGCGAAGATTGGATTGCGAAAGATGAAACGTAATCAATTGTTCCGCCAAATGAATCGACGATTGCATTTCTTGTTGAACGGCGCGTTTAGCTTGCCAAAGTGTGACGGTTCCGCCGATGATGAAAATACAACACGCTAAAAATAAAATGCGCGTGTTGATTTGATGGCGTAAGGTATTCGTTTTCATGAATCGAATTCACAACCAATGAATCGCCAACCAAATTGTTTGTTGCGCGTGACTTGTCCACGCGACACGGTGGCGCGTGTTAGCGGGAATTGACAAATAATCACCCGCTTTTAACGTGTGCTGCTCGGTGTTTTCATATTCAATCACTGCTTCACCTTGCAACACAATCACCCATTCGTTTTGAATTTGGTCAAGCCATTCATCGAATTCAGCAGCGTGTCCTTCCGACACAATCCGTTCAATCCGCACATTTTTGTTTTCCAACAACAGCGTGAAAAGTTCTTCGGGCAGATTAGCGGGAATGTCGTTAAAAATGTTGCTCATGAATTTTTCTCCGTTAAACGAGTTTGCCATTTTGCGGCAATCGCTTTTAATTCTGTCAGGTCAAACGTGGTTAATTCGCGTGAATGTAATAAACGTTCACCCGCCACCCAAACATCGGAAACTTGATGGCGACTGGCAGCGTAAACGATTTGTGAAATGGGGCAATACAACGGCTGCGTTTCCAATTCGCTCAAATCAATGGCAATCACGTCGGCGGCTTTGCCAATTTCTAACGAACCGATTTTATCCGCCAAACCCAACGCTTTCGCGCCGTTAATGGTCGCCATCCGTAACGCGGTCATTGCGGGAATTGCGCTGGCATTTTGAGCGACGGCTTTCCCCAATAATGCCGCCGTTCGCATTTCGCCCAACATATCCAAATCGTTATTACTCGCCGCGCCATCCGTACCCAGCGCAACGTTGACACCCGCTGCCAAACATTTTGCCACCGGACAAAAGCCACTCGCTAATTTCAAATTGGATTCGGGACAATGCACGATATTTGCGCCCACGTCAGCCAGTAATTGAATTTCTTCATCGTTCAATTGCGTCGCGTGAACCGCAATCAAGGAAGAGCTCACCAATCCTAACTCGTGCAAACGCTGCATCGGACGCTGACCTTTTTCAGCCAACGCCAATCCCACTTCGTACGCGGTTTCGTGCAAATGAATGTGAACGGGCAATTTCAACTTGTGCGCTAATTCGTTAATGCGTTTCAGCGGTTCATCGGAAACGGTATACGGCGCGTGTGGCGCGAAAGGCGTACTAATCAATTCCGCCGCCAGCAATTCTTGATGCAACGCCACGCCTTTTTCAATATATTCGCCGCTGTGTTGCGCCCAAACTGTGGGGAAATCAATCACAATTAAACCCAAACTGGCGCGAATGCCATGTTTAATAGCTTGTTGCGCGGCAATATCAGGGAAAAAATACATATCGTTAAAACAGGTCGTGCCGCCGCGTAACATTTCGGCAATCGCTAAATCCGTGCCGTCACGGACAAATTCTTCACTCATCCATTTTTGTTCAATCGGCCAAATGTGATTTTGCAACCAATCCATCAGCGGCAAATCGTCCGCAATGCCGCGCATCAAGGTCATGGCGGCGTGCGTGTGTGCGTTCACAAAACCCGCCAACAGCGCGTGGTCGTTCAATTCCACTATTTTTTCGCTGTGATATTTTTGTTTGGCGGATTCAGTCGGCAACAAGTCCACGATTTTACCGCCGTGAATCGCCAAACTGTAATTATCATAAACCACGTTTTCGGGTTCAATCGGAATAACCCAACGGGCGTGAATTAAGGTATCAACGTTTTGCATAGGACAATTTTAGGTTAAAGTGTAAGTTAATTTTCAATTCAAAATAATACCATGACGCACTCACTTTTTTGGCACGATTACGAAACCACCGGCACCCATCCGCAAAAAGACCGACCGTTGCAATTCGCGGGCGTGCGAACCGATTTAAATTTCAATGTGATTGACGAACCGATTTCCATTTTTTGTAAATTGAGTTTGGATGTTTTACCGCATCCTGAAGCCTGTTTGATTACCAAAATCACGCCGCAAATTGCCGATGAAAAAGGCGTGAACGAAGCGGAATTTATGCGCCAAATTCACGCTCAACTCGTGCAGCCAGAAACGTGCAATTTGGGTTATAACTCGATTCGGTTTGATGACGAAATGACGCGCCACGGTTTGTATCGTAATTTTTACGACGCTTACGAACGTGAATGGCAACACGGAAATTCGCGCTGGGATTTGCTTGATGTATTTCGCGCCGCTCATGCGTTACGTCCCGCTGGTTTTAACTGGGTTTACGATGACGCGAACAAGCCGATTTTCAAATTAGATCAACTCACGGTCGCCAATCACATTCAACACGCCAACGCGCATGACGCGCTTGCGGACGTTTATGCCACGTTGTCGTTGGCGTATTTATTACGTCAGGCGCAACCGCGTTTGTTTCAATTTTTGTTTGAACATCGCACCAAAGCGCACGCATTGAAATTGTTAAATGTCGGCAATGGCGTTCCGGTTATTCATGTTTCGGGGATGTATCCAGCGGAAAAAAATTGCTTGGCAATCGTGTTGCCGTTGTGCGTGCATCCGACGAATGCGAATGAAATTATCGTTTATGATTTAAGCATTGACCCCGCGCCGTTGCTGACGTTGTCCGCTGAAGAAATTCAACAACGGCTGTTTGTTGCCACCGCCGATTTGCCCGAAAACGTGGCGCGAATTCCGCTCAAAACGATTCATATTAACAAATGTCCAGTGCTTGCGCCGATGTCGGTGTTGCGATTTGAAGACGCGCAACGCTTGGGAATTGATGTTGAAAGTTGTTTGAAAAATGGTGAAAAATTAACGCAGGTTTTGAAGCAAAAACCGCCGTTTTTTACTCAGAAAATAGCGGACGTTTTCAATAAACCGTACGACGATTTGCAAACGTCGGTGAATGTGGATTTAGCACTTTATAGCGGCGGATTTTTTTCGGCGGTTGATAAAAAATCGATGACGCAAATTCGCCATACCGCGCCCGAACAATTGGCGACTTTGCCGCTTCATTATGAAGATGCGCGTTTGCCAGAAATGTTATTTCGGTATCGCGCGAGAAATTTCCCGAATACGTTGACGGGCGAAGAATGGCAAACGTGGCGCGAATTTTGTGTTGCTCAATTGCAGCAACCAGAACGCGGCGCGAACATTTTATTGAGTGATTATGTGCAGCGGATTCAGGCGTTACAAGGGCAGGGCGCAGATGCCACGATAACCAAAGCGTTGCTCGATTACGCACGCGCCAAAATTCAACAGTTAGAAATTAACGATGTTACGATTTAAAACAATGAGTATTTATGTCAGTTAAACGTATTGAACACATTGACGTGTGGCGATTTTTTGCCGTCGCGCTGGTCATTTTAGAACATTTTTTATTATTTAGCGGCGCAGGGGAACACTGGTCAAAAATCGTAACTTATTCATTGCAAATCGAGCGTTTTGGCGAATTGGGCGTGTTAATTTTTTTCAGCATTAGTGGCTTTGTGATTTGCTCGGCGTTGAATTCTGAAAAAAATGCCACCGGAAAAATTTGTTTAAGTGCGTTTTATACACGGCGATTTTTTCGGATTATTCCGCCGTTATGGTTGTATTTGGCGGGTGCGTTTTTGCTCAGTAAAATTAACGCTTCTCAAGTTATTACGTCGGCGGCATTTTTGTGTAATTTTTCTTTTTTTGAAAAAAATTGCCCGTGGTTTATTGGTCACACTTGGTCATTGGCATATGAAGAACAGTTTTATTTGTTCTATCCGCTGTTATTTTTATGGGCGTGGCGCGGGGGTAAAAGTTCGCGGATTTTAATAGCGATGATTGGCTTGATACTCAGCGCGTTGACGTTGATTTATTTCAAGCAGATATTTTGGGCGGATTATTGTATTTATTTTTTGTTTTTGCTGACGGGGTGTTTTACTGCGTTATTGCCGTCATATTGGATGCAAAAATTACGCAATCTGCCTTTTTGGTTTTGGCTGGTCGCCGTGGTTTTATTGGTGAGTTTACTCTGTTTTTCGCCGAGCGACGTAGACGGACTTTTAAAAATGTTGTGTTATCCTGCGTTGATTCAGGTGATTGTTTTCGGTACGCCGACGCATTTTTCACCCATCAAAACTATTTTTGAGCAGCGCAGTTTGAGTTATCTTGGACGCATTTCTTACAGCGTGTATTTGTGGCAACAACTCGCTACCGCGTATTATGAAAATATGCCGTGGTGGCTAAATTTGGTGTATTTGGTTTTGGTCTTTATTTTCGCGGCGGTGTCGTTTCACTATTTTGAAATGCCGTGTCAACGTTTGGGAACGCGATTTTCAAATCAGTTGAAAATCGCAAAATTGAATCGACTCGAACCAAAATAACGCTGCACTTGAATCGTGGCGGTCAATCTATTACAGTTTTTCCATTTTCAACTTTTCAAACACAGGAATAAAAAATGACTCTTAAAAATGCGTTTTACGCTCAATCTGGTGGCGTAACCTCGGTGATTAACGCCAGCGCGTGCGGTTTGATTCAAACAGCGCGGTTACATTCCGACAAAATCGGCACGGTTTACGCGGGTTTAAACGGAATTATTGGCGCGTTAAAAGAAGAGCTTATCGACACAAATTTGGAAAGCGATGCCGATATTGCCGCGCTACGTTTTACGCCGGCGGGCGCGTTTGGTTCGTGCCGCTATAAATTGAAAAGTTTAGACGCGAATCGTGCCGAATATGAACGGCTGATTAACGTTTTCAAAGCGCACAACATTGGCTATTTTTTTTACAACGGCGGCGGCGATTCGCAAGATACGGCGCACAAAGTGTCACAAATCGGCGAGCAAATGGGTTATCCGTTAACCTGCATCGGTATTCCGAAAACCGTCGATAACGATTTGCCTGTAACCGATAATTGCGCGGGATTTGGTTCGGTGGCGAAATACGTTGCCGTTTCGATGCGCGAAGCCAGTTTTGACGTGGCTTCAATGTGTGCGACTTCGACGAAAGTATTTGTGATGGAAGTCATGGGGCGACACGCCGGTTGGATTGCGGCGGCGGGGGCGTTGGCGGCAGATGAAAATCACGACATTCCGCTGGTGATTTTGTTCCCCGAAGTGCAATTTGATTCACCGAAATTTTTGGCGGCGGTCGATGCAAACGTTAAACAATACGGTTATTGCTGCGTCGTGGTTTCGGAAGGCGTGAAAAATAGCGACGGGCAATTTCTCGCCGAGGCGGGTGGCAAAGATGCCTTTGGTCACGCGCAATTAGGCGGCGCAGCTCCGGTGATTGCGAATTTAATCAAAGAAAATTTGGGTTACAAATATCATTGGGCGGTGGCGGATTACCTGCAACGGGCAGCGCGTCACATTGCCTCAAAAACCGATGTTGAACAGGCTTACGCGGTCGGAAAAGCGGCAATTGAATTTGCGTTAGCAGGAAAAAATGCGGTGATGCCGACGATTATTCGCCTTGCGGACGCGCCTTATCAATGGGAAATCGGCAGTGTGGATTTAAAAGACGTGGCGAATGTCGAAAAAATGATGCCGCCTGAATTTATCAGCGCAGACGGTTTTGGCATTACGGCGGCGTGTCGCGCGTATTTGCAGCCGTTAATTGAGGGTGAAGATTATCCGCCGTACAAAAAGGGTTTGCCCGATTACGTTGTGTTGAAAAAATGCTTGGTCGCCAAAAAACTTCCTGAATTTACTGTTTAGAAAAAGTTTGTTTGTAGAAGTTACAAAAACACGTTTATTTTTAATGACAAAGCGAGAGCTTTGACAGTGTGGAATAACGAGGCGAATTATAGGAATATCCCTGATTCCGCTAATTTAACCGAAAGTGAAAACCGTAAAAAAAGACGACGTGTTGAATCACGTCGCCTTTTTCGCACTGTAAAAACGGATGAGTTATCTCATTTTTGACAGCAATTCCGATTAGACAATATCAGTAACGATAATTTCAGACAAATCAGTACCAACCAATTGAATGACATCGGTGTAGCCGGCACCGTCTTCGTCATGCACCAAGTAAGAAACACCACTGACCAAACCGATGTAATACAAATCCGTGCCATCTAACGCCGAATCAGCCGCCGATAACATGGTTGATAAGGTATAACTCGACGTACTGTCTTCGTAATAATTCCCCGTTGCTCCATCGACCACGCTAATAGCAGCAGACCCCGTTCCCGTTTCTGCTAAGTCGGTTAGATTACCTACCGCTGCAGCTGTAAATATAACCACCGCACTTGAAGCCGTTCCCGAAACGTAAGTAGAAGTCATGCTTCCCGAAACGATGTCCGTTGGTGCTCCGCCAGCCAATATACTTTCAAAAAGATCCGCCACTTCTGTTGCCGCTAAACCACCACTTGGTGCGGTCACGGTAATGCCTTCTAAAATCACCGTTTGACCAGAAGTAAGCGCACTAAATGCTACCGAAGCTATTTCAGTAACTTGTGTTACGCCTTGCGTACCAACGCTAACAGACGCAATACCATTCCCCGTATCGGTCAAATCACTTTGAGCGCCCGTTGCAGCCGCTGTGAAAATGACGGCATTAGAAGATTGTGCGCCTGAAGCATAAATCGAACTCATACTACCTGAAACGATGTTCGTTGGTGTTCCACCAGCCAATATACTTTCAAAGCGATCCGCCACTTCGGCTGCCGTTAAACCACCGCTTGGCGCAGTCACTGTAACACCTTCTAAAATAACGGTTTGACCAGAGGTTAATGGGCTAAATCCAACAGATGCGGTTTCAGCAGTACCGGCGGAGCCATCAGTTGTAGTAATAGTCGGCGCAACACCAGTCGTACCTGATGAGTTTATTGTCGCAGTCAAATCAGAAACGTTAGAACTAGTGGTCGCACTAGTAAATACGACAGTCCCTGAGTTATTTGTTCCCATTGTCCAGCTTGCTGATAACGAACCACTGCGTACAAGTCCTGTTATTGTCGAGCCTGTTAGAACATCGCCAATTTGTGTTGCCGTAAATGCAGAACTACCATCGGACGTAATGGTATAACCTGCAATAGTTATGTCACCTGTGGCAGCTGAACTGAAATCAGCAAAAGCAACACTTGCAGATTCGGTATTTGCTGCTGTTCCGTTCGCAGAGGTAATAGTAGCCGAGGCGGCGGTTCCCGTTTCGGTTAAATCAGTTTGGTCGCCGACACCTTGATATGTAAATACAACTGCACCGGCCGTCGCGGCACCTGTCGCCCAGTTCGCACTTAAACGTCCTGATGCAATATCAGCGGGCGTTACACCTGCTGCATTGCTGTCAAATATACCCGCGACGGTCGCGGCGAACAATCCGGCACTACTCGCTGCGGGTACTGCAACCGTAATGCCGTTGAAAGTAAGACTTTGTCCCGCCGTCATCGCTTCAAAAGTGACCGTCGCTATTTCAGCAACGCCCACAAATCCTTCTGTAACTGTAACCGTCGCAGTTCCGGCGGTTCCTGTATTGGCTACATTACTGGCATCGGGGGTAAAAGCTGTGCCGTATGTGAAAACGACTGTGTTTGTCGATGCGGTAGCTGTGGAGTAATCTGCACTCATCGTTCCCGTAGCAACATCTGTCGATGCGGCACTAATCGCATTACCATCATAAATACCTGCGACGGTTGCCGCAGACAACCCCGCACCACTAGCGGGGGCGGTGACGGTAATACCGTTTAAAATCATGGTTTGCGTGGCAGTTAATGCACTGAAAGTGACGGTCGCCACTTCTACTGCTGCCGCGACACCTGCACTGCCACCTAATTCGATGGTATCTGCGGCGGTTGTAAAGTCAGCAATAATGTCCGTCACAGCACCGGCAGTTGTATCAATATCGGTGGTTGCGAAGGTCAATATGTCATTACCATCGCCACTCGTAATTGAATCGATACCCGCGCCTCCCGTGATGGAATCAATGCCCGAACCAGCAGTGATGGAATCATCACCCGACCCACCCGATAAACTATCGGCACCGGTGCTTCCCGTGATGGAATCAGACGCGCCACCCCCTGTAATCGTTGCTGCCGTGGTGGTTGTTAAGGTTTGTACGGACGTATTTGTTGTCGCGGGCGCACCGTTTATGGTTTCAACATTGGTAAATGTTGCGGTGTTACTCGCGTCGGGCAGCGTAACGGTATCATTGCCAGCACCACTGTCTACCGTTACAGCAGTTAATGGAGCCGCGACCAAGAAAGTAATGGCATCAACGCCCGTGCTACCGGTTATGGAAGCGGTCGCATCTAAAATGCTAACTGTGTTGCCAACGCCGTTTAAGTAAATCACATCCGCCCCCGCAAGACCGGTAATCGTTGTTGCCGTGAGTATAGAAGTAAAAGTAAGCGTATCAATACCTGTTCCGCCCGTGACTGAAATGCCATCGGTATCTGAAATAGTAATGACATTTGCAGCGGCACTAGCACCTGTTACTGTGTCAGCCCCCGTACCACCTGTGATGGTTGCAGAGGTGACAGCTGATGATCCAAACGTGAATGTGTCAGCACTTGCACCACCACTAGCACTATCTGCTGTACCGAGATTAGCGAAAACATCCGCACCTGCACCACCGGTGAGAGTATCTGCCGCTGAACCACCCGTAATGCTCACGGTACCGTTTGACACTAGCGTAGCAGCTAAGTTCAACGCGGTTGCACTGCTATCGTACATCGTCACTTTCAACACGCCGGCGGAACTATAAATACCGCTAAATGAATCAGCACCATAACCGAAATCCGTAACCGTATTTATTCCGGTATCGGTAGGTGTAATCACAAACACGTCGCTGTCTGCGCCGCCGGTAAGGTTATCCGCCCCTAAACCACCCACAAGCGTATCGTCGCCAGAACCGCCTGTTAATGTATCGGCAACGGCTGTACCCACAATGCTGTCCGCACCAGCTGAACCAATAATAATTTGACCATTTGCACCAAATCCGGTAATCGTGAAGCCATCGGTTTGTGCGGTTAAATCTACCGTCAATGCAGTAGACGAGGTAACAGTGATTTTTTCAATGTTCGTAATCAGTGAGTCAGTCGAACTCGAAAATGCCGACGTAATTGCCAACGTATCCGCTGAACCGTCGCCCCCGTCGAGAGTATCCGTAGTTAAATTGAAGGCGATGGTATCGTTACCGGATCCGCCATAAATGCTGTCTGCTGCTGTCCCGCCGCCGTTAATGACATCCGCACCAGAACTGCCGGTGATAGTTTCAGCGGTTGTTGTTCCTGCCACGGTATCTGAAGTTTCGATACCTCCCGTTGCAGTTGATGTACTTTCAATCGTTGCAAATTTTTTATTGAGCCACGCTTTGGCATCGCCAGAAAAATTGCTGACTTGCACAGGTGAAAACGATTCCAATTGGTTTCCATTAGCGGTTGATAATGCCGCCAATTGTGCCGCCGTAATACCTGACACGGCTGCTGTTGCTGATAAATCAGCAATAACCGTTTTGTTGATTGCTTTCAATACCGAGGGTTTAATGGTTTCGATTTGACTGGCAGTCAATCCTAATAACGCTCCCCCTGCGGACACAAAACTAGCGATTTGTGCCGAAGTAAAATTAGCGGTGTGATCTGAACTCAATGCCGCAACGTCAGCCGAAGAAAAATCTTTAAAGTTCAAATTTTTAATAACGACAGGATCTAATGCTGCCGTTGCCGTCGTATTCAAGCTGGTCACTTGAGTCGATGTTAATTTTAATACTTGAGCGGGTGACAATGCCGCCGCCTGATCCGCGCCAAATTGAGACAACTGATTGACACTCAATTTGCTAGCTTGAGCGGTAGAGAATGCGCTAATTTGTTCCGCCGACATTGACGCAAATGCTGTCGATGCCAACGAACTAATCGTTGCTGACGAAAGTGCTTTGATGGCTAACGGCTTTAACGCCAGTATGTCTTCGGATTCGATTGCCGCAACTTGTGTTGCCGTTAATACCTTCGTTTGAAGAGAAGTTAATGCCCCGATTTGTTCAGCCGTTAATGCTGCAATTTGAGCAGATGCCGTTAATCCGGTAATGCCTTTGGAAGAAATAGCCGAAATTGCGGAAGTTTCAATCGCCGCCAACGCAGTCGTTGTTAACGCCGCTACCTGTGCAGCAGATAGTGATGCCATCGCTGTCGATGATAGTAATGTCGCAATGTCGGAGCCAATTGCCGCAATGGATGCAGTTGGCAACGTAGCAATCTGAGCAGGTTTTAACGCCGAAAATTCCTCACCGGTTAGGTTAAGGATGTTTAAACCGACAATGTTGGCTTTATTAAATCCCGCCATTGCAGGCAAACTCAACGCCGCCACGTCATCTGCTTCCAATGAAGCCACTTTTACAGCAGTTAATTTGCTAATTTGTGCTGAAGTAATCGCTCCCATTTGTTCAGTGGTCAAGGCTTGCAACTGTGCCGTGGTCAAAACACTAAACATTGATGAAGGAATATTCGCGATAAATTTCACATCCAAACCAGGAATGGCTTCAATGGGTAATGCCGTTAATGATTTAAACGCACTTGCTTGAGAAGGTATTAATGCGCTTGCTTGTTCAACAGTTAGACCAGCTAATTGTACAGAACCTAATGTGTTAATTTGGGCTGGGGTTAATTTTGCAATTTGATCAGAGGTCAGTTGACTAAAAACAACAGAACTCAAGTCTTTAACGTGCAACGCAGTCAAAGCACTATTCGTTAAAACGCCAGTATGCTCGGCATCTAAACCTGCCAATTGGTTTTTGTTTAACGTGCTTACTTGAGTGGAGGTTAATGCGGCAAACTGATCAAGGGTTAAATTTGCGACTTGATTGGTCGTCAAACTCGCAACCGGTATACCGGCAATTGCTTTAGTAGGAATTGCAGCAAACACACTGGAATCAATGTATTTCAATTGATCTTTAATTGCGACGACTGTTTTGTCGTTTAACATTGCGACTTGTTCAATAGTAAGTAATTGTACTTGAGCTTTATTTAACGTTGCTAAATCCGCTGCGGACAATTTTGCAAATTCTGCCGCACTCATCGTAACGATGTAACGATGTTAGTGACAGAACTAAATTTTGGTGCTGTAGCCATTTTTACATCCTCAGATAGAAAAAATTAAGTGGGTTCGTAATTGAGCCAGTTTGTACCGACTTTTTCCGCCCAACTGCACTTATCGGCTGACACCAGATTTTTTGAAATAGCCCGCCGTCAGATTTAAGGCAATCATGCACTGACGTTATTGAGATTAGCTTGCGGATTGTGAGAGGATTTCAATCGCGTACAATAGCGACATTCCAATTACTTTCAAACAGATTATTTCATGAGCGATTTACGGACATTTTTTCAGGATTCGTCGAGTTTTTACGGCAGCAACGCCAGTTTTATCGAGGAGCTTTACGAGCAGTTTTTGGACAATCCCGAATCGATTGAACCCAGTTGGCAAACACAATTTCGGGAATTACATCGCGCGGCGGACTATGAAATTGCTCACAGCCCGATTGTCGAGCGATTCGCGCAACTCGCGCAGAAATCACAAGGTCGTCTTGCCAAACTGCAAGGTTTTACCGAAGAAAGCGTTAAAAAACAATCTGCGGTGGCGCGGCTAATCAATCATTATCGGGTGCGCGGTCATCAAATTGCGCGAAATAATCCGCTAGGTAAAAATCCCATCGTGCCACCCGATTTAGATCCGAATTATTACGGCTTATCGGTGTTGGATATGGATACGTTGTTTGATACCGGTACGCTTCAAAGCGGTAAATATCTACCGTTGCGCGATATTATTGCCAATTTAGAACAGATTTATTGCGGTAGTATTGGCGCGGAATTTATGCACATTGTCGATACGCCCACACGCCGCTGGATTATTAACCGATTGGAAGGCAAAGAGGGCGCGTTAAAAGAACAACAGTTACCCGACGAAAAAAAACGTTGGACGTTAAAACAACTCATCGCAGCCGAGGGTATCGAAAACCATTTACACGCCAAATTTGTCGGGCAAAAACGCTTTTCACTGGAAGGCGGCGAATCATTGATTCCGATTTTAGACGAATTGATTCAAGGTTTAGGCGAGAAAGACGCGAAAGAAATTGTAATCGGCATGGCGCATCGTGGACGCTTAAACGTGTTGGTGAATATCTTTGGCAAAAATCCCAACGTGTTATTCAATGAATTCGCTGGCACCTCCCCGCTGTTAGAAGGCATGAGCAGCGGCGACGTAAAATATCACATGGGTTTTTCGTCGGATGTTGAAACGGCGGGCGGCAACGTGCATATTACCTTAGCGTTCAATCCGTCGCATTTAGAAATAATCAATCCGGTGGTAGAAGGTTCGGTCAGAGCGCGACAAGATCGCGCGGGAAAAAATGGCATCAATCGCGTGATTCCGGTATTGATTCACGGCGACGCAGCGTTTTCAGGGCAAGGGATTATTATGGAAACGCTGAATATGTCACAAACTCGCGCGTTTTATACCGGCGGCACGGTGCATATTGTCATCAATAATCAAATTGGTTTTACCACCAGTCATTGCGGCGACGCACGTTCGACGCTGTATTGCACTGATGTGGCGAGCATGATTCAAGCTCCTGTTTTTCATGTCAATGGCGACGATCCCGAAGCGGTACTATTTGTGACGCAATTGGCGTTGGATTTTCGCATGACGTTTAATCGCGATGTGGTGATTGATTTGATTTGTTATCGTCGATGGGGACATAACGAAGCGGATGAACCCGCGATGACGCAACCGTTGATGTATAAAAAAATTCGCGCCCGTCAAACCGCCCGCGAATTGTACGCGCAACAATTGATTCACGAAGGCGTGATTGACGCGCCACAAGTCATCGCATGGATTGACGACTATCAACGCCGTTTAGCCGCCGGTGAAATCGTGTCGCGTCCGGTGTTGAAATTGAAGTATTCCTACAGCGCACAATGGCAACCTTTTTTAAATACACCGTGGACAACGCCTTGTGAAACCGGCGTAAGACTCGACACATTGCGTTATTGTTGTGAACGCTTGTTGAAATTCCCCGTAGATTTTGAATTGCATCCGCGTGTGGCAAAAGTGATGGAAACGCGCCGCGAAATGATGGCGGGTCATGTGCCGTTGGATTGGGGATTTGCTGAAAATATGGCGTATGCGACGTTGCTGTTAGAAAAATTCAACGTGCGATTAACGGGGCAAGATGTCGGGCGCGGAACGTTTGTGCATCGTCATGCTATTTTGCACAATCAACATGAAAATCGTCATTACACGCCGCTCAAATATCTGCACAAAGAACAAGGCAACGCGCAGATTTATGATTCGTTGTTGTCGGAAGCCGGCGTGTTGGGTTTTGAGTACGGTTACAGCACCACGATTCCGAATACCTTGGTGATTTGGGAAGCGCAATTTGGCGATTTTGCCAACGGCGCACAGGTTTTAATCGATCAATT
Source organism: uncultured Pseudomonadota bacterium (assembly GCA_903889445.1). GTDB lineage: Bacteria > Pseudomonadota > Gammaproteobacteria > Methylococcales > Methylomonadaceae > UBA10906. The sequence goes on from CAISXF010000080.1 coordinate 56,101, forward strand.
TATCAGTTCGGGCGAAACGAAATGGGGGCGAATGTGTGGGCTGGTCATGTTGTTGCCACATGGTTTTGAAGGTCAAGGCCCAGAACATTCGTCAGCGCGTTTGGAACGGTATTTACAACTTTGCGCCGAACAAAATATCCAAGTTTGCAATCCGACCACGCCCGCACAAATTTTTCATTTATTGCGTCGGCAAATGGTGCGTAGTTATCGCAAACCGCTGATTATCATGAGTCCAAAAAGTTTGTTGCGCCATAAATTAGCGGTTTCGACGCTGGACGATTTGACGCACGGGCAATTTCACCCCATTTTAGGCGAAACTGAACTCGATGACGAAAACGTGACGCGCCTCGTTTTTTGTGCAGGAAAAGTCTATTACGATTTGTTAGAAGCACGCCGTGAAGCAGCTTTAAAACAGGTTGCGTTGGCGCGAATTGAACAACTTTATCCCTTTCCTGAAGAGTTATTCAAAGCCGAAGTGGCGCGTTATCCAAATTTAACAGAATTTGTCTGGTGTCAGGAAGAACCCAAAAATCAAGGCGCATGGTACAACTCGAATCACCATTTTGTCGATAGTTTGCCCGCGCATATTTCAGTGGTTTACGCCGGACGGGAAGCGTCTGCCGCGCCAGCGGTGGGAAATTTTCGGGTGCATTTAGAACAACAAAAAGCGGTGGTGCAATCAGCGTTATTTTAGAGAAATAGGCTCAGTGACATTTAATCGCCCATTCACAATGGATTTAAAGTAGTAAAAATGATGATTCTCAAGCAAGCAAGCAAGCAAGCAAGCAAGCAAGCAAGCAAGCAAGCAAAAAATTATGTTGCCGTTTTAAGCTGTGTCAAACTTTTTTTGTCGATAACCTGCGACGGCGTAAGCACGAGCGGGTTTTTGCTTTTAACAAATTTTCCACCAGAACAAACAAAAGGATAAAGAAATATTGAAATTCACAAATGTTATAAAAATTCTTGCCGTGGTGATTTGCTACGCTTTAATGGCTCACTTCACGCATTTATACGGCACCGAAAATGGCGTTGTCGGTGTGATTCGTCCCATGACGGGTTTTGGATTGGCGACGGTATTACTGGGCGGAAGACATTATTTATCAGCGGTATTTTTGGGTTCATTTTTAATCAACCTATTGACGTTAAATAATCCTGTTGCTGCTTTCGCCATTGCAACGGGCAGCATGTTAGAAGTCAGTGTCATCAGCAGCGTGCTAAAACGTGACAGTAGTTTTAATTTTGCATTCACTAAATTCCACGATTTTATTTTTCTCCTCAAAATGACCTTTAGCGGTTGTATTATTGCGTCTGCCATAGGCACGACTACGCTTTATACAATCGGTTTTTTAGTGTCAGAAGAAATTACAAAAAATTTACTACATTGGTGGATGGGCGATGTGTTGGGTATTTTGTTAATCACGCCTTTTTTTTTGGTCGTGAGCGCGTACAAAGCGAATCCCAATCAGGTGCAATACGATCCCGTCAAAAAAATCACGTTAATTTTACTAGCAGCGTTTATCGGTCAAGTAGTCTTTCTTGGCGGGTTTCACGAAATTTTAGGCTCCGTGGCGAAGGTTTATTGGTTGTTTCCGTTACTGATTTTGGGTAGACCACACTTAGGGGTGCGCGGCGTAACCTTCATTTTATTACTCATTGGAACCCAAGCCTTAATCGGTGTCGTTCAACACGTTGGTTTTTTTGCGGATGATTTAGAACAAACGCCATTGCTCGGTTATTGGTGTTACATGATTTCGTTGTCGATAGTTGCCATGTCAGCGGTTACGCATTTAGACGAACAAAATCACAAACTTTTAACCATTCAAGAGCAATTGAATTACAGTGTGTACGAATTGCACTATTACAAATTTGCTTTAGATCAACACTCGATTATCGGTATAACCGATATTCAAGGCGTTATTACTTATGTCAATCCCAAGTTTTGTGAAATAAGCGGTTATCAAAAAGACGAATTATTAGGCAAAAATCATCGAATCATCAATTCAGGCGTACATTCTAAAGAATTTTTTGAAGCGTTATACCAGTGCATAATGGATGGAGAAACTTGGCGGGGCGACATTTGTAATCGGGCTAAAGATGGTCATCTTTATTGGGTTGAAACGACGGTAGTGCCGTTTCTAAACCAAGACAGAAAACCAACGCAATACATTAGCATTCGCACCGATATTACCGAGCGAAAAAAGAATGAGGAAATGATTCATCAATTGGCGTTTTATGATGCTTTAACGCAATTGGCGAATCGGCGTTTGCTGATTGACCGATTAGAACGCGCCATCATTACTAGCGAACGCACCAAAGAATATGGCGCGTTGATGTTTTTAGATTTGGATAAATTTAAATCACTTAATGATACATTCGGACACCACGCGGGGGATGCGTTATTGATTGAGGTCGCGCAACGCTTAAATCATTGTGTGCGAAAAATGGACACGGTGGCGCGTTTCGGTGGTGATGAATTTGTGGTGTTATTGAATGAATTAGGTACGGATGGCGTTGAAGCGAAAAAAACCGCGTGGGCGATTGCTGAAAAAATTCGCCTGACTTTAGCGCAGCCTTATCAATTAAACGTGGATGGCGAAATAATTGAGCATCAATGCACCTCTAGTATTGGGGTGGTGGATTTCATCGGCACGACAAAAAGTCAGGATGACATATTAAAACAAGCCGATGATGCCATGTATCAAGCGAAAAAAAGCGGGCGTAATGCTATCCATTTTTTCGAGATTTGAACGTTTGCAACGCAAATTGTAAATCCTGCCACGCTTTCCGTTTTTGAATCAACGAGCGCAACAAATACGCGGGATGATAAATGGCAATCAGCGGGACATTTTCAATGTAATGCACTTCACCGCGTAACTTCCCAATTCCTTCATTTGTATCTAACAACGTTTGCGCGGCAATTCGTCCGACCGCGATAATCATTTTCGGCTGAATTAAGGCGATTTGTCGGCGTAAATAATCACGGCATTTTTTAATTTCATCGACGTGCGGATCACGATTGTGTGGCGGACGACATTTTAAAATGTTGGTGATGAAAACTTCTTCGCGTGTTAATCGCATGGCGTGTAAAAGCCCTGTTAATAATTGTCCCGCTTCGCCAATAAACGGTTTGCCTTGTTGGTCTTCGTGTTCGCCTGGTGCTTCGCCAATGAAAAGCCAATCTGCATTGACATTGCCTTCGCCAAAAACGGTTTGGGTGCGAGTGGTACATAATGTGCATTGTTTACATTGAATTACGTCTGCGCGACACTTTTCCCACGAATCCGGAATGACTGCGACAGTCGAAATAACGGGCGCGGGTTCCATTTGGGGCGGAATCATTTCAGAGTCAAACCGTGCTGGAATGACTACGTCAGTCGAAATAACGGGAGCAGGTTCTATTTGAGGAGGAATCATGTCAGAGGCAAATCGTACCGGAATGACTGCGTCAGTCGAAATAACGGGCGCGGGTTCCATTTGGGGTGGAATCATGTCAGAGGCAAACCGTGATTGCCAAACGGTTACGCCCATTGAATTCAGGTATTTCAAGCGGATATTTTCAGAAAGTGCCATTATAAATATAAATATAAATCTGTCAGAATGCTGGCATTATAACGCCAAATCAACACTAGAAATTAAAACAGCGAAGTTTATGAAACGCAAAGATATTGTACCTACCGATAAAGAACGCTTTATGCGTGAACACGATTTCATTGTGTCCAAAACAGATTTAACGGGTCGAATTATTTATGGAAATGAAATTTTCATCGAGTTTTCCGGCTACGAAGAACACGAATTACTCGGTAGTCAACACAATATCATTTGCCACCCCGATATGCCGCGCGTCGTATTCAAATTGCTGTGGGATTATTTAGCCGAAGACAAAGAAATTTTTGCTTACATTAAAAATATGTCCAAAGATGGCAGTTTTTATTGGGTGTTCACGCACGTCGCGCCGATTGTCGATAAAAATAAACAAAAAATTGGTTACACCTCTGTGCGCCGAATGCCCAATCCGAAAGCGATTTCCATTGTGACCGAGGTTTATCAATCCATGTTGGATGCTGAAAAACAAGCGGGGACAAAGGATGCAATGGCAGCTTCTGGCGCAATTTTGGGTAAAGCATTAAAAGATAAAGGCGTTAGTTATGAGGAGCTTATCAATGTTCTCCAATCTCTTTAAGATAAACGAAAAAGTGGCATTAACGCTGATGGCGTTGATGTGGTTTGCGTCGCTGGGTTTCAGTTGGATGCTCTATAATCATCAACCACTTATTCCCATTTTTTTGACGTTAGGCTCAATCATTTCAGTTTGGCTGTGGCATCAATCACGCCAGCACGATAAAGAGTTGCTGACAAAATTGGTGATTGCCTCCGACTTGTGGCGCAAAGGCGAAGTACACGCGCGGGTTACACAAATTAACGGTAAAAAAACGGAATTACAGAAATTAGCGTGGACGATGAATGATTTGATGGATCAAGTGGAAGCCTCGCAAGTGGATATGTATTACTCGATAGCGTACATCACTTATGGTGATTTTAGTCGTCGCAGTTATCCCGAAGGGTTACACGGGGGTTTTGCTCACGCGCTAAAAAGATTGAATTCGCTGACCCATGTTTTGTCCACCACCACCGCTGCTATCAACGAGTTAATGACAGCGTTGAATGCGGGTAATTTTAATAAAAAAGTGAATTTAGATGTTAAGGGCGAATACGCCCGTGTAGTTGATAGTGCGACTCAAACCATGCAGATGATGCAAACCATGTTGAATAACGTTGGCGAAGTCATGAGCAATGTGGCGAAAGGCGATATTAGTAAACGGGTTCATGCTGAAGGGCAGGGCGATTTTGCTGTGTTGAAAAACAATGTGAATTTATCGCTCGATGCGCTAGAAGGCAGTTTGAATGACATTGCACGGATTTCACACGCATTATCAGATGGCGATTTAACACAAAGTGTTGAAAAAAATTATCCTGGTACCTTTGGCAAAGTGATTTCGGGCATGAATAGCACGGTGGATAATATCAAAGTGTTGGTCAGTGAAATTAAGGATTCTAGCGAAATTATCACGCTTGCCGCCAAAGAAATTGCGGCAGGAAATAACGATTTGTCGCGTCGCACCGAAGAACAAGCCGATAGTTTGGAAAAAACGGCAACGAATATGGAAGAATTTACTCACGCCGTGCAGCAAAATAGTCAAAATGCGAATCATGCCAATGAATTAGCACGCATGTCGTCAACCATTGCACGAAACGGTGTGACGGCTGTGGATCAAGTGGTTGTAACCATGAACGGCATTAACGAATCGTCGAAAAAAATTGTGGATATTATTTCCGTGATTGACGGCATTGCATTTCAAACCAATATTTTAGCGTTAAATGCGGCGGTGGAAGCGGCACGAGCAGGCGATCAAGGGCGCGGTTTTGCGGTGGTTGCAACCGAAGTTCGGAGTTTGGCACAACGTGCTGCGTCGGCAGCGGGTGAAATTAAAAATTTGATTGGTGATTCTGTCGATAAAGTTCAAGAAGGCAGTTATTTGGTCGCAAAAGCGGGTAAAACAATGGAAGAAATTTTAAGTTCAATTCAAGGGGTAACGAATACAATTTCAGAAATTACCTCGGCTTCCAATGAACAATCGACCAGTATTGTGCAGGTAAATCAATCGCTCTCGCACATGGACGACGTAACACAACAAAACGCGGTGTTAGTCGAACAAGCGTCTGCGGCGGCAAAGTCTCTCGAAGAGCAAACTTATAATTTGTCAGCAACAGTTGGCAATTTTAAAATATATCCTTAAATAAAATGGAAAATCCGAAATCATGAAAATACTAATAGTGGAAGATGACGAAATGGTTCGGGATATGTTGTCGCGCCATTTACAACGTAAAGATTACACCGTAGTTGTCGCTAGAAATGGTGAGGAAGCCATATCGGTAAGCGCGTTGGAACGCCCAAATTTAATTTTGATGGATTTAAATATGCCGATAATGGATGGTCTGGAAGCCACACGTTTGATTAAAAGAAATCCTGTCACCGCGCATATTCCAGTGATTATGTTGTCTGGACACACCATGCCCCCACACGTTGCCGAAGCAAAATTATTTGAAGACAGTTGTGATAATTATGAAACGAAGCCGGTGGATGTTGAACGATTGATTGGAAAAATCCAGGCGATTTTGCAACCATAAACGCCGTCAATATCATTTCAAAAAACGTTTTTTCAGTTCACCATTAAAAATGCCGCTATATCACATTGCGGCATTTGCCTTATTTCTTATTTTAAATAGGGTATATCACGCAGTTTACCACACGAATTCCCGCTGTTTTATCCTTAACATGTTGAAAAATAAATAATTATATTTGTGGCACGACTTTCGCTAAAGTCTGTATGCAACACAATTTTTTATCGTGTTGGAGAAGTTTTTAAAATTCACCGAAATTATTTTTTATTAAGCAAAAACATTTATGAAAAAAAACAATAATAACGTTCTTGGTCGTTTAGCATCCATCGTAGCGGTAGGTTTAATGGCAGTTTCTGTTGGTCACGCCGCCACTATTCCTGGAAAGGGAAAAGGCACGATGCCCCTGTTCACGACTGTGCAGACCACCGCTGTTTTTACAGCAAAAAGTCAAAGTTGGAGCAATCCAGCATTTGGTGATATGGGCTGGACGCACCATTCAGGCTGGGGATTTGTGACGGCTAACCAAGGTCAAACTGTTACCATCACGGCAACTTCTGAAGTAAAAGGCGTTCACCCAGGCTCAACCGTCTGGTATCGCGGGGCAGAAGATGCAGCAAAAGGCACATTTAAAGCAGATGGGACTATGGCTACTGCGCCTTATGACTATGTATTGGATCATTTTTATATTCAAAATGGCAATATGTCTAAAATTGGCGCGATGACAGAAGACGAACCCGCTGCGAAAATTGGCAACCTTGTCATGAAATATGTAATTCATGGTTACGATGTTGATAGTAATACCGTGAATGATGCCGATTTAAAACCGAAAAAAGACGGTGTTCCAGGCAAATTAACCCTTAGTTTTAAAGCCGCTAAAACGGGAACTTATATGTTTGTGGTCGGTGGTTTTAATCCTGATGCAAACATTACTGATTATGCTGCACTAAACAACATTAAAGTTAGTGTAAAAGTTAAATAATTTTTTCATTCCAAATTCAATCCGCCGCTGGTCGATGGCTACGGCGGATTTTTTGTATAACTGCTATCGAAAAATTAACCGTTTATTCTCGAAATAATCATATTGGGTAAATTATGCACAAAAACCACCGTTTTTCGACGCTTGCCAAATCGTGGCATCTTTTTACTTTATTTTCTCTCACGCTGACATTTGCGGGCGATGTGACGGCGCACGGTAATACGCCGCCGTCTTTGAAAGGTGTTGCGCTGCCGATTACACCTGGATTACTGGATGGCGATGCGCCGATTGTGATTGATAAAATTGCGGCGATTCAATTAGGTAAAGCGTTTTTTTGGGATTCTGCTGTGGGAAGTGACGGTATGGCGTGCGGGTCGTGTCATTTTCACGCTGGAGCCGATGGACGCTTTCAAAATCAATTATCAACTGGCATTTCACATAAAAAACCAACTGGTGCAACCTTTCAAAAAACAGCATCAGGCGAAAATGGTGGCGTGAATTACACCCTTCAAACCAGCGATTTTCCATTTTTTCAATTAGTCGATCCGACTGATAAAGATTCATCGGTATTATTTAACACCGATGATGTCGTGTCGTCGGCGGGCGTATTTTTACGCCGTTTTAATAGCGCAACGCAAACGGGTAGCAGTACCGATAATTGCACCTCCGTCAAAGACAAAATTTTTCATGCTGGAACTTTCAATACGCGCCAAGTTCAAAATCGCCAAGCTCCTAGCGTGATTAACGCAGGGTTTAATTTCCGTAATTTTTGGGATGGTCGCGCCAATAACATTTTTAATGGCGTATCGGCTTTTGGTGTTCGCGATACGAAAGCGAAAATTTGGGTGGCGAAAGAAGACGGGACGGTGGTCAGTGAAATTCTGCGTTTAGAAAATGCGGCTCTGGCTTCACAAGCCGTTGCGCCAGCTCTCAACGATGCCGAAATGTCTTGCACGCAACGCACTTTTCCAGAATTGGGGCGCAAATTGTTAGCGCGTCAGCCATTAACGACACAAGAAGTTAACGCTGACGACAGCGTATTGGCAACGCTGAGAAATACATCGGGCAAAGGTTTGAATGTTTCTTATGACGACTTAATTAAAAAAGCCTTTGCTCCGCGTTATTGGGATGGAAAAGGTAATTTTGGTAAACCTAAAAACGTAAAAGCCTTGCCTTATAATCTTACGGAAGCCAATTTTTCATTGTTTTTTGGGTTGGCGTTGCAGCTTTATCAACAAACGCTGGTGTCTGATGAATCGCCGTTTGACACGCCACGCATTCCCGATACTTATCCACGCATTCCTGAAGGATTGGATGAGCATCAACAAAAAGGTTTAACAGTATTTCTTGAAGCACATTGCGCGATTTGTCATCGTGGCGCAACGTTATCGGCCGCCGCACATCCTGATCTTTTTATCGCGAAAGGGGCGCGTACGTCGTTAAGTTTAGTCAATCGTAAAACGTTGAACGGTTCATTTAACGGTAAAGGGGTCGCGCAAGCGATTATGGATGAAGGCTATTTCAATACCAGCGTCACGCCAGAAGAGAATGATTTAGGCGTGGGCGGCGAAGATCCTTTTGGTAATCCGCTGTCTTTTAGTGAGCAATATCTTCAGCAACTTTTGACCGGCAAACCGATGATTGATCGGATTGCGGTGAATACTTGCGATATGGATAATCCCTTTTTGGTCGATTATAAATACAACGAGCTAATCGATGATCCTTACATTACGGGCGATTGCGGCGATACGGCGATATATTCAAAAATTCCCAAGGTGTCAGTATTAAAAGCCGAGCTGAATACAATCAATGGCGGTCGAGCATTAGCCGCAGTGAAAGGCGCGTTTAAAGTGCCGTCTTTGCGGAATGTAGAATTAACCGCACCGTATATGCACAACGGTAGTTTGCTGACATTAGAACAAGTGGTGGATTTTTATTTCCGTGGCGGTAATTTCAACAATAACGCCCATTTTGCTACCGTCGTATTTGAACAGCCGATTACACCCGAACAAAAAGCGGATTTGGTCGCTTTCTTAAAATCACTCACCGATGAACGGGTGCGCTGGGAACGTGCGCCGTTTGATCATCCGCAATTGTTAATTCCGAACGGTCATGGCACGAACGCAAGTGTGAAAAATCCTAAACAAGCGGAAGATTTATTTTTGAACGTTCCTGCGATAGGAAAAAATGGTCGAGATGCCAAGTTGGGCGCGATAAAAGCGTTTGAAACATATTTAGAGCCATAAATGTAGTTTTTGTGCGGCGATTAAAACTATAAAATAGAAGTCGGATTAGGTGGAAACTAATCCGACTTTTGTTTTTTAAAATGGGAGAATCGAAATGGGCATTGTCATTTTTATCGTGATTATTTTATGTGTTGTGGGCGGTTTGTTGATGTTGCTACGTTCCGCCAACGGCCACAAAGTGCCACCGAATGTGAAATCTCAACCGTATGCTGACGACGAAGACGATTAAACGTTTAACGTAAACGTCACGGGACCATCGTTCAGCAACGCGACTTTCATGTCTGCACCAAATTCACCAAACTGCACGTTGTCGTAAATTTGCGCGGCGTGCGTTTGTAAATAATCAAACATTTCGCGTCCAAATTCAGGTGGCGCGGCAGCTGTAAAACTCGGACGATTACCTTTATCGGTATTCGCCGCCAACGTGAATTGCGGCACCAACAACAATCCGCCATGAATATCGCGCAAACTCAAATTCATTTTATCGTCGTCATCAGCAAAAATTCGGTAATTTAAAATACGTTCCAGCAAGCGTTCAGCAATCGTTATCGTGTCCATTTTTTCGACTGCGACTAACGCCAAAATGCCTTGTTCAATGTTGCCAATAATGTTGCCATTCACGGTTACGCTGGCGTGTGTCACACGTTGAATAATCGTAATCATAAAAATAAACTCGGTAAAAAAAATTCACTGACTAACATCGGTTGCCCGCCAATACTGTATTGCGTGCAGCGTCCCCATAATCGTTCGGCGGACGTGAATTCATGTGTCCACAAATTCGGCTCAATTCGCACAATGCCTAACGGTTTGCGTTCCAAACTCGGTGCGGAAAATAAAATTTCGCCCAACGGTCGCGTGCCTAAACGCGCCAAATTTCCTTGCGCGATGTTCAACGTTTTTTCTGGAATAACGGTTCGCGCCAAAATTAACGGCGTTTGATTCGACAACAAAATCACTTCACGCACCAAACAAACACGGTGTTCGGGCTGTTTTAAAATCCGTTTTTCGTTTAAAAAAGGCGGTTGCTGTTGTTCAAATAAAACCCGAACGCTGATATTTTCCCACTGATTTCGTAGGCGTTGCGTGAGCGATTTCGATTCATACAACCACGATTGCAAAGCACGCGGCAACGTTTTCCGAATGGTGGAATGAGTAGGAATCCAGCGGGGTTCGTACTGAAATAAACGACTGTGAGTCATGAGCAAAACAAGGCAGTGAATGGACGCGCGGATAGTAGCAAAGAAAACCGTTATCCGCTACGAACGGTTAAAATGTTATGATTGCACCACGCTAATTGATAGCCGATTACCCCTCCTTTTTATTTAAAACGAAACCCAAAAATTCATGGCAAAAAGAATCCGCAGTCGCAAAAAAACCTTTTCAGATATTCCAACACTCGCCACCATCGAATCGTTAGCCCACGACGGACGCGGTGTGACGCACGTTGACGGCAAAGTTGTTTTCATTGACGAAGCCTTGCCGACGGAACAAGTCGAATTTATTTACACCGACAGCCGCAAAGATTACGCAGAAGGCAAAGTCGTTAATTTACTCACTCGCGCCGAAGTTCGTGTTGATGCACCGTGTCCGCATTATGGCGTGTGCGGCGGGTGCAGTTTTCAACACGTTGAAGTGACCGCGCAAATTCAAATCAAACAAGAATTATTGTCGGAACAATTTAAACGCATCGGCAAAGTCGAAACGCCCGAATTATGGTCGCCGCTGGTGGGTGAACATTGGGGTTATCGTCGCAAAGCGCGAATGGGCGTGAAATATGTGGAGAAAAAGGGTCGCGTGTTGGTCGGTTTTCGTGAACGCCGCAATCCATTTTTAGCTGAAATCAACGGTTGCCCTGTGATGCACCCGATGGTTGGCACACGTTTACTCGAATTGGGCGAAATGATTGAAAGTTTGACGATTCGAGACAAAATTCCGCAAATCGAAGTGGCGATTGGTGACGAAAAATGTGTGTTAGCGTTCCGCGTTCTGGAACCGCCCACGTTAGAAGATAAAGAAAAAATGAGGGCGTTCGCGCATAAAAATGACATCAGCGTGTGTTTGCAATCAAAAGGCCCCGATACGATTGTGCCGCTCGATGGTGAACCCGAAGTGATGTTGACCTACGCGCTGCCCGATCAAAACATTGAATTTAAATTCCGTCCCGCGATGTTTACGCAGGTGAATTACGGCATCAATCGCCAAATGATTAACCGCGTGTTGGATATTTTGCAATTGACCAAAGACGACAACGTGTTGGATTTATTCTGCGGTTTGGGGAATTTCACCTTGCCGATGGCGAAATATGCAGGTCGTGTGGTCGGTGTGGAAGGGGATCAACCGCTTGTCAATCATGCGAAAGAAAATGCGCGTCACAACAACATCGAAAACGTCGAATTTTACGCAGCGGATTTAACCAAAGATATTAGCGGCATGACGTGGGCGAATCAACGTTATAACAAAATTATGCTTGATCCATCGCGGGCTGGCGCGTCTGAAATTTTGCATCATTTGAAACGCTGGCAGCCTGAGCAAATCGTTTATGTGTCGTGTAATCCGTCAACATTGGCGCGTGACGCAGGAATTTTGGTAAACGAATTGGGTTATAAACTCGTTAAAGCGGGCGTGATGGATATGTTCCCACACACTGGTCACGTTGAATCGATGGCGTTATTTGTCAAAGGCTAGAAACCATGCACAATTCTGATATTACGATTATTGGTGGCGGCGTAATGGGTTTGATGACCGCTCGTGAATTTCTGAACGCGGGCGCGACCGTTACGGTGTTGGAAAAAAATGAATGCGGGCAAGAATCGTCGTGGGCGGGTGGCGGTATTTTGTCGCCACTTTATCCGTGGCGGCAAGCGCAATCGATTACGGATTTGGTGTTGCCGAGCATTCAGCGTTATTCGGAACTCGCCGCGCAATTGCACGCCGACACGGGAATAAATCCGGAATGGACGCAAAGCGGTTTGTTGATTACGCAAAATCCAGATGATGAATTGGCGCGGCGTTGGTGTGAAAATTCGCACCTAAAAATGGAAACTGCCAACAGCGCACACTTTCAAAATTTAAATGCCCAAACTGAAAAGCCGATTTTTTTGCCAGAAATTGCTCAAATTCGCAATCCGCGTTTTCTGCAAGCCTTGAAAAAAGACGTTTTAAATAAAGGCGTTCATTTGATTGAACATTGCGAAATTACCAATTTCACGCTGGAACACGCGCATTTGCATAATGTTCATACGAATCATGGCAAATTTGCGGTCAATGAAATTGTCATGACAACGGGCGCGTGGACACGGTCGATTTTCCAAGAACATTTGATTGGCATCCTCGACGCGCCGGAAATTTATCCCGCAAAAGGGCAAATGTTATTATTCGACGCGCCCCCGAACACATTGCAGCATATTATTTTAGACGGCGATCGTTATTTGATTCCGCGCCGCGACGGGAAAATTTTAGTCGGTAGCACGGTTGAACACGACGCTTTTCATAAAACTATTACCGTTGAAGCGCACGACCAACTTTCGCACTTTGCGACGACGTTATTGCCTGCATTGAAAACCGCGCAGCTCATTAAACATTGGGCTGGCGTGCGTCCTGCAACGGAAAATGGCGTGCCGTATATTGGGCGACATCCTGACATTCACAATTTGAGTTTGAACGTGGGACATTTTCGCAACGGGCTAACGATGGCTCCGACTTCGGCGCAATTATTGGTGGATTTAATTTTGAATCGTCCACCCGTTGTGAATCCCGAATCTTATCAATTTTTTAAACATTTACCGTCAGTACAAACCAAGGTTTGCACTCCAATAACATAAATTTTCAGTACAAACCAAGGTTTGCACTCCAATAACACAAATTTTCGGAGTACAAACCTTGGTTTGTATATCTATCAACTTCACTCAAAAAATCACTATGAATCCTTATTCGTTACTTCGTCCGTTATTATTTTCGTTTGACCCTGAAACCGCGCACGACTTGAGTTTGAAAGCCTTAACGGCAACCCAAAATGTGGCGGGTTTGTTGTATCCAAAAGTTCCCGACAAACCTGTCACCGTGATGGGATTGACCTTTAAAAATCCTGTTGGATTGGCGGCGGGTTTGGATAAAAATGGCGATTGTTTGGATGGTTTTGCGGCGTTAGGATTTGGTTTTTTAGAAATCGGAACCGTGACACCGCGTCCACAGCCTGGAAATCTTAAACCGCGTTTATTTCGTTTGCCCGAACACGAAGCGATTATTAACCGCATGGGTTTCAACAATAAAGGCATCGATTATTTGTTGGCACAAGTTGAACACAGTTCGTACGCAGGCGTGTTGGGTATTAACATCGGTAAAAATGCCGACACGCCGATTGAAAATGCGCTCGATGATTATTTGATTGGGTTGCAGAAAGCTTATTCGGTGGCGAGTTATGTCACGTTGAACATTTCGTCACCGAACACGAAAAATTTGCGCCAATTGCAACAAGGCGACGAATTGAAAAAACTGATTTCTACCATGAAAGAAGAACAGTTGAAATTGCAGATTCAACACGGACGTTATGTGCCGTTGGTGTTGAAAATTGCGCCTGATTTAACACCGGATGAAGTGCGAAACATTGCGGATTTATTGGTGGAGTTCAACATTGATGGCGTGATTGCGACGAATACCACGATTTCACGCGATAAAATTTCTTCGCATCGATTGGCGCATGAAACCGGCGGTTTGAGTGGTGCGCCGGTGAAAGAAATGGCGACAGAAATTGTGCGTTTGTTGGCTGCGGAATTGAACGGGAAACTGCCCATTATCGCGGTCGGTGGCATTATGAGCGCGAGCGATGCACAAGAAAAATTAGACGCTGGTGCGAGTTTGGTTCAAGTTTACACGGGTTTGATTTACCGTGGCGCGAGGTTAATTAGCGACATTGTGAATGCGTTACCAGTGCAACAAAAATAAAGGATTTTCATGTCAGCCGCCCTTCAAACCTATCTTCAAGACGTTGCCGCGCATTTGAAAGCGGGAAACGCCACGGAACACACGCACCGCCCCGCGTTACAAAATTTGTTAAATGCGTTGTTGCCTAACTATCACATTACCAACGAGCCGCGCCGAATTGCGTGCGGTGCGCCCGATTTTGTAATTGCTAAAGGTGAAATTCCCATTGGACATATTGAAGCCAAAAACATTGGCGTAAATTTGGACAAAGAACAAAAATCGGAACAATTGGCGCGTTACCTTCCAGCGTTAAATAATTTGTTATTCACGGATTATTTAGAATTTCGCTGGTTTGTGAATGCCGATTATAAAGCTGACATGACCGTGAAACTCGCCGACGTTTTGAAAAATGGCGAGTTAAAAATCTATCCTGAAACGTTTGAACGTTTTGAATCGTTGCTGACGTTTTTTGTTGAAACGCAAATTATCACGCTCAAAAGTCCTGAAGAACTCGCGCAAAAAATGGCGAATATCGCTAAACAAATGAAGCATTCCATTTTTTTAGCGTATGAAAATGAGGACGAAAACGGCAAAATTCACAATCAGCTAAAAAGTTTTCGAGAAGTGTTAATCGACACGCTTAAACCCGAAGAATTTTCCGATATGGTCGCGCAAACGATTTGTTACGGGTTGTTTGCGGCAAAATGTAGCGCGGTTGACGCGCCATTTTCACGCTTAACCGCCGTTTCATTTGTGCCAAAAACCAATCCCTTTTTACGGCAATTTTTCAACCAATTAGCAGGCATTGATTTAGATGAGCGGCTGGTTTGGATGGTTGAACATTTGGTCGCCGTTTTGAATCGTGCCGACATGAGCGCGATTCTCGCCGACTTCGGCAAACGCACCCGCCAAGAAGACCCCGTTGTGCATTTTTACGAAACGTTTTTGGCAAATTACGACGCAAAATTACGCGAAGTGCGCGGCGTTTATTACACGCCAGAACCTGTAGTTTCTTACATTGTGCGTTCAGTCGATTTGGTTTTAAAAAATCAATTCGGTTTGCGTGACGGTTTGGCGGACAGTTCAAAACTCGACAATTCCACGATTCACAAAGTTCAAATTCTTGACCCCGCAACAGGTACAGGCACGTTTTTACACGCCGTCATTGCGAAAATTTATGAACGTTTCGCCAAACAAACTAAGGGCGGCTGGTCGGATTACGTTTCACAGCATTTATTGCCGCGTGTGCATGGTTTTGAATTATTGATGGCGGCGTACACCGTCGCGCATATTAAATTGAGTTTGCAGCTCAAAAATTACGGCTACGATTTCAAAAGTGATGAACGGTTGCGCGTGTTTTTAACCAATACTTTAGACGAAGCACACGGCAAACAAACCACCATGTTATCCGAATGGTTATCCACCGAATCAAACGAAGCCAGCAAAGTTAAACGCGATTCGCCCGTGATGGTGATTTTGGGGAATCCGCCGTATTCCTACGTTTCAATGAACAATGAAAAGTGGATTAGCGATTTAGTCCGCGATTACTATCAAGTCGATGGAATGCCGTTAAATGAACGAAATCCCAAAGGCTTGCAAGACGATTATGTGAAATTTATCCGTTTTGCACAGTGGCGAATTATGCAAACGGGTTACGGCGTGTTAGCGTTTGTGACAAATCACGGCTATTTGGATAATCCGACTTTTCGCGGAATGCGCCAATCGTTGCTGAATGATTTTGATGAAATTTATATTTTGGATTTACACGGCAATTCTAAAAAGAAAGAAACCGCGCTCGATGGTTCGGCGGATAAAAACGTGTTCGATATTCAACAAGGCGTAGCGATTGGGATTTTTGTTAAACATCGAGCGAACACAAAAGGTAGGTGCGACTTTAGTCGCACGGTCGATATTAAAAGTGCGACTAAAGTCGCACCTACGAAAATCTATCATGCCCATTTATTCGGCGAACGCAAAAGCAAATATCAATGGCTTGCTGAACACGATATTAAAAATACCGACTGGACAACCTTAAAACCCCAAGCCCCGTTTTATTTATTCGTTCCACAAAATACGGAGTTATTGCCTGAATATAATCGCGGCTGGAAAATTACGGAAATGATGCCGTTGAATAGCGCGGGTTTGTACACGGCGCGAGATAATTTAGCGATTCAAAAAACACCAGAAAAAATGTTACAAATCATTAACGATTTTGCCAAATTACCTGTTGAAGAAGCGCGTGAAAAATATGATTTAGGCGATGATTCACGAGATT
This sequence comes from uncultured Pseudomonadota bacterium, assembly GCA_903889445.1. Classification (GTDB taxonomy): domain Bacteria; phylum Pseudomonadota; class Gammaproteobacteria; order Methylococcales; family Methylomonadaceae; genus UBA10906. The sequence goes on from CAISXF010000080.1 coordinate 72,698, forward strand.
GGAAAGTTGAATTTGCACAAAAAGATTTGAACTCAAATAACTTGGACAAAACCAAAATTTTGCCTATTTCATATCGTCCATTTGATACACGTTTTACTTTTTACACGGGTAAAAGTCGTGGCTTTATTTGTATGCCTAGACCAAATGTTATGCAACACATGATATTAGGTGAAAATTTAGGTTTTGTTGTCGCTAGGCAATGCGTGGGAAATTGGAGATACATATTTGTTTCAAAATTTATTAGCGATTTTAATTTAACTGGTACAGCTGGGAGTTATGGCTCTGGTAGCATTATTCCACTCTACATTTACCCAACCGAAAAAAGCGGCTTATTCAACCTTGAACACGAAACCCGCAAAGCGAATTTTTCACCTGCGTTTATTTTGGATTTAGAAAGCCGTTTGAAACTCAAATTTATTGACGAAGACAGCGGCGATTTTGAAACCACGATTAGCGCGTTAGATGTTTTTCATTATATGTACGCGGTGTTTCATAGCCCGACCTATCGCACGCGCTACGCTGAATTTTTGAAAATAGATTTTCCGCGTTTGCCGTTGACGAATGATAAAGCGTTGTTTCAAAAGTTGGCGAGTTTTGGCGCGGAGTTGGTCGCCATTCATTTGATGAACGCGGATATTGAAAACGCCAGTTGTTTTGATATTGAAGGCGACAATGTTGTTGAAAAAATCGAGTTTAAAGACAACAAGGTTTTCATCAATAAAACGCAATTTTTTGATAACGTTTCGCCTGACGTGTGGAATTTTCACATTGGCGGTTATCAAGTTTGTAACAAGTGGCTCAAAGACAGAAAAGGGCGCGTTTTGAATTATGATGATTGCAAAAATTATTTGTATATTTTGGCGGCGTTAGAAAAGACGCAGGTTTTGATGGTGAAAATTAATGAAACGATGCCCGATTTTACGGTAATGGAATGAACGAATTGTTAATCGTTGCCGTAAAATAGTCTTTTTTGCAAAAAAGCATATTATAGAAACGGTCAGTGCATAACTTCTATATTTAATTATTTTTTGCGTTTTAAACGTGGCTAAAACCATAAACTTCGGTAAAATTCGATGTTTGAATCCTTTCTTATCCTGTGGTTGTTTTTAAATGAGAATACTAATTTTAGGCGCGGGTGTTACCGGTGCGTCTGTTGCAGAAGCCTTAGCCAATGAAGAAAATGATATTGTGGTGGTCGATTTTAGAGACGATTTACTCGAAGCATTAAAAGAGCGGTTTGATATTGCCACCGTCACGGGAAACGCCGCACATCCGAGCGTTTTAGAGCAAGCGGGTATCAGCACGATGGACATGGTTATTGCGGTGACGAATCGTGACGAAACCAATATGTTGGCGTGTTTAATTATTAACGCGCTTTACAGCAAACCGAAAACCATCGCTCGTGTTCGGGCTATCGATTACCTCAAACACCCCAGTTTATTCAGTCCAACAGGCATTCCCGTTGATATTGTGATTAGCCCCGAACAAATTGTGATGAATTCTATTCGTAATTTGATTGAATTCCCTGGTGTGTTGCAAGTGACCGAATTTGCCAACGGTTTGGTGCGTTTATTTTCGGTCAAAGTGGTGGCAGATGGCGATTTGACAGGCAAAAAAATCAAAACGCTGAAAGAACGTTTAGTCAGCGGCAAAACGCGCGTGGTCGCCATTTTTCGTCATGGAAAACCCTTATGCGTGAACGGTGAAGCCACCATTGAAACCGACGACGAAGTCTTTTTTGTCGCGCCACGCAAAGAAGTGCGGCGTGTTTTAGAGGAATTGGGGAAATTAGAAGCCCCAATTAAACGGATTATTATTGCAGGCGGCGGTCACGTTGGCAAGCGTTTAGCATTGGCATTGGAAGCTGATCACCAAGTTAAAATTATCGAAAAAGATGCCCGTCGAGCGAAAAAAATTGCTAATGATTTGGATAAAACCATCGTGTTATTGGGCGATTGTTCGGACGAAAAATTGCTGTTGGATGAATCGATTGAACACACGGATTTGTTTTGCGCGATTACCGATAACGACGGCGTGAACATTATTTCTGCCTCGCTAGCGAAAAGTTTGGGCGCACGCAAAACGATTTGTTTACTTAATCATAATTCTTACATCAAATTATTAAGCGGCACGAATATCGACGTAGCTATTTTGCCGAATCAAGAAACATTGGGCAGCATTTTAAAACACGTTCGTAAAGGCGATGTCGCGCAAGTCAGTTCGCTTTGCGGCGGAACAGCGGAAGCGATTGAAGCCGTCGCGCATCATAATGGACGTGACGATTCGGTGGTGGGAAAACGGGTTGATTCGATTAAATTTCCCGACGGAATTGTCATTGGCGCACTGATTCGCGATGGTGAAGTGATTGCGATTCATCACGACACCGTTTTCAAAGAAGATGATCATGTCATTATGTTTGCGATGAATAAAAAGCTGATTCATTACATCGAAAAATCCTTTCAACCGATTCAAAATTAAGGCGGCGGAATGAGTTCGATTTTTACGCTGGTGCATATTCTTGGTCTGGTCACGATGGGTTTTAGCGGCTTGATGACGAGTTGTTTATTAACGTCTTATTTCAACGACGACGGTGCAACACAGGCTTTTTCAGATGCGACGTTAATTACGTTTGCGATGGGCGCATTGATGTTTTTACCCACGTTCAAAGTACATAAAAAATTGTCACGTCAAGCAGGTTTTATGTTGGTCGCCATGACGTGGTCATTAAGTCCGATGATTTGCACGTTGCCACTGTTGTTTTTCATGCCGAATTTGAGTTTTATCGATGCGTATTTTGAAACGATGTCGGGATTGACCACAACGGGTGCGACCATTTTAACGGGTTTAGATTCGATGCCGATGTCGATTAACTTGTGGCGAACCGAATTAAATTGGATTGCTGGAATGGGGATTATTATTTTCGCCATTGCGATTTTGCCGATGTTGGGCATTGGTGGCATGCAATTGTACAAAGCCGAGGCACCAGGCTCGGTGAAAGAATCGGATTTGCCGCCGCGCATTGCCCAAACGGCGAAAGCGTTGTGGATTGTGTACGCAGGCATTACGTTAGCGTGTATTATTTCGTTGAAATTGGCGGGAATGAGTTGGTTTGATGCGATTTGTCATGCGTTTGCGGCAATGAGTTTAGGCGGAATGTCTACGCATGATAATAGCGTTGGTTTTTTTGATTCAGTGCCAATTGAAGTGGTGTTGACACTTTTTCAATTGATTGCCGCGATTAACTTTGCCACGCATTTTGTCGCGTTACGCAAACTGTCTTTAAGACCTTATTGTGATGATATGGAAGCGCGTGGTTTTCTGACTTTGGTGTTGAGTAGTTGTGTTTTAGCGGCGGGGGTTTTGCAATATCAAGGAACGTATCCTGATTTTTGGACGGCGTTGCGCCATGCGTCGTTTAATCTCGTCACGATTGCCACCGATTCGGGTTTTGCCACACAAGATTTTAATCAATGGCCGATTTTTGTTCCCATTTGGATGTTGTTTTTAAGTTGTTTATCGGCTTCGTCGGGTTCAACGGGGGGCGGAATTCGGATGATTCGGACGATTATTCTGATTAAACAAGCGCGGCTGGAAATGTTTAAATTCATTCATCCGTTTGCGATTCGCCCGATGAAAATTGGCGACACGGTCATTAGTAACAACATTATCACGTCGGTGATGGGATTTATTTTCCTGTATTTTATTTGTATTGTGATTTTAATTTTTGCGTTGCTATTATCGGGGCTGGATTTTCTGACTTCGTTTTCAGCGATTATTGCGTGCTTCAATAACGCGGGTCCTGGTTTGAATTTAGTCGGTCCTGCGTCAAATTATTCCGTCCTGAATGATTTTCAAACGGCGGTTTGTACCTTTGCGATGTTGCTCGGACGAGTCCAAATTTTCTCAATTGTTATTCTGTTTGTGCCTGAATTTTGGCGCAAATAATATACAAACCAAGGTTTGTACTCCAAAAATAAATTCGGAGTACAAACCTTGGTTTGTGCTTTTTTAATCTTATTAAATAAATAAAAATTTATGACCGAACAAGATTGTTTACGACGTTTTTTATTTGAACAACACGGAATTCGTGGCGTGTGGGTAAAACTCACCGACAGTTGGCAAGCCGCGAAACAACATCAACAACAGCCAGAAATCGCGATAAATCAACTGGGACAAGCTCTCGCGTGCGTGTCGATGTTATCGACAACAGTGAAATTTGACGGCGCGTTGATTATGCAAGCGCAAAGTGGTGGCGCGATTAAATCACTCGTTGCCCAAGCGACCAATGAACGTAAAATTCGCGGTTTAGTGAAATGTCACGAACCCGTTACGGGCGATTCGTCGACCGATTTGTTTGGCGAAGGTCGTTTGGTTTTGACGATTGAAGCGGGAAATAGCAAACCGTACCAAGGCATTGTGCCGTTACAAGGTGAAAATTTAGCCGCCGCGTTGCAAACGTATTTTGAGCAATCCGAACAATTGAAAACCCGTTTGTGGTTATTTGCGGACGAACATCATGCCGCTGGATTATTGTTGCAAGAGTTGCCAAGCGCGGAAGATTTGCCGAACGATTGGGAAACGATTGAAGTACTGGCGAACACCGTAACCTCAAAAGAAATGTTTGAGTTGGATTGTCAGGATTTGTTATATCGCTTATTTAACGAAGAAGATGTGCGACTATTTGACGCTGAAAATGTAGCGTTTGAGTGTTCGTGTTCACGTTCTAAAATTGAAGAAACCTTACGCGCAATGGGCGACGAAGAATTGCACGCCATTTTGAGTGAACAGGAAGTTATTGCGGTGACGTGCGAATTTTGCAGCGAAACGTATCAATTTTACGATGCCGACGTGGAAGCATTGTTGGCGCAAGATTAGAAGAATTTTCAACGTAATTTGTTTGTGAAAAAAAACGGTGTATTATTCGCATTCACCTAAAAATAAAATCTTGGTACGGAGAATAGCATGGGTATGGTTGTTGAAATATCGGTTTTCATGTTGATTGCTGCGTCAATAGCGTTCACGCCGTTGGCTTATTTTATTTATATTTATACGAAAAAAGGTGAAAGTCCTTTTGATCACTTCGAACAAAATGAAGAGCATCCGCATTCCATCATTGATGAATTGGCGGAAAAAGCGATTCACACCGTTCAAGACAAATTGATTACACATTAAAATCCAAATCACGGCGCGGCAAACTCATTATTTGTCGCGCCGTTTTCACATCCAGATTTACGGCACAGGAATCCGTTCAATCAATACTTTAATCACATCATCCGTCGTCATGCCTTCCGCTTCCGCTTCGTAAGATAAAATCAACCGATGCCGCAACACGTCAAACGCCATATCTTGAATATCGTCTGGCGTAACGTAATCGCGTTGAGACAGCCACGCTTTCGCCCTCGCGCAACGATCTAACGCAATACTCGCACGCGGACTTGCGCCGTATTGCAACCAACTCGCCAAATCGTCGCCGTACGCTTTCGGTTTGCGCGTCGCCAAAATTAGCTGCAACAAATAATCTTCCAACGGTTCCGCTAAATACAAATCTAACACCGCATTTCGCGCTTCAAACAACGTCGTTTGCGAAATCGGCGTAAACACTTTTTTCAACGTTTTTTCAGTTTGTCGCGCTTCGGTTCGCACCAATCGCAAAATCGCTTTTTCGTGTTCCGCGTTCGGATAATCGACTTTGACTTGCAACAAAAACCGATCTAATTGCGCTTCGGGCAACGGATAAGTGCCTTCTTGTTCAATCGGATTTTGCGTCGCCATCACCATGAACAACGCCGATAATGGATAAGTCGCTTGCCCAACAGTAATTTGCCGCTCCGCCATTGCTTCCAATAATGCCGCTTGCACTTTCGCGGGGGAACGGTTGATTTCGTCCGCCAAAATCAAATTATGAAACAACGGCCCTTTTTGAAATTCAAAAGTGCCTTGTTGCGGACGATAAATTTCCGTGCCAGTCAAATCGGCGGGCAATAAATCGGGCGTAAATTGTACGCGGTGGAAATCCGCTTCAATGCCGCGACTTAATACGTTAATCGCCCGCGTTTTCGCCAGCCCTGGTGCGCCTTCCACTAAAATATGCCCATCAGCCAACAAGCCAATTAACATACGTTCGACCAACACATCTTGCCCAATAATTTCTTCGGAAATGTGATTTTTTAAAGCTATTAAAGCGTTTTGAATCTCTGACATAAAAACTTAAACCATCGCGTGTTTGCGTTTGTAAAAAATAGACGACATTATCGATAAACCAATAAATATCGCACCCACTAAACCGGTGATGACTTCAGGAATTTCGTGTTTCATACTGACCAACATGATGCCCGCCAACGCGCCAATCGCATAATGTGCGCCGTGTTCTAAAAACACATATTCATCGAGCGTACCTTGACGCACCAAATACACCGTCAAACTCCGCACAAACATCGCGCCAATCGTTAACCCCAACATGATAATCACCACGTCTTGGGTAATCGCGAACGCGCCAATTACACCGTCGAATGAAAATGAAGCGTCCAAAATTTCCAAATAAATAAAACTCATCATGCTGCCACGTTTAATGGCATCCGACACTTCTTCGCCTTCTTCTTCGTTTTCAAATAATGCCGACATACTGTCCACGATGACGAATAACACTACGCCCGAAACACCCGCTACTAAAGCCGTTAAACGATCTTCTGGGTTCACGAAATTTTGCATTACAAGCAAGATACAAAGCGATAAAATAATTTCGATGGATTCTAATGAGCCGAAACTGGCGAATTTCCGTTCTAAATAACCGAGCCAATGAATTTCGCGGTCATTGTCGAATAAAAATCCAAAAAAAACCATTAACAAAAACATCCCGCCAAATGCTGCAATTTGAACGTGTGCGCCCGTCAAATGATGCGCGTAAGTCTCTGAATCGTTCAACGCCATTTGTGCAACGGCAATAAAATCAATGCCTGTCGCGAAAACTACAATCGCAATCGGAAATAATAAACGCATTCCAAATACCGCGACCAAAATCCCCCAGGTCAAAAAATACTGTTGCCATTTATCATCCATACGTTTCAAAATCGACGCATTAACCACAGCGTTATCAAACGACAAACTGACTTCTAATACGCCTAAAATCAGCGCAATCATCACGCTGGTTGTGGCGGCTGTCATGCCTCCTTTTGAAAAGCCCCAGTAAAATGCGACACTCAAACACACAATGGCGACAATAAAAGACAATTGAAAATGCTTCATAAAAATTCCTAAAATTTAGTTTTGAATCGCGTCACTATAAGTCGATTTTGCTTTAAATCAATAGTGAAACCGATTAAAAATGTTAAAATTAAACTTTAAAATTCCTGAAGAATGGAAACAACAGCGTTAATTTTTATCACCCTATTTTGAGAGTCAAATGAATCAATATAACTACCGCGAAGAGTTTTACCATCTTGCCGACGCGCTTATTTACGCCGGAAATGTCATTGATCACAAAGGCTGGTGTCCCGCAACGAGCGGCAATTTTTCGGCTCGATTATCCGACGGCACGATTGCCATTACCGTTTCGGGTAAACACAAAGGGCAGTTGCAACACGGCGATATTATGCTTGTCGACGCGCAAGGCAACGCACTCGATGGCAAAGTTCCGTCCGCAGAAACAATTTTACACATTCAACTTTATCAACGATTTTCCGACGTGAATATCGTGTTACATCCGCATTCGTTGAACAGCGTTTTGATTTCGATGAAGAATAAGAAAAAAATCACGTTGAAAAATTACGAACTGTTAAAAGCGTTTAGTGGCGTAACCTCGCACAAACAACGGATTGTGATTCCCACGTTTGCGAACGATCAAAACATTCCCCGATTAGCGGAACACGTTGAATTTTACATGGACAGTCATGAAGAAATTTATGCGTATTTAATCGCTGGTCACGGTTTGTATACTTGGGGCAGTTCGGTGGATGAAACGTTGCGTTATTTGGAAGCGTTGGATTTCTTATTTTCGTGTGAATTGCACATTAAACGAGGGTAAAAACGTGAGTGTATTAACGATTTATCATGAAAATTCGCCCGAAAACGGCGACCGATTTACCGAATTTACGGACATTGAAGCGAAATTAACAGCTATTGGTGTGCAATTTGAACGCTGGACAGCGCCGCAAGATTTAACATCTCACGCCAGTAATGACGACGTTTTGACTGTTTATGGCGATTCCATTGACCGTTTAAAACAGCAATATGGTTTCCAATCGGCGGACGTGATTAAACTCGATGCGACACATCCCGACAAAATTTCCATGCGTGAAAAATTTTTAAACGAACACACGCACAGCGAATTTGAAGTGCGCTTTTTTGTTGAAGGACGCGGGCTGTTTTATTTGCACGTTGGCACACAGGTTTTTGGCGTGTTGTGCGAACAAGGTGATTTAATTAGCGTGCCAGCTAATGTTACGCATTGGTTTGATATGGGCGAAAACCCGCATTTAGCGTGCATTCGATTATTCACCAACCCCGAAGGTTGGGTTGCCGATTTCACCGACAACGACATCGCAAAATTATTTCCCACGCTCGATGAATTACAACGGGAATTGGCAGCATGATTAAGGCAATTATTACCGATATTGAAGGCACCACGTCATCATTATCATTTGTGAAAGAGTGTCTTTTCCCCTACGCTCGCGCGAATATGGGTTCGTTTTTGCGAGCGAACGTGAATAACGAAACGGTGAAAAAATTACTGACTGAGGTAAATACCGAAGTCGGTGCGAAATTGGATTTGCATCAAGCAATCGAGCAGTTAATTCAATGGATTGATGATGACAAAAAAATCACACCGTTAAAAGCGTTGCAAGGTTTGATTTGGGAAATGGGTTATCATCGCGGCGAATTAACCGGTCATTTGTACGCGGATGCGATTCGCAATTTACAAACGTGGAAAGCGCAAGGTTTTGATTTGTACATTTATTCGTCGGGGTCGGTTTACGCACAAAAATTGCTGTTCGCGCATACGGAAGTGGGCGATTTAACGTTGTTATTTTCGGGGCATTTCGACACGCACATTGGTCATAAACAAGAGTCGAGTTCGTATGAAAATATCGTCGCGCATATTGGTTTGCCAGCGGAACAGTTGTTGTTTTTGTCCGATATTGAAGGCGAATTAAATGCCGCGCAAGCCGCTGGATTACAAACGATTTGGCTGACACGCGACGAAGCCCCCGAATCCAGCGCAACACATTGGCAAGTTGCTGATTTTGATGCGATTGAAGTGGAGTTTTTAAATTCATGAGCAAATCCTTATCGTTGCAAGAGCAATTGCTCAAATCGGGTTTGGTGAGCAATGCCAAAGCGAAAAGCATCAAAACCGAAAAAAACAAACAAGTCCAACAGAAACGTCATCACAAAGTTGAAATTGTGGACGAAGCGAAACAATTGGCGCAGCTGGCGCAAGCTGAAAAAATTGAACGCGATAAAGTGTTAAATCAACAGCATCAAGCGCAAACCGTGCAAAAAGAAGTGTTGGCGCAAATCAAACAAATGATTGAGCAAAACCGCGTGCCGATTGATTCCAAAAATGCGGAAATTGCTTACCATTTCACCGACGCGCCCAAAGTTAAAACGCTTTATGTGACGGAAAATTTGCGTGATCAATTGGCAAAAGGAAAATTAGCGATTGTGAAAGCCGAATCGGGTTACGCGCTGGTGAATAGTGATATCGCGCAAAAGATTAAAGAGCGCGATGCCACGAAAGTTTTGGCGTGGAACGAACCACAATCCAAATTTTCGGCGGTTGAAGATGATCCGTATGCAGCGTTTGAAATTCCGGATGATTTAATGTGGTGATTGACATGTTATGACGGATTACACGGAATATATTAAAATTTTCGTTGGGATTGTGGCGATTCTTAACCCGCTTGGCGCGATTCCAATTATCGTTTCACTCACAGCCGGTGCGAGTGAGTCAGAACTTAAAAAAATTCAAGAAACGGTGACTATTAGTGTTTTGACTGTTTTATTAGTCAGCCTTTTTATAGGAAAATACTTACTTATTTTTTTTGGTATTTCGATTGATTCGTTCAGAGTCGGTGGCGGAATTTTGATATTATTGATGTCAATCACGATGTTGAACGCGAAAGTGGGCGATACCAAACACACCAAGGAAGAGGCAGAAGAAAGCCAATCTAAACAGTCCGTAGCAGTTGTTCCCATTTCCATTCCTTTATTGGCGGGACCAGGTGCAATTAGTACCGTCATACTTTACAGTCAGAAAAAGTCTAGTGTTGAACATTATTTGCTGATGAGTTTCGATATGCTCGCTGTGGTCGTCATTTTATGGATTGTTCTCAAAAGTATTCCGTGGATTTCAAGACACATCAGCCAAACAGGTATCAATATTTTTACGCGCATCATGGGGTTAATTCTTGCTGCGTTGGCGGTCGAATTTATCGCCAACGGTATAAAGGGATTATTTCCGATATTAGTGGTTTAATGTTTCATCGTTCAGAAGCTCAGGCTTGCTGATATTTCAAATTTCATTTTTCATTTACAAACAAACTCACATCAAACATGAATAAAAAAATCTCTCGCGCTCTCATTAGCGTTTCAGACAAAACAGGCATTGTTGAATTTTGCCGCACCCTCAATCAACTCGGTATCGAAATTTTATCAACGGGCGGCACGTTCAAAACGTTGACCGAAAACAACATCGCCGCAATTGAAGTGTCGGATTACACGGGCTTTCCTGAGATGATGGACGGGCGCGTTAAAACGTTGCATCCCAAAGTTCACGGCGGTATTTTAGGACGACGCGGCATCGACGATGCCATTATGGCGGCAAATGATATTCGCGCGATTGATTTAGTCGTGGTGAATTTGTACCCGTTTGAACAAACGATTGCGAAACACGATTGCGATTTCGACACCGCGATTGAAAACATTGATATTGGCGGGCCGACGATGATTCGTGCCGCTGCAAAAAATCATGCGGATGTGGCGGTGGTCGTTAATCCAAACGATTACGCCGATATTTTAAAAGAATTGACCGAAGCGGAAGGTGAATTATCGAGCGCAACTCGTTTTCGTTTGGCGTTAAAAAGTTTTGAACACACCGCCAGTTATGACGCGGCGATTGCCATCTATTTGAGTGGCTTAAATGTCACGCCTTTTCCAGAAACGTTAAACTTGCAATTCTATCAACAACAAACGTTGCGTTATGGCGAAAATCCTCATCAAAACGCCGCGTTTTATGTTGAAAAAAAGCCTGCGATTGGCACCATAGCCAGCGCAACACAATTACAAGGCAAAGAACTTTCGTACAACAACATTGCCGATGCGGATGCGGCGTTGGAATGCGTCAAATCGTTCACAGAAAAACCAACGTGCGTCATTGTCAAACACGCAAATCCGTGCGGTGTGGCGGAAGCAGATGATATTTTAACCGCTTACAATTTAGCGCACGCGACCGACCCGACTTCGGCATTTGGTGGAATTATTGCGTTTAATCGGGAATTGGACGAACAAACGGCGGCTAAAATTGTGGCGCGACAATTTGTCGAAGTGATTATTGCGCCTAGCGTCAGCGAAGTCGCGAAACACATTTTGGCGGCAAAACAAAATGTGCGTGTTTTGGCGACAGGAGATTGGTCGAATGACGCTTCATCGCATGGCGCGTTGGATTACAAACGTGTGGGCGGTGGGTTATTGGTGCAAGACAAAGACGTTGGCATTATGTTACCCGCTGACATGAAAGTTGTCACGAAACGCGCTCCGACAAAGCAAGAATGGGCAGATTTATTATTTGCGTGGAAAGTGGCGAAATTCGTGAAATCAAACGCGATTGTTTATTGTAAAAATGGGCAGTTAATTGGCGTGGGCGCAGGTCAAATGAGCCGAATTTATTCTGCGAAAATTGCGGGCATTAAAGCCAATGACGCAGGTTTTGAAGTGGGCGGTTCCGTGATGGCTTCGGATGCGTTTTTTCCATTCCGTGACGGTATCGACGCAGCGGCTGACGCGGGAATTACCGCCGTTATTCATCCAGGTGGTTCAATGCGTGATCAGGAAATTATCGACGCGGCGAATGAATACCAAATGGCAATGTTGTTCACTGGAATGCGCCACTTCCGTCACTAAAAAAAGGAAAATAATGAACGTTTTAATTATTGGTAACGGCGGACGCGAACACGCTTTGGCGTGGAAAGTGAAACAATCACCGAAAGTCAGCCACGTTTTTGTGGCGGCGGGAAATGCAGGCACCGCGTTAGAAACTGGCATGACGAATGTTGCGATTGCGGTGGATGATTTGGATGGTTTACAAAAGTTTGCCGAACAAAATGCGATTGAATTAACCATTGTCGGGCCCGAAGTGCCTTTGACATTAGGCATCGTTGATCAATTTCAAGCGGCAGGTTTGGCGTGTTTTGGCGCGTCGGCGTACACGTCACAATTGGAAGGCTCGAAAACATTTTGCAAAGATTTCATGATTCGTTACGGCATTCCCACGGCGGCTTATGAAAGTTTCACCGACGCAACAAAGGCGATTGCGTACATTGAAAAACACGGCGCACCGATTGTGGTGAAAGCGGACGGTTTAGCGGCGGGAAAAGGCGTAATTGTCGCGCAAACCAACGCCGAAGCTATTGCTGCGGTGAACGATATGTTGGCGGGAAATGCGTTTGGTGAAGCGGGACATCGCGTAGTGGTGGAAGAATTTTTAGGCGGTGAAGAAGCCAGTTTCATTGTGATTGCGGACGGTAAAAATGCGCTGCCAATGGCAACGTCGCAAGATCATAAAGCTATTTATAATGGCGATAAAGGCATTAACACCGGTGGAATGGGGGCGTATTCGCCCGCGCCGATTGTTACGCCTGAAATTCATGAGCGTGTCATTCGTGACATTATCGCACCAACGCTTGCGGGAATGGCGGCTGAAGGACATCCGTACACGGGATTTTTGTACGCAGGTTTGATGATTTCACCGAATGGCACGCTGAAAGTGTTGGAATATAATTGCCGTTTTGGCGACCCTGAAACGCAGCCGATTATGATGCGTTTGAAAAGTGATTTAGTGGAATTGTGCCAAGCCGCGCTCGCGGGTGAACTCGATAAAACAACGACTGAATGGGACGAAAGACCCGCGTTAGGCGTGGTATTAGCGGCGGGTGGTTATCCGGATAATTACGCGAAAGGACAAGTCATTTCAGGTTTACCAACCGAAGAAAGCGATGATTGCAAAGTGTTTCACGCTGGCACCGCGCAAATGGGCGACGATATTGTCACGAATGGCGGGCGTGTTTTATGCGCGTGTGCGTTGGGCGATTCGATTCAAGACGCGCAAATCAAAGCCTACGAATTAGCGAATAAAATTAGTTGGAATGGAATTTATTACCGCACCGATATTGGATTTAAAGCGATTCGTTAAACCTCTCAGCTCGATAATCGCTTATTTTTAAACGGTTATTGAGCTTTTTTTGAGAATTTATTTTTTTGTCCAACGAGGCAACCACATTTGTGCAAAGCAGGTCGCAAACATTACCATCGCGGCGACGCTGTAACCAAAGCCTCCAATCATCGTGAACCATGCACAAGCAGGATAAAATTTAGTCAACCACCACGAAGCAACATCCAATACTAAAAATGCAAACGGTGTTGAAATCAAAATCAATTTCCAAAATTGATTAAATTCCGCCATGCCAAAAATCCAGCCGACGAACAGAAAAATAAAACTAATTCCGAATAAGTGAATATGAGAAACGCGCGTCAATGACGCAATACTCGCACCATGATCGGTTTCCGCTAAACTTCTGGCAACGTCGAGTTTAGCCACTTGCGGCAATCCCGATTCTTCGTCATGACAAGAGGCGCAATTTTTTTCAAATAAAGGTGCTACTTTTTCCCATTCAGCTGCTGACGCGCCATCGCGCACCCATTGAATCATGGTAAATTTCACATCGCCACTGGCTTTATCTTTCATTTTGCCAGTAAGAGCCGATTCCAATTTAGAACCCGAACGATTGCCGTAATAACTGTAGACAATATCGTTCATCGATAAGCCAGGTTTGCCATCTGCCATGCCGTGCGTCAGCATAATTTGCGCTCCCGCCATCATCAAACCTAAACCAATCACCAACAAAAAACTGGTAAACAACACGCGGTACGTCAACGACAATTTTCCCAGCGTTACATCATCTCTCGCTTCAATCATAATTGCGCCTCAAAAATTGTACATATAAGACAACCCTACCGCATGGATAGAATAAGTCGGCGATTGTTCAGACGTTGGCACCACACCTGATGGCGTACCCGCTGGCTGCATTCCAGTATAAATATAATCACTGCTAAACAAATGCTGATACATATAAGTTAAATGAATCGCAGAAGGTTTGTTGATGATGTATTTCGCCCCCAATTTGAATTGAAATGTTTGGGTTTTGACCGTTGGCATATCGGCTGCGCGAGTGTAGTAATAAGCTGGCTGTCCCGTTACTTGTGTATAACTTCCGCCATCCACACCAATCAATGTTCGAGCAAAACTATAAACAAAGTCGCCGTTCATATCTAATTTACCGCCGAAAAATCCTTTATGTTTTACGCCCAAACCCACCGTGTCGATGTTGTCGTTCATATTGGTGAACCAATTGCGACAAGGATCGGTTTTCGCACTATTGTTCATCGCTTGAACAGTAGGAACACAGCCGCCAGAAAGCGTTGCAGCAGTCGCTACGCCGCCAATGCTAGCCGTGCTGGAATTGGAATTATTTCCGTAAGACATTCCCGCTGTTTTGGAAAGAATATCTTGGTACGAATAAAAAACTTGAACACTGGTATCTTCATCAAAGTTGTAATTCGTATCAAAATTCGTTCCCCAATTTCTCGAAGACTGTAGCCCCGAACTAGAATCTGGATATTCGTCGTAACGGAAATCACCGCCCACGCCCAACGACAATTTGTTATTCACTTGATAATCTAAATACGAATGCACTTTTTGGCGATCACGACTGGAGGTATTGAATCGCCCAAGACCGTTCATATCCATTGAGTTATTCGCTAAATTTCCCGTCGTGGCGGCATTATTATTAGGAAACAAAGCCGTTGGCGCATTGGCATAAGGCGAAAATGCACCCCACGCAGGTAATCCCGATTGCGTAATTAAATTATAAAGTGCCATGTTGCCAGCCGTGGCGGGATACGATGCCCATGCTCCATTATCTTGATTGTAATTATCCGCTGTTCGATGCGAATAAGCGTAACCCAATTTGCTGTTGAATTTATCCAGAAAACTGCCTCGATAATCAATTTTTCCCGTGTTTTCAAGCGTTGTTCCCGTATCCGCACAAGAAATCCAAGTGCCGTTACACCAGCGATCAATGTTTTGGATTTCGTAGCCCGCCTTTAACCAATGACCTTTCGCGAACGAATAATTGGCATCTAAATTTCCTTGATTGATGCGCTTGCTGTACGGCGTATTGCTACGAAAATTGTTAATCGAACCCGCCGTTCCAACAGGATTATCGACATCGGTAAAATTATACAAATTGATGGGCGTATTATTATCGCGTTCGTCGAATTTATAAGACGACGCTAAATTTAAATCGCTATTTACCTTGTGCGTTAACTTCAAATTCACGGTTTTGGTTTCGACATCGCCATTCAGATTTGACGTTGGCAACACACCGCCACCATCGATGGAGGTGTTGTAAGGTAAAAATGATTGAGTTTGCCAGTTTCGCGCATACGAACCGTTGGCAACTAGCTTCGTATCGGAACTGAAATTATATCCGCCCGTCAAACTAAACTGATGAAATTGGTTATCGGGTGCGCTGCTCATACGTCCAAAATTCGGCTGACCCGCCGCAAACGGATTTTGAAACGAAACGCCGTTAATATCGTTGTGAAATAACGAACCATAATACGCAAATTGACCAAACCCTTTCTCGCCTGTGTATTTCATGCTGGCGTTAATTTGGTCGGTCGATTGAGAAATGGGATTCGGTAAAATAATCGAACGTGCCGCGACAATTGGCGCACCCAGAGTTTGCAAACCATTTTTATCTTCATGGCGCGTGCTGGCTTGCGCTTCCCATTCGGGCGTTAAAAAATAACTAAAACCACCATCAATTTTTTTGCGCGTCGTTTCCATGTTCACGGTATGAAAATCAGGCAAATCACTTAACGGCAAGGTTCGCATATTATTAGCCGTTTTGGGATATAACCAGTCATTCGGCAAGGCTAAATTTGCACCACCTGACCCCAAATAAGGCGTTTGATAACTATCGTTGCGATTCACCTGCAATTCGTCGTAACCAAAATTGAGTTTGTAGTTGCCTTGATTTTTATATTCACCCGTGAAACTGCGCGTGTCTAAACCAATGTTTTTGCCCGTAACTTGCCAACGAGTCGCGTCATCACTGTCGTAAGTTCCGCCGCCACGAATATCGAAATTACCGATGCCGTATGCGCCGCTGTCATTCAAACCGTTGTATTGACCGAATTTCCACGACGTATCCGTCACGCCTCCCACGCCCAATTCCACGGTACTTTTGGGTTTGGTCAATTCGGTTACTTCTGATTCGGCTTCTTTATCTGCCGCCAGGGCAAATGAAGAAAAAATAGCACCCATTGTGAAGGCGATTGTTTTGTACATAAAAAAACGAATGTGTTTGTTGTTCATAATCTCGTCCTCCTAATGTTATCGGTTAAATTTCGCACCAGCGGGATGATTAGAACCATGAATCATGGAATGACAACTCAAACAAGCACGACCATTCGCTTGCGCTCGGGGATTTAAATTTCCCGCAGATTGATTACCGTTGACCGTTGTTACATCACCACCTATTAAGTTTGCACCGCTATCGACAGCATTTGCATGATCGGCGGTATGGCATTCTTGGCATAACCACGGAGCGCGAGTTTTTAATAATGGCGAATTGTTAGAACCGTGCGGAGTGTGGCAATTCGTACAATCATCAAAAACAGGCGAATGTTCCCACAAAAATGGACCGCGTTTTTCGGCATGACAGGTGTAACACGTTTCATTAGTGGAATTTTTAATTAACAATTTTGGTCCAGTTGAACCGTGTGGATTATGGCAATCGGAACACGCTGTTTTCCCCGCTTGAATCGGGTGGGTAGAAAACAAATGGGTTTCCGCGCGTTGACTTTTATGGCAAGTAAAACAAACGTCTGGTTGCGTTGTTTTTGCTAACACTTTGTCACGAGGCGCGTGAACCGTGTGACAAGAATTACACGCGACACCTTGGCTTTGATGTTGGCTACCTGTCCAGTGCATACGCAAACCGCTTTCGTGGCACGAAATACATTGTCCATTTCGCGCTTCGGGTGGTGAGGCAGGATACGTTTGTGATTTTTCAGCAAAAGTAATATCGGGACGCGGTCTTACTTTTTGTTGCGAATCGCCTTTGATATGCGCGTCACTTTCACCGTGACACGATTGACATGATGGCGTGCGTGAATCGGCTTTATTACCGTGAGCTGTCTGATAAATAGAAAGTATCGGTTTGTTTTCAGTTTCATCATGACAACGTGTACAAACAGCATCTCTGTCTATCGCTTGCGCTGGTTTAAGAGTTGACTGTTTATCACTTGGTAACACATTCGCAGCGTAAGCTGGCGAAGTCATGAACCCGCATAACATAATAATCGTAATTAAAATTTTCATAAGCTGTAATTTCATCGGTTTAAAAGCCGCGCACAACACGCAACACAAAATATCAATCAGTCTTTTTAGAAATGAAAAATAATGTTAAAGAGAAAGAATCCAATCAACCAAATTCTTGGTTTGTTTCGCGTCATCGGATTTCAAAATTGTATGCGCTTCTTCATGTCCGTCTGGAAATTTCGCCATTTCACCCGAACTCAAATGACGCAAAAGTTTTTCTTCGCCTTTGGAATCAGCTTTAAATTTCGCGGCGATTTTATTCCACGCGGGCCCATCTTTATCTTTATCAACACCGTGACATCGGAAACAATTATTTTGTTTGGCTAAGGCTTTTGCGCCATCAACATCAACTTCTTCAGCGTTAACAGAAAAACAAAATAGGGTAATAGCAATCCCAAAAAAAGCATTCAATCTAAAATTTTTCATAAATTCACCTCAATAGTTAATAAATACTACTTTTTTAATGGTAATCCAAAAAACCCTATCATTACAATTGAAATTTATCACTGAAGACTGATCTAAAAAGAAAAAAGGGCTTCAAATTATTTAAAGCCCTTTCTTTCAACAACTACTTACTGCTTTTCAACGTTTTGACCAACCACTTGATTTCGTCGGGTTCAAACGTTGCTTTCCACGACGACATCATCGTGCCTTTGCGTCCGTTTGTAATCGTTTCAACTAATAAATCATCGGCTTTACTTGCCAATGCTGCTGGTTGAAGAGAAGGTCCCATCGCCCCTTGCAACGTCGCGCCGTAACAGCCGCCACAACTATTTTGTAACAACGTGCGAATCTCAGTTTGACGTTCCGCAGCAGGTTCCGCCGCCAAACAACTGCTCGAAATACACAACAACAATAATCATTTTTTCATCATTTCGCTCCTTTCATTTCATCTGGCGCAAGACCGCGCGTCATGTATTTTACTCGTCCACGCGAAAAAATACCCGCTGGACTTTCCATTGGCAACGTTGTCACTTTTTCCAATGTGTGCGAGTTATAAACCACGACTTCATTGCCGTCATAACCTGCGCTGACGTACAAAAATTTGCCGTCCGCGCTGTATTCAGGGAAATAAGCGTGACCGCCCACATCCAATGTTTTCACGACTTCGAGCGATTTTTTATCAATCAATTGAATGGCGCGAGCGCGAGTATCTTTTGAAATAATATCCACTGCGACATACGGCGCGTTAGCATGAGCAGCGGGCGATTCTGTGCCGCCTAAAACAGGAATTTGTTTGACCAATTCCATTTTGTCCAAATCCCAAACGCTGACAACCATTTTGTCGCAATCACCGAAATTCGTGCCAAAACCCAAAGTGCGTCCGTCCACTTTTACCGCCGAACCCCCGCCAACGTGAGGCACGCAACCAGCGGGTAATTTCTTGATGATTTTGCGTTCTTTCAAATCAATCGCCGCCACGATGCTGTCATCGTAAGACGCAACCATCAAATTTTGACCGCCGTGCGTTAAAAACGCATCGTGCAAATGGCGACCGACGTTGGTGATTTTGGTGACGGGGAAATCGTCTTTCAAATCAACAATCCAAACTTGACCGGCATTTTCTAACGCAATCGCAAAAATATCCGCAAACGGCGTGCCGATAATCATGCCCGAATCGGAACTGACTTGTTTTCCGTCTGGATCAACGCCTTCGAGTTCAAACATTTTCAACGGTTCAAGCGTGTCGGCGTTCAACATCACGGCGTTATGTGGCACAAACGAACCCGCCATAATATATTTACCGTCGCGTGAAATACCAATACTTGGGCCATTCATGCCAGTTTTAATGCTGCGAACAATTTGCATCGAATACAAATCGATTTTGAAAATCTCCGCCGTATCGGTTTTAACATACGCCCAACGCGGATTGGTCGGATTGAATTCGATAATATGCGCGGCAGTTCCAGTGTGAACTTCGCCTATTTTTTCGTGCGTGACGCTGTTAATAAATACCGCTTTTGAAGCGTCGCCGCGCCCATATTTCCCCCGCGCCGCCACACCGATAACGTTGTCCATGCTGTCGATGGTGTAAGTCGGTTTATTCGGCAAGGTACTTTCATCTTTGATGTGAACGTGCAACGATTTTTTCATGTCGTCGATTGTCCACGCGGGATTGGGTTGTTTCGGCGTAGTTTGCAGATGTTTGACCAAACTGCGAATATCATCGTCCGCTAATTTTCCATAAAACGGAGGCATCAACGTATCGAAACTGCCCGTCATCACCAAACTGCGTAATGCCGTTGGACTGCGACCTTTCAACGTTTCCGAATTCAACGCGGGCGCAATGAAACCGCCTTGATCCGCACCGTGACAACTGGCGCAGTTTTCTTGAAAAAGCGCGTTCATTTTTTTGGAATCATCCGCCGCCGTCGCGCCAAACGATAAAATACCGAACACGGTTGCGGCTAGAATTTTTATTTTTATTGTCATGAGTTAACCTTCCTGTTTAAGTTGAATTGATAGTATAAATCGTTGAGCTTATAAAACCGAAAACGTCAGCGCAAACACGAAAGCCACGATTAAAAACAAAGTAAATAACGCCTTTTTACTCAATCCACGCCCGATGGCAAATAGTTCTGCTTTGAAGGCGGCTTTGCGACTTTCTGCCCGCCAAATACGTTTTAATTTTCCGCGCCAACTGCGTTGTTCCGCTTGCGCCGATTCTTCCGCTAAAATTTTTTCAATTTTTTCATTTAATGATTCTTTTTGTGTCATAACGTCTCACTGTGTGAATGAAAATAGTCCGCATAGAGTAAGCAAATTGCGGCTTAAAGTCATTTTAAACTGCGTTAAACTTTAGTTTTTCGTCCGTCTTACGATACAGTGCCATTCTTTACGATTCACCCATCGATTTTTTCGGGATTTTTACATGGATATTCAAACCTCGTTCAACAGTCAAATACTGCAAGCCATGAAAACGCTGGTAGAAAGTAATTTGAATTTAACAGTTGGACAACAACTCGACGTGAAAGTGACGGCGATTAACGTTACGGGGATTACCCTAAAATGGGGTGGGCAAACGCTCGTGGTTGAAAATCAAAATCAGCGAGCGATGTTTACGCCGTTTTTGGGTCAAAATGCCACGTTGCAGGTGGTTAAAATTACGCCAAATTTAGAATTCAAATTGGTTGCACTCGATACGCAAACTTATGAAAGTCCGCCGCCGAGCGCAGAAAAAATAAACGCGATGCGCCTGACGCTTGCCACTGCGCCATTAGTCAATCGCATCGATGAATCGTTGAAAAGTTTTGCCCATCACGCGCAAGGGCAGCGACCGATTGAAGCAAAAATTGTCGGTTTAGTCGGACATAAAATTCAACTCGAATTAGTGGTGGATGACCATCAAAGTGCAGTGGGCGGCAAAAAAATGTTAGTCAGTCTTGAACGGAATCAATTGCAATTGTTACCTTCGCAAGCGGGCGAACCATTGAAAGTCGGACAAGCGTTGACATTAGCGATTACGAAAATTGGCGCGATGCCCGAATTTAAACAATTAGCCCCCACGCCCGCCACACCCGCAGAAATTCAGGAAGAAAAAATTGCAGCGTTTATGAAACAACTTTTGCCCCGCCACGAATCGCCAGCTGTTTTATTGAATCAATTACGCACCGATTTACCGCAATTAGAAATTAAAAATGACACGCTGGCGACGACGTTAAAACAAAATGCAGCGGCATTATTTGAGCATTTACAGCCGAATGAACAATTGTTTAATCCTCAAAAACTGAAACATTTGATTTATTCGTCTGGGCTATTTTTTGAAGCTAAAAGTGCCGCAAACAATGTTCTTAAAGCGACGACACCGCTGCCGTCCACTATTATTAAAACGCCGGCACCGATAGTGGATTTAAAAATGCCGTTATTACATTTGTTGCAACACACCAGCGTTACGCCAACGCTAAAACAATTGGTTTCGACATTGTTGCAAAATTTATTGAAACAAGAATCCGCGCCCACGCCTGAAGTCGCGCAATTGATTGACCAAGATGAAGTCGAATTACACGCGCAACTTTTAGCACTTTCGCGTGCTGAAACCGTTCCGCAATCATTAAAAATCCTCGCGACAGAAATTTTACCGAGTTTGAACGTGCGTGACGATGACGCAGAAATTCTTGTGCCGTTGATGGTTGAAAATGCGCTCGAAGAAGCCGCTCCGACAGATTTTAAAAACGATTTATTCAAATTGATGGACACGCTCAAACACGGTATCGCGCAACAAAATGAATTAGCGTTGACCGATACGCAAGTCGATGGTTTGCAGCAATTACAACATAAAACAGAGAATTCGCTGGCGAAAATTGTGATTGATCAACTGAATTCCCTGCCAAAAGAAGACAGCAGCAAACAAGTTTGGACGTTTGAATTGCCTTTTTTGATGGGTAATCAGGCGGAAACGTTAAAAATGGAAATTCAACGCGATAAAGACAAACAATCGGCGGAAGAACAGGCACAACATTGGTCGGTAAATTTAACGCTCACGCCGCCAAAGTTGGGCGAAGTTCAATGTGTGATTTCGTACCAAAATGGCGTGGTGAATACATATTTTAAAAATGAACAACCGCACACCACGGCGTTGATTAGTCAGCATTTGGAGAATTTAAAACAGCAATTGCAAAAAGTGGGATTGATGGCGGGATTGATGAGCGCACACAATAATTTTCAACCGATGAAATCGGCGTATTCGATGGATGCAAAATCGTTTTTGAATGAGTGCGCGTAACGGTTTTTGTTTTACAAATGCAACGCCAAACGCACAAATTCCAGTTGTTTGGCGGGTTCTAAGGTTTCATTGATTTGTTTTTTAAGCTGTAAATCCACTCCGTCAACGTGGCGAAAATACCAACCCGCGTGTTTTCGCGCCAATCGCACACCCAAACCAGCACCGTAAAATGAATATAAATTTTCTAAATGCAGCGTCATAACACGATAAATTTCATTTACGGTTGGCGATTCGAGCAAAATTCCGTGCGTTAAAAAATGTGAAATGTGTTGAAATAACCACGGATTTCCTTGTGCAGCGCGTCCAATCATAATCGCATCTGCGCCCGTTTCATTTAAAACAAACCGCGCTTTTTCGGGCGAATCAATATCGCCATTCGCAATAATTGGAATGTTCACGGCGTGTTTCACTTGTTTAATGGTTTCGTATTCGGCAAAACCTTCAAATTTACAAGCACGAGTCCGTCCGTGAATCGTCAACGCCGCCACGCCAGCATCTTCGGCAATTTTCGCAATCGTCAGCGCGTTCCGCGTTTCAGAATCCCAACCTGTGCGAATTTTTAAAGTGACGGGAACATTCACCGCATTGACTACAGCTTCGAGGATTTTTTTCACGAGCGTTTCATCGCGCAATAACGCCGAACCTGCCGCGACCGAACACACTTTTTTTGCGGGACAACCCATGTTTATGTCGATAATTTGTGCGCCATTTTCAACATTGAAACGCGCGGCTTCGGCTAAATCGTGTGGATTTGTGCCGAGAATTTGAACCGAACGCAAACCGCTGTTTGCGCTGTGTTCCGCGCGTAATAAGGTGCGCGGATGGTGACGCAAAATAGGATTTGACGCGACCATTTCGGAAACAGCTAAACCCGCACCGAATTGGGTGCAAATTTCGCGAAATGGCGCGTCAGTAATTCCCGCCATTGGCGCGAGAATTAAATTGTTAGAAAGTTGATGATGGGCGATGTGCATTTTTAAAGGTGTTTAGTCTTTTTTAACGGCTTCGTCTTCATTCCAAATCGGATTATTCAAATCGTCAGGATGTAATTTTGCCGCATCGTCTGGGTAAATGTGCCAAAACGATTTATCGATAGACGCATTGCTGTAATTTTCTTTTTCAGCGTGGGTGAACGGACACCAGAAATTTTCAACCAATTTTACTAAATACGAATGCCATTCAAATAACGCCACGCTCACAGGGCAATACCAAGAACAATTCAAAATCCAAAACAATTTGGATTGCGAGGTACTTAATGCAAATGAACCGTCCATTTTGATTTGATTTTTCAAATCGTAGCGGTGACTTTCTTTCGCGGGCAAATAATCGCGCAACGTTCTAACATCTTTTGCGCCCATCATCAGCAAATGCCAATACGACCAATACGCGCTCAGAAAAATAAACGGCAAAGTCAAAATAGGCAAATAAATCATTACCATGCCGACAGCACGTTTCCATACAGGAACGTCTTTATAATGTTTTCCGATGTGTACGCGAGTGCAATTTTCACAGGCTTTTTTCATGAATTTTCCTTTGGTGATTGTGTAGAATTTGGCGAGGTTGATTCCTCGCCATGAAATAATTGATAAATACTTAAACAACCCGCACAACAAAATTTTTGTTCACCGTGCGAATTTTGGAGCGTGAAACCGTTGATTAGCACGGGTAAACCGCACAATGTACAAACGATTTTTTTTTTAGTTTCCGACGCAAACATTTAGCGTTTGCGACCGTTTAACCGAATCCAATCTTCTTGTTGAACTCGTGGCGCGAAATCGATTTTTTCCGCGTAGGCTTCAATCACAGAATCCGCTTGTTCAGCTAAAATTCCCGACAAAACCAAATCGCCATTTTCAATCACTAACGCGCTAATTGACGTGGATAAATCAATCAACGGCTTGGCTAAAATGTTCGCCAAAACCACGTCGGCTTGAAACGGCGTGAAATCTTCTGGCAAATAGCAGTGAATTTTGTCCGACACATTATTTTTCAGCGCATTATCGCGCGTTGCCGTCAATGCTTGCGGGTCAATATCGACGGCGTGCGCGACTTTTGCACCGAGTAAAATTGCCGCAACCGCTAAAATTCCCGAACCACAACCGTAATCAATCACGGTTTTGTCAGTCAAATCATGACTCGCCAACCATTCCAAACACAACGCGGTTGTCGGATGCGTCCCCGTGCCAAACGCCAAACCTGGATCGAGCGTTAAACAAACGGTGCCTTCTTCGCGTTGTTCCTGGTCGGTCGGGCAAACCCACAAACGGTCGGCGAATTTCATCGGGTGATAAAATTCCATCCACGCACGTTCCCACGCTTGATCTTCGATGAATTCATATTGCCAATTTTCAAGCGCGTGATGTTTAAATTTCGCATTCATCGACGTTTTTACCGCTTCGGGTTCAACGTCCAATTCGTACAGCGCGATAACTTGCGTATTTGTCCAAATTTTGGTTTCACCAATGCGCGGTTCGTAAACAGGTTCGTCTTCAGCATCCATGTAAGTGACTGAAACTGCGCCTAAATGGGTAAAATGTTTTGCGATTTTCGGCGCGGATTTTTCGGTGGTAATAACAGAAAGTTGATGCCAAGACATAATAGAAAGTGAGGAAATTTAATAGGTGGACGCGATAAATTCACGCGGTTGGATTTGCAAAGCACGAATCAAAAAGCAACAAACCAAGGTTTGTACTCCAAATTATTCGCGCCCAAACAAACCCAATGAAATGGTTATTTGTAAATGCCCAATTTTTTCTCTAAATAATGGATATTCTGCCCACCCAACGCAAACGCGCTGTCCATCATGATGTCGTGTTGCAACGGAATGTTCGTTTTGATGCCATCGATAATAATTTCATTGAGCGCAGTTCTCATGCGCGCAATCGCACTTTCACGATTTTCACCGTGAGCAATCAACTTTCCAATCATCGAATCGTAATACGGTGGCACTTTGTAACCATTATAAATGTGCGTTTCACAACGAATTCCAGGGCCGCCAGGCATGTGAAATTGCTCAATCGTGCCAGGGCAAGGCATGAAAGTACGCGGATCTTCGGCATTCAAACGGCATTCAATCGCGTGACCTTGAATTTTAACTTGGTCTTGAGTGATAGATAATTTTTCACCAGCAGCAATTCGTAACTGCTCTTTCACAATGTCAAAACCTGTCACCATTTCCGTCACGGGATGTTCAACTTGGACGCGCGTATTCATTTCGATAAAAAAGAATTCGCCTTTTTCGTACAAAAATTCAAACGTTCCCGCCCCACGATAACCAATGTCTACGCAGGCTTTCGCGCAACGTTCGCCGATAAATTTCCGTTGTTCTTCTGTAATTCCTGGTGCTGGAGCTTCTTCAACCACTTTTTGATGACGACGTTGCATCGAACAATCGCGCTCGCCCAAATGAATCGCGTTGCCGTGCGAATCCGCCATCACTTGAAATTCAATGTGGCGCGGATCTTCTAAAAATTTTTCCATGTAAACGGTCGAATTGCCAAACGCACTTCCCGCTTCCGCTTTCGTCATCGCAATCGCATTGAGCAACGCCGCTTCGGTGTGAACTGTCCGCATGCCACGTCCACCGCCGCCACCCGCCGCTTTGATAATCACAGGATAACCAATTTCTTGCGCGAGTTTTAAGTTGGTTTTCGCATCATCTAACAACGGATCATTATTGCCTGGAACACACGGAATTCCTGCGTCAATCATCGCTTTTTTGGCTGATATTTTATCGCCCATCATGCGAATGGTTTCCGCTTTGGGACCAATAAAGACAAACCCACTTTGTTCAACTTTTTCAGCAAAATCCGCGTTTTCAGACAAAAATCCATAACCTGGATGAATCGCTTGCGCGTCCGTCACTTCTGCCGCGCTGATAATCGCTGGAATGTTTAAATAACTGTCTGCCGACGCAGCGGGCCCAATACAAACAGATTCATCCGCTAAACGAACGTGTTTTAAATCACGATCGGCTTCTGAATGAACTGCGACAACTTTAATACCCAATTCACGACACGCGCGTAAAACTCGCAAAGCGATTTCACCGCGATTAGCGATAACGATTTTATCAAACATAACGCCTCGCTCTATTCAATGACAAACAACGGTTGACCGTATTCCACGGGTTCGACGTTTTCCACCAAAATTTGGGTAATGATGCCACTTTTATCGGCTTCAATTTGATTCAAAATTTTCATCGCTTCAATAATGCACAACGTGTCGCCCGCTTGCACACTTTGTCCGATTTGAACAAATGATTTGCTGCCAGGTGACGCTGAACGGTAAAACGTGCCGACCATTGGCGATTTGACAATGTGACCTTTGATTTCAGGTTTTGCAGGTTCGCCGACCAAGTTGATAATCGTAGAAGTTGGCGCAGAAGTTGGCGCGTAAGACATCATCGGGGTTGGCGATGTTGCCGTGTATCGATTGATACGAATGGATTCTTCGCCTTCTTTAATTTCTATTTCAGCAATGTCTGAGGCGGCAATAATCTCAATGAGTTTTTTTATTTTTCTAATGTCCATGTGATTTAAGTTTTCTCTGTTAATAATCGGTGAGCGGCTTGTAACGCCAATTCATAGCCCATTGCGCCTAATCCGCAAATCACGCCTTGCGCGATGTCGGAAAAATAGGAGTATTTGCGGAATGGTTCGCGTGCGTGAACGTTTGATAAATGCACTTCAATAAACGGAATTTTTGTCGCCAACAACGCATCGCGTAACGCCACGCTCGTATGCGTAAATGCGGCAGGATTGATGATAATAAAATCGACCCGATTAGCATACGCCAAATGAATCAGCTCGATGAGTTCGTGTTCTGCGTTACTTTGGTGAAAAGTCAGCGAATGCTGTAAAAATTGGGCTTCTTGTTCAAGCGTGTGTTGAATATCCGCGAGCGTTTTATTGCCATAAAGACTGGGTTCGCGTATGCCCAACAAGTTCAAATTCGGGCCATTTAAAACAGTAATTATCGCCATGACGTTCTTCTTAGATAAGTAGTTAAAAAACGGGCTAATTTTACCGTGTTGTGACAGTTTGTCCAGTTTAACCACAAAATGTGTTTGAATTTGCAGATTTTGTGGCTGTTTTCGTAAATTTGAAGCCTTTATAGCGTGATTTGTTGCGCCAAATACGCAAAATCAGCGTGTTCCGAATACGGTAAAATGCCCAATAATGGCATTCGTAATCGCACCACCAAACTCGCAATCGTTAAATCGACGCAATCAAAATCGGCATCGTTACAAACCGCCAACCAACCCGCGCAATCCAATCCTGCATTTTTAATCGCTTCCGCCGTGAGTTGAGCGTGATTGATGCAACCTAATTTAATCGACACCACCAAAATAATCGGCACATTTAATTTCCGCGCCAAATCCGCAATCGTTTCATGTTCATTCAACGGCGCGTACCAACCGCCCGCGCCTTCAACAATCAGCACATCCGCTAACTTTTGCAAGGTTTGAAAATGAGCAAAAATCGTGTCTAAATTCGCAGGATTATCTTTGCCAGCCAAATGCGGCGAAATCGGCAATTCGTAAGCGAACGGGTTAATCAACGAATAATCGACGCGCTTTGAACTGGTTTTTTGAATCGCCAACGCATCGGCATTTTGCCATTCGCCATTGATTTTTTCGCAACCCGAAGCCACCGGTTTCATTCCGATGACGGACAAATTTTGCTGTTTAAAATAGGTCATTAACGCCAGCGTTGCCCACGTTTTGCCGACGTTTGTATCGGTGCCAGTGACGAAATAATGTTGTTTCATGATGTTAAAAAATCTCCTGCTGAAATGACCTTGAATTTGGCTTCTTCGACAAACGTGTCAAAAGTTTCATCCACCACACCTTTTTCGCGTAATTCAACCACCGTAAGCGTTGAATCAACGTCACACGATTTCACCACGACTAATTCTGCGGCATTTAATTGAGTTGCTAGCCACGCCGCTAAACTGTCGGACGTTATAGCCCAGGTTGCGGGAATTCCGGCGGCATTCAATTCCGCGATATTCGGCGACCAAATGCCAAAACGATTATTTTTAATTTCCGAAACCGAAGACGCAATCACGAATTCAGGCTGCAAATTTTGACACATTATCGCCGTTTGTTGCATCGCTAAAATCGCCATTTCGTGCGCGGCAATGTCGTCGAATTGCCATTTTTTCTGCGCTTGCCGAACGTGATTGGCAAAATCACCGCCACCACAAACGACAATCGTGGATTCGCCCGCTTTCACAATGTGTTTTAGACAATCAAACATGTGTCCATTTTCCAACAAACTGCCGCCTAATTTTACGACTCTCATCTTTCAAAATCCCATGTGTGTTTTTGATAATTCTAATCTGTAGTTAAATGCGGATTATAAAGCAGAGGGAAAATCTCTCGTTCATGTAGATGAATCAGGATTTTCTCATGAAGGCACTCGTTCACACGGCTATGCAAAAATCGGAGAAAGGTGTTACGGGTCGGTTCAACTGGGGGAGAAAAAGGAAGAATAAATGCTGTTGGAGCCTTATTAAACGGGATGCTTCTCACGATTTCTTTTAACGGCAGTGGTAAAAAGTTCCTCAATAGAACATTTCATTTTGTGGCGAATCGATTTGTGTGCGCCCATGTATGCTCAATGGGGTTGAAATCAGGCGAATAAGTAGGTAAAAATTCAGCGATACATCCCGCGTTTTCAATTGTCTGAAAAATATCTTGGCGTTTATGAAACGAGGCGTTGTTCATCACAATCACAGTTCCCACAAGCACAATGATAACAAATCTTTGGTAATCCAAGCGTAAAAAACATCGGCGTTCATATTGAATTTAAACTCTGTCATCTTTTTATTGTGCATTAGCTATAACGTCAGCCAATCCGGTTTTTGACGATTTTTCCACGCAAACAGCCGCGATTTTGAACCGCAATAATAATTTCGATAGGATGCCACCGAATCGCCCGTCACTTTATATTCGTCCGGCATCGCAGGAGTAGGCTGACTAAATTCACCCGCCAAAATGTTAAACGGCAACGATTTCAACGGCGCGAGCAAACGACTAGTGGCATGAATTTTTTCATAACGAAACGTATATTCTTCCAACAAACAACTCAATAATTGCCACAAAAACCTATAATTTTCATCACTTTGTCGCGTCCAAATCGCCGACGGATGTTGAATATG
>CAISXF010000081.1 GCA_903889445.1 uncultured Pseudomonadota bacterium
AAAGGTGCTGAAATTCCAATTTCCGCACGATTGATGGCACTTGCCGATGTGTTTGATGCGTTGCTTTCCTCCCGTCCTTACAAACCTGCAATGAGCATTGAAGAAACACTCGCCATTATTTTGGAAGGCAAAGGCACGCATTTTGACCCAGAAGTGGTTGACACTTTTTTGAAAATCAAAGATAAGATGCTGCAAGTGGCAGCGATGTGGATGGATATTCATGGCAATTGACATTCTCCCCGTTCCCTTTAGGGCGGGGATGAATGTCAATCGACGGCTCCATCACCAGATATAAATGGTTTATCAGCCAACAAAATGTGGAATTTTGATGCGGATGAATTGACGCTTGACAGTTATGTCGGAACAATGGATGCCTTTCTTCGAACAAGCTCTTACAATTTTCAACCGCTCTCCGCGCCACCCTCTTTCCTACCAATCACCATAAATTTGTACGGAGCAGCACTTAATTTTCAACATGAAGACTAACGTTGTGTTGTTTTGACAGGCGAATAAAATAAAAAAGATAATTAACGCTTTGTCACCCGTGATTTTTCTGATTTTCACACAAACCATTGCCAGTGATATAGTGATTATCGGGAATAATAACGTACCTAAAATGGATTTACTGACTATTCAGAAAATTTATCGGCAGAATTATTTCTATTGCAGAGATTAACGTGAAACCGGCGAATGCTAAAATAGATACACCCGAACGAAATCGCTTTTTAACTACATTTATGAATCAGGACGAAGAAAAATACACCGGTTATTGGACGGTTCGCCGTTATATCGGAAAAGGTACGCAGCCGACGGAGTTAAACTCGCAGGCAGAAGTAATAGATTATGTGCAAACGACAGAGGGCGCGGTGGGATACATTGACGAGATTGAATTGAAAGTGGGAATGAATGTGGTGGGGCGAAAATGAACCTTACTCAAGATAAATTAGCGGCACTTTATCGCGAAGCCTGTGAAGTCGAATTACAAGCCTTCAAACCAGGAAACGTCAGCATTTATTCCGAAGGTCACAACATGACGGTGGAAGATTTTCGCCGAAGTGCGGAAGTGAGTGCATTGCCACTTTGCGACGTGAATTATTCGCTCGGTGAAAAGATTTTTTACGCGATAAAAGCGACGCGCGATGCCGTGGGATGTAACACGAATTTAGGCATTATTTTATTGTGTGCTCCGTTAATTCAAGCTGTGCAGACTTTTCCGGACTTAGCCTTGCGTGTGGCACTGGCTAACATATTGGAAAATACGACAATTAACGATGCGATGTGGACGTTTCAAGCAATCTCTTTAGCATCACCGGCGGGTTTGGGTGAAGTCAGTAACGCAGATGTGAATCAAAACGCGACAATTACGCTACAAGCTGCGATGCAATTGGCGTGCGACAAAGATAGAGTGGCGTTGCAATACGTTACCGATTATAAAGATATTTTTGATTTAGGGGTTTTCAGGTATAATCACGCTTTCAATCGGTGGGGTGAGCAGAGTTGGGCGGCAGTTGCAGTTTATGCAGATTTGTTGAGTCAATTTCCTGATAGTCATATCGAGAGAAAATTTGGGAGTCGGTACTCTGCAAGGGTAGCAACTATGATGGGTCAGCTTAGTGATAGGCTGCAAAATATAGATGACCCTGAGCAGGTTAAACCGCTGCTTCATCAGATGGATTCGGAGCTTAAATCACACGGTTTAAATCCAGGTACGTCTGCTGATTTAACGGTTGCAACAGTATTAACCGTATTTTTAGAATGTTCTCTCTGTGCGTAGAGACAAATCGGAGACATGAGTAATGTCGATATTAAATTCAGTTTTATCATTTTTTT
The DNA here is from genome assembly GCA_903889445.1 of uncultured Pseudomonadota bacterium. Classification (GTDB taxonomy): domain Bacteria; phylum Pseudomonadota; class Gammaproteobacteria; order Methylococcales; family Methylomonadaceae; genus UBA10906. The sequence goes on from CAISXF010000081.1 coordinate 1,831, forward strand.
GTTCAAAGGAGAAAAGCAACATGGCTAAAATCAATAACTTGCGCGTTGGTGAATCATTAGTAGGCGAAGGCAACGAAATCGCTCACATCGATTTGATTATTGGGCCTCGCGGTTCAGCGGCTGAAACCGCTTTCGCAACAGCTTTAACAAACAACAAAGACGGCTTTTCAACTTTGTTAGCGGTTGTTGCACCAAACTTGATGGTTAAACCAGCAACTATCTTGTTCAACAAAGTAACAATCAAAGGTTCTAAACAAGCTGTTCAAATGTTTGGTCCAGCACAACGTGCAGTTGCTATGGCGATTGCTGATTCTGTTGAAGATGGCACAATCCCGGCTGATGAAGCTGACGATTTGTTCATTTCTGTTGGCGTATTCATTCACTGGATGGCTGAAGACGACACTAAAATCGAAGAATATAACTACAAAGCAACGAAAGAAGCTTTGGAACGCGCTATTGCTGGCACACCAACTGCGAAAGAAGTTGTTGCTGCTAAAAAAGAAGCAAAACACCCGTTTGCTGCAAACAGCGTTTAATTAAAAAGCCCGTTTTCGGGTTTTTGTTAAACACAAAAAATACCTCAGCTTGCTGAGGTATTTTTTTGCCTATAATTTGGCAATATCCGTTTTTGTTACCGCGCCAGAATGTAACGCGCTAGCTAACAAAACCTGCTGAATCCCCATAATTTTAAGTTGTTCAAGTTCGTCAACATTTCGCACGCCACCCGCCGCAATAAAATTTCTGTTCGGATAATCGCGTTTAAATTGCGTCAATAATTCAACATCCACACCTTGCGAACTACCCACGCGATTCAACATCATCACAATCACATCGTCCGACCAAAGTTCGGTTTGTGTAAATAGCTTTTTTGCGCCAAGCCTTTCACCCGTCGCGCCATAATCCAGTGATAACACAAAGCGTTTTCCAAAATCCGCCAGCTCGCCCAAATTATCATCGGTAAAACATTCGCTGCCCAGCACGGGAAAATAATTGTGCGGGAATTTTTGCGCTCGTTGATAACCCGCATCCACCCAAAACGTGATTTGCGAAAAATCATTTAACACTTGCCGAATGAGATTATCGTTATCGCCCTGCCCTGTAATTGCATTTAAATCAGCAATATAAAACGTGTCAAAGTCGCATATCGACAAAAAACCACGCAGCACAGAATAAATATCGGCATTCGGTGTGAGAACACTTTTTATCGGTTGATATTGTTCACGTTGCCCTTGTTTCGCGTGAACGACAACGCCATTTTTTAAATCAATCACGGGGATGAGTTTAATTTTATTCACGGCTTGAGCGCATCCCAAAAAATTACAATCATGACGAAAAGCATACAAAAACGCCCCGATTTCTCGAGGCGTTTTTATTTTGCGTAAAACTTAAAACTACAAGTTTTTACAAGCTGTAATACACATCGTATTCAACCTTTCTAAGCTGCCTATTCGGCAGATAACTTGCTATAAACTGTAGTACATATCATATTCTACTGGATGTGTACTCATACGCAAGCGTGTGACTTCTTCCATTTTCAATTTAATGTAGCTGTCAATCACGTCGTTAGTAAACACGCCGCCTTGCGTCAAAAATTCACGATCTTTGTCCAACGCATCTAAGGCTTGGTCGAAAGAATGACAAACTTGCGGAATGTTTTTTTCTTCTTCAGGTGGCAAGTCGTACAAATCTTTGTCCATCGCTTCACCTGGATGGATTTTGTTTAAAATTCCATCTAAGCCCGCCATCATCATGGCAGAGAATGCCAAATAAGGGTTTGCTGTTGAATCAGGGAAACGTACTTCGATGCGACGACCTTTTGGGTTGTTGACGAAAGGAATACGAATTGACGCTGAACGGTTACGCGCAGAATACGCCAACATTACTGGAGCTTCAAAACCAGGTACTAAACGTTTGTAGCTGTTTGTTGATGCGTTAGTAAATGCGTTTAAGGCTTTAGCGTGTTTGATGATACCGCCGATGTAGAACAACGCTGTTTCAGACAAACCACCGTATAAATCACCCGTGAACAAGTTTTTGCCGTCTTTGAATAATGATTGGTGAACGTGCATACCGCTACCGTTGTCGCCGACTAAAGGTTTCGGCATAAAGGTTGCCGTTTTGCCGTAAGCGTGTGCGATGTTGGCGATAACGTATTTTAATTCTAAAACTTCGTCCGCTTTTTGAACTAAAGTGTTAAATTTAACACCAATTTCACACTGACCAGCCGTCGCGACTTCGTGATGATGAACTTCGGTGACTTGTCCCATTGCTTCCAATGTTTCGCACATGGCTGAACGCATATCTTGCAATGAATCAACAGGCGGCACAGGGAAATAACCACCTTTCACACCTGGACGATGTCCGACGTTGCCATCGGCGTATACTTTTTCAGAGTTCCAACCCGCTTCTTCAGAATCGATTTTGTAGAACGTGCCGCTCATGTCTGAACCCCAACGCACGTCGTCAAAAATGAAAAATTCATTTTCTGGACCAAAAAATGCGGTGTCTGCAACGCCTGTTGATTGCAGATATTTTTCTGCACGTTTTGCTAATGAACGGGGATCGCGTTCATAACCTTGCATATTGCGAGGCTCGATGATGTCGCAACGCAAAATCAGCGTGGCTTGTTCAAAAAATGGATCCATAACAGCTGTGCTTGAATCAGGCATTAAAATCATGTCAGATTCGTTGATGTGTTTCCAGCCCGCAATCGACGAACCATCGAACATATTGCCCTCTTCAAAGGTATCTTCACTGATGGAATGTGCAGGGAAAGTAACGTGTTGTTCTTTGCCGCGCGTGTCACAAAAACGGAAATCAACGAATTTCACTTCGTTGTCTTTAATCATTTTAAGTACGTTTGCTACAGACATTTAGTGCGTCTCCTAGTAATTATTATTAAAAAATCGGTGCAATTCATCACAACCGGCGTAACGATACCATTTTTTTCAAATCTAGCCACTAAAAAAATCACCCGCCGAACAGCGTGTTTTCTTGCATGATGCACTTAAATTAAACACAAAACCGCTGCATTGCGTTATTGTGGTGCAAATCTTATCGCCACCGACAAATTCAAATTGCCAACTAATTGTTTTTGTTGTTTTTTTGTTACTGGCATAATACCTGCACTTTCAACATTATAAATTTACACAAACTGGAAACGTGACTCATGAAAACAAGAAAAAAACACAACAATTCCCGAATGAGACAAGCCGCAACAAGCAGTTTATTGTTGATGAGTTTGGTTGCCAATGTTCACGCTGGCGCAATTTCTGATTTAAGCGGATATGACGTTAATGAAACCTCGTTGTTTAAAAACAACCGCATCGTGGTGGGCGGTTGGACAAACGCGGGCATTACTTACAACGCTTCAAATCCAGCAAATGGTTTTAATGGCCCCGTCACGTTTGGCGACCGCGATAGCGAAGTTCAACTCAATCAATTAAATCTATTCATTCAACGTGCGGTCGCGATGGAAGGCACTGGCTGGGATTTCGGTGGACGTTTTGACGTGATGTTTGGAACGGATTCTATTTTCACGCAAGCCTATGGTGTACCAGCGTTTGACGTAAATAGCGGTGCGCCCATGAATCGCAGTCATTGGGATTTGGGAATGCTCAACGGCGGCGGAAATAATCGTTTTTATGATTTAGCGTTGCCACAAGCGTACGCCGAAGCCTACGTTCCGATTGGTAACGGTTTGAATGTGAAAGCGGGTCATTTTTATACGCCAATCGGTTATGAAACCGTTCCTGCGCCCGACAATTTCTTTTACACGCACGCTTACACCATGCAATACGGCGAACCGTTTACACACACTGGCATCATGGGAAATTATTCTATTGATGCCAATTGGTCTGTGATGGGTGGCGCGACAACGGGCAGCGCGACGGGTGGTTGGGATGGTGGTTACGATAAACAACTCGGCAATTGGGGTGGTTTGGCGGGTGTAACGTGGACAAGCACCGACAAAGGAACATCCGCGAACATCAGCGGCACATTTAGCGAAACATCAGAACAAAGCAGTAAAGCGTGGGGAATGTACAGCATCGTTTTAAAACACAATGTCACCGACAAAACGCATTTGGTTTTACAACATGATCACGGTTACGCAAACGGCGTTTTGCTTGGTGGCGCAGCAACTGATACTGAATGGTACGGTTTAAATATGCACTTAACCTACGACATCAAAGATAATTTAACGGCGGGAATTCGTACCGAATGGTTTAGAGATCAAAATGGTTTCCGTGTTTGTTCACCTGGTCGAGTTGCTACTGCAACAGACAATACGGGTGCAAATTATGCGGCGAGTTTCGGGGCAAATTGTACAGCAGCAACTTATTACGCTGTCACAGCTGGCGTGAATTGGAAACCGATGCCTTGGTTGAATTTGCGTCCAAACGTGCGTTACGACGTGGCGGATGGTTCGCGTCCATTTGGTAATGCCAAACAAGACCAATTTTTATTTTCCACTGACTTTTCGGTCACTTTCTAAGATTTAGGCAGGAAAAATGAAAACATTTTTGCGTAGTTTCACAGCATTAGCATTATTCGGCACAAGCGCGTTGAGTTTCGCCGACGAAGTCGTTACGCCCGTTGTAAACAAAGGCGATACGGCGTGGGTGATGATTTCAACGATTTTAGTTATTTTGATGATTATCCCTGGTTTAGCTTTATTTTACGGCGGCATGGTTCGCGCCAAAAATATGCTGTCGATTTTGATGCAAGTGTTTGTTATTTTTTGCATGATTGCGCTTTTATGGGCAATTTACGGTTACAGCGTGGCGTTCACCGAAGGAAATCCATTTTTTGGCGGCATGAGCAAAGCATTTTTAAAAGGCATTACGCCAGATTCAACAGCGGCGACATTTAGCAAAGGCGTTTACATTCCTGAATATGCTTACGTCGCCTTTCAATTAACATTCGCAGCGATTACACCAGCCATTATTATCGGTTCATTTGCCGAACGGATTAAATTTTCAGCGGTATTATTATTCACGTTTATTTGGTTTACCTTTTCCTATTTGCCATTGGCGCACATGGTTTGGTATTGGTCAGGTCCCGATGCTTACACCGATGCAAGTGCTGCCGAAACAGCAGCCAAAACGGCGGGTTTCTTATTCCAAAAAGGCGCGTTAGATTTCGCGGGCGGTTCAGTCGTTCACATTAACGCAGGCGTTGCGGGTTTAGTGGGTTGTTTGTTAATTGGCAAACGAATTGGTTTTGGACGCGAATCACTCGCGCCACACAGCGTCACATTGACCATGGTGGGTGCGTCACTCGCGTGGGTCGGTTGGTTTGGTTTTAACGTTGGTTCAAATTTAGAAGCCAATGGTTTAGCGGCATTAGTGTTCATCAATACATTATTAGCAGGCGCAGCGGCAACGTTATCGTGGATGGCGGCAGAATGGTTAATGCGTGGCAAACCCAGTATGTTGGGTGCGGCTTCGGGCGCGATAGCAGGCTTAGTGGTAATTACACCAGCGTGCGGATGGTCGGGCCCAATGGGTGCAATTTTCTTAGGATTAGCATCGGGCGGCGTGTGTTTTTGGGCAGTCACAATGCTTAAAACAAAACTCAACTATGACGATTCGCTGGATGCTTTCGGTGTTCATGGTGTTGGCGGAATTTTAGGCGCATTAGGCACCGCAGTCGTTGCTAATCCAGCATTGGGTGGCACAGGCGTTTGGGATTATGTCGCGAATGGCGTAGCGGAATATAACTTTACCGCACAATTTATCAGCCAATTTTGGGGGGTAGCCGTTGCGGTTATTTGGTCAGCCATCGTTTCGTATGCGGCATATAAAATCGCCGATGTCATTGTTGGTCTGCGTGTGAGTGAAGAAGACGAACGCCAAGGTTTGGATGTTTCAGAACACGGCGAAACGGCTTATCACCTTTAAAACTGAGATGAGATCAAGGTAAAAGAAATTGTTATTTTTTTACCTTGAACCTTTGACGGCGTTTAAACTATGATTACGCGCGGATTACACGCGCAATCTTTTATTTTTAAATCTTACGAGAAAATTTATGAAACTTATTACCGCTATTATCAAACCGTTCAAAATGGACGACGTGCGCGAAGCCTTATCAGAGATTGGTGTTGCGGGTGTCACAGCAACTGAAGTAAAAGGTTTTGGTCGTCAAAAAGGACACACCGAACTGTATCGCGGCGCAGAATATGTTGTCGATTTTTTACCAAAAGTAAAATTAGAAATCGCCGTCGCGGATGACGTGGTTGATAAAGCCGTTGAAACCATTGTCAAAGCAGCAAATACGGGCAAAATTGGCGATGGCAAAATTTTCGTGTCGAATTTAGAACAAGTTATCCGTATCCGTACGGGCGAAACAGGCGAAGAAGCAATCTAAAAATTATGCAAATTAACGTTAATTTTCAGACGTGGCTTCTTGCCACGTCTTTTTTTATTCTGCCGCAAACTGTTTTTGCTGCAGAATTAAATCAGGCGAACACCGCTTGGGTATTGACCTCAACAGCCTTGGTTTTGTTTATGACAATTCCAGGGCTTTCGTTGTTTTACGGTGGCTTGGTTAGCAGTAAAAATGTGTTATCTATTTTGATGCAATGTTTTACGATTACGTGTCTCGTGTCGATTTTATGG
>CAISXF010000082.1 GCA_903889445.1 uncultured Pseudomonadota bacterium
TCCGGTTAATGCGGTGGCGGAATCTAAATCCAGTGTATCAATTACGTTTTCCGCGCCAATTGAATTGATTATAAATACTCCTCCAGAAGTCGTCGTGCGCGTGACATTGCCACCCTTTACGCCGTCTTTGAATGTTAATTCAGTCGCATTATCAAACGTGGTATTTGCATTGGTGCTGACAGCATTTCCTTGAATAACCAGTTTCTTTCCAGACGTGCCGGTAAACGTAATATCATCACTGCTGATATTATTGATAACCGTTGTTAAATCAGAAATGCCCGCTAAATTATAATTCCCCGCCACGCCACCGGTTTCTCGAATACTCATTGTTTCAATGCTTGTAATCGTTGCCGCTGGTAATGTTCCGGCATCCGCGCCATTAACTGTAATTAACAACGTATCATTTCCCACGCCACCATTGATAGTATCGCTCGCGTTTAACGTATCGGTTGTGCCGCTTGCGTCAATGTAAGCTGAAATCACATCATCACTGGTTGTGCCAGTAATTGATTCGATTGCCGTGGTTAATGTAAACGAATTATTCACGCTGGTGACACTGGTATCGAAAACGGTTGTCGTGATGGACGTTTGACCGGCGGCAATAGTTTCTATGGCAGGTGAAGGCGAACTCAACGTTACCGTTAAGGCTTCATTGCCTTCGGTAGTTAAATCTGCCGTAATCGGTACAGAAAGCGTTTTACTTGTCTCGCCCACGTTAAAAGTAAGTGAACCGGAACTCGCACCAGTGTAATCGCGGTAATCGTTGCTGTTGACCTTGCCGATTTCGTTGCTGTTAGTAATTGCGTAATTGACGGTTACGGCACTGTTTGTCACGGCGTGACTGATGGTGTAAACCGCCGTATTGCCTTCGTTAACGGACGTTGACCCCGACAAAAAGAATTTGTTAGATTCTAAAACGACGCTGGTGTCACGAATCGTCGCGCTTGCTATATTTGTGTTAAAAGTAGCATTGCTTATTGCACCTAACGTGGCGGTAACAGTTTCAGGTGTTTTAATTATGTGGTCATCCAGTTTAGTTTGGACTTTTAATATCCCCACTTTTGAGTCGGCAGGAATTGTAATGGTGCCACTTGCGGCTGTCACACTAAAATCAACGCCACTCGTTGCTGCGCTGCCGCTCAAACTATACGGAATAACAATTCCACCCGAAGGCGCACTTACATCGGAAGTTACGGTGAAATTAACACTGTCGCCACCTTCATTCACCGAACTGTTATTTGCTGAAAAATTTAACATTGGTACACCGTCAATAATGGCACCGACCACAGAACTTTTTTCCATGCCATTTTCGTCAATCAATCGGGCTTTGTAGGCTTCCATGCCTTCGGCAATACCGTCATTTTTAACCATCACCGTGATTTGCTTTGCAGCGGTATCACCGATGTTAAATAAAATCGAGCTACTCGGATAAAAATCATCGGGTGACGTAATCGCGGTAATACTGTTTAAAGCTTGACCGACCAAATCCACGCTCAATGTCGTCGCTTTATCAATAACTGTATTCGGGGTAGCAATAAACGTAATCGATTTACCTTCTTGTGTAGGTGTACCAAATTCTTTTAAAGTCAGAGTAACCCCAGTATCTATGATGGATGCCACAGTGACTGCTGTGGCACTATTAACCATTACCCCATTAACTTTAATATGAGGACCACTTGCATCGCCAGAAATCGTTGCAGGCACGGTGCCATTCGCAAACGTTAAAGCAGTTCCAGTTACAGTGTCTTGAATACCCATCTGCGTGATTAAATTATCGGCCGCATCAAGAATTTTTAACTGATTGCCCGATTGTTGGAATTTATAACTGCCCACCGCGTTATCTAAATAAATTTTTTCGATGTTGGCATCTATGTTGATATTCGTCGCGCCGGTTTTGATTTTAACTGTTTCAAAGCCTCCAGCACCATAAATAGTTTGATTATTATCAGAGATGGTTATGAGGTCACCTGCCCCTAAAAAAGACTTAGTAGTCATTCGTAAAACTCGCTGTCAAAATTAAAATTAAAATCACATTGTGATTTGGTCGTCGATATTATCGGCACAAAAGATAAATTTCTGTGATAAAAATTATACATATAGCCTGGTGCGTTGTTTAGGAAAGTTCAAAAACTTTGAAAAATTGTAGTCTGCAATTACACTTATCGCTTAGTAGCGAAAGACCTCGCCGTTTAGGGCGAGGATGTAAGCGGCTCGATTCCGAATTTTTCATAGTGACAAAATCCTTCTTGTGTTAAAATTTTTCCCAACTGCAATCAGGGGTTGGCATTAGTTTCATGATGACAACTTGAAAAGTAAAGGCTTCAAAATCACTTTCAGCAAAAACCAAGCGAATGGTGTGAAGTCTTGAAAAATCATTAAAAAAGTTAAAAACAACCCGAGGGCTTTCGGGGGCTAGTCTGTGAAGTGAACGGTGCAGTAATACCGTCAGCAGCAGAAACCAGCAAGTAGTAGCGATACACTCTTGCTCCTTAGCAATAAGAAATCCACGCTTTTTAAGGGCGGGGAGGATGTCAATTCCACCAACCTCTACTTCTACAACATATGAAATATCACGAATATATTATTCTCGGTGCAGGACCAGCTGGATTACAGATGGGCTATTTTATGGAACAAGCAGGGCATGACTACCTGATTATTGAAGCTAATGCCTGTGCCGCTTCTTTTTATCAAAAGTATCCCCGTCATGGAACAATGATTTCGTTGAATAAACGAAATAATTGGTTTCCCGAATCTGATTTCAATTTACGTCATGATTGGAATTCATTGATCACTTATGACAATTCTCATCTATTCACAGATTATTCCACGGATTTATATCCACAAAATACCGATTTAGTTCGTTACGCTAACGATTTTGCAGTTAAATTCGGCTTAAAAATTCAATACAATACAGCCATTAAACACATTGCCCGCGAAGCTGATGAGAACAAGTATTTTGTTCTTACCGATGCTTTGGGAAATGAATATCGTTGCAATAAACTGTTGCTAGCAACCGGTCCAGTTAAACCCGATATTCCAGAAGTCGAAGGTATCGAATTAGCCGAAGGCTATGAAGATCACGATGCAAATCATCCAGAACTTTATGACAATAAACGAGTCGTAATTTTGGGGCGTGGAAACTCAGCCTTTGAAACTGCTAATCATTTAGCAGGTCATGCTGCCATTATTTTTATCATGATTGGCAATCGCTTACTTAGACACGCTTGGAATAGCCATTTCGTCGGCGACTTACGTTCTTTCAACAATACTATTTTGGACATGTTCCAGCTTAAAGCTATGCACGGCGTAACAGGTTCGACGCTGACCAAATTAGTGAAGCAAGAAGATGGCTCAATCAGAGTTTACTACACTGAAGAATTGCCACATTGGAACACGCCAGGTACGGCTCACGGTTGGTTTGAAGTTGACCATGTGATTCGTAGTACCGGTTTTAAATATGTTGAACAAAATATGTTCGCGTCAGACATCGTTCCAGATGCAGATAAAATGAAAAAGTACCCAGTGTTAAATACAACCTGGGAAAGTAGTGTTCCCGATATGTATTTCATTGGTACGAACATGGCAGCGCGTGATAAAAAATCAGCTTCTGGCTTTATTCATGGTTTCCGTTACAACGTGCGTACTTTGTTCCGTTTGTTAGAATCAAAATATCATGATGTACCTTTACCTGCTGATAAATTTGAGTTGAATAATGAAGATGATTTGAAAAAATTAGGCTCTCATTTGGTTACTCGTTTAAGCACGACTTCGGCACTGTATCAATTGTTCGGTACCCTTTGTGATGTGTTAGTTCTGGAAGATGGCAAAGCGGAATTGATATATGAATTGCCGGTTGCTTATGTATTGACACAACCAGAATTTACCAACAAAAAAATCGTTATTTTGAGCTTAGAATTAGGCTTTGATAATTTTGAAAATGGATTCGAGGATTCGCTTAATTTCATTCGCCGTAACGATCCAGAACGTCCGGGTTCAGCGGCATTTTTACATCCCGTATTCCGTTATTACGAAAACGGTGAGTTTGTAAAAGGTGGAAATACTCGCAGTTCAGTTGTGGTGCGTTTTGACGAGGCAGCCGATTTACTTGACGGCGATTTGGCGAACGAAAAACCGAGAAATATGCTGTTGAACTTCATCAACAGCTTGGTTCACGTTACAGATACCGTATATTCTGAAGAGCATTTTTGTTCTGATGAGGATCGTGGGGGCTTTATTCCTTGGAAAAAAGACGACTCACGCATTCAAAATCATGGTTTACAACGCTGTACTTTAACGGTCGGCGGTCCTCAAGTTATGCCGATTAAGCTAATGTATGACACGCCCATGATGGACGTGCCGGACGAATTACTCGATATGTAAACGGGTCATTTAACCTGATTGATTTAAAAATCAATCAGGTTTTTTTAATGCTTTAAATTTTATGGGAACGACAATGATTAAATTATGCGGTTTTGCAATTAGCAATTATTACAACAAAACGAAATTAGTTTTGCTCGAAAAAGGGATTGAGTTTTCGGAAGAATTTGTGATTCCATCACAAGATGAAACCTTATTAAAACGCTCGCCTCTCGGTAAAATCCCTTTTATCGAAACCGAACACGGTTGTTTATCTGAATCACAAGTGATTTTAGAGTATTTGGAAGAACAATATCCTGAAAACTCGCTTTATCCCGTTGATATTTATGAACGTGCAAAATGCCGTGAGTTAATTCAACATTTGGAACTCAACATTGAATTGCCCGCCCGCCGATTGTATAAAGAAGTCTTTTTCGGCGGATTTGTCTCTGACGAAACAAAAGCTGAAGTTAAAGAGCGGTTAGAAATTGGTTTAAAGGGCTTAACTCGCTTAACAAAATTCTCACCTTTTATTGCAGGTGATACATTTACTGCTACAGATTGTGTTGCGTGGTTGCATTTATCAATGGTGAGTATTGCGACACAAAAAATTTACGATACAGACATGGTTGTACAAGCTATTCCAGAGATTGCCTCTTATATTCAAATGGTAGAAAGTCGTTCAAGCGCACAAAAAGTAGCGGCGGATCGTGCAATTGCAATGGCTAATTTCATAAAAAAATAGCACGTTTTTCGTATTAAGTTGCTGGGCTGGCTACATACGAGTAATACCCGCCTAACTAACTAACTAACTAACTAACTAACGAGCCGACTATATGAGTACAACTGAAGTTTTTTTAATCGCCATGTCAATTATTTTTACCGTTCCGTATTTAATATGGCGCGTTGGTAGAACTGATTATTACGCGCCTTTAGTTGTTGTTCAGATTATTTGCGGCATTTTGCTAGGACCGGGAGTTTTAGGTGTAGCTTATCCTGATTTTTTCAATTTCGTTTTTAGTAAACCCGTTATTGGTTCGTTAAACGGTATCGCTTGGTGGGCGGTCATGATTTTTGTTTGGATAGCAGGAATAGAACTTAATATCCAAAAAGCATGGGAAAACAGGGTTGAAAGTGGCATTACAGCTGGGCTTGCCTTAGGAACACCACTGATATTTGGCAGTATTGCAGCTGTATTTTTAGTTCAATATCCAGGCTGGATGGGGGCATCTGGGCAAACCTGGCAATTTATTATCGGTATCGGTATGGCGTGTGCGGTAACAGCATTGCCGATTCTAATTTTGTTGCTGGAAAAACTGGAAATTTTGAGACAGCCTATTGGACAACGCATTTTGCGTTATGCCAGTTTAGATGACATTGCTATTTGGGGTGTATTAGCACTCATTTTGATGGATTGGGAACGTTTAGGTCATCAAGGATTTTTCTTTGTGGGTTATGCTATTTGCGCTTATGCAATCCGAAAATTGATGGCTTGGCTTCCGCCCAAAGATCGTTGGTATATTGGCTTAATGTGGTTGGCATTTTGTGGTTTTTCTGCAGATTGGGCAGGTCTACATTTTATGGTAGGAGCGTTTCTTTCAGGCGTTATTCTTGATACAGATTGGTTTGATCAAGAACACATGGATTTGTTACGACACCACATTCTTTTAGCCGTTATGCCGGTTTTTTTCTTGAGTACAGGATTAAAAACAAACTGGCAAATGGGTGGTGCCGCCGTATTTTTAGTGGCGGGGATTTTGTTAGTGGTTTCTGTTGCTGGCAAATTATTAGGTCTTCAAATAGCGGGTAAAATTTTAAAATGGGAACCTGGTGAAGCCTCTATTATTGGTTGGTTATTACAAACGAAAGCCCTGATTATGATTATCTTTGTTAATATCCTGTTGGACAAAAACATCATTACTAACGAAGCCTTTACAGCGTTATTACTGATGGCGATTGGCAGTACAATGTTGACTATTCCGATGGTTTCACCCATGTTAAAGCGCATGGAATCTATTATTTTTAAATCCAAATAAATACAAAAAATATGACTTACCACCTTACTCAGTCCGACCTTATTGCCCCTCATGTCGCCGATGTGATTGACCAGTTAAAACAATTGTTGGTTTCTAAAATCAATCCGAATCTTAAATTGGAAGAAATTGATTCCAATGCGTCAATTTTAGAAGATGAATTAGGCTTAGATTCGATTATGGTGGTTGAGTTTATTGTATTGCTGGAAAAAAACTTCGGTTTTGTTTTTGCTGAAGACGATTTAAGCATGGATGCTTTTGCTAACTTGCAGACATTAGCTGCATTTATTGTTCATAAAAACACCAAAATTAGCACATGAAAATTTCTAATAATCTGGCGTATTTTGAACAAGAAGCGATTTTAAATAGTGAAATTCAATTTAAAAATCCGCTATCAAGACACGCAGTCAATCCTCAAGCGATTCTTCTAATCGGTGCAACAGGATTAGTTGGCAGTTTTTTGCTCGAAGAATTATTGCAAAAAACGGAAGCTGTCATTTACTGTTTAGTGCGAGCAAATGATATTCAAGCAGCGAAACAACGACTGATTCAGCATTTAGAATCGTACGATTTATGGCAAGAAAAATTTGAAAGTCGAGTGATACCAATTGTCGGTGATTTGATTGAACCTTCATTTGGTTTAACGGATAGCGAATTTTATAATTTAGCCAGTACGATTGACGTAATCTATCACAGCGCAGGTTGGATAAACTTACTTTATCCTTACGCGCGGCTAAAATCTATCAATGTAACGGGTGTGGAACACAGTTTGCGATTAGCCAGTTTGGTGCAAACAAAACCCTTTTATTTTGTTTCTAGCATCGCCGTTTTTTATAGCGATGCACACCCTGCCACTGAAATCCTTTACGAAGACGACATTCCACTTTTTCACAGCAGCTTAAAAGCGGATTATGGCAAAAGTAAATGGGTTGCAGATCGTTTAGTTGCGGATGCACATTCACGCGGTCTTCCAACGTGTATTTACCGCCCTGTTCGCATTATGGGCAGCAGTAAAACGGGAATGCTAAATGATAACAGTGAGTTGTTACCACGCTTATTAAAAGGCTGTATCAAAATGGGAATTTATCCTGCGTGGGATATTGAAATTACATTGGTGCCTGTCGATTATGCTAGTCGCGCGATGGTGCATTTAGCAAAACAAGAAACAAATTGGGGCAAGGCTTTTCACCTTTTTAATGCCGCGCCAATTGCTTGGCAACACCTTATGGCTATTTTGAAAAATATCGGTTATGCCATGAACGAAGTCAGTCCGGAAAAATGGAGCCAAGAATTGAGATATTATGCAACGTGGGATAATCCTGAAGATACAGATAGCAAACGTTTTTTTGCCATGTTAATGGTGGCGTTTACGGGTTCACATTATTTATTTCATCCGCGCCCGCCTTTTGATGGACAAAATATCGAATCCGGTTTGGCTAACAGTGATATTTTTTGCCCACCGATTGATGAAAAATTGATTGGTAAATACGTTTCTTATTGGCAAAAAACAGGCTTTTTACCTCGGCTTACAGGGAATTAACATGTTAATTTCAAATAGCCATCGCTTTATTTTTTTTCATACCGGTAAAACGGGTGGTATGAGTATGCGTAACATTTTGCAGAATTACGCTCAAGAGCCTGAAAAATTTAAAATTCCGCGTCCCGCTAAAATCGTCAAAGACAAACCAAATAAAATGTATGAAGTGTGGCAGACGTTGCTTTTACACGCTAAAGCCAGCGATGCTCAACAAGAAATTCCGGCTGATATATTTAACGATTTTTATAAATTTGCATTTGTGCGAAATCCTTGGGATTTACAAGTTTCGATGTATCACTTCATTTTACGCGAACCAACTTCCAGCACTTATCCACAAGTGAGTGCGTTAGGTTCTTTTGAGGCGTTTATCGAATGGGTGATTAAAACACCTGCGCCCTACCCTAAAGGCATTACAAAATCACAATGGCAAATGATTTGCGATGAGAGCGGTAATTTATTAGTCGATTTTGTGGGGCGTTATGAAACGTTACAGCAAGATTTTGAATTCATCTGTCAAAAATTAGCAATTTCAGAAAAATTGCCGCACCTTAATAAAAGTCAACATCATGATTATCGCGACTATTACAATGATTACACACAAAACTTAGTCGCCGAACATTTTAAATTGGACATTGAATTATTCGGTTACAAATTTTCAGAATAATCACAAAATTACATTTTTATAAAACGAAGGAAAATATCATGAGCAATGTCGAAGCCGTTTTTGCCGCTACAAATAATTCCGAATTAACGGCAAGTTATGATAAATGGGCGACTTCTTACGAAGAGGATTTAGTCGGTCACGGAGGTCCTAGTGAAGCCGTCGCCGAACTTACAAAATATATTGCACTCGATGCTAAGATTTTAGATGCCGGTTGCGGTACGGGTTTGGTTGGGCAATTGTTAGCGGAACAAGGTTATACTAATCTGGAAGGGTTGGATTTATCCACTGGAATGTTGGATCAAGCGGCTTTAAAAAAATGTTACAACGCACTGCATCAGCAAGCATTGGGCGAAACGTTGAATTTCGCAGACGCTACTTTTGACGCGATTATTATTATTGGCGTGTTTGTTATGGCGCATGTTCGCAGCAACGCTTTTGATGAATTACTGCGTATTACTAAGCCCGACGGATTCATTGTTTTTACTTTGCGCCCTGAGTTTTATGAAAATACCGATTTTAAACCAACGATGGAAGCATTGGAAAAAGAAGGGCGTTGGAAATTAGAGAACGTAACCGAGCCTTTTCATGGTCGATTCAAAGCGCATCCTGAAGTGAATCTGCAAGTTTGGATTTATCGAAAAACGAATGATTGAAATCTGAAATTCAATTCCTTGAAACTAAAATACATTAAAAATCGACACCATGAATACCCTAAAGCAAGAACACTTAACCGACATTGATCGACAAAAAGTTTTGTTTGGATGGAATGCTACGCAAATAGATTATCCACTCGATAAATGTTTGCATCAGTTAATCGAAGAACAAGTTGAACGCAGTCCCGATGCGATTGCGGTGGTTTTTAATCAGCAAAAACTAACGTATCGTGAATTAAATAATCGCGCTAATCAACTCGCTCATTATTTACAATCATTGGAAGTAAAAGCGGACTCGTTGGTAGGAATTTGTGTAGAACGCTCGCTGGAAATGGTGATTGGTATTTTAGGAATTATTAAAGCAGGTGCTGCTTATGTTCCGCTTGATTCCAGCTACCCCCAAGAACGTCTGGCTTTTATGGTTGAAGATGCAAACGTTGACGTACTATTAACGCAGCAAAATTTAGTGGCTCATTTACCGCCATCGAACGCAAAAAACATTTGCCTGGATAGCGATTGGACGACGATTGCTCAATTCAGTTATTCAAATCCTGAATTAAATGTTACGCCTGATAATTTGGCTTACATGATTTACACGTCGGGTTCGACTGGCAAACCGAAAGGCGCGTTGAATGAACATCGTGGTATTTGTAATCGTTTATTGTGGATGCAAGCGACTTATCAATTAAATTCGTCTGACCGTATATTACAAAAAACACCGTTTAGTTTTGATGTTTCTGTATGGGAATTTTTTTGGACGTTAATTTCTGGCGCGTGTTTAGTTGTCGCAAAACCAGAAGGACACAAAGATCCCGATTACCTCATTGAAATTATTAAAGAGCAGCAAATTACAACCTTGCATTTTGTGCCGCCTATGCTGCATATTTTGTTGGAAACCGCCGATTTATCGCATTGCACTTCCATTCGACGAGTAATTTGTAGCGGTGAAGCTCTGCCTTATTCGTTGCAACAGCGTTTCTTCGCGCAAACGCCAGCAGAATTGCATAATTTATATGGTCCTACCGAAGCAGCAATTGATGTCAGTTATTGGCAATGTCACGCTAACAGTACATTAGCAATTGTTCCAATTGGTCGCCCAGTCGCGAATACACAACTTTATATTTTGAATGAGCAAGGACAGCCAACCCCCATCGGCGTGGCGGGTGAATTGCACATTGGCGGCGTTCAAGTGGGTCGCGGTTATCATAATCGCCCAGAATTAACGGCTGAAAAATTTATTCCAAATCCATTTGCGGAAGGGCGTTTATATCGCACGGGCGATTTAGCCCGATATTTACCCGATGGCGAAATTGAATATATTGGACGCATCGACAATCAAATTAAATTGCGTGGTTTCCGCATTGAATTAGGCGAAATTGAAACGGCGTTAATCGAACAATCGACGGTTAAACAAGCCGTCGTTTTAGTACACGAAGACAAATTTGGTGATAAACAATTAGTTTCTTATATTGTCGCAAATCCAGAAGCCATCGCTGAAGCACAAGCTGATGATGCCAAAAATTATGTTTCATTATGGCAATCGTTGTATGAAGAAACCTATCGACAAACATCCGCCGCTACTGCCGACGATTTAACTTTCAATATCAATGGTTGGAACAGCACTTACACAAACCAACCGATTCCAGAAGCCGAAATGCGGGAATGGGTTGAACAAACAGTGGCGAAAATACTAAATTTAAAGCCACAGAATGTTTTAGAACTCGGTTGTGGAACCGGTTTGTTATTGTCGCGAATCGCGCCACATTGTGAGCATTATGTCGGCGCAGATATTTCAGCGACTGGTTTGGAACATATTCGCACCGTACAAAAAACAATCGGCGGGTTAGACAATATCACTTTGCTGGAACGCGCGGCGGATGATTTGGCGGATTTCTCTGATGGTAGTTTTGACACCATTATTATCAACTCGGTTATCCAACATTTTCCGGACGTTGCCTATTTACTAAAAGTTTTGCAAAGGGCAGCACGGTTAATTAAAGCAGGTGGACGGATTTTTGTTGGCGATGTGCCTAATTTTCTTCAACGTGAAACGTTTCATTCATCGGTATCCATTTATCGCGCAACCGATAATGATACGGTGGCGCAAGTTTGGCAACGAATTCATCAGCAAATGGACGCTGAAAAAGATTTGCAATTTTCGCCTGCTTTTTTTCTTGCTTTGACGCACCACATTCCAGAATTACGTCATGTGCAAGTTCAACCAAAACCAGGTCATTCGCGTAATCAATTAACCTTATTTCGCCAAGATGTGCTGTTACATTTAGGCAGTGTTAAACCAATAGTGCAGGATTTGAATTGGATTTATTGGCACGATTTAATTCAAACTGAACAATTACTGCATAAAAAACCGTCGATTTTAGCCGTGCGTAATATCCCAAATGCACGTTTAAGTTTGGATGTTTGTGCATTGAATTGGTTACACGAAGCAAATTCAGAAGCAACGATTGCCGAATGTCGTCATTACGTTGAGAAACACGCTGCGACAGGTATCGAACCTGAAAATATACGCGAAATGGCGCGTTCGTTTGGTTATTTTGTAGAACTTAGCTGGCTAAATAGTGATGTTAATGGCAGTTATGATGCCGTATTTACGCGCGATGATTTGCCACAACAATTGGCGACATTTACAACCGCAACACCAAATCGCACACTGACAAATTATGCAAACAATCCGCAGCACACCAAATTAAATCGGCTGTTAATTCCACAATTGCGTCATGCGCTGCAAGCACAATTGCCCGAATATATGATTCCCGCTATTTTTACACTGGTGGACGAAATGCCTTTGTCGCCATCGGGTAAAATTGATCGTAAAGCGTTAGCCGAATTGCCAATAGATTTCGATTTTGTGCGTGAGGAAATTTTAGTTGAAGCCCATAATCCATTTGAAAAATTATTAGTGAATGTGTGGGCGGATGTGTTGGATTTAACGCATATTGGCGTTGAAGATGATTTTTTTGCCTTAGGCGGAAATTCATTAAAAGCAATGATGGTGGCAGGTCGATTACAACGTTTATTTGGGCGTGATATTCCAGCTTTAGGCGTATTTACCGCTTCAACTATTTCTAGCTTTGCGCCATATTTATTGAATTTATATCCGGATTTAGCAAAAAATTCTGTGTCCACCAGCCTTGAAGAGCGCGAAGAAGGCGAAATTTAATGAATGCCGAAATCGAAACATTATTAGTCGATTTAGACCGCGCTGACATTAAATTGTGGCTGGATGGCGAAAAGTTACGATTTAATGCGCCTGAAAATGCTTTAACAAGTGAATTGAGGGAACGTTTGCAAGCGGTAAAACCTGAATTGATGACACGCTTACAGCAAGCTAACGTTGATTCATCGGAAAAAAATCTGCCATTCTTACAAGGCGATACAATTCCGCCCAGTTTTGCCCAACAGCATTTTGGCGGTTTACAACTGCGTAATCCGTTGGTGTGTTATTACAACGTGCCGTTTGGTTTTCAGTTAGAAGGCAAATTAAACGTTGAATTATTAACACAAAGTTTCAATCGTATTATTGAACGTCATGATTTTTTGCGTACTACGTTAGAAAATAATAACGGTGATTTACAGCAAATTATTACACCGTATCAACCACAACAAACTGTTGTGAATATGACGGTGATTCACGTTGATAATTTAATTGATCGCGCCACAGTTTTACAAAAACACCTCGACATTGAATGCCTCACTCCGTTTAACTTAGCGGTTGAATCGAGTTTGCGTGTGCGCTTGCTGCAATTTTCACAAAACAATGCGGTACTTTTACTTTGTGTTCACAATGTTTTATTTGATATGGGCGCATTGCGAGCATTGTTGCATGAGCTTCAAGAGCAGTATCACGCTTTGGTGACGCAGCAATCTTGCTCGTTGCCCGCGTTGCCGATGCAATATGTAAATTGTGTGCGTTGGCAAAGAGCGTTATTGTCTGAATCCGCTTTGCAACCGCGTTTGGTTTATTGGCGTAAATGGTTTAAACGGGGCGAACCTCCACAAGTTACTTTCGCCATTGCCGGAAAAAATGAACCGGCAACGACGTTTGATGCCGGAACTTGTTGGTGTGAAATATCACCCGAATTAACGCAAGCTCTAAAAGACCTCAGTCAACAAACGGGGGTAACGTTTTTTAATACGATTTTAGCGGCTTACGCATTAGTATTAAAACGCCACAGCGGATATGACGATATTGTTTTAGGAACCACTTTTGCCAATCGAAATCATTGGAAATTAGAATCCGTCATTGGTTCATTATTAAATATCTTGGCATTACGCTTTGATTTTACTGATAACTTAGACGTTATCAGTCTATTAAAACGAACTCGTGAAACGGTCTTAATTGCGACTGAACAACAAGCCGTTCCCTTTTTAACGATTGCCCCTTTTTTATTTCCAGATCAACCCCGCACCACACCACTATTTCGCACGGTTTTTAGTTTTTTAGGTGAACTCAGTAAACATGACGTATTGCTATTGGAAAATATGCAAGTGACGTTTATGGAAGATATACACGGTGCTTTTATGTTTCCTGATTTATATCCTACAATTTGGGAACGAACAACGGATGAAGGCGGAATGCTCATTGGATGCTGGCAATATAAACGCGGTTTCATTGCAGAGGAAACCGTTAAATCCATGATTATTTCGTTTCAACAAATTTTAACGGCGATGGTTACTAATCCTACTCAAACACTCGATAATTTATGAATTTTTCAACGAATCTTATTCACGTTACGACAGCAACTAACAGCGCAGAAAATTTCCTGACAGATGGATTGTTGACATGCCACTATGCTGAACTTCCAAATTTATTGACGAACCTTGATAATTATTTAAAAGCGCAAGGCATACAAACCAATGATTGCGTCGCAGTTGAGTGTATTAACTCCGTTCCCAGTGCTTTATTGTTAATGTTACTATTACAAAAACAACAAGGCTTTGTTTTATTGCCTGCTCCAGAAAAAAAAGATGAAGCATCGGCATTAAAACCTGTGCCGCAATTTTGCCAATATCGTTTAATAATTACTCCCATCGGCAAAGAGAATGCCGAAAATGCTTTGGGAAATCCGGCGTTATTTTTAACGGTAGAATCACACGACACGGGCGGAATACGTTTAGAAACGCAGGGTAAATTATTTTTACGTACTTCGGGCAGCATGGGCGCGGCAAAAATCGTCGTGCATAATCATGACAGCCTGTTAGGTAGCGCGAAAAATGTCATTGAAAAATACCAATTCACCAGCGAAGATCGCTTTGCTATTCCCGTGCCTATTTTTCATCTTTATGGTTTTGGCGCGGAATTTTTACCCGCGATTTTGTTGGGCGCATCGATAGATTTACAAAACAATACTAATTTACTTAAATATCTGGAGCGCGAACGCCGTTTTAATCCAACGGTAGCTTTTATTACGCCGAATCTTTGCGAAATGCTTTTGCAAGGACGAAAAACACCACGTCCTTACAAAATAATTGTCGTTTCTGGTCAACGAATTAAGGAAGAATTGTTCCGTACTTTTGACCCGTTGTGCGGCAATCGTTTAGTCAATCAATATGGCAGCACCGAAATGGGACCCATAGCGGCGTGTTTTCCTGATGACTCGTTAGAAACACGAGTGACAAGTATCGGTGAGCCAATGCGTGGTGTGGAATTACGCATTGAAGAAGACGGGAATCTTTATTGCAAACACCCCTACCATTTTTCTGGTTATATGGATGAACAGGGAAATTGGTTACACCAAGCCGAAGAATGGCAACGCACCGGCGATATTGCTATTCGCCATGACGATAATTCTATCGCTGTCGTAGGGCGTGCTGATAACAGCATCAATCGTAGCGGTTATTTGATATTGCTGGCAGATATAGAACGGCTGATGGAACAATTGGAATACATCGCTCAGGTTGTTGTCATTTCGACAAAAGCCGAAAATATTCAAGGTCAGAAACTGGTCGCTTGTTGTGTGTTAAAACCGAATAAAACCGTAACAACTGAAACTTGCCGCAATGATTGTATGACCATTTTGCCTAAATATGCGGTGCCAGATAGTGTGTTATTTTTAAATGAGTTACCACTTTTACCCAGTGGCAAATTTGATCAACAAACATTGATTGCCTTAGCGGAATAAACGTTATGACTGCATCCTATTCTTTTCTCGATGATAGCCGTGTGGCATTATTGCTCAATACCTACTCGTCTTTATTGAACACTAAACAAATTGATAACGAACAAGCATTATCGGAAGTTTTGTCTTGTGATTTTGAAAAAGTATTTCATGCTTTGGTAGAAATTCAATCTGTTGATGCTAATCAAGTATTAGAGAATTTTTTTTCTGATTGCTCTATTTCTATACCGCCGATTCTGGTGAACAACTGTAGCTATAAATTGAGTCATGTGGGTTTTGAAATTTGTGAACCGCTCGACATCGTGATGGAAAATTTACCACTATGGATAGAAAAGTTAAGTTCGATATTTAGCAAGACCGTCACACTCAAAAAAGAATTACGTTTTTCAGCTTCGGTTGCTTTTCAAAAACGAGTCAATGCAACAGTGGAAATTCTGTGTCTGTGGTTACAAATTGATGAGCAATTATTGATGTTGGAATTGTTTGATATTGCTCATCCAATTACGCATTTATTGCCTAGTGGTCAGACATTACTCAATCCTTTCGACGCTAATAAAAACGAGCCTCATCAAGCATTGGCGATGCGTTATTTTTTTCAAAATGACAGCATTTGGCATTATTCGATTAGTGTAGGTAATAAAGAAGTCGTGCAACAATTGCACGAAGAATTTACGATACTGACAACTCAGCAGCCGCATTATAAATTGGCGTATCCAACCCCCATTCAAAACCACTATGACGGCTCGTTTCACACCAAATTAATCGACGTAACGCAGCATTTAGAATTGGAGTTTGTCACGCATCACACCGACTAAAAACTAACTATCAATATATAGGCAGTTTCGCCAATTTCGTAGGTGAATAGCCAAATTCGCGAAGTAGCTTGTTTAGCTTCAAGGTTTTTTAACTTTAATTTATAAATTATGCAAATTGATGTGTTCAATGGTGATGCTGATGGTATTTGTGCGTTAATTCAATTGCGATTAGCAGAGCCGAAATTTTCACAACTTATTAGCGGTGTTAAGCGAGACATTTGTTTATTGGAAAATGTTCGCGCTAATTCAGATAATGAAATAACGGTGCTAGATATTTCAATGAAAGCAAATCAGGCATATTTACTACCATTACTTGAAAAAAATGTCCCTATTTTTTATGCGGATCATCATCAATCGGGTGAAATTCCTCTCCATTCAAATTTAAACGCCTTAATAGATACGGATGCTGATATTTGCACCAGTTTAATTATCAATCGTTATTTAAAAAATCGGTTTGCGGAATGGGCGATTGTTGGCGCATTCGGCGATAATTTAGCAGTCAGTGCAATGACATTAGCCCGTCAATTTAATTTTTCAGAAATGAAACTACAGCAACTTAAAATGCTTGGTGTTCATTTAAATTATAATGCTTATGGCGACCACATAAACGAGTTGAATTTTAATCCTTGTGAGCTTTACCAACAATTGGTAGTTTATGATTCACCGTTCAAATTTATAGTGGAAAATTCGGCAATCAATCAGCAATTATTAAGTTGTTATGAAAATGATATAGAAAAAGCCCGTCAGCAAATGCCAGAATATGAATCCGATAAAGCACTCTTGTACATTTTACCCAATACAGCTTGGGCAAGACGTGTAAGTGGTACATTCGGAAATGAATTAGCGATAAAAAATCCGAATAAAGCACACGCTATTTTGACTGAAAAAGACAACGGAAATTATCAAGTGAGCGTGCGGGCACCATTAAATTTAAAAACAGGTGCCGACGAATTATGTTCGCAATTTTCCACCGGAGGCGGACGAAAAGCAGCAGCGGGAATCAATGAATTAGAAAAAGAATCTTTTAACCACTTTTTTAGTCTTTATCTAAAAAATTACAATTAACCACATAAACGAGGGGTATCTTGGATGACATCTTCAAATACAGTTTGGCACCCTGCGACCATTAAGCGACAAGACCGTGAAAAATTACATCACCATAAAAGTGCTATTTTATGGTTCACTGGTTTTTCGGGTTCTGGAAAATCGACTTTAGCCCACGCCGTCGAAGATTATTTACATCAAAAAGGTATTTCAACTTTTGTGCTTGATGGTGACAATATTCGAAAAGGGTTGTGTAATGACTTAGGTTTTAGTGATGCTGACAGAGTCGAAAATATCCGCCGCATTTCTGAAGTAGCTAAGTTAATGTTAGAATCAGGAACCATGACATTAACAGCTTTTATTTCACCCTTTAAATCTGATCGCATGACAGCCCGAAACTTGATGCCGGAAGGTGATTTTTTAGAAATTTATTGTTGTTGCTCATTAGATGTTTGTGAGCAACGAGATATTAAAGGGTTGTATAAAAAAGCTCGAGCAGGAGAAATTCCTTTTTTTACAGGTATTGATTCTATTTATGAACCACCTGAAAAACCAGAATTGATTATAAATACCGATAAACAAACACTTGAAGAAAGTGTGGCGTTAATAATTGAGCATTTACGTTATAAGCAGTTTTTTTAACACACTCCCTCGCCCTAAAGGGAGTAAATTCCTTATTGCTGTGGTCGTGGTCACCTCATTGAAAAATAATTACTTTTGAATCAACAACACATTGTTGTATCTTTTTTCATCAAAAATTCCTTGCTGGTTGAAACCTCGCCCTTTAGGGCGGAAAGGCAGCCACCCGCAACAAGTACGGCGAAGTTGCATTCAATGTGGCTGCCAATTTGGTTGGGGTGTGTGCAGCCCCAACCAAATTATCAAAGCATCCGACCGATAGGGAGGATTCCTTATGCACAGTAATTTATATTAAAATTATAGTCATTCATTACGCATAAAAGGTGCGATTTTTCTGCTGCACAACAAAAAATACAAAAAATGCAGTTTTAAATTACAATATGTTTTTCTTTTACATTGTTCATGGTAATTCATATCAAAATATAGTTATTTATTACACTCCAAAATACGATTTCTCTAGGCACAACAAAAAATATTTGAAAAAATTCTGTTTTCAATTACACTCTTCACCACTTTCAACCTAACCGTGAAAGGAGCATTGCGAGTTGGCAATGCTATACGAACGCAGAGCTTGTGTAAGACTCATCCAATTTATTGGGGTAGCTATTGGCGTTGAAGCGTTTAGATGAACGTAGGATAATTTTCTATGGAATTCACAACTATCAAGCA
>CAISXF010000083.1 GCA_903889445.1 uncultured Pseudomonadota bacterium
CTCGGCTACTTTTATTTATGAACGATTTGGTCATTTATTTAAGAATTTTAACCAAGTCAAAAACCAAGTTTCAAGGTGCAACAGTGCATATAGAAAGTTTTATGTGCAAAATTACACCATGAGAATGATGCGATATAAAGGACGCGCAGGAGGTCATTCTATTCCGATTTATGACACGCAATTCAGGGCTGACGCGGAGTTGATAGCTGTCTTGGAAAAAATCACCGGTCGAAAAGTAGAATTAGTCGATGCTCGAAATATAGTGAGTAAAAAAGAGTTAATGGCAATTCTGGAGGATTCTTTGTTCATTGACCCTCGGATTTTCGAGGATGATACTTTTTCAGTGAAAGTTCACGTTACTGAACCTGAATTCTTTGTCAGAGTATGAGAATTTAACCTCGAAATAGACCATTGAGACAGTGAAAACGACACGAGTTTTGAATTCGTTAGGACAGTATTACTTGTTGAAATTGCATAGGATTAAAACAACAGAATTAACAACGCTTTGTTGATGGGCAGAATCAACCACTTCACTTACTAATTAAACTCTTTTGATTGAATCTGTTATTTTTGTATTTCTATCATGTTACTGAATTAACTGTTTCATTGAGGATAATTGAGTTTACAAAATCAACAGCCGAATCCTACGCCGTCCTCAAAATACGTTTCATCTCAATAACCATGCGGCGTAGGATTTCCCTTTTCTTCTTTGATGACAAACTCTCTGGATTGAATGGCATTAGAGCAACAGAAATGATAATGAATCACCACCATCATGGACGTGGAGCAATTTACATGACGGGTAAAAATAGCCCTCTTAATGAAAAGAGGGCAGAAAGGGCAGGTGCATACAAATAGGACTATTTCAAATAGTGAAACTGTAATGGCGTAATGTAATTACACTGCAATTGTCGCATCGTATAAAAATGTAGGTAACTCGCCAGTGAACCGAGTTATGTCCTGTATTTTTAAACCGTAAAGTCGTGTTCTTTGGGAAAACAGATTTTCTTTGATTTTAGCCTCGTAAATGGCTTCTTTGCGTTTTTTAAATTTTGGGAATGCAACGCTGGAGTTATGTTTTTGAACGGCATTTTTTAATAATCTAATAAATCCATTTTCGGATAAGTTAAATGTGACTTTTTCAATTTCAGGGAATATCCGCTTCATGCTGGTAAAATTGTGTATGTTCACATTTTGGGCTCAGTTTGATACTTTTAAAACACGCACTAAAGGTGTCTGCTGCCTTCTCCGCTCGCAACTTACCAATTAAATTGATTGTTCGGGCGAAGAAGGCAGATGCCTTTTTTAAGTGTCAACATCTGCCATTTTGACTGTAGCTAGCTTCAAATTTACGTCTTTCTTTGGTCATTTTTTCACTCCTGGGTTGGTATTTTACAACCTATAAGCGTGTCTGTTTTTATTAGACCATGACATAAGGCGATGGTTGATGATTCGTGAACACCTTGAATCGTGATTTATATCTTAAAAATAAACCACGTCTAAGGTGTTTAGAAATCAGGTTAAAATGATTTAGAAATACTCGAAATTACAACCACATAAAAACTTAAATTCTTTTTTGATATAACAGTTGTGTGGATACTGGGGCTCGGCGGAGCGTTGTCTAAAATTTAAGTTGGTGAAATCGGGCGGGTTCGGTTCCGACCGTTAAAGTTCACTCGTTCGCGTTCGTTGACATGCCTTTTGGAATCGATGATTGCGAGTACATTCAATTGAATTAACTTATTTTTTCGGAATGGTTTCAATTTATCATATTTCAACTTATCCGATTTTTATACACTAACGTCAATTTTAGGATAAATACGCAAGAATGTAACATTTTCTAATTACAATTTACCAAATTAGGGTGGTTTCCGCCCAAATTCAAATCACTTAACTATAAGGAATATTCAATCATGTCCGCACAAACAAAACTAGAAAACATTACGATAGTGACGGGATCTTGCCCATTTAATACAGGTGGGCTTGCCTTTCAAGATGCCGCGCCTATTCATCAGTGCGTTTTTGTACCCAGTAATTTGCACACGGTAGAATCGCGTCAAGCCGCGTTTAATTTTGTTTCTTCAATTGAACACGGCTGCGGTTCGTGTTCAAACGTTATTTTGTATGGTGATGAAAATAGCGTCGAAGTCGTGTGGAGCGGTTGTGGCAATGTTCAAGCACCGATAATAAATCGTTCCTTACAGGGTTTGGAAATAGAAGATTTAGGATTCATTAACGAAAACGGTAGAACGGCACACATTATTCTGGTTAAAAATGTTTCTTTAACTGAAGTGACAAGCCGTTTTGAAGCCGTTTATTTAAACTAAAATCCAAAAAACTTGGCGGGTGAAAAATCACATGAAAATACACGAAACGGATATAAGTTTAGAAGCGTGGCGCGGGTTTGTTGGGAATGAATGGCAAAATGGCGTAGCAGTAAGAGATTTTATCCAAGCGAATTACACGCCTTATGTGGGCGATGATAGTTTTCTGGTTTCAAGTACACCGCGCACGCAGCAATTGTGGAACAAAGTGACCGCGTTAATCGCCGCAGAACGAATCAAAGGTGTGTTAGATGTTTCGGCAGATATTGGTACGTCTATCATTGCTCACGATGCGGGTTATATTGACGAAAATTTGGAGTTAATCGTTGGATTACAAACCGATGCGCCGTTAAAACGGGCGATTGTGCCAAATGGCGGATTACGAATGGTGCAATCAGGTTTAGAAGCCTATGGTTTCAAGCTCGATGCTAACGTCGAAACCGCTTTTGGTCTCTATCGCAAAGACCACAATCAAGGCGTTTTCGATGTTTACAGTCCTGACATTTTAGCGTGTCGCAAATCGGGCATTATCACAGGTTTGCCAGATGCTTATGGACGCGGACGTATTGTTGGCGATTATCGCCGTGTTGCACTTTATGGCGTGGATTTTTTAATTAAAGACAAAAAACGCGAAAAATCTGAATTGGATGTGGGCGAATTTAGTGAAACTATTTTACGCACGCGCGAAGAACTTTCTGAACAAATCAGAGCGTTAGCTGAATTAAAACAAATGGCATTGAAATACGGTTTTGATATTTCTCAATCGGCAAAAACCGCGCAAGAAGCCATTCAATGGACGTATTTTGGTTATTTAGCGGCGATAAAAGAACAAAATGGTGCCGCCATGTCGATTGGGCGCATTTCATCCTTTTTGGATATTTACATCGAGCGCGACATTCAAGAAGGTCGGTTGAATGAAACCGCCGCGCAAGAATTGATTGATGATTTAGTGATTAAACTTCGCATGGTTCGTTTTTTACGCACGCCAGAATATGATCAATTATTTTCAGGCGATCCCACTTGGGTGACAGAATCCATCGGTGGCATGAGTGAAGATGGTCGAACATTAGTGACCAAAAACAGCTTCCGTGTTTTAAACACGTTGTACAATTTGGGTGCCGCACCCGAACCCAATTTAACGGTTTTGTGGTCAGTGAAAATGCCACAAGGTTTCAAAGAATTTTGCTCCAAAGTGTCGATTGAAACCAGTGCGATTCAATACGAATCCGACGATTTAATGCGTGAACATTGGGGCGACGATTATGCCATTGCGTGTTGCGTTTCAGCGATGCGAGTTGGAAAACAAATGCAATTTTTCGGCGCACGCTGCAATCTCGCCAAAACGATGCTTTATGCTATCAATGGCGGCGTGGACGAAAAATCAGGCGTGAAAATTGCCCACGGTTTCACACCGATTACGTCGGAATATCTCGATTACGACGAAGTGATTGTGAAATTCGATAGCATGATGGATTGGTTGGCGACCACTTACGTTAAAGCCTTGAACGCCATTCATTATATGCACGACAAATATCATTACGAACGTATTGAAATGGCGTTGCATGACCGTGATATTTTACGCACGATGGCGTGTGGCATTGCAGGTTTATCGGTTGCCGCTGATTCGTTATCAGCCATCAAATATGCAAAAGTGAAGGTTATTCGAGACGAAAATGGCATCGCAACGGACTTTGAAATCGAAGGCGAATATCCTGCTTATGGCAACGATGATGACCGTGTTGATCAACTTGCGGTTTGGTTAGTTGAAACGTTTATGGACAAAATTCGCCGACACAAAATGTATCGTGACAGCACGCCTACGCAATCGGTTTTAACGATTACGTCTAACGTGGTTTATGGCAAAAAAACAGGCAATACACCTGATGGTCGTCGTTCAGGCGAACCATTTGCCCCAGGCGCAAATCCAATGAGCGGACGTGACACCAGTGGTTTTGTGGCTTCGGGTGCGTCGGTGGCAAAATTACCTTATGACGCGGCATTAGATGGAATTTCTTGGACGGCAACGTCTACGCCTGATTCTTTGGGTCACACCATTGCGGATCGCGTGACTAATTTAACCAATTGTTTAGACGGTTTTTGTGGCGCAAACGGTTTTCACGTCAACGTCAATGTGTTGAATAAAGACACGTTATTGGATGCGATGAATCACCCTGAAAATTATCCGCAACTTACTATTCGTGTTTCGGGTTACGCTGTTAATTTCATCAAACTCTCGCATGAGCAACAGCTTGATGTTATCAATCGTACGTTTCACATTCACAGTTAGCCGATGCAACATCATGTAAAACCACACGGTGTTATCGCGCCCGCGAGTGTGGATGAGAGTGGCAAATTGTCGGGTTTCATTCATTCATTCGATACGGGCGGCGCAGTCGATGGCCCTGGAATGCGTTTCGTGTTATTCGTGTCGGGTTGTCAATTTCAATGTTTGTATTGCCACAACCCCGACACCTGGAAAATGCACAACGGCAAAATGACGCACGTCGATGACATTGTGGCGGAGATTGCGAAATACGCGCATTTTCTACGTTTTGCTGGCGGTTTAACTATTTCGGGCGGCGAACCTTTGATGCAAGCCTATTTCATTGGCGAGATATTTTATCGCGTGAAACATGAATTGAAATTGCACACTGCGCTCGATACACAAGGATTTTTAGCAGAACATTTGGAAGATGATTGGTTTGAAAATGTCGATTTAGTGTTGCTCGACATCAAACATATTGACCTCGAAAAATACGAGGCGTTGACTTCAAAACCGTTGCAACCGACGTTGGATTTTGCGCGGCGATTGTCGGCAATGAAAAAGCCGATGTGGATACGGTATGTTTTAGTGCCTGGTTACACCGATGATTTTAACGATGTGGAAAAATTAGCCGATTTTATTGCCACCCTTCACGGCGTGGAAAGGGTGGAAGTGTTACCGTTTCACAAAATGGGCGAACATAAATGGGATGATTTAGGCTTAAATTTTCACTTAAAAGACGTTTCGCCGCCCTCGCCCGAATTACTTAATCGGGTCATCGGACAATTTCAAAAACGCGGATTATTTACCTGCTGAAACACCTGACGGCATTACAGCCCCGTTCACTTCATAGACTAACCCCCAATGATAAACCTCTGATTAATATATTTAGAGTGTAATGGTCAAGTTTTTTTAGACACTATCTAAGGTTGGTTAACTGTCATTTGTAATTCAAAGTTACTAGGCGACAGATAACGGGGTTCCGACACTAACGGGGAGAAAACGTACGCTAAGTGCGTGTTTTAAAAGTATCAAAATCAGTCAGCCAGCCGTCCGAGCATCCAGTTAATCATAGCAATGTGAATAAAAGCCGCACTGGAATCGGTCAAGACTTCGTAATCTTTACTCAAACGGCGATAACGGTATAACCAAGCGAATGTTCTTTCAACGACCCAGCGACGTGGAAGTAATTGACATCGTCCGAGCGTAAAATTATTTGTAGAACGATATGGAAACGTTTAGCGACCATTCCAATCAAAGGGTTGCCACCATCGACCCAAATGC
>CAISXF010000084.1 GCA_903889445.1 uncultured Pseudomonadota bacterium
GAAGCGTTAATGATTTTTACTGCTTCATCCATAATCGATGGCCCAATGCCGTCGCCTTTAATCAGGGTAATGTTACGCATTATTTTTCCTAATAGTTTATAAAAAGAGAGTCGCTTTTTTAGCGTGTTGCATTTTACCGTAACACAGGAAACGGTGCATTATTGGTCGTGTTACCGATGATTGATTTTTATGCCGCTGATTATGCGAAATTTAAATACGACTGAGAAGCGTGGATAAAGACATTAACGCTTTACCGCGATGGCTCAAGCTATTTTTGATTTCAAAGGGTAATTCTGCCGCGCTGCAATGATGCGTCGAAACGCCAAAAATTGGGTCGTAACCAAAACCGTTTTCGCCACTGGGTTGTTCTAAAATACAACCATCCCAACGCCCTTGCGCGATTAACGGACACGGATCATCGGCATGGCGCATCAACACCAATACGCAAAAAAAGTAGGCGTGACGTTCTGCGATTGGCACACCCTCTAATACATGTAAAAGTTTGGCGATATTTTCAGCATCGGTTGCGCCCAGCCCTGCGTAACGTGCCGAATAAATTCCTGGCGCGTCATTTAATGCCGCTACCACCAAACCAGAATCGTCGGCAATCGCGGGTAATTTTGAAATTCTCGCCGCGTGACGTGCTTTCAAAATCGCATTTTCGACAAACGTAGTACCTGTTTCTTCGATTTCAGAAACGTTGAATTGCGTTTGTGGAATCAATTCATAATTCGGCAGTAACGCTTGAAGTTCTTTGATTTTCCCCGCGTTGCCGCTGGCGATTACGAGTGAATTAGTGTGGTTCATAAGTTTTCAATCAGTTCCAAAAATTGTGTTTCATCGATAATGTTAACGCCCAAATTTTGCGCTTGTGTCAATTTACTTCCCGCCGCTTCACCCGCTAAAACACAGGTTGTTTTTGCCGAAACCGAACCCGACACTTTTGCGCCGAAACGCTCTAAAATTACTTTAATTTCGTTGCGCGGCGCACTCAACGTGCCAGTTAAAACCCATGTTTGACCCGCCAAAGGTTGTGTATTTTCTAACGATTCATTTTCACTTTCATCCCAATAAACACCCGCCGCGAGCAAATTATCAACCAACTGATTTTGCGCTTCATCATCGAAAAAATGCCGTACATTTTTTGCCGTGATTTCGCCAATATCGGGGATTTGCACCAACGTTTCTAAATCGGCAGCGCGACATTTTCCTAACGTTTGAAAATGTTTCGCTAACAATTTTCCCGTTGATTCGCCCACTTCGGGAATTCCTAACGCCGTTAAAAAAGTGCTGAATTTTGTGTGTTTCGAGGCTTCAATCGCGGCGAGAATTTTTGTCGCATTTTTTTCACCTTGTCCGTCTAAAGTTGAAATATCGTCGAGGGTCAATCGGTAAATATCCGCGACGCTGGTTAAAACGCCTTGTTCACACAGAATTTCGATTAACTTTGCGCCGAGTTGACGAATGTTCAAGCAATCGCGCGAGGCATAATACTTAATGCGTTCGGCGATTTGAGCGGCACATTTTAAACCGCCAGAACAACGATAAGCTGCTTGTTTATCAACACGTTTAACCCGTGAGTCGCAAATCGGGCAATGTGTCGGCATGATAATCGCGCGTCGTGCTTCGCCTTCCGCAACGACTTTCACGACTTTCGGAATCACGTCGCCGGCGCGGTGAATTTCGACAGAATCGCCGATGCACAAATTCAAACGTTCGATTTCGTCCATGTTGTGCAAGGTCGCATTGCTCACGGTTACGCCACCGACAAACACGGGCTTTAAACGCGCCACGGGTGTTAAAACACCTGTTCTTCCAACTTGAAAATCCACGTCCAGCAACGTTGTCGTCATAACTTGTGCGGGAAATTTTCGCGCCACCGCCCATTTTGGCGAACGTGAAATAAAACCCAATTTTTGCTGCAAATTCAAATCGTCAATTTTATAAACAATGCCGTCAATTTCCATTGGCAACGTTTCGCGCAACGTTTCCATACGTTGATAATCTTGATCAAATGCGATTTCTGCGGCGAAAAAATGGTGGCAATTCGTATTTTCTCTAAATCCTAATGTCGCTAAATACGCCATGATTTCAGAATGCCGCAAAAATTCACGCTCGCCTGAATACTCGCCAATGCCGTAAGGAATAAATTGCAACGCGCGTTCGGCGGCAATTTTGGGATTGAGTTGGCGAATCGTTCCCGCCGCCGCATTGCGTGGATTCACAAACGCGCGACTGTTTTGAGTTTGCGCGAGTTGATTGATTTGTTCAAAAATGGCTTTGGTCATAAATACTTCGCCGCGCACTTCTAAAATTTCAGGCGGTGTTTTCGTGTTTAATTTCAACGGAATCGATTGAATGGTTTTAATGTTGTGCGTGACATTTTCGCCAACTTCCCCATCTCCGCGCGTCGCAGCGTAACGCAACAAACCCTTTTCGTAACGCAAACTAATCGCCAATCCGTCGAGTTTGGGTTCGCTGAAAATTTCTAAACTTTCCAGCGGAATCGCCAATTCTTTCGCGGCTTTGATAAAAAAATCGACCGTTTCATCAATTGAAAACGCATTCGCCAACGACAACATTTTTACGGTGTGCGTTATTTTTTGAAACGCACTGCTGACCACGTCGCCAACCCGTTGCGTGGGCGATTCGAGCATTAGCCAATCGGGATTTTCTTGTTCAACCGTTTGTAATTCACGAAACGCCGCATCGTATTCGGCATCGGAAATCAGTGGCGCATCGAGAACGTGATAAGAGTGATTCCACAGATTGAGTTGAGCGACATTTTTTTGATAATCAACAAAATTCATCGCGCTTAAATCACATTTTGATAAGCGTGAATATGCTCGTTGATTAAGGTTTGCAGCGTTTCTTTGTCGAGTAACTGATTATCGACTTTCAAATAAAGCACCGCGTCTTCGTGATGCAAAACCACTTCCGCCACACCGATTATTTTTCGTATTTCATCGGCGAATAAACGCGCGTCGCCTTCGCTCATTACGTCGAGTGAAATCAATAAATTTGCCAAATAACGCGGCTCTTTCATCGAGAATGACAACGCCAACCAACTCAACGCCAATGCGGCACAGACTAAAAATACCGCCGTTACGCCAAACTGTCCGTTGAACCACCCGCCGACTAATCCGCCGATAAATAAACCCATGAATTGCGAGCTGGAATACGCGCCCATCGCGGTGCCTTTTAAATCGGCGGGAGCCGTTTTTGAGACCAACGACGGCAACGTCGCTTCCAACAAATTGAAACCGCAAAAGAACACGCTTAAAAAGATAATCAACGTCACTAAATTTTCATGAAACAGCGCGAAACCCACCGCCGCAATCAACAACGCCGCAATCGCTCCCAAAAATACTTTTTTCATTTGGCGTTTTTTTTCTGCCAAAATAATAAACGGCACGATTAACGCCATCGAAATCACAAATACTGGCAAATAAACCTGCCATTCGTCACCTGCAATCAAGCCCGCATTTCGCATTAACTTTGGCACGACCACGAAAATCGCCATCAAAATCAAATGCAGAATAAAAATACCGTAATCCAAGCGCAACAGTTCAGGATTTTTTAATGCCGCCATCGCATCCGCCGGCACAAATTCTGCGTCACGGTGTAATTTTGATTGCGTCGGATTTGGCACAACGTAAATAATCGTCACAATCGCCAACAACGTCAAAATAGCCGTCACCCAAAAAATACTTTGCACGCCCCCGAACGTCGCGGCAATAATCGGACCGAGAATAATGCCCACGCCAAACGAAACGCCAATGCTCACGCCAATCGTCGCCATCGCTTTGGTGCGGTGAATTTCCTGCGTTAAATCCGCGACCAACGCCATAATCACTGCCGAAATCGCGCCCGCACCTTGCAACGCTCGCCCGATTAGCACGCCGTAAATGTTGCTCGATAACGCCGCGACGACGCTGCCAGCAAAGAACAAAGTCAAACCGACAATAATCAGTTTTTTGCGTCCAAATTTATCCGACATCAACCCAAACGGAATTTGTAAAAGCACTTGCGGCAACCCGTAAATGCTCATCGCCAGACCAATTAACGCCGGAGTCGCACCGTCTAATTGTTCCGCAAACAACGACAACACGGGCAAAATCATAAACAGCCCCAGCATTCGCAGGGCGTAAATACTGGCTAACGAACCAATGGCGCGTTTTTCCGAAGCCGTGATGGGGCTGGTAATATCTTGCACGTTTGTCACTGTGAATTACTCCGATTATTCAATTTTAAAAATAAAAATTACGCGCCAATTTTTGCAAAGGTCGCGGTGCAGTTGTGATTGCTGGTTTTGGTATCGATGGACAAGGTTGGCGTTACGCCTGAACAATCGCCCGTCCAGCCTTTGAATTCATAACCTGTTGCCGGTTTTGCGATCAATGAAACGGCTGTACCAAATGGTTTTTTCAAGGCGCATTTTACGCTGCCTCGACCACATACAATCGCAGCGGGAAGGCTGGTGACTTGCCCCAATCCGTTGACCGTCACGCGCGTCAATGAATTCACATTATCGACCACGCTGCTGGTATAAACCGTATCAATAATGACTTTTTTCATACAAAAGTTGAAGCCACAATCGTTGATTTCGCTAAAAGGAACGCCTTCGCTGTAGCCTGTTTTAATAGTGCCGAAATTGCTAATTTTGTTCACAATATCCATGCCGCCAATCACGGCACCAAAAACGGCGTAACCCGCGTTGCCGGTAGCCGTGTTGGCATCAAAATTCGCTGAATTATCAGTCGTATTAAAAAAGAACTGTGACGTTGCCGAATTCGGATCATTCGTTCGCGCCATTGAAATCGTGCCGATTGAATTATGTAAACCGTTGCTGGCTTCATTTACAATCGCCGCTAAAGGCGTTTTCAATTGCATTGTTTTTGCATCAAATCCACCGCCTTGAACGACTCTAATCTGTAACTTTGAAGCATCTTTCGGATCATAAACACTGTAAATCCGATGAAAAAACGTGTCTTTGTAAAAGCCAGAATTCACATAATCCAAAAAGTTTTTTGAACTAATCGGAGCTTTGTCGTGGTTTAACTGAATGGTCACTGTGCCAACGTTGGTTTCCATTTCAACAATGGAAGGCAATGCCGTTGTCGCGGCATAAGCCGATGTGATACTTACTGACGCTAACAATAATGAAGAAATAAGGGTACGCATTTTTTTATGTTCCTGTAAATTTAAAAAATCACTTGCGACGCTTCCGCATCGACTAACGCCGCGACTTGTTCACGCGCCGTTTCTACTGCACTTTTGGCAATGCGTCCCAAACGATGCACGCTGGAAGGATTGCCGTACATCGTTTTTAAAAAGGGCAACATCGCATCGAAAACACGCTCATCAATCGGCGTGGTCGCGTTGTTATCAAAATAAATCATACAATTTTCATTCCCAAAATCAAACCCGACTAAAATCGGGAT
This sequence comes from uncultured Pseudomonadota bacterium, assembly GCA_903889445.1. GTDB lineage: Bacteria > Pseudomonadota > Gammaproteobacteria > Methylococcales > Methylomonadaceae > UBA10906. The sequence goes on from CAISXF010000084.1 coordinate 5,445, forward strand.
GCTCACTAATCCACTCTTTGAGCGCGTCATTCATGAGAGTTTGCCAACCTTTGCCCGTCAACTTAAAAGCATTCAGCACACTATTATCAACGCGCAAAGCAATTTGAGTTTTATCCGTGCCACAAGGTCGTCCTCGTCCACGCACAAGAGCGGCGTTTAACTCTTCAGCACTCGCAGGGCAATCATCCTCATCCATACCGTTCCAGACAAAATCACGCTCCGTTGAAAGTGAACGCACCGCCGCTAACACCGCACTTTTATCCATCGTATTCGTTTTCGAGCCATTCATAATAAGCCTCTCGTTCATTTTTACTCGCCGCGCGAAAACTGATAACCCGAATAGCTTCATTTCGCGCCGTATGGGCTACACTCAGAACTGCTAAAAATCCCAGTGCATAGGAAATAGATTGTGTTCTTAACTCACCATTACGAACTAGTTGTACATCCCAACGATAACGCGATTCAAGCACTTCATTAGCATCCACAAAATCTAGCCCGTGTTTAAGTAAGTTAGCTTGATGTTTGGCTTCATCCCAGATTAAATTATTTTTCATGCTGATAATTGTATATGCAAATAATTAGTCATTCAACCCAAGCCAAAACAAAAGGAAAAAACACTGTCGCTACCGCACCAACCGAACA
>CAISXF010000085.1 GCA_903889445.1 uncultured Pseudomonadota bacterium
AATCCTGCTGCATGGGAAACCGTTAAACCGATTTTTCAAGCGATTAGCGCACACGTTGACGGCGAACCTTGTTGCAATTGGGTCGGCGATAAAGGCGCGGGGCATTATGTGAAAATGGTTCACAACGGCATTGAATATGGCGACATGCAATTGATTTGTGAAGCGTATCAATTATTGTCAGAAGGGTTAGGTTTGAACGCGGACGAATTACACGCCGTTTTCAACGAATGGAATCAAGGCGAATTGGGTTCGTATTTAATCGAAATCACCACCGAAATTTTCGCGCACAAAGACAGCGACGGTTCGCCATTGGTGGAGAAAATTTTAGACACCGCTGGACAAAAAGGCACCGGTAAATGGACAGGTATTAACGCGCTGGATTTGGGCATTCCGTTGACGTTAATTGGCGAAGCGGTTTTTGCGAGGTGTTTATCTTCGCAAAAAGACGAGCGCGTTCGGGCGGCAGAACGTTTACCAAAAACACACGCGGTTTTCAGTGGTGACAAAGCCGCCATGATTCACGCAATTGGCGATGCGTTGTACGCGGCGAAATTGATTTCTTACGCCCAAGGTTTCCGTTTAATGCGTGAAGCGTCGAAAGAATATCATTTTGAGTTGAATTACGGCGACATTGCCTTGATGTGGCGCGGCGGCTGTATTATTCGCAGTCAATTCTTGAACAACATCAAACAGGCTTATAACAAAACACCAGATTTAGAAAACTTGTTGCTGGATGATTTCTTTGTTGCCGCGATGCAAAAAGCCAATGCCGGCTGGCGCAAAGCTGTCGTGTTAGGCATTGAATTAGAAATTCCGACCCCGACTTTTTCATCGGCATTGGCGTATTTCGATGGTTATCGTTCAGCGAAATTACCCGCGAATTTATTACAAGCTCAACGCGATTATTTTGGCGCACATACTTATGAGCGTATTGACCAACCGCGTGGAAAATTTTTCCACACCGATTGGACAGGTCAAGGCGGAAACGTTTCAGCGACCACTTACACCGTGTAACACGCCACAATTCACTTTAGTTTTAATTTGAGATAGAAATATGCAAGCACAAATTGGTATGGTTGGTTTAGCGGTAATGGGCAAAAATTTGGCTCTCAACATTCGAGACCACGGCTTCAAAGTGGCGGTTTATGAATATGCCGAAGGCGTTGCCGATACGTTTGTCACGGCAGAAGCTGAAAATACCGCTGCCATCGAAAATGCCGAAATGATTAGCACCAATTCATTGCAAGAATTGGTCGATAATCTACAAACGCCGCGCGTGGTTTTCATGATGGTGAGAGCGGGTGACGTGGTGGATTTTTATATCGACAAGTTAGTTCCGTTATTGTCAAAAGGCGACATTATTGTCGATGGTGGCAATTCACTTTATACCGATACCAATCGCCGCGTGGCGCAACTAAATGAAAAAGGCTTGAACTTTATCGGCATGGGCGTTTCCGGTGGTGAAGAAGGCGCACATTATGGCGCGTCGATGATGCCAGGCGGAAATCGTGCCGGTTGGGCAACCGTCAAACCGATTTTTCAAGCGATTAGCGCACACGTTGACGGCGAACCGTGTTGTCATTGGGTGGGCGATAATGGCGCGGGGCATTACGTCAAAATGGTTCACAACGGTATTGAATACGGCGATATGCAGTTAATTTGTGAAGCGTATCAATTGTTGTCAGAAGGTTTGGGATTAAGCGTTGATGAAATTCACGACATTTTTCAAGAATGGAACAAAGGCGAATTAAGTTCGTACTTGATGGAAATCACCATCGATATTCTGGCTTATAAAGACGAAGACGGTGCTCCGTTGTTGGCTAAAATTTTAGACACCGCTGGACAAAAAGGCACCGGAAAATGGACAGGGATTGATGCTTTGGAATTAGGCATTCCGTTGACATTGATTGGTGAAGCGGTTTTTGCGCGGTGTTTGTCGTGGCAAAAATCGGAACGTGTTCAAGCGGCTAAAATTTTACACAAACATCCGATTGCCCCATTCACCGGCGATAAAGCCGAAATGATTCACGCCATTCATGATGCGTTGTATGCGTCAAAAATTATTTCTTACGCGCAAGGTTTCCGTTTAATGCGTGAGGCTTCAAGAGAATATAAATTTGCGCTGAATTACGGTGACATTGCGTTAATGTGGCGCGGCGGTTGTATTATTCGTAGCAAATTTTTAAAGAATATCAAACACGCTTACAGCAATAATCACGAGTTGAGAAATTTGTTGTTCGACGACTTTTTTGCAGATGTGATGAAAAAATCGGAAGTGAATTGGCGTAAAGCCGTGATTTTAGGGATTCAATTAGGCATTCCGATTCCAACGTTTTCATCGGCGTTGGCGTATTTTGATGGCTATCGCACCGAACATTTACCGGCGAATTTGTTGCAAGCACAACGCGATTATTTTGGTTCGCACAGTTATGAACGCATTGATAAACCGCGCGGTGAATTCTTCCACACAGATTGGATCGGCGACGGTGGAAATGTTTCCGCCACGACTAATTATTCGGTATAAAATTTTGAGTTAGTCAAAAACGGAAAACCGTTGTCGTCAATTGAATGCGGCGGCGGTTTTTTTTTGAAATTGTGTTTAATTTTGGAGTTTCACTATGAATGCTGATGCTTGTACTTATGTAATTTTTGGCGCGACGGGGAATTTGTCGCGCATTAAATTGATGCCCGCGTTTTACCATTTGGATGTTGCGGGGAAATTGCCCGACGATACGAGAATTGTCGCCATCGGGCGACGGGAATGGACACAAGAAAAATGGCTTTCTGAAGTCAAAGAAATGATTCAAACCAAAATCAAAGACGCTTTCGATGAAGCTGTTTTTGAAAAATTTGCCGCGCGGTTGCATTATCATTTTGGCGATTTGCAGCAGCCGGAATGTTACAGCTCGTTAGCGACCACGTTAAAACAACCGCAATTTTCTCAAAATGCCGCGTTTTATTTGTCGATTAGTCCGTCGGATTTTGGTTCGGTCATGGAACATTTGAGCAATAATCAACTATTTGACGAAACGGCAGGTTGGCGGCGCGTGGTGATTGAAAAACCGTTTGGTTACGATTTGGAAAGCGCACAAGCGTTACAAAAACGCATTTCACATTATTTAACGGAAGAGCAAATTTACCGCATCGACCATTATTTGGGCAAAGGCACGGTGCAAAATGTGTTGGTGTTCCGTTTTGCTAACGTGATGCTTGAACCGCTTTGGAATCGTAATTACATCGACCACATTCAAATTACCCATTCTGAAAGCCTTGGCATTGAAGGGCGCGGCGAGTATTACAACGGTTCCGGCGCAATGCGCGATATGTTGCAAAGTCATTTGTTGCAATTATTAACGCTGGTGACGATGGAACCGCCGGTTTCAATGGAAGCCGATGCGTTGCGTGACGAAAAAGTAAAAATTTTAAAATCGATTCGTCCGATTTCAAAAGAAGCAATTCATGCTCATGCGTATCGCGCTCAATATGCCAGCGGCACGATGAACGGCGAAAAAGTGAATGGTTATTTGCAAGAAGAACACATTCCCGCTGACAGTATTACCGAAACCTATGCGTCGATGAAATTGTATATCGATAATTGGCGGTGGCGCGGGGTGCCGATGTATTTACGCACTGGCAAACGCATGAAAAAAGGGCAATCGGCGATTTCGATTTGTTTCCGTCATCCTCCGTTACATTTTTTCCGTGATACCGAAGTACATTGCATGAATCCAAATTGGGTGTTGTTGGGCATTCAACCGGAAGAATGTATTCGGATTGAAATGACCGTGAAAGAACCTGGTTTAGAAATGAAAACCCGCACCAGTTCACTCGATGCGAGTTTTCGGAATTCCGACGAAAAAGCGATTGATGCCTACGAAGATTTATTATTAGACGTGTTGCGCGGTGATCGGTCATTGTTTTTACGGTTCGATGAAGTGGAATATGCGTGGAAAATTGTGGATCCGATTTTGCAAACGTGGGCAAGTGAACGCGATTATGTGGCAACGTATCCCGCCGGTTCGTGGGGGCCCGAAGACAGTCGTTTGTTCGATAAAGAAAGTCAAAACTGGCGCACGTCTTTAACGCCCGAATGTACCAATGCAAAGTAATCTTCACTGGCGACATTTGGAAACGGCGGATTTAATCGCGGAAACGGTTTGTGCGCGGATTTTGGCATTGGCAAACGAAGCGATTGCGGAACGTGGACAATTTAAATTTGTGTTAGCGGGCGGTAAAACACCCGAAAAAGTGTATCGATTATTGGCGCAAAGCGACGCGGATTGGTCGAATTGGTTTATTTATCACGGTGACGAGCGTTGTTTACCGATTGATGATGCGAACAGAAATAGCGTGATGGCGGCGAATGCGTTTTTGAATGCGGTGGCGATTCCGAAAAATCACATTTTCGATATACCGACAGAATTAGGCGCGGAAGAAAGTGCGGCGGCGTATCGGTTGATTGTGAAAGCCGCGCTGCCATTTGATTTGGTCTTATTGGGAATGGGTGAAGATGGTCATGTGGCGAGTTTGTTTCCGACTCGGATTCACGACGAAAATGCGTGGGTGCATTCGATTTATGATTCGCCCAAACCGCCAGCGGAACGGATTACATTGAGCGCGAAAGCGTTGAGTAACACGCACCATTTGTTTTTTTTGATTACGGGAAAGGATAAACGTGAGGCGTTGAAACGTTGGCGCGACGGTGAAAATTTACCCGTTGCGACGGTGACGGCGTTCAATGTGTTAGAGGTTTATGTGGATTCGGCGGCATTTGAAACGAGTTGATTTTCGGTATTTGAAACAACAATCTTGTGCCATTAACCCGTGTTGAATTAACATAGCGTTTTTAACAAACTGGCTTAAATAGAAGAAAATATGATTATTAGAGATAACGAAATTGCAGATTTAGAAACCCCGACTGGCACGATGCGAGCGCATATTTTCCGCCCCGTTGCACCAGGAAAATATCCAGGGATTTTGATGTTTTCAGAAATTTTTCAGGTGACGGCTCCGATTCGTCGTACCGCTGCGATGTTGGCGGGACATGGCTTTGTGGTCGCTTGCCCTGAAATTTATCATGAACTTGAACCGTTAGGCACGGTGCTTTCTTATGATGAAGAAGGCACGACGCGCGGCAACGAACACAAAATCACGAAAGAACTTTCGTCTTACGATAGCGACGCGCGGGCGGTTTTGGATTATCTGAAAACATTGGATTATTGCACGGGGAAACTCGGTGTGATGGGTATTTGCATTGGTGGACATCTAGCATTTCGTGCCGCGATGAATCCAGATGTATTAGCGACGACGTGTTTTTATGCGACGGACATTCATAAAAGAGGTTTGGGTTTAGGCAAAAACGACAACTCGTTGGATCGCGCGGCGGAAATTAAAGGTGAATTATTGCACATTTGGGGTCGTCAGGATCCGCATGTGCCGCTTGAAGGTCGTAATTTGCTGAAAGCACGATTGGAAGAAGTGGGAACTCGATTCACTTGGCATGAAGTGAATGGACAACATGCTTTTATGCGTGACGAAGGTCCGCGTTATGATCCAGTACTTGCGCTGCAAAGCTGGTCGTTGCTGCTAGAACTGTTCCACAGACGTTTGGGTTATGGTGATTTAGATATAGAAACCGACAACGTGCAAGCCGAAAGTCGCCACTAAATTTCCAGCGTTTTATCAAAATCGAGTAGCCGGCAATCATCCAAAACAGACATAGTTTGTCGGCAAAAGTTAACAAAAGTAAAATTTTGTTTGACATAATTTTTTTAGGCTGTAGAATACTCGGAATCAGCTGCAGAAACGCAGCGTAAAAGTTCTTTAAAAACTAAATCAAAATAATTTGTGTGGGTGCTTGTGTCGCTAGATATGATTATATAAATAATCGACACAAGAACGAAACACAGTAATTCAAAAGCAATTTTAAATTATGTTAGTGAATTCTGGTCGAGCTAAAAATTGGCAACTCATTTTAGAGTTGCAACACTGATTTAAACTGAAGAGTTTGATCATGGCTCAGATTGAACGCTGGCGGTATGCTTAACACATGCAAGTCGAACGGTAGCAGCTCTTCGGAGGCTGACGAG
>CAISXF010000086.1 GCA_903889445.1 uncultured Pseudomonadota bacterium
ACTCGGTATTGGCGAGGGCGAGTTCGTCCGCCCGTTTTTCTTTTTCGGTATTTTGAAACGCCAACTCGGTATTGGCGATGTCCAGTTCGTCAGCCCGTTTTTCTTTTTCGGTGTTTTGAAACGCCAACTCGGTATTGGCAAGCGCGAGTTCGTCCGCGCGTTTTTCTTTTTCGGTATTTTGAAACGCCAACTCGGTATTGGCGAGGGCGAGTTCGTCCGCCCGTTTTTCTTTTTCGGTATTTTGAAACGCCAACTCGGTATTGGCGAGGGCGAGTTCGTCCGCGCGTTTTTCTTTTTCAGTATTTTGAAAAATCAGCTCTTCGTTGGTCGTGGCAAACTCTTCGTTAATTAGAGCAATCTGTTCATTCGCAATCTCAAGTTCAATAGCACGTTTTTCTTTTTCAGCGTTTTGAAATGCAAGCTCTTCGTTGGCAATGAGCAATTCAGCCGCGCGTGCTTCTTTTTTAGTATTTTGAAACGCTAACTCGTCATTGGCAATGACCAGTTCAGCCGCGCGGGCTTCTTTTTCAGTGTTTTGAAACGCTAACTCGTCATTGGCAATGACCAGTTCAGCCGCGCGGGCTTCTTTTTCGCTATTTTGAAAAGCCAGCTCGGCGTTGGCGATAAGCAGTTCAGCCGCGCGTTTTTCTTTTTCAGCGTTGTGAAAAATTAGCTCTTCGTTGGCAATCAGCAGTTCAGCGGCGCGTTTTCCTTTTTCAGTATTTTGAAAAGCAAGCTCTTCGTTGGCAATGAACAATTCAGCGGCACGTTTTTCTTTTTCAGCGTTTTGAAAAATCAGCTCTTTGTTGGCGATGAGCAATTCAGCGGCGCGTTTTTCTTTTTCGGCATTTTGAAAAGCCAGCTCGGCGTTGGCGATGAGCAGTTCAGCGGCGCGTTTTTCTTTTTCAGCGTTTTGAAAAACCAGCTCTTCGTTGGCGATGAGCAATTCAGCGGCGCGTCTTTCTTTTTCAGCGTTCTGGAAAACCAGATTTTTGTTTGCCACGACCAGTTCAGCCGCCCGTACATCTTGTTCTGTTTGTTCAATAGCCAATTTTTGAGTGATTATGGCAAGTTCTTGCATACATTCAGCAATGTGATTTTGTTTTTGAGACATGATTTTTCCTAACGGTTTGTTAAAGTATTTCAGTTATTATACAACTCTATGCGACAGGAACGTTGATATTGAGCAACTCTTCTGGCGCATAATTTTTAATTCATTTTAAGGTCAAAAACGCATGAAATTAGGCACAGCATTAACTCCGAATTCGACCAAAGCAATGTTATTGGGAAGCGGGGAATTGGGAAAAGAATTGGTGATTTCGTTACAACGTTTCGGCGTAGAAGTGATTGCGGTGGATCGTTACGCACACGCGCCCGCGCACGCGGTCGCGCATCGTTTTTATGTGGTTGATATGACAGATGGCGAAGCGTTAAAAGCGGTTATTGCAAAAGAAAAACCGCATTTTATTATTCCCGAAATTGAAGCTCTGGCGACGAATGTATTGGCGGAAATTGAAGCGCAAGGCGATTGTACGATTGTGCCGAATGCGCGAGCGATTCAATTGACGATGAATCGGGAAGGTATTCGCACGCTTGCCGCTGAAACGTTACAAATTCCGACTTCACGTTATGCGTTTGCGGAATCGTTTGATGAATTACAAAAGGCGGTCAAAAACGGCATTGGTTATCCGTGTTTTATTAAACCAACCATGTCGTCGTCGGGCAAAGGTCAATCGATGGTGAAAACCGCTGACGAATTACAAACGGCGTGGGATTACGCCAAAAATAGTGGGCGCGTCGATACCGGAAAAGTGATTGTCGAAGGCAAAATCGATTTTGAGTTTGAAATTACCTTGCTGACGGTTCGGGCGTTGAATGAGAAGGGCGAAGTGGAAACGTATTTTTGCGAACCGATTGGACACATTCAAGAAAATGGCGATTATCGCGAAAGTTGGCAGCCGCAACGGATGACGGCGCAAGCGATTATGAATTCACAAGCCATTGCGAAAAAAATCACCGACGCGATGGGCGGATTGGGATTATTCGGTGTGGAATTATTTATTTCGGGCGATGAAGTGTGGTTTAGCGAAGTCAGCCCACGTCCGCACGACACAGGAATGGTGACGTTGTTGACGCAAACACAAACGGAATTCGATTTGCACGCACGCGCTATTTTGGGTTTGCCGGTTAATACGACATTAAAAAGTGCGGGCGCGAGTGCCGTTATTTTGAGTCCGATTGACGCGCACGGTGTGAGTTATCACGGTTTAGGAAGAGCGTTAAGCGTACCCAATACGGACGTGCGTTTGTTTGGAAAACCCGATGCTTTTGTCAATCGCCGCATGGGCGTAGCTTTAGCAATTGCCGATTCTGCCGATACAGCACGCAAGAATGCGGCACACGCCGCAAAAGAAGTGGTGATAACAACAGACTAAAGGTGTTAATTTTATGCGTAAGGGAATAATTATTTTGTTAATGATGGGGTGCAGCGAAACAGCGAACGCGGACATTTATAAAAAAGTGGTTGGCAGTAATGGCGTGATTACTTACACCAATAAAGCCACCTCTTCTTCAGAAAAACCTATTATTAAAACAGCGACGATTTCTGCTACCGCCACAGCGGGCTATTTTTATAAATATCAAGATAACGCGAAACACGTTATTTATACGGATAAACCGCGTTCCGATGTGGTCTTAATTAGCAAAATGAAAGTGACCGTTCCCGCACAAAATGCGCCGCCACAATTTTTCAATGCACCTTACCCGCCTACGCAGGTTTCGTTTAATAGCAATCCGAACAAAAAACGATTTAATTTTTTAATCGCGCAAGCTGCGGCGCGTCATCAAGTGGATGAAAAATTGTTGCACGCGGTGATTCAAACCGAATCGGCTTATCGCGCGGACGCAATTTCTTCAGCGGGTGCGGTGGGTTTAATGCAATTGATGCCTGCGACGGCGAGTCGTTTTGGTGTATTGGATAGCAATAATCCCGAGCAAAATATCAATGGTGGCACGCGCTATTTGCGGCATTTGATGGATTTATTTCCGAACAGTTTGGATTTGGCGATTGCGGCGTATAACGCGGGAGAAAATTCGGTGTTGCGTCACAATAATTCGATTCCACCTTATCCTGAAACGCAAAATTACGTTCGGCAAGTGATGGCGTTGTATAAACAAAAGTCGTAAGAATTTGAAACAAAAAAATCCGCTAATGAAAGCGGATTTTTGTATTGAAAAGCGGGAAAACTATCTTTCCAATAACGCTAATTTATCCGGTTTACCATTCCATTCGTCCGCATCGGGCATCGCATCTTGAACGGCAGTAATCACGGGCCAAAGTTTTGATAATTCGGCGTTCAACTGGATGAAAATTTCTTGACCTTCTGGCACTTCATCTTCGGCGTGAATCGCATTCGCGGGGCATTCTGGTTCGCATAAGGTGCAATCGATACATTCATCGGGATCAATCACTAAAAAATTTGGGCCAACATGAAAGCAATCAACAGGACAAACATCAACACAATCCGTGAATTTACATTTAATACAATTTTCAGTAACAACAAAAGCCATAATTTTAAATCTCAAAAAAGATAATGGTGGGGTTATTTGAACAGGTGCATTTTAGCAGAAAGTTACGGCTTACCAAACAAATGTGGCGCGGTGAGCGGTGTTTTCTGTTGTAAACAATGATACGCGGCATTTTCATATTTAATCGTTAACGATTGTGCGTTTTCATGTTCGATTAAAAATTTTTCTGCTTCAATCGCGGTTAAATCCTTCATCATAAACGTCGCGATACATTCACAGGCTTTGCCGACTCGCGCTTTGTCGTTTTCAGGATTTGCCGAATTTTTCAATTCACGTTCGACACATTGATTTTCAAATGTTTTTTCAAATTTTTGCTTGTCGCTCGACGTGACCGCAGAATTGAGTAACGTGTGACTAATCGGTGTTTTTTCTGCACTGGCAGTTTGTGTTTTATTTGCCGAGGTTTTTTCGTCAGTACAACCAACTATGAGCAGTATGCTTGCAACGCTCAAAACGACACACACATTTTTTATAAAGGGATGTTTTTTCATAAACTTGAAAGGGAAAATGGGTAAGGTATAATTATGCGGGAACCACGCAAAAAAGCAACGCGCGGTTATTCCTTTTGGTCTCGCTTACTACCAGCCCATTTCAAGGGGTTTTACACTCTTTTCCACTTTCGATTTGATTGCGAAAGGAGCGTTGCGAGTTGGCAATGCTATACGAGCGCAGAGCTTAATGTAAGGCTAATCCAATTTATTGACGTAAGTAACAGTGCGTAGTAATCTGCGATTATATGTAGTAATCTATTGTTTTGTATTAAGTTATTGCTCGTGTATAATGCTTTTCGTGGAGCGAAAACCAAGTTTCATGTTAAAAAATCCCGTTACATTTTTAGTAACGTTAAAAAACAGTCGGGACACGTTACATCCAGACTTTAAACGCGCATTCGAGCAAAGTTAGACTACATCGTCGTAGATTTTGTGTTGACAGTGTGAATAAATCGATGAATCACAAAATTATAGATTTTATGGATTTTCATAGATTTTTAGTAGTGGCAAGCTATTGGCGTTGAAACGTTTAGATGAATATAGGATACTTTCCTATGTAATTTACAACCATTTTACCAATTTAAAATAACTGTTTGGAGATTAACAATGACTGAAAATACACTTGAAACCTGTCCAGAAGAAAGACTTAGACAGGCAGAACATCTTGTAAGAATGAGTATGTATTACGCAGCGGGTTTAGGACTTGTTCCTGTACCGGTTTTTGATTTAGTTTGTATTACTGGCGTTCAGCTTGATTTATTGAGACGATTAAGCAATTTGTACGATGTAAAATTTTCAAAAGATGTAGGCAAAAACATCGTCGCCTCTTTGGTTGGCGGCGGTGTGTCTTACTCAATTGCGCCTTTATTTGCAAGTGCAGTTAAACTAATTCCGCTTGTTGGTTCAGTGTTGGGTGCTGTGAGTATGTCTGCTACTGGCGGTGCTGCAACTTACGCATTAGGAAAAGTGTTCATCGAGCATTTTGAGTCAGGAGGCACAATTTTAACTTTTGACCCAAAAGCTGTTAGAGCGTTTTATGAAGATCAGCTAAAGGAAGGCAGTGCCATCTTGGCAAAAGCGAAAGACAATGTAGTAAGACCACCTGAGCAGTCAGGAAAGTTAGTTACTGAGACTAAGTAACAAAAATCAGTGTATGTCCAGTGTTGATGCGAGACTTCTTTCAATACTGGACACTTTCTGTGCTTACAGTTCAGATTTATTTTAAGTTTTTAAATAATGGGGGGAGTAAAAATGCCTGAAATCGCTTTAATTGTTATAGGATCTCTTGTTATTGGTTTTCTAGGTAGAAATAGAAAGTTTGGATTTTGGGGTTATTTCTTTGGCTCATTATTGTTCACACCATTCGTTGGTCTAGTTTTAGTTTTTGCATCAGATAAAATATCAAGAGAAGAAGTTGCAACCTCTTAAATTTAGAAAAATTTTTACTTACGATACGGTCAAAAATAACGATTCAATTTCAATTTTGAATAATCATATAACTTTCACATTTTGTGCGGGCATCTCAAATGACACTAGTTCAAATAGGGAAATTTTTTTGACCGTGTATTTAAATCAAGTCGAGTTTTAATATGTTTACAATTTATAAAAAAAATGATGTAAAAAATATCACCTTGTTAGCCTGTTCGATAATAGGCTTTTCTATGTCTTCTACTACATTGGCTGCTGAAGGCGGAAAATTGAGTTTAGCTGACGCGATAAAAACGACGCTGGAATTGTCGCCTACTCGTTTCATTCAACAAACTAGTGTTTCTGCCGCACAAGCGGGCGTAGAAATTCAAGAGGGGACGTTCAATCCGACAACATCGGCTGGAATCAATTATGGGCAAGTTTATGAGCCATTGAACCATTTTGTAAATAGCACACTAGCTGGCCCAGGTTTTACAGGTGGAGATAGCAAAATAAGCTACGACCCTTCCATTGGTTGTGGAAAAGCTCTTACTCCATGTTATGTTTATAACAACTATTGGGGGCGTAATTTAGCAACCGTTCATGCTGAATTGAGCAAATACTTTGAAACAGGTATCAATGCGACAGTGAGTGCTTCCGACACCCGATTAAATCAAATCAATCTTTCGCCAGATACTAGACCCAATGCGAACACGACACTGGTCAATCTTAAATTAAACATTCCTTTATTAAAAAATGGCGGCTCAGAATCCGCAGCAGCTTTTTTAAACTCAGCCCGAAAAGGTCAAGAAGCGGCTATTCAAGAGTACACATTTTTTCTCACCGGATTAGCGAATGATGTAATTCACGCCTACTGGGATTATCGTTTAGCGGCTGACAACGTCAAAATTCGTGAAAACTCCAGGGATCGCGTAACGCGAATTTCCAGTCAGGTTGCTTTGTTTGCTTCCGATCCTAAAATGAAGGAAAAAATTGCTCAAGTGGTTTATACCGCTGAAGGTGCTAAAGTGGCTAAAAATCGGGTGGTCATTGAAGCACAACAAGCGATGGAACAAGCACGCACTACTTTTGCTTTAACTTTAGGTGTTGCACCAGAGCAATTTACAAACATCGCCGAGCCAAGTGATGAAATTCCAACAGGTATTATTCCTAGCACGTTTGATTCTAAAAAAGTTCAATCAATTTGGCGTAAAACGGCTGTAGAAAATCGTTTAGATTTACAAGCTGCTCGCTCACGGCAAGAAGCAGTGAGTTTTATTGTTGCTAAAGCTGAACGTGATTTATATCCACAAGTTGATTTGAACCTTGCCGTTGGTTATCAGGGTTTAAAAGAGGGGAGCAGCATTGGTAATATGGCATCTGCATTAGGAAATAATGTTCCTGGTCCAACTTGGGCGACCGGTGTCGAGTTCAGTTATCCGATTGGCAACCAAGCCGCAGAAGGTACATTAAACAAAGCTCGCGCCAATTATAAGCAAGCGGAATTATCGGTTTATCAAGCAACTCGTGGTATCGACGCAAGTGTTTTAATTATTTCGGGTTTTGTTGATCGTTATGTTCAAGCTATTAGTCATGCTGAACAAGCGGTTAAAGAAAATACCGCCGCCCTTGCAGCGTGGAAACGCACTCCATTGACAGATCCAGTTTCAATACTCGGTATGCTGCAAACTGAAGCGCAATTGACTGAATCCACTTTCACCGTCTTACAAATTCGCGCCGAATATACAAAACTTGTCTCAGATATTCGTTTTAAAACGGGCTTGTTAGGGAAATCGACTGGAATTGAAGATTATGGAGTCAGTTTTAACGATATAACTCAGCTCCCACGATAAACGAATTCAACGTATAAACGTTTTGATTACGCAAAAATACAGCCACATTTTTAACTAAAATGTGGTATTTACCAGGTGAAACGATGCGGATGCTTGAAAAACAGTTTAAGGTGAAGGGGTCTACTCTTGTTTAAATATATATTTTTTTTAGCAATGCTAATAGGGATGTACGAGTTGAGAAGTGACCACTCTGATTTAGCCAAAGAAAGGCAGGACATCGCTAAAAAAAACGATGAACTTGCTAAGTGCAAAATTTTTGTTCAAGATGCCAAATTTCATCCTGATCAAGAAATGTGTCATGTTTTTACTGAAAAAAACGACAATTGTAAAACGTTTCCTGAGCAAAAACCCGAATGCTCATCGTTTCTGAATGCTTCTGATTATGCAGAAACCAAATACTACTGTTCACAAATACAAGTTAAATCAGATGATTGTAGAAGTTTAGTTGCAGAAAAACTGTGGTATGCAGATTTGATGGTATATAAAAAATCGCCGTTTCTTCAAAGTGCTTTTAAACTTATAGGAATTGATTTGGATAGAAGCTGGGATGAGATAATTGTCTCACTTGATTTGAAAGTAACAATTGTGATTGTTGCACCTGGCGACACGAAAAAGGAATTTTATCAAGGTGTTAATCTCGCGATTGAGCATATCAATCAAAACGGTGGTGTATTAGGGCGATCATTGGAATCTATTGAATATTCACAACATGTCGCCGATATTAATGAATCAAAAGAAATGGCTTATGAAATTATCCGTAATACGTCCATTGTCGCTGTTATAGGAGCGCAAAGTTCAGAAAAAACAAAACCAGTTACCAAAATTTATGAACGTGGCGGAATTTTCAACTTAATCACTTCAGCTACGAATATGGATATTATCAATTCTGACATGCAGTATACGTTTAGAATGATTCCGAACAACATTGACATGGCAGAACAAACCGCGAATTTTTGCAAAAAAAATAATTATAAGAAAATAGCAATTGTGTCTGAAAACAGTGCTTACGCTGAAGAATTAAGCGGTGCGTTCCATAAATCAGTTATTGATCAAAAACTTGAAGTTAATTATTTTAAAAATTTCGACAAAAGGAAAAGCGATTTTGTAGCTATTATTACAGAAATGACTGACCGAAAGTCTGATGTCATATATTTTTCTGGACGTTATGCGGCGGCTTCTAGATTTGTGATTCAGCTTAGAAATATGGGTATTCAAACACCTGTTATTGGAACGGAATCTTTGGACGCTTCAAATTTCATTGGTTTAGTAGGAGCGTCAGGTGAAGGTATTATGATTCCATCAATTTATAACGAAAAAATTAACAGTCCAGAACACACCGAATTTTCAATAAGTTACAATGAAAAATATGGTGTAAAGCCAAATGCGTTAGCAGTTCAAGGCTATGATTCGATAAAACTATTGGTAATGGCAATGAACGAATTAAAAACGACAATTCCTGAAGAAATTGCTTCAATTGGTCATCTTGACAAAATCTGGCAGGGTGCTGGTGGGGAACTTACTTTTGACAAGGAAAATGGCATTAAAAAAGACATTTACTTCAAGAAATTGCATTTAGGGGAATACGAAATTATTGATAATTGATAATGAATGTCGTGTTGGATTATTGTACGTTAGAGATTAAAAATTTTATAGAGTGGGAGTGCCGCGAGTTTTATGTTAAATAATTTACGAAAAAGCGTTTCTGGTTATCCATTAGGAAAAAAAATTCGAGCTTGGATAAAAAATAGCACGCCCGTACTTATCACGTTAGGTCTTTTAGTGACATTAACGTTCATTTTCTTTTTTGACCGTATTGTTATAAGTATACATTCTGGTGAAGGGGGTATTTTGTATCGACGATTCACGTCCGGAACAGACACCGATTACATTTATCCAGAGAAATTACATTTTATTTGGCCCTGGGACACAATGACCATTTATCAGGTTCGTACTCAAGCAGTCAATCATGAATTAGTCGTTTTAACAAATTTAGGTCTGCCAATTACGTTGAAACTCTCTACGCGATTTCATCCCGATTACGAAATGTTGGGATTTTTGCATCAAAAAGTCGGACCCGATTACGTCAATCAAATTGTAATTCCTCAAATAGACTCTGTTTTAAGAAAAAAGATTGGTGAATTAACGGCAGAAGATATTTACGCAAACAAAGAAGGTGTACTTAATAAAATCATGTGGCTAGCTATCGAAGAAACTTCGCGTAATTACGTTGTGGTTGAAGATATTATTATTCGAACAATTGAATTGCCTGAAGTAATTAAAACCGCAATTGAACACAAATTGGTTGAAGAGCAAAAATTAGCCACTTATGAATTCATGCTGCAAATTGAAAAAAAGGAATCCGAAAGAAAAATAATTGAAGCGGAAGGAATTCAAGCCTATCAGGACATTATTTCCAAAACGTTGTCGGATAAACTCATCAAATGGCAGGGTGTAAATGCTACGCTGGAATTATCTAAATCTACCAATTCAAAAGTAGTTGTTATCGGCTCTGGCAAAGAAGGACTTCCTATCATATTGGGTAATCAATAATTTTCAGTTTTTTATTCAAATTTGTTGGATAGAATTTCAATTCTGATAATGAAATTTCTCATTATTTGACAATTACACAGTATGTGTCACATGAAAGCGGGCAGGCGGACACAAAAATTCTGTGTCATATTGCAATTAACTCACAACTTCAAAATTATTCAAATCAACTATGAAACTACTCGATTTCTTTAATCGTGAAAGCGAAGTTCCAAAAAAGCAGATGATTTTTACTGCTCTAATTTCAGGTTTGGCAAATGGTTATTTATTAATCATTATTAACAATGCCTCTGAAATGGTAGGTAAAAGTGCAGATTCACAAGCACAAAATTTTTTTCTATTTTTGTTGGATTTGATATTGCTGACTTACACCAAACAATATGCTCTAAAGCAAGCCACAATTGCTGCTGAGGATGCTATTTATCAAGTTAGAACTCGTATTACAAACAAATTACGGCACACTGAACTAGCGTATATCGAAACAGCAGGTCATGCAGCGATTTACACAAGGATTACACAAGATACCAGTTTGATTTCAGAGTCCGCCATTATGCTGATTAACGCTTGCCAGCAAATTATAGTGGTCTTTATGTGCTTGCTTTATATTGCGTGGTTATCTATGCCAGGTTTTATTTTGACTATTGGAATTTTAAGCACCGCGATACTGATGTATTTTTACAACTCTGCTTACATCAGCACTAAATTACACGAAGCGTCTGTTAAAGAAGCGTCATTTTTTAACGGTATAAAAAGTATTTTACTTGGTTTCAAAGAAATCAAAATCAACCGTAAAAAAAATGAAGCCTTGTTTTCGCACATTAAAACCATTTCAAGCGAAGTCAAAGACATTAAAGTTTCGGCTGGGCTACATTTTGTTATGGATTTGATGTTTGCTCAAACATCATTTTTTATTTTATGTGCGGGGGTTATTTTCGTTTTACCTGCAATAAGTGCCATAAATGTGGGACAAGTTGTCGGAATCACCATCGCTATTTTGTTTTTGTTTGCACCATTAGGCATTGTTATCAATGCGTTTCCAATGTTTGTGCGTGCAAATGTTGCCGTTGAAAATATTTATCAACTCGAACATGAAATTGATGCCGTGAGTAAAAAGGATATGAATATTGAAACCCACGCTCCCATTTTTGAAACTATCGAATTCGAGCAAGTAAACTTTCATTATCCACAACAAAATGGCAGTTCAATTTTTGGTGTTAGTTCGCTCAATTTCAACATCAATAAAGGTGAAATTGTGTTTATCGTGGGTGGGAATGGCAGCGGTAAATCGACGATGTTAAAATTATTGACGGGACTTTATTATCCGTCGTCAGGTAACATTTATGTAAACGGCAAGCCATTGGACACAAATGATTACGTCCATTTTCGTGAGCTTTACACTATTATTTTTACAGACTTTCATTTATTCGATCACCTGTATGGTGTGGATAATATCGATTATTCTCGTGTCGATGCGTTGTTAAAAACGATGGCATTGGAAAAGAAAACGACATTTAAAGAAGATAGTTTTTCTAATACCGATTTATCGACTGGGCAGAAAAAACGTCTTGCTTACATTGCTTCGGTACTTGAAGATAAACAGATTTTTATTTTTGACGAATGGGCTGCTGATCAAGATCCAGAATTCCGTAAATATTTTTATGAGGTCTTGTTAAAAGAATTGAAAGCGAAGGGTAAAACAGTGATTGCTGTTAGCCACGATGATCGTTATTTCTCGGTAGCAGATAAAGTGTTAAAAATGGAATGCGGTCGAATCATCAACTAAAGCGAAGCGGTTGGTGCATGAGTGTAAAACTTATCCATGCACCAACGCTGTTTTTTTAGATTTTTTTATCAAGAAAATAGGTTCGAATGATAGAACCTGTGTTGTCTTCTACAATCGGGGCTTCCAAATCGTTTTCTTCTCTGCTCAACAATGGTTGAGTGGCGATGCGAATTCCACTAATAAAAGTGACTATCCAAACCCCTTCAACAATCACAAATTTAAGCGGTAACATCAGCACAGCGACCGAAGCCAGCAAACTTTTAATCACCGCTTGTCTATAATTCCAGCCAAGATTTTTTTCATAGGCTTCTGTTAATTCAAACAACGTTTTTAATTGCTCTAAGTTATCATCCATTAACACCACATGTGCGCTGTCGGTCGCCACATTTGTTGCGCCACGAAATGAAATTGACACATTGGCTCTGCGTAAAGCTACCGCGTCATTGATTCCATCACCAATGAAACACACTTTTCGTCCTTCGGCTTGTAATTCTTCGATTAAACTGGCTTTGCGTTCGGGCAAGACATTCGCAAAATAACCATCCATGCGTAATTCATTCGACATACGACGAGTAGGAGCTTCTTGATCACCAGAAATAATGTATAAATCAAGTCCCCGTTCTTTTAACCAGCGTGTAATTTCCAATGCCTCGGGTCGCAAAGTCGCATCCAGCTCAATGACACCAGCTAGTTTTTGATCGACTGCAACATAAACTAAAGAACGCCCTTCTATAGCACATCTATTGATATGTGATTCTATTTCTTTTGGTAAAGTCACTTTTTTCAACGTCATAAATCGCTGACTACCCACTAAAATTTCGGCTTTTTCTATTTTCACTTTTAAGCCGTAACCGACTTCATAATGGGCTGCATCGATAACGGGTAACGCTAATTTTCGTTCATTTGCTTCGGCTAATATCGCTTGTGCAATCGGATGTGTTTGACGATGTTCGGCTGTCGCCGCAAATCGCAAAACATCATTTTCGTTATATTCACCGCAAGCATGAATCCCAATAATGTGCGGTTGTTCTAATGTCAATGTACCTGTTTTATCAAAAACTAACGTATCTATTTCTTTTAAAGATTCTAATACTCTGCCATCTTTTATTAAAATACCATGTTCTGAACCGGCACTTAAAGCATTTAGTAAGGTAATCATTCGCAAAGGAATAATGCCCACGATATAATTGCAGCCCAAAATGGCTGCTCCCGTGACAGGCCCGCCCACTAATAAACCAAACATGCCGCCCGCTAACATTGGCCAAACCGTATGTTCAACACTATCAAATTCAGAACGTAAATTATCAACACCGTATTCGACTGTGCGATTGAGGACATCAGCAATTTTAGCGGCTGTGGTATCGTCACCCGATTTTTCCACACATACTCGCAATTTACCACCTAATACAACGGTCGCGGCAAGAACAGTGTCACCACTGGATTTTTCTACTGGTTGTGACTCCCCTGTCAAACGCTGCTGATCAACTAATGCCCAACCATCGAGAATCATACCATCTACGGGAATCATTTGACCTACATCAAGAATCAATGTGTCGCCCAATTGCAATTGTTCAAAAGGGATTTCGACTTCTACACCATTGACTTCGATCCACACATGCAGTGGTTTTTGTCCAAGAACATCTATTAAATCTTCACGCGCTCCGATTTGGGTAATCATTTGAATTTTTTGGCAAAGACCCGAAAAAATTGCGCCAACGACACCAATTAAGAAAAATCCACCAATCCACATCACAGCAAAGTAAAGACAGATTAAGTGAATAATACCAAAGCGATTTTCTTTGAAAGCAAGGCGATAACTTTCTTTAAACCACGGCCACAAATTATAAATACCAATCACAACCACCATTGGAAGCAATTGAATACCCGTAAAATAAACGTCTACCAATAAACCGAAAGCCACAAACCCCAATCCTAACCGGCGATTACTGCGTTTCTCTTGGATACTTAAATTACGTTTTTTATCCCCCACAAGCTCTTGTAAATGCTGATTACGAGCGCGTCCGGCAAGTATCGGATCAATATAAGTACGCACGAGCATTTGATAATCATCATCAGCTCGGGCTAATACCATTACAAACCAGTTTGGATTAACTGGTTCAACGTTTGAATCTAATGCTGCAATCTCTTGCTTAGATCTTTTTTCATCATGAAAATCCGCTAATGCAAAGGTAACAATCGAAGCAGCAGCTTTCGCAACAACTGCAGCCGAAGCTGCAATGACAAGTAAGTGAATCATAAGGAGGTACTCTTAAATTTTTAGAATGGTTCGTCGTAATACAGTAGTATTATCGCAAGTTTATTGTAGAAATTTTAAAAACATTTATAACTTAGACGCGATGCTCGACTTTTAGGTCAAAACCAAGCCATCAAAATACAAAATTGGATTCCCCAAAACTCGATTCAAAAATGTTTTCAAAGTATGAACCAGAAGTTTGCGGATAAATCGATTACTGAAATGCTGTATCCGTCAGAATTGGTTCTATTGGCATTGTTGCCCGCGCTTTTGTGTGTTGGAAATAGAGTTTTTTATCGTTGTCTAACAAAATATTATGGTGCGCGTTATTCCAAATTCACCCGAACGAACCCTTCTATTTCGCTTATTCAAAACGCATCAAGATTGGGCAGAAAAATTTTTGGCGACTCCGATGTTATTGGGCGTTGTAGTGACACCGGTTTTCATACCGCGAAAGGGAATCTCGAGAATTTAAAATGCAGTAAGCGCGGATTTTCCAGAAAATTGGTCTAAACCTCGTGTTTTCGAGTATATTTCTCAACGTCGCCATGTCGAAAAACCCCGATCCACCTTTAATAGATTGAAATATAATAACTTTTAAAAAATAACGGATTGGAGGTGACGAATTCGACACGGTCAAAACGGCGGATTTTTCAGAAAACCGGTATAACCCCCCGTGTTTTCGAACATTTTTTTCAAAATCACTTTTTCAAAAATCCATATTTTACGCTTAACAGATTGAAACATAAACGTTTTTATAAAATCGCGTTTGGAGGTGACGAATTCGGCACAGTCAAAACGGCGGATTTTCCAAAAAATCGGTATAAACCCCGTGTTTTCCAGCATATTTTTCAAAGTCACCGCGTCTAAAATTCCCGCTTCACGTTTAACCGATTGAAACCTAAGTATTTTTACAAAATCGCGCTTCAGTGGTGACGAATTCGGCACAGTCAAAACGGCGGATTTTCCAAAAAATCGGTATAAACCCCGTGTTTTCGAGCATATTTTGGGATTTGAATGGCGAATTTCAATCGATTTTGCGATGATTTGAATCAATCGCCCACGTCGCCAACGCCACATAATCCGTTTTGCCGGTCGCCATCACGGGAATTGCATCGATAAATAAAATCTTTTTCGGTAGATTTATCGCCGCGACACCGTCCGAAATTTTTGCCAATCCGCGCAACGTTGCATCTTTTTGGGTGGTAATTAACACAATTTGTTCGCCTTTTTTTGCGTCGGGCAAACTAATCACCGCATGATACGATTTTTCCCACGCTGTCATCGCGAGCTGTTCAACAAACGGGAGCGACACCATTTCGCCGCCAATTTTCGCAAAGCGTTTACAGCGACCGCGAATACTCAAAAACCCGTCGTCATCGATGTGAACAATATCGCCCGTGTCGTACCAACCCGCACCATAAATGGATTCGGTCGGTTGCAATTTCCCCGCGTTATCCGAAAGCAAATAACCGAGCATGATATTTGCGCCGCGCAAATGTAATCGTCCCGCGTCGTCAATGCCTTCAACGGGTTCTAAACGGTATTCCAAATGCGGCAATAATCGCCCGACCGTTCCCACTTTATAATCCATTGGCGTATTGACCGCCGCGACGGGAGCCGTTTCAGTCGCGCCATAACCTTCTAAAATTCGCACACCAAATTTTTCTGCCCACAATTCGCGCGTGCTATTCTGCAATTTTTCCGCGCCCGCCACGACGTAACGCAATTTATAAAAATCATACGGATGCGCCTTTTTACCGTAAGCCGCCAAAAACGTATTGGTGCCAAACATAATCGTCGCATTCGTTTCATACGCCATTTCGGGAATGATGGAAAAATGCAGCGGCGTTGGATAAAAAAACGTTTTCATGCCGTTCAACACAGGCAACAACGTTCCAACGGTAAAACCAAACGAGTGAAACATCGGCAAAAAATTCAAAATGACATCTTGCGGATTAAAATCGATTCGCGCGGAAACTTGTTGATGATTAGACAAAATGTTGGCGTGCGATAACACCACACCTTTTGGCGTGCCTTCTGAACCCGACGTGAATAAAATCACCGCTGGACTGTCAGGATTCACATCGTTTTTATGCCAAAACTGCGCCGTTTTACTTTGCCACGCGCCACGCAATTTATCAGAAGTTGTAATCGTTTCGGCTAAATCTTCCAAATAAATAACGTCCACTTTTTCGCTCAATAAATCTAAATCTGTTTGCAAATGGGCGAGTTCGACAAATTTTCGTGAACTCAAAACGGTTTTAATTTGCGCGGTGTGACACGCTGAAATCATGCCTGCCGCGCCCGTCGAATAATTCAACATAGCTGGCACGCGCTGTTGTTGCTGCAAACCCAATAACACACACAGCGTTTTGCTCGAATTCGGCAACAACACACCGACATTTTCATTCGGCTGGGTGATTTTTTGTAGCGCGTGACCAATAATCAACGTGCGCGTAATCAACGCATCGTAACTGAGCGGTTTGCGATCTAAATCTTCAGCCACGAAATGTTTGCCGCCGTGGATATGTCGCGCATTTAATAAACTCGCAAAAATCGTTTGGCGCGTCGGACTGGCGATAAATTGCATTTCCGACATCAAATCCGCCAAAATGAGACCGCTCGATTTACGGCGATTTTTACCAGTTAATTCCTTCCGCGCGTGAATATGCGTCGGCGGCAAAATCGTCAGCGTAATTTTCGGAAACCAGCGCAACCGCACGATGCCGCTCAATTTTGAAAACGGCGTGTATTGCGTGCCAGAAATATGAATCGGTAAAATCATTGCGTCGGATTTGTCCGCCACCATGCCCGTTCCGTCGTAAATTTTCATCAACGAACCCGTCGTGGTAATGCGTCCTTCGGGGAAAATCACAGTTTTCGTGTCGTTTTGCAAATGGTGAATGAGGTTTTTCAACGACATCGGATGAGTGGGATCGATGGGAAACACTTTTGCCAAACCCAAAAACGGTTTGATGTACCATTTTTCAGCAATGTAAGTGTTAATCGCAAAGGTAATTTCGTCAGGCAAAAATGCGCCCAATAACGGCGGATCAAGCAGGGAGCAATGATTCGCGACAATTAACACCCGATTTCCCGCTTGGTGATAATTTTCTAAACCAATGACTTCAACGCGATAAAGCAGTTTTAAAAGTGTGCGAAGGGATTTTTTTAACATGAAAACACCGAATAAACTAAGAGTGAATAAAACGCGGCGCGTCATCACCGCAATAATAAATGGCGCAAAATTTCTTTTTCTGAGTCGTTTAAACCGACCGTATTTTCTTGAACGAGTAATTTTTCTAAACGAGTTTGTTTGGCTTGTGCGAGAAGTTGATTTAATGCACCCATAAATTCGGCTTCAACGCTTTCTTCTGGCAAAGGAATCGGCAAAAATGCCAATGTATTAAGCATTTTCTCTTCTTTTTGCCCGCGATAATGTTCCAATAAATGTGCAGTAGTCGCTGGTTTTTCGGCACAAATTTTCTGCACAATTGCTTTAAAAGTTTCAATTCCCGAAAAATCTAACGCTTGCCAATCGATTGGATTTTTCGCTAATTTTTCAGACAATGACAGATTTTGAACCAGTAACGCTAATGTCAAACGCGGTAGCGAAGGGCGTTCATTTTTTTCGGTACGCGGTGGCGACGGGGTATTTTCTAATGCTGGAATAACAACGTCTAATTCTGTCAGCTCTTTTAATTTTGCCAACATCAGTTTTTTAAAATGTCCATTCACCAATTTGAACAAATAAGGTTTGGCTTGATGCGCGAGTTTGGCGCGACCTTCAATGGTGGTTAAATCTAACGTCGCAGTCAGATGATTGAAAAAATACGCAGACACCATTTCGGCGTGTTCGATGCGTTGCGTAAAGGCTTCCGCGCCTTCGGCACGCAATAAAGAATCGGGATCGTGTGCAGGCGGCAAAATTAAAACGCGCACTTGTCGATTGTCGTTCAACACGGAAAACACGGCATCCATCGATTTCCATGCGGCATCTTGACCGGCTTTATCGCCATCAAAACACAGAATTACTTCGGGCGTGGAACGAAATAAAAGCTGTAATTGCGTTGCCGTTAAATTTGTTCCCAATGCCGCAACGCCATAATCAATGCCAAATTGCGCCAACATAATCACGTCCATATAACCTTCGACCAGCAAAATGCGTGACGGGCGGGAATTTTTTTTCAGCAATTCGTATAAACCGTAGACTTCGTTGCTTTTGTGAAATAGCGGCGTTTCGGGTGAATTGAGATATTTCGGTTGAGAATCGTCCAGAACGCGCCCACCAAAACCAATAACGTGACCGCGTTTATTGCGAATCGGAAACATAATGCGCTGACGAAAACGGTCGTAATACTGCTCATTTTTGAACGCCAACATTCCCGCCTCGCACAATAATTCGATATTATCAAACAGTGGCGCAAGAATTTGCCACCCATCGGGCGCATAACCGACCATGAAATCACGCGCAATAGTACCTTGAATGCCACGCCCTTTCAGGTAATCGACCGCGATTTTTTTGTGTGGATGTTGTTTAAGTTGTTCAATATAAAATGTGGCGATTTGTGCCGTGAGTTGCTGTAAATCGAGGAGTTTATTTTTGGCTTGCGGTTCGTTGAACGTTGAATGTTCGTACGGAATTTCAACGCCTGCGGCGGTCGCTAATTCTTCAATTGCTTCGACAAAACTGAGGTGATTAAACTCTATCAAAAAAGTAATGACATTGCCGCCAACGCCACAACCGAAGCAATGGTAAAACTGCTTGTTTCGACTAACGTTGAAACTGGGGCTTTTTTCGTTATGAAAAGGACAACGGGCGATGTAATTGGAACCCGTTTTTTTTAAAGGGACGTGCGAATCGATAATATCAACAATATCAACTCGCACTAAAAGGTCATCAATGAATTGGCGGGGAATCCTACCGGACATAATGAACGTGAAACGTCATTATTCTGCGAATGCTGCCTTGATTTTCACGCTGACAACAGACATATCGGCGCGACCTTGCATGGGTTCTTTTAATAACGCCATGACTTTTCCCATTTCTTTAATCGATGTTGCACCCGAATCGGCGACCGCTTGCGCGACCATTGCATCGATTTCAGCTTCGGTTAAAGGCTGGGGAAGAAAATCTTGAATGATGATAATTTCGGCGGCTTCGATGTCGGCTAAGTCGATGCGATTTCCGTCGGTATATTGACGAATCGATTCACGACGTTGTTTGACCATTTTGTCCAAAACAAGCAGAACACGGTTGTCGTCGAGTTCGATGCGTTCGTCAACTTCGATTTGTTTAACTGCCGCTAACATCAATCGAATCACGCCCAATCGCGCTTTTTCGCCACTTTTCATGGCGACTTTCATTTCGTTTTTAATGTGTGCTAATAATTCACTCATGAATTAAAGCGCAGGACGACCACGACGTAAATTTTTCAACGCATAACGTTCACGCGCCAATTTTTTCAAATGACGTTTAACGGCTGCGGCACCTTTGCGTTTACGTTCGGTGGTGGGTTTTTCGTACGCTTCACGACGACGAACTTCAGCCAAAACACCTGCTTTTTCACACGCGCGTTTGAAGCGACGAATCGCGATGTCGAAAGGTTCGTTTTCTTTAAGTTTTACTGATGGCATAGAATAATTCCAGTTATATTAAGATGATAAAACAGGTTCGGCGGCACAATTACCGCCTAAATTGAACGGCTAATTGTACCTTATTTCACTAGTTTTCAAAAACACAATGTCTGTTTGTCTGCATCAAGAGGTTTTAATGGGTTCAAAAAATTAAAAACCTGACTGTGCAACACACTGAAAGGCGGTGTCATTTTGTTAAAAAGTTTGTGCAACCACTCGATTGTAAATATGATTCTGTAAACTTCACTTTTTATAATTAAAAAACTCAATGTATATTTTAGGCATCGAAACGTCGTGCGATGAAACGGGCGTGGCAATTTACCATTCGGAACGTGGTTTGATTCATCATTTACTTTATAGCCAAATCGACATGCACAGCGAATATGGCGGCGTGGTGCCAGAGCTTGCGTCGCGGGATCATATTCGGAAGTTGATTCCATTGATTAAACAAATTCTGCACGAAAGCAGTTTAACGTCGAAAAATATCACAGCGATTGCATACACTGCTGGGCCTGGATTGATGGGGGCGTTGTTAGTCGGCGCAGCAACCGCACAAAGTTTAGCTTTCGCGTGGCAAATTCCCGCCGTCGCTGTGCATCATTTGGAAGGACATTTGCTTGCGCCAATGTTAGAAGAAAATCCGCCAGAGTTTCCATTTGTGGCGTTGTTAATTTCAGGCGGACATACGTTATTGGTGCAAGTGACGGGCGTGGGAAATTATGAATTATTGGGCGAGTCGTTGGACGATGCAGCGGGAGAAGCCTTTGATAAAACGGCGAAATTATTGGGTTTGGGTTATCCCGGTGGCGCGAAATTGGGAGAATTAGCTAAATTGGGACAAGCGCGTTTTCGTTTTCCGCGTCCGATGACGGACAGACCAGGATTAGATTTTAGTTTTAGTGGTTTAAAAACATTTGCGCTGAATACTTTTCAAAAAAGTGATCAAATAGAACAAGATAAAGCCGATATTGCGTTGGCTTTTCAAGATGCGGTTGCCGATACATTAGCAATTAAATGTCGTCGGGCGTTGCAAAAAACAGGTTTAAAAAGGTTAGTAGTGGCGGGTGGCGTGAGTGCAAATACACAAATTCGCGCAACTCTGACTGAAATGGTAATAAAAGAAGTGGGAGAAATTCATTTCCCGCGATTGGAATTTTGTACTGATAACGGCGCAATGATTGCGTATGCGGGTTATCAGCGTTTTCTTATGGGAGAGTTACAGGACTTAGCAATTTTGGCAAAACCGCGCTGGGCAATGAACGAATTATGATAAAAATGAAAATTGAGATTTACATTTTTAAAAATCGACAGTATAATTATCCTTCTTTTCAGGGTCGTTAGCTCAGCCGGTAGAGCACCGCACTTTTAATGCGATGGTCGTGCGTTCGAATCGCACACGACCCACCAAATAAACACTAAGACCAGCTTAAAGCTGGTTTTTTTGTGCCTGTTGTTTTTAGTACGGCTATTTTAACGCTATAATTCCGCGCTCTTAACCTTCCCTTTTATTATCGTTTGCAAGGAACCATTTTCATGACGCAAAACACTACTCATTTTGGCTTTAAACAAGTCGCTACCGAAGATAAAGTCAAACTGGTACGCGGCGTTTTTGATTCGGTTGCCGGACGCTACGACGTTATGAATGACTTAATGTCGATGGGTGTTCATCGCATTTGGAAACGTATTGCCGTGGATTTAAGTCAAGTTCGCACTGGATATAGCGTGCTGGATTTAGCAGGCGGAACGGGCGATTTAACCACACTATTTAATAAACGTGTCGGCGAAACGGGGCAAGTCGTTTTAGCCGACATCAACGCTGCCATGCTTTGCACAGGTCGCGACCGCTTAATTGATCGTGGTTTAACAGGCATTCGCTACGCGCAGGTTAACGCCGAATGTTTGCCTTTTGCCGATAATACGTTTGATTGTGTTTGTATTGGCTTTGGTTTGCGGAATGTGACCGATAAAGCGGCGGCGTTAAAATCCATGTGCCGCGTTTTAAAACCTGGCGGCTGCGTGATTGTTTTGGAATTCTCGTATCCCATCGATCCGATTACTGAAAAAATTTATGATTTTTACTCATTCAAATTACTGCCGCAAATTGGTAAATTCGTGGCAAACGACGAACAAAGTTACCGTTATTTAGCAGAATCGATTCGAATGCATCCGAAACAAGATGAGTTAAAAACCATAATGGAAGTAGCAGGATTAGAGCGGTGTAATTATTTTAATATGACACAAGGCATTGTTGCTGTGCATCGTGGCTATAAAATCTAGTGCTGTTTTTAGAAACGCTCCTTCGTGCGGGGCAAGCGTGGCACGAGGAAACACTGACAACTTTGCAGCTTAATGTGGTGGAATTTTTACAAGACGAAACCCGTGATTTACCTGCAATGACTGAAGCTGAAAGGTTTTATGAACACGTTGAAAAATTGCAGCGTGCTGAATGTGCTTTAGCTGAAAAACTAAATCGATTAACCACGCGAATTACGCAAGGAAACTAACATGATTATCGGACAAGTTGAATCTTACGATAGCGAAAAACAAACCGGAACTATTAAAAGCCAAGATGATTGTTTTGAGTTTGACGCGAACAGCTGGAAATCGAGTGTGCCACCCGATCAAGGCGACGAAGTGACATTTGAACTTAATGAAGGCGCAGCAATAAATATACGACTTGCGATTGAAAGTTTAAAACCAATTGAAGCTGTGAAACGTAAATCCATCGCCGCTTTGCTTGCGTTATTTTTAGGCTTTGCTGGCGTACATCGTTTTTATTTGGGTTATTATAAATTGGGATTAGCGCAAATTGCGGTGACTGCACTAACTCAAGGTTATGGCGTATTGTGGGGTTTTATTGAAGCAGTATTACTTTTCGCCGGACACATTAACAAAGATGCCAAAAATCGTCCGTTGAAATAAAGCCAAAATCGCTTATCGCAGACATAAAAAAAGCGCGGTTGAATGTTTCAATCGCGCTTTTTAGCTAACACAAACTCACAACATCAACACACTTTTTGAATCTTAATTAGCGCGTACATTTGTTGCTGTTAGACCTTTAGGACCTGTTTCAACATCAAATGAAACCGTGTCGCCTTCATTCAAAGTTTTAAAGCCATCGCCTTGAATCACAGAGTGATGAACGAAAACATCTTCACCACCATCAGCGGGTGCAATAAAACCAAAACCTTTCGTGTTGTTAAACCACTTAACGGTACCTGTTGCCATTTTGAAACTCCTAAATAAAAAAATACGGTTACACAGAACATACAATATCGATAACCAGACAACCTACAACTAGGAATCTCTTAACTCAACAGCTGTTTTCTGACGAGGCTCCATTATAGCGATTTTTTGAAATTCGAGTTATTTTTCTTTGAAATCCCTGGCAAATCAATTAAATGACAATATCACCATAGGCAATAGTGGTCACAGCGGTCAATTTAATAATGTCAGTGTGACCATTACCATCCGAATCCGTGACAAGATAACCATCGGCACCCACAACGCCAAAATAGTAGTTAATCGTGTTAGTAAGTGCCACATCCGCAGCGGTTAATAATGCCGTCAAACTCGGTGCAGCAACGATTACTTTGACAAAATTAGCTCCCGCCACTTCGGGGGTGTTCGCTGTTGGCGTCGCTACACCAGCAGTCATTATAGTTCCAGGTGTTGCGCCTGCCTCTGTTACTGTTGGCACAGCCGTAAATGTCATTCCAGTTGGAATAATCCCAGCCGTAATTGCAGTTAAAGTGATAATGCCGGAAGAAGGCGTTGCTGATGTAGCATTAACTGTTACACCGCTAATTGCGTTAATCGCATTAAGTACAGCAGTTGTTGTTGTCGCAAGATCTGTAGCAGCAGTAACCGTTGAAGATGATGCCCCCCCAATTCCGCTAACAGAAATTGTATCGCCCGCATTATATGCGCCTAGTGTAATCGTACTGACTTGTTTCACACCGACACTCAAAACACCAGCTGCACCCAAACTAATACTATCGCCTGTGGCAAACCCCACAATTTCATCAGTAACAGTCGTACCAGCCGACGAGCCTACATCCGAAATAGGTAAAGCGGTAAATACAAATTTATCCCCGCCCGCACCGCCCGTCATGGTATCAACACCCCCGCCACCTGTAATCGTATCATTACCCCCGCCACCCGTAATAGTATCCCCGCTGCTTGAACCGGTAATTGTTTCTGCGGCGGTTCCTGCCGAACCATCGATAAATAACATACCCGCGTTATTAACATTCGCGCCACTGACATCGACGATTCCGCCAATTGCAGCCACACTGATTTTCGCCGTTGCACCCAAAGATACATTTAAGGAATCAGCGGAGGTAAAGTCGGTAATCGTGTCGGTTCCCGCCGTGATATTGATAACGTCACTGCCTGAACCACTCGTAATTGTATCGCTACCAGCACCACCGATAATCGTATCGTTCCCCGCGCCACCGACCATCAACGATGCGCCTGCTGCACTACCGATTAACGCGGTGTTTGTCACGGTGAAACTAGCTACATTGATGATATTTCCTGTCAGCGCAGTATTGTTCGATAAATCGACTAATTTAACACCCGCCGTTTCAGCACTTTTTTCTAAAACTAAAGTATTCGCGGTTGAATTCGCCACACCAATCAGCGCGTCAATTCCACTCGATCTTCCCGTCCAAATATCCGTGGCGGCAATCGCAAAAGTGGTTCCAGTGGTACCTAATAACAAACTATTTGTACCAGAACCGCCTGAAATACTGTCCACTAACGCATTGGTGGTGAATAAATCCGCCATTGCAGCATAAACAAATAAATCATCACCGCTGCCACCGTTCAACATATCAACCCCCGCGCCACCACTGATTGCATCGGCACCTGCGCCGCCGTTAATAACATCGTTGCCATCGCCGCCGTTCAACATATCGGCATTTGCACCACCGCTTAACGTATCATTACCCAGACCACCGATGAATGAATCTGCCCCCGCGCCACCTGTTAAAATATCAGGCAGTGCCGAACCGGTTAAAAAGTTCGCTTGGCTCAAACTTCCGTTAATAGATATGCCTGTTACAGTCGCTGTCGTTGCCAAACTCGCATCAACGGTAATCATGCCTGTTGAAGCTGTCGCATCAATTGTACTATTCAAATTGAGCTGTAAATTACCGGTGGTTAAATTGACATCGCCACGACCCAAAATAGTCAACGTCGCTAACGCCTTCAAACCCGTTAATGCCGTCGCAGTAAAGCCGTCCACTGCATTTAGATTTATTTTTTCAATGCCTGCTGCGTTAATGTCAGCAACCGTCACCCTATTACCCGTCACACCTGCATCGATAGTTAAACCTAGTGTATCAATGTTACCAATCACAGTCGCGTTAGCCACATTGATAACTGGCGCAACCGTTTGATTGCCTGCAATCACCAAATTCATCGATTGACTGGCTGATAAATTATTTAAAACATAACCATCGCCCGCTGAATCCGCGTCGATTTGAATGGTCGTAATGCCTTTTAACAACGACACATCAAAACTATCCACGTTACCGTCGTTGTCATCGACTATTTCTAATCGTTCAAAATTGGTGATATTGCCAACGGTTGTCACGCTCAACGTATCTTGATCGGAAACTTTTAACGTATCGACACCGAGTCCACCGTCTACCTTTAATGCCGTTGGTAAGGTACCATTATATTTTACTTTTCCAATGTCTAACGTGTCATCGCCATTGCCGCCGATAAATTGCGTATCTGCCGTTTTATCGATTTGGTTGACTTGCACATTTACGCCGCCATTTGTTAATCCACTTGCATCGACCTTGGTGATTGCGGCAGACAACGCTGCGCCAGATAAATCAACTTTCGCCGCAGCACCCGCCACGGTGAGTGTTGAACCCGCCGCGTAATCCGCCGACAAAGTTGCCGTAAAATTGGTCGAAGCGTTGATGGTTAATCCGGTTAATGCGGTGGCGGAATCTAAATCCAGTGTATCAATTACGTTTTCCGCGCCAATTGAATTGATTATAAATACTCCTCCAGAAGTCGTCGTGCGCGTGACATTGCCACCCTTTACGCCGTCTTTGAATGTTAATTC
>CAISXF010000087.1 GCA_903889445.1 uncultured Pseudomonadota bacterium
CCGATAAAGGATACCAAGGCTTGGCAACCGATCCCGTGAGTACAATAAGCACTCTTGATTCCGAAACGGGTGAAACACTGCATCGGTTGGATAAAAAACTGGACGATTCTTGCTACACGATTTCGCTGTTCTCATTCTATATTATGGGCGGGTCATGCAGACTATTTGCGGGCTTGTAAATCAACAGACACTTCGTCGACAAAGGGCGGCAGGTAAATCTGCTTATTGTGCATAAACTCTAATGTAAAAGAAAAACATACGTTAGCTATATTGGTCATCTTTTTATTGTCCATTAGCTATATATTTAAAGTATTCTCAACTTCCCTATTTTTGAATAGCACTCGAAACCACCATTGCATTTTTCCCTCAAAAGCTCAAAATACTGACATTTTCCCTCTCATCAGAATGTCGAAAATTTCTTTTTTAGTTTTATGCCTCGCGACTTATTTATTAACCGCGTGCAGCACGATTCCACTGACTCTACACAATACCGAAAACTTGTGTGCCACGTTCAAAGAAAAACGCGGTTGGTATAATGCGAGCAACGCGACGTTTAAAAAATGGGGCATTCCGATTCCCGTACAAATGGCAATCATGCACCAAGAATCGCATTTTGTCGCTGATGCCACACCGCCGAGCGGATTTTTTTCATGGTTAGGTTTTGGCAGCAGCGCGTATGGTTATCCACAAGCTAAAGATGAAACGTGGCGCGATTATCAACGCAAAAGTGGCAACAATTCAGCTGCACGCGATAATTTTGCCGATGCGTGTGATTTCATTGGCTGGTATTCGCAAATTAGTTATAAAAAACTGGGAATTGCCAAAACGGATGCCCGAAATTTATATCTTGCTTATCATGACGGTCACGGCGGTTTTCAAAAGCAAACGTATAATCAAAAACCGTGGTTGTTACAAATTTCAAATAAAGTAGCCAATCGCGCTCAACTTTTTCAACAGCAACTCAGCGCGTGTTCGTTGCAATGAAAAAGAAACCGTCCGATTCGTATTGGAAAATCACGGAATCAGTTTGGCAGCGGCGAATTTTGTCGATAATTTATAGTTTGGCGTTTATCGCTTGTTTTATGAATGCGTTGCCGTGGGCAATTTGTGTGAGTTTGGCGAGTGTCGTTTTTTGGCACGGTTTGCAAACGCTCAAACGGTTGGCGCGTGAAAATTGGCTGATAAATTATCACGATGAAAACGGTTGGCAATTGACTGAATTCGGCGCGACCGATTCGATTGAAATTCTGCCATCAACCGTCATCAGTCGCCGTATGATTTTTTTGCATTATCAGCACGACGGGAAAAAACGTTATCGAATCATCGCCAAAGATGCCCTGCTCCCGAATTTTAACGACTATCGACAATTGTTAGTCACTTTGAAAACCTATTAGAGATTTTTATGTTATTTACATTGAGCTATATTTTTATTTACCCCGTGAAATCATTGGCTGGCATTCGGGTTTCGCAATGGGACGTGGTGGAAACGGGTTTGCGTTACGATCGACAATGGATGTTGATTGACGAAAATGGACAATTTCTCAGCCAACGCCGTTTGCCCAAAATGGCGATGATTCACACGCGATTGACGGATTCTGAATTGATTTTGTCCGCGCCTGATTTTACGAATTTTACTTTGTCGCTCGAACCGCAACGGGGCGCAATTATTCAAAGTACGATTTGGAAAGATTGTTGTGCGGCGGAACACGTTTCAGATGCAGCGGATGCGTGGTTTAGCGCGGTTTTGCAACAATCGTGTCAATTGGTTTATTTGCCCACGGAAACCAAACGCAGCGTGGATTTGAATTACGCGAATGAGCTTGACCGCGTGGCGTTTGCTGATGGTTTTCCGTTTTTAATGGTGTCTGAAAATTCGTTAAATTCGCTGAATTCGGCGTTAGCAATACCGATTGAAATGGCGCGTTTTCGTCCAAATTTAGTGATTTCAGGTTGCGATGCTTACGCCGAAGATTCGTGGCGCGAGATTCAAATTGGCGACCTCGATTTTCGCTTGCCCAAACCGTGTTCGCGTTGTTCCGTACCGGCGATAAATCCTCAAACCGCCGAAGTCGGCAAAGAACCATTGACGACATTAAGCCGTTTGCGAAAATGGCAAAACAAGATTTATTTTGGACAAAACGCGCTGCATAATCAAAGCGGGAAATTAGCGGTGGGCGACATCGTAGTAGTGAAAATCAGCGGCGAAAATCAACCGCCGATTTCGATTTGAACAATAAAAAAATGATTAGTCGATATTTTCGTACAATTCTAAATACTGCGCCGCGCTTCGTTTCCACGAAAAATCACAGTTCATGGCATTCGTTTGAACTTGTTTCCACGCTTCGGGGAAGCCGTATAACAGCAACGCGCGTTTTATCGTTTCCAATAATGCGCCCGCATTTTCTTCGCTAAACACAAAACCGGTTGCGGTTCGATTCGCTAACGTATCGGGCAATGTATCCACAACCGTGTCTGTCAACCCACCGGTTTTTCTCACAACCGGCAACGTGCCATAACGTTGGCTGTACATTTGATTCAACCCACACGGTTCAAAACGCGACGGCATCAAAAATACATCTGCACCCGCTTCAATTAAATGCGCCAATGCTTCGTCATACCCTAACGTCAATGCCATTTTGTCCGGATAAACCGCTGCGAGTTGTTGCAAACCGTGTTCAAAACTCTTTTCACCACTGCCCAAAATAACGATTTGAACCGGCAAACTGAGCAAGTCGGGCAAACAATCTAAGAGCATATCAATGCCTTTTTGCTCCACCAGTCGACTAATCAAACTTAACACCAACACATTTCCATCTATCGGCAAATTCAAGCGTGTTTGCAAGGCAGTTTTATTGATTGATTTATCCTGAAACGAATTCACGTTAAATCTTTTAGGAATCAGCATATCGGTTTCGGGATTCCAGTCGTCATCAATGCCATTGATAATGCCAGTCAAATCATCATTGCGATAAATTAACAGCCCTTCCAAGCCATAACCCAATTCAGGCGTTTGAATATCGTGTGCATACGTCGGGCTGACGGTCGTGATTTTATCGGCGTAAGCAATACCGCCCTTAATGAAAGAAATTCCACCATAAAATTCCAGCCCATCAGACGATAGTAGTTCAATTGGTAATTGCAATCTCGCGGCGGTTAATCCGTTAAAAAAACCTTGATACGCCATATTGTGAATGGTGAAAACGGTCTTCGGACACAATTCATTTTCCAACGACAACAACGCAGGAATTAAGCCGGTTTGCCAATCATTACAATGCACCACATCAGCTTTCCAATCCAAATCGGCACGATTCATCGCCACTTCAATCACGGCGCGACAAAATAGCGCAAATCGTTCTGGATTATTCGCGTAAGAATGTCCCGCCGAATCCACATACGGATTTCCCGCCATGCCAAAGTATTCTGGGCAATCAACCAGCCAAACGGTCACATTACTGTCCGGTAACTGCGTTTCTAAAAGCTGCACAGAATGACTGCCTATTTTAAAAACGCTACGCAACTGCACATTTCGAGTGAGTTTTAACGCGCGATAATTGGGTAAAATTATCTTCACATCTTGCCCTGTATCAGCAAGAGATTTTGGTAAACTATTGGAAACGTCTGCCAGTCCACCGGTTTTGATTAAAGGATAAACTTCACTGGTAACAAAAAGAATTTTTTTCATAATGCGTAGGCGCGGATTCAACCGCCTATTTGTAAAAGTAAAAGTTAAGTGATGGCGCGAATAAAGTCGCGCCAAAATTGATTATCGCCCGCCAATTCGGAGCTGGTCAATCGTTGTTAGATTTTGAGAATGATGGCACCTAATGGCGGCAACGTTAAACTAATCGAAAACGACTGATTCATCCACGGTTCATTATTGGTTTCAACTGCCGAATTGCCCGTGTTTGAACCCGCATAATACTCGGAATCCGAATTGAAAATTTCACGATACATGCCTTCAACTGGCACGCCAATTCGGTAATTTTCACGCACCACAGGCGTGAAGTTCAGCACGATAATTAGACTTTCATTTCCGTGATTACGCTGGAAACACAAAATCGATTGCTGTACATCATGGCAATCAATCCAATCAAATCCGCGCTGCTCAAAATCATGGTGATATAACGCCGACTCGGTTTTGTAGAGATGATTTAAATCTTTCACCAACGTTTTCAGACCTTCATGAAGCGGATATTCCAACACATACCAGTCTAAATCTTTTCTGAAATTCCACTCCGTACCTTGCCCGAATTCATTGCCCATGAACAACAATTTTTTGCCTGGATACGCGAACATAAACGTGTAAAGCAAACGCAAATTCGCAAACTTTTGCCACTCGTCGCCAGGCATTTTGCTCAACATCGAGCCTTTGCCGTGAACAACTTCATCGTGCGAAAATGGCAGCGCAAAGTTTTCACTAAACGCATACAACATACCGAATGTCAGTTGATTGTGATGATATTGGCGATGAATCGATTCTTGTTGCATGTACGCCAAAACATCGTGCATCCAACCCATATTCCACTTCATCGAAAAGCCTAAACCGCCCGCCCACGTTGGGCGTGTAACTTGTGGCCACGAAGTCGATTCTTCCGCCATAATCACGGTGCCAGGTTGTTGCTGATGGGTAATCGTGTTCAATTCGCGCAGAAAATCTATCGCTTCTAAATTCTCATTGCCGCCGTAACAATTCGGCACCCAATCATCGGCTTCACGCGAATAATCCAAATACAACATCGACGCGACAGCATCGACACGCAAACCATCAAGATGAAATTCTTCCAACCAAAAAACCGCGCTCGCCAACAAAAAGTTACGAACTTCATTGCGTCCGTAATTGTAAATCAGCGTTCCCCAATCACGATGTTCGCCTTTGCGCGGGTCTTCGTGTTCATACAACGCGCTGCCATCGAAACGCGCCAACGCAAAATTATCTTTCGGGAAATGCGCGGGAACCCAATCGAGAATCACGCCAATGTTATTTTGGTGACAACAATCGACAAAATAACGGAAATCATCCGCCGAACCAAAACGGCTGGTCGGTGCAAAATAACCCGTGGTTTGATAACCCCACGAATCATCGAGCGGATGCTCGGTAATCGGCAACAATTCAAGATGCGTAAAACCTAAGTCTTTCACATACGCCACTAATTCCGTCGCCAATTCGCGGTAATTTAAAAAATGCCCGTGTTCGTCACGTTTCCATGACCCTAAATGCACTTCGTAAATCGACATCGGTTGATGCAACCAATCGAATTTAGCGCGTTCCGACAACCACGCGCTGTCTTGCCAATCGTGGGTATTTCTCGCCACCACCTGTGAAGCCGTTTTCGGACGATATTCAAATTGTTGTCCATACGGATCCGTTTTCACCAGAACTTCACCGCTCGCACGATTGAGCAATTCAAATTTGTATAAACAGCCCGCTTCCAATTCAGGAATAAATAATTCCCACACGCCGCCGCCGCCTAAACTTCGCATCGGATGACAACGTCCATCCCAGTGATTGAAATCGCCAACGACACTGACACGTCCAGCATTCGGCGCCCACACAGCAAATAAAACACCGGTGATGCCGTCCGCTGTGTGCAAATGTGCGCCGAGTTTTTGATAAATGTGCCAATGTTTGCCTTCGCCAAACAAATGCAAATCAAACTCTGGCAACTGCACGCCAAAATCGTAAGGGTCATAATTTTCATGGCTTACGCCGTCTTTATCGAGCCACAAAATGCGATAATGGGGCGGTAGTTCACCGCGTTTTCCGATGTATTCAAAAAAATCTGTGCCTTCAATACGCGAAATTGCAACATCGTTGTGCATAAAATGGACAGATTCTGCATAAGGCAGATATAAACGCACATGAATTTTGTTCGCTTTTGAGTGACGACCTAACACAGAAAAAGGATTATGATGCTGTGCAGCTGCGACTTTGACTGAATCGAAATCCAGCGTAACGGGAAATTGCTTTTTCATTAGGAATAGCCTCAATGTAGTAGGATAATGTTTGCGAAGTGTATCAAACAAAAAAAGTTGTGTATCTATTATAACAAATATGGGAGATTAAAATGTCGGCACATGATTCGAGTACAAATCGTTTTGTCAGTCATCTTACACGCAATACCATCGCTTTAATTTTGGCAGGGGGGCGAGGTTCACGCTTAAAAAATATGACCGATTGGCGAGCAAAACCAGCCGTGCCATTTGGTGGAAAGTTTCGCATTATTGATTTTCCGCTATCGAATTGTGTTAACTCAGGCATTCGCAAAATTGGGGTACTTACCCAATACAAATCCGACTCGCTCATTCGTCATATTCAACAGGGCTGGGGGTTTTTGCGCGGTGAATTTGGCGAATATGTCGATTTAATGCCCGCGCAACAACGTCACAATGAAAATTCCTGGTATCTCGGAACCGCCGATGCGATTTATCAAAATATTGATATTTTGCGTAGTCGTAATCCTGAGCATATTTTAGTGTTGGCGGGAGATCACATTTACAAAATGGATTATGGCGCAATGCTTGCCGATCATGTCGCCAAACGTGCCGATTTAACCATTGGCTGTATTGAAGTTTCACTAGAAGAAGCCTCAGCATTTGGCGTGATGGATGTCGATGATTATCGCCGCGTCAAAGCCTTCGTGGAAAAACCAGAACATCCGCCCGTGATGCCAGGGCGCACCGATACCGCGTTAGCATCAATGGGAATTTATATTTTCAACGCGGACTTTTTATTTGAACAACTGATTAAAGATGCCGACAATCTGGAATCGTCACATGATTTTGGTCATGATATTATTCCGGCAGTTATTCGTGATCACATCGTGAATGCGTATCCGTTTTTAGATTTACAAAGTGGGGTGCAAAGTTATTGGCGCGATGTAGGCACGATTGATGCATATTGGGCAGCCAATATGGAATTGATTAGCGTCCATCCTGATTTAAATTTATACGAAAACAAATGGCCCATTTGGACGTATCAAGAACAAACGCCGCCAGCAAAATTTGTTTTTGACGAAGAAGATAGACGCGGCATGGCGGTTGATTCTATGATTTCGGGTGGTTGCGTGGTGTCGGGTGCGACGGTGCGTCATTCCTTATTGTTTTCTAATGTGCGAGTGAATTCTTACAGCATGATAGAAGATACGATTGTCTTACCCGATGTGAACATTGGTCGTCATTGCCGTATTACTCGCGCCATTATTGAAAAAGGCTGCGATATTCCCGAAGGCACGGTTATCGGTGAGAATCCTGAAGAAGATGCTGTTCGTTACCACGTTAGTCCAAGTGGCATCATATTAGTTACCCCAGAAATGCTAGGAGTTAAAAGACATTATGTTCGATGATAAAAAATTAAAATTGGTGATTGCGTGGCACATGCACCAACCCGAATATCGTGATTTACAATCGGGTGAATTCAAATTACCGTGGACATATTTACACGTCATTAAAGATTACGTCGATATGGTGGCGCATTTAGAAGCGGCACCCGAAGCGAAAGTGGTGGTCAATTTTGCGCCCATATTGTTGGAACAAATTGAAGAGTACGCGCACCAAGTTGATCGTTATTTGCACCATCGCACGCCCATTACCGATTCGTTATTGGCGGCATTGGTAGATGATTTCGCGCTGACCAATACGCCATTAAAAACGGTCAAAGACTGTTTGAAAGCAAACGAAAATCGGCAAATAAATCGTTATCCCCATTTTAAACATTTGGTGGAGACAGCGACTTTACTGATTGAAAAAGAAATTGTTCATTACGTCAACGCGCAATTTATCGCGGATTTGTTGATGTGGTATCACTTGGCTTGGTTGGGCGAAACGATAAAATTAACGGACACCCGCGCCCATCGACTTTTAAATAAAGGCAAAAATTACACGTTAGCAGACCGTTTAGAAATGCTCGATATTATTGCGGATCAATTATCGAAAGTGTTGGAACGGTACAAGCGGTTGGCGAAAAAGGGACAAATTGAATTATCCGTTACGCCTTACGCCCATCCGATTATGCCGTTATTGTTGGACTTAAAAACCACTCACGAAGCAATGCCGCACGCGCCATTACCTGAATTGGAAAAATATCCAAACGGGGAAGAGCGCGTTTTATGGCATTTGGAAAAAGGCGTAGAAACCTTCAAACGCTTTTTCGGGTTTGCCCCCAAAGGTTGCTGGCCATCAGAAGGCAGCGTGAGTGAAGAAACAATTAAAATACTGGACGATTTTGGTTTTGATTGGGTGGCAAGTGGTGGCGCGGTACTCGGCAACAGCTTAATTTGTACGGAAAATACACGCCCCACCAGCACTTATCATCCGTTTAAATTGAAAAAAAGTGGCATTCGCTGCTTTTTCCGTGATGATGGTTTGTCGGATTTAATCGGTTTTCAATATTCCACATGGCACGCCGATGATGCCGTCAGTGATTTAATCAAGCATTTGGAACACATTGCGGATCGGGAGATTCCGGATGCCGTGGTGTCCATTATTATGGATGGCGAAAATGCGTGGGAACATTTCCCCGAAAATGGTATTTATTTTTTAAGTGCGCTGTATCGTCGTTTGTCGAATCACCCGCGCATTCAAATGACGACATTTTCAGAATGCGTGACGCAAAATGTAGCGACGAAACCATTGGATAAATTAGTCGCCGGCAGTTGGGTTTACGGCACATTTTCAACATGGATTGGCGACACCGACAAAAATCGCGGTTGGGACATGTTGGGAGCGGCTAAAAAAGTGTTTGATCACGTTATGGCAACCAAAGAAATGGATGCCGCATTGCGCGAAAAAGCAGAATTACAACTTGCTGTTTGCGAAGGCTCTGATTGGTTTTGGTGGTTTGGCGATTACAATCCAAACGATGCCGTCAGTAGTTTTGAAAAACAATTTCGATTAAATTTAACGAATTTGTATTACTTGCTCAGCGAAAAACCACCCGCTTATTTAGCTCTTTCGTTTACGCAAGGTTCCGGTATGCCCGCAATGGGTGGCACGATGCGTCAAGGAACGGAACACTAAGCGATATGAAAGCGACTTTAAATCAACGCCGTGCAGGCGTATTACTCCACATTACGTCACTACCTGCTGGAAATTTAGGTCAGGATGCGTATCGTTTTGTCGATTTTTTACACGAAGTGGGCGCGACAGTTTGGCAAGTGTTACCGCTAGGCATTACACATGACGATAACTCGCCGTACCAATCGCTTTCCGCACACGCGGGAAA
>CAISXF010000088.1 GCA_903889445.1 uncultured Pseudomonadota bacterium
GGGCGGGTCATGCAGACTATTTGCGGGCTTGTAAATCAACAGACACTTCGTCGACAAAGGGCGGCAGGTAAATCTGCTTATTGTGCATAAACTCTCATCTACGAAAAACGGTGGAAAGTAGAGGAATATCACAAATCGTTGAAATCAAACTTAGGTTTAACAAAATCACCCACTCGCACCATGACTACACAAAATAATCATGTTTTTATGTCAATTTACGGCTTTTTCAAACTGGAATGTTTGAAGATTAAGCACCTGCTTAATCATTTTGCTTTGAGAGCCAAATTGATGATTCGTGCAACCCTTGTGCCTATGCAGAATTGGCTAAACTTCACGCTGCGTAACATCAGTTATTGAATGCTTTTTTGGTAAAACTAAACATTACAGACGTATCTTTTCTCGGTTTGGAAAGAAAGTTCAAAATTACATGAGATTTATTCGATTTGTATCCGCTTTGATTTGGCAGCGATGAAATATCAACAGAGCCTAAAACAATATTACATATTTTTGAAGATTTTTTACCTCTATTTTTCAGAGAGACAAACTCTAATGTTTCGCCAGATGTTTGGGATTTTCATATTAGCGGTTATCAAGTGTGTAAAACAAGTGGCTGAAAGACCGAAAAGGGCTATGATGATTGCAAAAATTATTTGTATATTCTGGCAGCGTTAGAAAAGACGCAGGATTTGATGGGGAAAATTGATGAAACGATGCCCGATTTTGCTGCAATGGAATGAACACGTTGTTAATCGTTGCCTTGCCTTGAAAAAAAGAATCGCGCCCATAAATTCGGTAAGGATTCATTTTTTAATTAAACAAGGGAAACACAATGACGACAGCGACACACAAAGAAACCTTAGGCTTTCAAACCGAAGTAAAACATTTATTACATTTGATGATTCACTCGCTTTACAGCAACAAAGAAATTTTCTTGCGCGAATTGATTTCAAATGCGTCTGACGCGGCGGATAAATTACGTTTTGAAGCGTTATCAAACGACGGTTTATACGAAGGCGACAGCGAGTTAAAAATTCGCATTGAATTCGACGAAGCCAAACGCACCGTGTCGATTATCGACAATGGCATCGGC
The DNA here is from genome assembly GCA_903889445.1 of uncultured Pseudomonadota bacterium. Taxonomy (GTDB): domain Bacteria; phylum Pseudomonadota; class Gammaproteobacteria; order Methylococcales; family Methylomonadaceae; genus UBA10906. Next base: position 1,091 of record CAISXF010000088.1, read on the forward strand.
ATGAGTCGCGCAGAAGTTCAAGAACACATCGGTACGATTGCGAAATCTGGCACGAAACAATTTTTTGAAGCGTTGACCGGCGAACAAGCGAAAGACAGCGAGTTAATCGGACAATTCGGCGTAGGTTTTTACTCGGCATTTATTGTTGCTGACAAAGTCACATTGACCACACGCAAAGCCGGTTCAACCGAAGCCACACGTTGGGAATCAGCAGGCGAAGGCGATTACACGATTGAAGCTGTCGAAAAAGCCTCACGCGGCACTGAAATCGTTTTGCATTTAAAAGAAGGCGAAAGTGAATTTTTAGACGGTTGGAAATTGCGTTCCATCGTTCGCAAATTCTCCGACCACATTTCGTTGCCGATTGTGATGGACAAAGAAGTTCAACCTGCGTTTGGTGATGACGAAGAAGACGAAAATGCAGAAAAAGCAGCACCTGAAATCGTCGAAGAAACGATTAACAGCGCGGCGGCTTTGTGGACAAAAGCGCGTCACGATATTTCAGACGACGATTACAGCCAATTTTACAAACACGTTTCGCACGATTTTCAAGACCCGATTACGCACGTTCACAGCAAAGTTGAAGGCTCAAACGAATACACATTATTGTTGTACGTTCCGAGCCGTGCGCCGTTTGATTTGTGGGATAAGGACGCAAAACACGGCGTGAAATTGTACGTTAAAAAAGTCTTCATCATGGACGATGCCGAACAATTGATGCCGCGTTATTTGCGTTTTATTCGTGGCATTATCGATTCCAATTCGTTGCCGTTGAACGTGTCGCGCGAAATTCTGCAACAAAGCAAACAACTCAACACCATCAAATCGGGTGCGGTCAAAAAAGTGTTGGGCATGTTGGAAAGTTTGGCGAAAGATGAACCTGAAAAATACGCGACTTTCTGGACGCAATTTGGTTCGGTGTTGAAAGAAGCTCCAATTGAAGACAGCGCAAACAATGAGCGCGTGGCGAAATTGTTCCGTTTTGCTTCGACGCACAACGATTCAGACGCACAAAATGTGTCGTTGGAAGATTACGTCAGCCGCATGAAAGAAGGGCAAGACAAAATTTATTACGTCACAGCCGAAAGTTTTGCGGCGGCAAAAAACAGTCCGCATTTAGAAATTTTCCGCAAAAAAGGCATTGAAGTTTTATTGCTTTCTGACCGCATCGACGAATGGTTGGTGTCGCATTTA
>CAISXF010000089.1 GCA_903889445.1 uncultured Pseudomonadota bacterium
AAACCAAAATGTCCTTTTTCTTCCGCGCTGTAAACGGCTTGCGACATCGAACGCAATAACACCGTTTGAATCAAATGCGCGTCGGGACGGTCTTTAATACTTTCAATCAGGTTCATATAATCGACCGGCGTGGGTTCATTATCGCCTGTCAATCGCAATCCTAATTCGCCCAAAAAGGTGCGTAAATTGGTTAATTTTTCTTCACTGGGCCCTTCGTGAACACGCAACAATTTCGGCATTTTTTTACTGTTTAAATACCGTGCCGCTGCGCCGTTTGCCGCAATCATAAATTCTTCGATTAACTTATGCGCGTCGTTGCGAACGACGGGGATAATTTTATCGATTTTGCGGTTTTCACCAAACACAATGCGGGTTTCTTGCGTGTCGAAATCCATTGCGCCACGTTTTTCGCGGGCAATTCGCATCGCTTGATATAGCGCGTAAAGTTCGCGCAAATCCGGCATTAACTTCGCGTGCTTTTCGGCTAAAACCGTGTCACCTTCGACCAACATTTTTGCCACGTCGTTATACGTCAAACGCGCGTGCGATTGCATCACCGCTTCATAAAAACGAGTTCGCCCGACTTGACCTTCTTCGTCAATCAGCATTTCGCACACCATGCACAACCGATCAACGTGTGGATTCAGCGAACACAAACCGTTCGACAAAATCTCTGGCAACATCGGAATCACTTGCTCTGGAAAATAAACCGACGTGCTGCGTTTATGGGCTTCGCGGTCGAGTTGCGTGCTAATTTTCACATAATGCGACACGTCGGCAATCGCCACCAATAATTTCCAACCTTTGGGCGTTTTTTTGCAATAAACCGCATCATCAAAATCACGGGCATCTTCGCCATCAATAGTCACTAAAGGTGTGGCGCGTAAATCGACACGTCCTTCTTTGGCTGATTCTGGAACTTCAGCGGTAAGTGGCGCGATTTCGGCGAGTAATTCAGCTGACCAAGTATTGGGCAATTCGTGCGTCCGAATCGCCATCTCAATTTCCATTCCAGGTGCTAAATGATCGCCAAGAACTTCAACGATTTTGCCGAGCGGTTGGTGTAATTTAGTCGGTTGCTGGGTAATTTCTGCGACAACAATTTGCCCTTGTTCAGCATTCCCTGTTTTACCATTTTCAATTAAAACGGTTTGCGCGATATTTTTGTTATCAGGAATGACATAAGTGAAACCGTCTTCGCTGTATAAACGACCGACAATTTGATGGGTATTGCGTTCTAAAATTTCGACCACCGCGCCTTCGCGTCGTCCTTTTCGGTCTAATCCGACAATGCGAACGATGGTGCGATCGTTGTGTAACAGCACATTCATTTCACGCGGCGATAAATACAAATCGTCCGAACCGTCGTCAGGACGAACAAAACCAAAACCATCGGCATGACCAATAACGCGCCCAACGATTAAATCTTTGTTGTTGACTAAACAATAACGCCCACCACGATTGAATAATAATTGCCCATCGCGTTCCATTGCGCGTAATCGACGGCGCAAGGCTTCCAGGCGTTCTTCATCGTCCAGCGCAAATGCCGCTGCAATATCTTCGCGTCCTAGCGGTCGCCCCGTATCTTCGAGCAATTGTAAAATCAGTTCACGACTCGGAATCGGATTATCGTATTTTTCGGCTTCACGGTCGGCGAAAGGATCGTTTTTTGACGCGAAATCAAGGGGATTTTTAGACTTTGAGGGCATTTTTAGGCTGCTTCTTTTAGGAGAAAATCAATGATAATTTGTCCATTATCATACAGGTTTAAGACGCGAGGTAAAAGGTTAGAACGTTGAAATTACTTTCTTTGAATTGACAAATTTCACCGTGCTGCGTATTATTCAACCCGATTCGCCGAGGTGGTGGAATGGTAGACACGCTAGCTTCAGGTGCTAGTGGGCGCAAGCTCGTGAAGGTCCAAGTCCTTTTCTCGGTAATAACAAAATCAACAAGTTAAACATTATCCGGTAGTGTCGCACAGTTTCATTTTAAAAAGCAGGTATATCGCAAACAAAAAAGCGGAGACAACGGCAAATGCAATTAAAAGAAGAGCTTGCACAGCAATGGATTGATTTATAAACACTTTTACGAAAAAATATGAAAGACAAACGCCCAAAAACGTTTGTGTATCCGCTCATGAAAACACTGCGCACGTCGAAACCGTTATCTGTCAGCTAACAGAGCGTTTTCAGATCGAAAAAGTTTGCGCTCGAGATTGTTTGCATTTGAGTAATCGTTTCATCCGCAAAATCCTTGCTTATACTTTGGGGATGCTTCTGAATTGAATTTTAGGAAATCCAATCTTGCATTTAATTTGTTGTACCGCGAAGTGATTGAAACATTGATGTTTTCTGTATTTCGGTATGCAACGTGAACACTTTCTCGCCTTTGACAAACCACTTCGAGCATCCGCGCGACAACCGTTGAAAACAGCAGTTCGCCTGTATAGTGCCGTCCTCGGTTTGCTTCAAACCAAATATTCAGTTTTTCTTCGTTTAATATTCGTTTAATATCTGTTCCAGTAAGCCTTGAACCATCACTGTGGCAGGGCTTCTATTGATGAATTTTTGTAACACGTTGCTAAAGGCTTTCATTTGTCAAAAGTGGGTATTATTCGCTAAAAACACCTTGAAAGGGCTGGACGCACTCGACCAATACGTCACCACTTATCACACCAAAAAAACCCGACTGAAATTAGTCATCAGCAAATAATAACCAAACAAAAAAGCCCCGACGGCATCATCGCAAATCGGGGCTTTTTTGCGGGTAATGAAAATGAAAAATCGTTTATAATTGCCGCGTGGCTAGATTTAGCGGTCGAAAGCGAATTTGTGAAATTCGTTTGCCGCATTCCAATCTTTCACACAATCGGTATCATCTACAAATTGTTTTGAAAATTCGGGTTTAAGTTTGCTCAAATCATAGTCGTTATCGAAACACCTAAAATTTTTGCGGCTTCGCCGATGGCTACTAATCTATTCAACTTGCACGGTATCGCATAGATTTAGATAATTTTCAATTAACTGTTAATTAACCCTTTCAACTTCACCTAAATTTAAAAATGCCTCTATTACGTTTATCCAATGTTTCTATCGCTTACGGTACACACGCGCTGCTTAAACACGCAGATTTTCAACTCGATGCCGGTGAGCGCGTCGGCTTACTAGGACGCAACGGCGAAGGAAAATCGACGTTGATGAAAATTATCGCTGGCGACACGCACGCCGACGAAGGCGACGTTTGGCAACAGCCGGAACTCAAATTAGCGTGGCTGGCGCAATCACCTGATTTGCCTGACGATGCGACGATTTACGATGCCGTTGCCAGTGGTTTGGGTGATTTGGGCGCGATTATCGCGCGTTATCACGATTTATCGTTGACGATGGATTATGATGACGAAAAAGCCTTGAACGAATTGGGCGATTTGCAACATGAACTCGAAGCACGCGACGGCTGGGCGTTTCAACAGCGCGTCGAAACGACGTTGAGCAAATTGAATTTACCTCCCGAGTTGAAAATCCAAGGTTTATCGGGCGGCTGGAAACGGCGCGTGGATTTAGCGCGTTCATTGGTCATGGATCCCGAAGTTTTGCTGCTCGACGAACCGACCAACCATTTGGATTTTGAAAGTATTGCGTGGCTCGAAGATCAAGTATTGAATTTTCAAGGCGCGGTTTTATTTGTCACGCATGATCGGGCTTTTTTGCAAAAATTGGCAACGCGCATTGTGGATTTAGATCGCGGAAATTTGGTGTCGTGGCAAGGCACTTACGACGATTATTTAACGCGGAAAGCGGCTGCGTTGGAAGACGAAGCCAATCAGAATGCAGAGTTTGATAAAAAACTCGCTGATGAAGAAGTCTGGATTCGCCAAGGTGTGAAAGCGCGTCGAACCCGAAACGAAGGACGTGTTCGCGCATTGGAACGGTTGCGTTCGGAACGTTCAGAACGTCGGAATGTGCAAGGCACGGCGAAAATGGGCTTAGACAGCGGCGAAAAATCAGGTAAAAAAGTGCTGGAAGTCAGCAATATCAGCTTTAAATATGATGACAAAACAATTATCAACGACTTTTCAACGCTGATTCAACGCGGCGATAAAATTGGTTTAATCGGTGCCAATGGCGCGGGAAAATCGACGTTATTGAAATTGTTGCTCAAACAATTAGAACCGACCAGCGGCACGATTGAACAAGGCACGAAATTAGAAATCGCCTATTTCGACCAGTTGCGCGACCAATTAGATCCTGACATGAGCGTCGTGGATACGATTGCTCACGGCAATGATTTTGTCGATATTGGCGGTCAGCAACGCCACGTTATTTCCTATTTGGGCGACTTTTTATTCTCGCCAGCTCGCGCTCGTTCACCAGTCAAAAGTTTGTCAGGTGGTGAAAAAAATAGGTTATTGTTGGCGCGATTATTTACCCGACCCGCGAATTTAATCGTGATGGATGAACCGACCAACGATTTAGATTTGGAAACGCTGGAATTATTAGAAGCGAAATTGTTGGAATTTGATGGCACATTATTATTAGTCAGTCATGATCGCGCGTTTTTAGATAATGTCGTCACCAACATTTTTGTGTTGGATGGTTCGGGCAATGTTCAAGAGTTTTTCGGCGGTTATACCGATTGGCTGGAATACAATAAAACGCTGGAAGCCACGGCAGCGTTAGCGGCTAAAAAATCGACTGCGTCCAAAGTTGAAAAGCTCGCACCGGTTTCGACTGCGCCAAAAAAGAAAAAATTGTCGTTCAAAGAGCAGCAAGAACTTGAAAAATTGCCCGCGTTGCTCGACGAATTAGAAGCGAAAAAAGCGGCATTAACCGCAGAAATGAACGCACCCACTTTTTATAAACAAGAACAAACGCTTGTGAATAACGCACTAAACGCATTCCAAAATCTTGAAAAAGAATTGGCGAATTGTTACGCTCGCTGGAATGAATTGGAAGAAAACGCCGGATAATCTTGCAACGGGGCGCGAAGTCGATTATTCTTTGCGCCCCTTCAGTAGTAAATTCAAAAAGCAGTACACCAAAAAATTGGAGAGTTGGTCGAGTGGCCGATGGCGCATGCTTGGAAAGCATGTGTACGGTAACGTACCGAGGGTTCGAATCCCTCACTCTCCGCCAATGACACTATTCTGAAAAATCAACGCAACGCATCAATCCCTAAATTCGCCAACTTATCAGCGCGATCATTGCCCATATTTCCCGAATGTCCTTTCACCCAACGCCAATCAATGGTGTGCGGCTGAATTGCAGAATCTAAACGTCGCCACAAATCTTCATTTTTCACAGGTTGTTTCGCCGCCGTTTTCCAATTCGCTTTTTTCCAATTCGGCAGCCATTTTGTAATACCGTCCAAAACGTATTTTGAATCAATGTACAAATGCACCACGCACGGTTTTTTTAATCCTTCCAACGCCTGAATCGCTGCCATTAACTCCATGCGATTATTGGTCGTTTCCCGTTCGCCACCGTGTAATTCTTTAATCGCGCCTTTATAACGCAAAATCGCTCCCCAACCGCCCTTCCCTGGATTGCCACGACACGCGCCATCTGTATAAATAATCACCGGATCAGTCATTGTGTTTTACCTTTGCCGCCAAAGGATTGGCGACGACTAAACGTGACGAAAAGAGTTTCACCGGTGTCATAGGAATAGGATTAAAACGCCGTTTCGTGGCTTTCACAGCGTACGCGGTGGAGGTGAACGAAAAACTATTGAGCGCGTTCGTACCGTTTTCGGTTTTAGTCGAACTCAAATAAAACTCCGTTTTGTTAGCCACTTCAAAATTTAATAATTTCAACCAATCAAACAAACGTGAACGTGAAATAAAATGCCCGTTCCACGAATCCGCCAACCGTTTGTCCCATAAAAATTGATAACGCACCCAAAAACTCCACGGATTAAAATTCAGCACCAATAAAATGCCTTCCGGTTTTAGCACACGCTCTAATTCTCGAAACGTTTGAAAGCGAGCGGCATCGAATTCCAGCAAATGCGGCACGATAATCATATCAATACAATTACTTTGCAACGGCAGCGCGTAAGATTTGGCTTGAATTTTAGGCGCGTCAGGATTGCCCAAAAGTTTGGCATCTAAGACCGAAAAACTTTGATACAACGAACAATCAATAAATTCATTTTCCCAGCCGAGACCGCCGACTTGTAAAATAGTTTGCTGACAACTGACAGTAATTGAACGCTGTAAATAAGCGACCTCAAGCTCTTTTAATAATTTCCCGCGTGGGGTTTGGTAATAAGCAAATAAAAAATCGCGTTTCATGAATTCCACTCAATTTAAGACTGTTTTAATAATTCGAGGCTAAAAAGTCGCTATAATCAAACAACTTCATAACTACAAAGGTAAAATGAATGCCGATTAAACTAAACAGACACGTTAATTTATTAGTGTTGCTGATGACTCTCGCCGTTGCCGGTTGTTCGCAAAATGCAAAAGATGCGTTGACTGTAAATGAACTTGCTCCGGATGTCGAACAACAAAATAACGCTTATGTTGATCACTACTATCACAATTACGAATCATCGAATAAAAGTGAGATTAACAAAACGGCTGCCGGACATAAAGATACAGTTTGGGCGCGTTTGATTTCTTTATACTCCTTGCCAAAAATTGAAAACGAACGTATTGATCGTGAAATCGACTGGTATTTAAACCACCCTAATACGTTAAGCACCATTCAAAAACGCGCTGAACCTTACCTTCATCTCATTCTTGACGAAATTGAAGCCAAGAATATCCCAGGTGAATTAGCGTTGTTGCCCGTGGTCGAAAGTGCGTTTGTACCGAATGCAAATTCCCGAGTAGATGCGTCAGGCTTGTGGCAATTTATGCCTGCAACCGGTCGAATGTTTGGCTTACAACAAAATTCTTGGTACGACGGTCGTCGTGATGTTTATGCTTCGACAAAGGCTGCCACCACTTATTTAAAACAACTCAGCAACAGTTTTGATGGCGATTGGCTCTTAGCACTTGCGTCGTATAATTGGGGCAAAGGCAACGTTAAAAAATCGATCGAACGCAATGAAGGTCGTAATATGCCGACGGATTATTGGTCATTAAGAATGCCCGACGAAACCGCGAATTATGTGCCGCGTTTATTGGCGATTGCTCAGATTTTTTCTCACGCAGATGAATACAAAGTCAATTTGCACCATATTCCAAACAAGCCTTATTTTGAAGTGGTGAATTTAGATTCGCAATTGAACTTGAGCAAAGCCGCTGAAATGGCGGATATGTCGTTGCACGATTTCTTAAAATTAAATCCCGCTTTCAATAAATCTAAAACGGCACCCGAAGGTTCTGGGCCGCGTCGTTTATTGATTCCGGTGGCGAAAGCTGAATCGTTTAAAGAAAATTTGGCGCAATTGCCGTTTGAACAGTGGATTTCTGAAAGTTTCAATGAAGGCGAAGACGAAAGTACCGCTATTTATGATGCAAAACCGGTTGTGATTAGTCAGAAAGCTAAACCCGATCCAGTAAAAATTATTGCGAAAGTCGTCGAGAAACAAGTCGAGAAACAAAGTGTCAAAGCATTATTAACCGCTAAAAAATCGGATACGGCCGACAAAAAATCGGTGGGTGTGGCTTCAAATAGTAAATCCGAAGAGAAAAGTAAATCCAAGTCGAAAAATAAATCGGATAAAACTTCAGCTCATATCGTTGCTACCGCGAAAACTTCTGTGAATAACAAATTACCAGAAAAAACCAAAGGCACGAAAGATTCCAAAGTTAAAACGCCTGTTACCGTTGCAGCCGTGAGTAAAAATACACCGCATAACAAAAAATCTAAAAACGCGGGTTAATTTTATAAGGGCGAATAACGTTCGCCCTTTCCCACAACCATCTGTTATTTATCCTGATTTATCCGCACATTTCAAAACGCATTTTTAACCCACTGCAAATCGCCATCCCCCAAAATTCCCACCACATCAAAACGCATTCGCGGCATGTCGCCGGGCAACGTATTCAAATAAAATTCCGTCGTCGCACTTATTTTCGCTTGTTTTGAATAATTGACACTTTCCAACGCACTGCCAAATTTCGCATTTTTACGATAACGCACTTCCACAATCACCAACGTTTCACCGTCATTCATAATCAAATCGAGTTCACCGTGAACGCAGCGGAAATTACGCGCAATCAGCGTTAAACCTTGGGAAATTAAAAAATCACAGGCAAGTTGTTCGGCTTGTTCGCCACGCAATAAATGGGCGGCTTTTGATTTTGGTTTAAGATAGTCGTTCATAAATTTTAACTGAGAAAAAAATGATTCAAGAAATGGGTAAGTTATACATTGTTGCCACGCCAATTGGTAATTTAGCAGATATTACGTTTCGCGCGATTGAAACGTTAAAAAGTGTCGATTTAATTGCCGCCGAAGACACGCGCCACGTCAGAATGTTGCTGCAACATTATGGCATTAGCAATAAAGTCATCGCGTTACATCAACATAATGAAGATAAAGCGGCAGCAGAAATTATTGAAAAATTACGTTCGGGTTTGTCGATTGCGCTGGTCTCCGACGCGGGAACGCCGTTAATTAGCGATCCTGGAATGCCAGTGGTGAAAGCAGTTCATGAAGCGAACTTAACCGTCGTTCCCATTGTTGGCGCGTGTGCGTTAATTGCCGCCTTATCCGCAGCGGGCGTAGCGATTACGCCGTTCTCATTTGAAGGTTTTACGCCGCGCACGTCGTCAGCCCGTCGCACTTTTTTCGCAGAACGAGCAGCGATTTCGACAACGTGGGTGTTTTACGAATCGTGTCATCGGATTTTAGATTGTTTGCACGATATGGCGGCAGTTTTGCCCGCAGAACGGTCGATGGTCATTGCGCGAGAATTAACCAAATTACACGAAACGATTGTGAAGTTACCGCTCGCTGAAATGCTCACGTTAGTGGAAACCGATGCCAATATGCGACGCGGGGAATTTGTGGTGATTGTCGAAGGCGCGGCGAAAATCGATGTGTCCGAAAATACCATCACGCCAGAACAAGAACGTATTTTAAAATTATTATTGACCGAATGCAGTGTTAAAAAAGCCGTGGAATTGGTGGTTGAAATTACGGGCGGAAAAAAGAAACCGATTTATCAAGCCGCGTTGGTTTTGAGTGCGAAAAATGAACCGGAATAAAGAAATTTACGCGGTAATTCCAAAAAATATGCTCGAAAACACGGGGTTTATACCAATTTTTTGGAAAACAAGCGGTTTTAACCGTGTCGAATTCTTCAGCGTCGCGCCACAATTTTATAAAAGTTATTATGTTTCAATTGGTTAAGTATTAAACGCGAATTTTTGTCGCGACAACTTTTAAAAATATGCTCGAAAACACGGGGTTTTGACTTCGCCGGCAGTTAAACTAAACGCCACTTTTTACAAAAACAAACAGGAATTCATCATGACAACGTCAACAAATTCATGAGTCCGACCGTATTTCGTGAACACGGTTATCGATTTTTCTTTTTTTCGCGGGAAGAATCTCGAATGCACGTTCATGTTTATCACGAAAACGGCGAAGCTAAATTTTGGCTCGAACCGCTGATTGAATTGGCTCAAAACTTTGGTTTATCAACACGCGAATTGAAAGAAGTTGAAAAATTAGTGAACTCACATCAACAGGAAATTACAAATGCGTGGCACAAACACTTTCCAAACTGAAATTTTAGGCATTTCAAAACACGGTTTTTGGTTACTACTCGACGAACAAGAAGAATTATTTGTGTCGTTTTTAAATTTCCCGTGGTTTCGCAAAGCCTCCGTCGAACAAATTTTTGCTCTCGAACGACCACAACCCCATCATCTTTATTGGTCAGATTTGGATATTGATTTAGATGTTGAATCTATTCGACATCCAGAGAAATTTCCGTTAGTTTCAATTTAAACTCCCACCAAACAGGAATCCAACATGACAACCCCAACAACTTTAAAACCCGCCACCTTCGCGCCACAAACACACGTTGCGGTAAATGATGTGTTAATGAATGAAGTGCTGGCGATTACGCACTTAGAATCAAAAGAAGAAGCCATTGAGTGGACAATCAAAGAGGCGTTGAAAAGTTACCGCGCCAAACAACAACGTAAAACCATGCGCGTCAGAAAAGAAATCGAAAATGCCTTGGCTGAAACCCGCGCCGATTTAGCAGCAGGGCGTTTTGTGAAAATATCAGCCGACGAGCATTTAAAAAATTTAGGGATTGAAGAATGAGTTTCATCATCTCGTTGACTGAAAAATATCAACAACGCGAGGCAAAATTTTTAAAACGTCATCCCGAATTAAAATCCGCGTATGCGAAAGCATTGCGATTATTGGCAGAAAATCCGTTTTATCCGTCGTTAAAATTACACCAATTATCGGGCAATTTATCTGATTTGCACGCGGTTTCTATCAATTTGTCTTACCGAATTACGTTAGAATTACTCATCACCGAAACCGAGATTATTTTGGTCAATGTCGGCGACCATCAAGACGTTTATTAAACCAAAAACAGGAATTCAAAATGACAACTCCAACAACTTTAAAACCTGCCTCCTTCGCGCCACAAACTACCTTTGCGGTAGGAACTAATCCTTATTCTGTGAGCGTGTCTGATGTAAACGGCGATGGCAATGCGGATGTGGTCACGGCAAATTTTTCGAGTGATAACGTCTCAGTATTATTGGGCGACGGGCGGGGCGGTTTTGCGGCGCAAACGACCTTTGCGGTGGGTACTTCTCCAGTTTCTGTGAGCGTGGCGGATGTGAACGGCGATGGCAACGCGGATCTGGTCACGGCAAACTATTTTAGCGATAACGTCTCGCTGTTGCTGGGCGACGGGCATGGCAGTTTTGCGGCACAAACGACCTTTGCGGTGGGTACTTCTCCAATTTCTGTGAGCGTGGCGGATGTGAACGGCGATGGCAACGCGGATGTGGTCACGGCAAACGGGATAAGTAATAACGTCTCGCTGTTGCTGGGCGACGGGCGGGGCGGTTTTGCGCCACAAACGACCTTTGCGGTGGGAACGACTCCTTATTCCGTGAGCGTGGCGGATTTGAACGGCGATGGCAACGCCGATGTGATTGCGTCAAATGACCGATCCGTGAATGTTTCAGTTTTGTTAGGCGATGGCAAAGGAGATTTTGCTGAACAAACCACGTTTGCAGTCGGTAAAGAACCTGATTCTACCGGTGTTGCTGATTTCAATGGCGACGGTAAACTCGATTTAGTGGCGGGGAATTTTCACGACAACACAGTTTCAATTCTCTTAAACACCACCGAAGGCACATTTGTCGCGCCACCGAAGTCCGTTGGATTACCGACATATAAATTAACCGTCGAAACCAGCGCGAACGAAAATGGCAGCAGTGCGTTTGTTTTAACGACGCAAAATGTAGCGGCTGGCACAGAAATTCCGTTTGATTTGAGCGGCACGATTTCGGATGCGGATGTGTTGGGTGGATTATCGACGGGCAGTTTTGTGATTGAAGATGACGGCACAGCGACGTTTCCGATTAAATACATTGAAGACAGGCGACGAAACGTTGACCGTGACCTTGCACGATAAAACCGTGACCTTGCACGATAAAAAGGGAATTTCTGCGACGGTGACGGTGATTGACACGAGCCTTACGCCGCCACCACCTGTTAATTTTCTGCCGACGGGAAACGTGGTGATTTCTGGCGGGGCGACTGAAGGCAAAACGCTATCGATTCAAAACACTTTAAAAGATGCGAATGGCTTAGGCGCGTTCAGTTATGCGTGGATGCAAAACGGCAAAGTCATCAGTGGCGCGACGCAAAAAGACTACACTTTACAAACCAGCGACATCGGCAAAACCATCAAAGTGAAAGTGAGTTACACCGACGGCAACGGCACGTTAGAAAGTAAAACGAGTGGCGCGACGGATTTTGTTGAACCGAAAAAAGTAGTGGCGGTGGTCGCGCCTGTGGTTGAAACGCCGGTTATAGTGAATCACAAAACCACCGGCACAATTAAAATCATCGGCAACACAAAAGAAAATGAAACGTTGTCGCTGCAAAATACGCTGAAAGATGTGGACGGGTTGGGCGCGTTGACGGTTTCGTGGTGGCGTGACGGTAAAATTATCAGCGGTGCAAATCAAGAAAGTTACACCTTGACGCAAACCGACGTGGGCAAGAAAATCAGTGCGAATGTGAGTTATACGGATGGTTTGAATTTTGCCGAAAGCGTGACCAGTGGCGCGACCGTCGCGGTGCAACCATTGTCAAAAGTGGTTGAACCTGCGCCTGTGGTGATTGTGAAACCCGTCGTGAATAATTCAACGTCAACCGGCAAACCGAATTTTTTAGGAACCGCCAGCAATGACAAAGTGAACGGCACAGAAAAAAGTGAATTTTTTTCTGGCATGGCGGGCAATGATATTTTTATCGGTGTGGCGGGCAACGATACCTTAGACGGTGGCGCGGGCAATGATTCATTAGACGGCGGCAATGGCAACGACGTGTTATTAGGCGGCGACGGTAACGACACGTTAATCGGTGGCAGCGATAACGATAAGTTAGACGGCGGCAATGGCAACGATTTACTTTCTGGCGACAAAGGCAGTGACACGTTGAACGGGGGCGACGGCGTTGACACCATGACCGGCGGTGATGGCGATGATTATTATTTTATCGATAATCAAAAAGACAGCATTCAAGAAGCGAACAAAGATCCCAAAATTGGCGGCACCGATACGGTCGAAAGCAAACTCACTTACACGTTGAGCGAGAATGTTGAAAATTTAATTTTGGTAAGCGGCAACGAAATCAACGGCACGGGAAACAAACTCAATAATCGAATTGAAGGCAACGCGGTTAATAATTTTCTCAGTGGCAGTGCGGGAAACGATACGCTAATTGGCAACGAGGGCGATGACACGTTAGACGGTGGTTTGGGCATGGACAGATTGGTAGGTGGCAAAGGTAGCGACGTTTACAAAATGAACAATACCGAAGATAAAATTATCGAAACGCCAAACAAAGACGATCAAGACCAAGTCATTGCTTCGGTCGATTATGATTTGAGCGAAAGCCCAGACATTGAAATTTTAACGTTGGATGGCAAAGCGATTAGAGGCATTGGCAACGATTCAAACAATTCGTTACAAGAAACGGACGGCGGCAAAGTGGCTAATTTTTTCGATAGCAAAGGCGGCGATGACAGTATTCGTGGCGAAGGCGGCGA
>CAISXF010000090.1 GCA_903889445.1 uncultured Pseudomonadota bacterium
ACTTCGGCTTCAAATAATTGCAATTGCCGACTGACCGCCGATTGCACAATGTGCATTTTTTCAGCGGCTTGCGACAAACTAAAATTTGTTTCCTGCAAAATTCGCAAGAGTTCGATTTGACTTAAATTCATGTTAATTAAACCAATGTGCGTGACGAATTTTTAAATCTACTTTATCACCACGATTAAGTTGCAGGCGTTTAAATTGTTCATTCGGCATTTCGACGTAAACCAATTTTGGTTTTCCGTTGGGTAAAGTTTTCGTCAATTCAATCCGAATTAACGCGCCCAAATGTTGCCAATCTTTGAGCGTAATCGGCGTGTCGTTGTTCGTCGATTTTGCAATTTCAATGTCGTGCGGACGAACGTGCGCGACTTTGCTTTGTTCTGAAATCAGCAAACCAATGTGTTTAAACCAATCGATGGTTTGATGTTCGAGTGTGAATTCGTTGGTTTGCCCAATAAATTTTGACACAAATTCGTTCGCGGGATAATCGTAAATTTCAGCGGGCGAACCTTGTTGCTCAATTCTGCCTTTGTTTAAAACCACCACTTGGCTGGCGACTTCCATCGCTTCTTCTTGATCGTGCGTCACGAAAATACTGGTGACGTTTAATTCATGATGCAAATTGCGTAACCATTGGCGCAAATCTTTTCGCACGCTGGCATCCAACGCGCCAAAAGGTTCGTCCAACAATAAAACAGAGGGTTCAACCGCTAACGCTCGCGCCAAGGCAATGCGTTGACGTTGTCCGCCCGAAAGTTGGTCGGGGAAACGATTATGTAACCAATCGAGCTGCACCAATTCCAATAATGCGTGGGTTTTCTTCGCAATTTCTGCTTCGCTTGGACGTACTTTTTTATCTTTCACGCGCATGCCGAACGCGACGTTATCGAAAACCGTCATGTGCCGAAATAGCGCGTAATGTTGAAACACAAAACCAATGCCGCGCTGGCTAACGTGTAAATCCGTTTTGTCTTCGCCTTTCAAGAAAATTTTGCCTTTGTCGGCTTGTTCCAGTCCCGCGATGATGCGTAACAGCGTAGTTTTTCCGCAACCCGAAGGCCCTAAAAGTGCGACTAATTCACCTTCGGGAATCTCTAAATCAATGTCGTGCAACGCCGCGAATTGTCCAAAGTGTTTGCTAATGTTTGACAGTAAAATGCTCATAATTCGT
Organism: uncultured Pseudomonadota bacterium; assembly: GCA_903889445.1. GTDB lineage: Bacteria > Pseudomonadota > Gammaproteobacteria > Methylococcales > Methylomonadaceae > UBA10906. The sequence goes on from CAISXF010000090.1 coordinate 1,178, forward strand.
TCTCAAAAAAGTTAAACAGTCGCTCGGTTAGTTTGTTTCCATTCTAACAATGTTTTTAAAATCAAGGTCACAATCGCTAATCCCGCCAAAATCGATGCGCCAGCAAACGCTGAAACCGTGTCGTATTCGTTGTAACTGACTTCGACGTGAAGCGGCAAGGTATTGGTCATGCCGCGAATGTGTCCCGAAACCACTGACACTGCGCCAAATTCGCCCATTGCGCGGGCATTACAAAGTAAAACGCCGTACAACAACGCCCATTTGATATTCGGCAACGTAATCAGAAAAAACGTCTTCCAACCGCTCGCACCCAATGACAAAGCGGCTTCCTCTTCTTCACTGCCCATTTCTTGCATCAACGGAATTAACTGTCGCGCCACAAAAGGAAACGTAATAAACAACGTCGCCAACACAATGCCTGGCACGGCGAAAATAATTTTAATATCGTGTTCAACAAACCAACTGCCAAACCAACCTTGTGCGCCAAACATCAACACAAAAATCAAGCCTGAAATCACGGGCGAAACTGAAAATGGTAAATCAATCAGCGTAATTAAGAGATCTTTTCCGCGAAACTCAAAGCGCGTAATTGCCCACGCCGCCGCCACACCAAAAACCGTATTCAACGGCACGGTAATTAACGCCGTCAATAACGTTAAACGCATGGCGGCTTGCATATCGGGTTCGCTCAACGCTGAAAAATACGCGCCAAATCCTTTTGAAAACGCTTGAATAATTACCAAAACCAACGGCACGCACAAAAACAAAATCACAAATCCTAACGCCACCGCAATTAAACTCCAGCGTACCCAATTTGCATCGTCTAACGTGGATTGATGAACCCGTGTCGAAATAGCTGCACTCATAAAAATAATTCCTAAAGTTGTCCTGAACGTTTGCGAACCCAATGTTGTAGCAGGTTAATCAGCAACAACAGCAAAAACGAAATCACCAACATTGTGAGCGCAATCGCTGTCGCTCCCGCCATATCGTATTGTTCTAATTTTGTGATAATTAACAGCGGCACAATTTCGGAAACGTAAGGCAAATTGCCTGCGATAAAAATGACTGAACCGTATTCGCCAACACCACGCGCAAAGGACAACGCAAAACCTGTCAGTAAGGCGGGGAAAATGTTAGGGAAAATGATTTTTGTGAAAACTTGCCAGCGTGTTGCACCTAAACTTGAAGCGGCTTCTTCCATGCGCGAATCAAATTCTTGTAGCACGGGTTCGACGGTTCTTACAACAAATGGAATGCTAATAAAAATTAACGCCACGACAATGCCTGCGGGTTTAAAACCAATTTGCAAATCGAAATGAGTTTTTAAAAATTTACCGAGCATTCCACTTGGTTGAAAAATCGTCGCCAGCACAATACCAGCGACCGCAGTAGGAAGTGCAAAAGGTAAATCAATCAAAGCGTGAAAAAATCGTTTCCCCGAAAAGGTATAGCGCGTTAAAACCCAAGCGACAATAAAACCAAAGAAACTCGCAATCACCGCCGCCCCTAACGCTGTACCAAAACTGACTCGAAATGCCGCCACCACACGTTTGTTGGTGATGATGTTTAAGTAATCATCGAAATTTAATTCAAAACTTTTGAAAACCAAGGTACTGAGCGGAATCAACACCACCAAACTTAAATAAAATACCGTAAAACTAACTGTTGGGCGAAACCCTGGCATGATGCGACTTTGGCTCATGATTTTATGCCTTGTATTTGTTGCGTTGGTTGGAATTCTAAAGAAAATTTACAGGGAAATAAAACGATGATATTCGATAGTGGTATCGAAAAATTCGATTTTGTAAAACGAAAAAAGCCCGTTTCAAAACGGGCTTTTTATTTCGTCATCGAGGCAGGCGTATTGAAACACACATTAAATATGTATATTGTACTCACATGAAAATTACTTTTGACACCATTAAAAACAAAGCCAATCGTTTAAAACACCGCGTTGATTTAACAGAAGTTGAAGGCGTTTTTTATGACGACCATGCGATAACGATTGAAGACAAAGACCACACCGAAGAACGCTTTGTTACGTTGGGAGTAGACGGTTTTGGGCGGTTATTGGTGGTTGCATATCATTATCGAAATGAGGACATTCGCGTTATTTCAGCACGTCCCGCCGAGCCTCACGAGCGGCGTGCTTATGAAGAAAATTAAGACATGAAAGCAGAATATGATTTTTCAAAAGGCAAACGCGGCGCAGTGGTCAATGACACGGGCAAAAGTCGAATCACTATTTTTTTGGATAACGATATTTTGAACGAATTCAAACAACGTGCTGAACAAACGGGTAAAGGCTATCAAACCTTAATTAACGACACATTGAGAGCCGATTTAAAAGACAGTGCCGCGCCGTTGACCGTTAGAACATTGCGGAAAGTTTTGCGTGAGGAATTGGCAAACGCATAAAAACAAGAAGTGGCAGTCGTGAAAGTTATGTTGTTACATGGTTTGCAGCGAAACAGCCGCCGCGCTTAATTTGAAAAGAGCAAAAGCAAAGCGGTAACACGAAAAAAACCACCGCTGATTTAATATCAACGATGGTTTTGGTGGCGCGTTTAAATTATTTAGTTACTAACAAACCATATCGTTTTCATTCTACCGAATCAGAAGCAGCAGTGACATATTCAGAAGTTCTTTCAGCAAAAAGAATCATACCGCCCAATGTAATCCCTGATGCTGTTGTTGTAATGCACATCAGCTTGATTTTACCTCCGCTTTTGTCACCACGTTTTATGTTGTCATCTATTTCCTGAAACCTAGTTTCTAAATCCGCATAGTCTTTCTTAGTGATTCTTTGTGTGCCGTACCAATAGTAAAGCTCGCTCCAGCTCACGAAACAACTGCCATTGTGAAAAATGCTTTCGAGGCGTTCTGTGAGGATATTTTCTAATCGTTTGTTCATTTTTTTAGCTCCAAAAGTTGGTTAAATCAAAATTGCACGATTACTCTAATCTATTTTTTTAGATTCATCAATAATTTTTGTTTGTTTTATATTTTTTATTTCAATAAAATAAAATAAACATCCGAAGGGGGAAAGCCAAATGAGTAATTATGATTACGAAAATCTTGATAGCTGGTCATTAACACTGCTAAATGATCTTGAAAACCACTTACCATCAACTACGTTAAATTATTTAATAACACAGGACAGCCAATACAATTCATTTGATTACGTTTCTATAGATAAACAAATTCCTATCAATGAGCTTCAAATCGGTCACTGGTATGGCGGCAAAGGGAAGTATGCAAATGAAGGTCGTTGGGATGGTAAGAGTTTTTCTGTTGTTGGTACGAACGGAAGTCCAATTTGCTGGAAACCACGCAAATGGGTAAGTGTACCTAATATATGCGGCGAGTCTTATTACACAGAACCTGAGTTCGACGCTGAGACTGGAATGCTCTGGGGGGGAAGTTTTCAGCCGTTATTTAGAATAAGTGATGAAGATAAATTGGCGGAATTATCTTTAGTATTTAATGACGTTAGTGCCATTGATTCAAATAAATTATTGTCGAAAGTATCTTTAGAATTTCATAATCGTTTGGGTATAAAACGAATGACAAGGGAAAAATCGAGAGAAATGTCTAAAAGTATCTACGCAATAGAAAAAGAAAAACATCGATTGCGATTATTGAAGAAAAACGATTGAAACACTGACTGACACATGGCTTAATGCCATTCACCCTAAATTTTAGGCAATAAAAAAGCCCGTTTCAAAACGGGCTTTTTATTTTTAAAACGACGTACCGCTTTTAATTTTTCGCACGGTATTAACCAAATGATCCACTTCATCATGGGTATTATAAAACGCCAAAGACGGACGCACCGTGGCTTCCAAACCAAAACGTCGTAAAATCGGTTGAGCGCAATGGTGTCCAGAACGCACCGCAATACCCACTTTGTTCAACGCTTCGCCGACTTGTTGCGTCGTGTGACCTTTTAATACAAACGACAACACGCTGGTTTTTTCTTTTGCTGTTCCAATCAATGTTAAATCGTCAATTCGACGCAGGGCTTCCATTGCATACGCCAGCAAATCGTGTTCATAAACGGCAATGTTTTGAATGCCGATTTTTTGCACATATTCCAATGCCGCACCTAAGCCAACCGCGTCAGCAATGTTTCCCGTTCCCGCTTCAAACTTTGCTGGCGCAGGTTGATAACGTGTGTTTTCAAAGGTGACATCTTCAATCATATTGCCGCCACCTTGCCAAGGTTGCGTCGCTTCGAGTAAATCACCTTTGCCATAAACAACGCCAATTCCCGTCGGGCCAAAGATTTTATGACCTGAGAAAACCAACCAATCACAATCTAAACTTTGAACATCTGCGCTTAAATGCGAAACCGATTGCGCGGCATCAAGCAACACTTTCGCGCCAACACGATGCGCCATCTCAATCATTTCTCGCGCAGGCGTAATCGTTCCGAGCGCGTTTGAAACTTGCGTGAATGAAACCAATTTGGTGTTCGCATTCAGCAATTTTTGATATTCATCGAGCAAAACCTGACCGCTGTCATCGACGGGAGCTACACGCAATTTCGCGCCTGTGACTTCGCACAATTGTTGCCACGGCACAATGTTGGCGTGATGTTCTAACCAAGTAATGACGATTTCGTCGTCTTTGCCGATATTTTGCAAACCCCAACTTTTTGCGACTAAGTTAATCGCTTCGGTCGTGCCACGCACAAAAATAATGTTGTCAGGCGATGGCGCGTTTAAAAACTTCGCCACTGTTTGACGCGCTTTTTCATACGCATCAGTTGAACGTGCCGCCAATTCATGCGCCGCGCGGTGAATGTTGGAATTTTCGTGTTCATAAAAATACGAAATTCGATCAATCACTATTTGCGGTTTTTGCGTGGTCGCGGCATTATCAAACCAAACCAATTGATGCCCATTTACACGTTCATTCAAAATCGGAAAATCACGACGCACCGCATTCACATCAAACGCCGAATGCTGATGTTTTGGCTGATACGTTGTTTTAACTTGCGAAAATGGCTTCGTTGAATTTAAAAAATAAAACGGTGAATCGGTCGTCGCAGAAGCCAGCGGATTAAACGTTTCACGCGGCAATATCAATTTGTGCAACTCGGTGTCGTTCGGCAAACCAAATTCTTTCGGCGCGGAAACGGGTGCTTGCCGTGAAGCCGAACTGTGCGGCACAAAACCACCAATTTCAGTTGGCACAGCCAGTTTTTGTATCGCTGTTTCATCGGGCAAAGTAAATGCGGGTGGCGCGAAACTACTTGTCTGCGGTGTAACAAATTGTTGCAAAACAGCGGGCAAATCCGTCGGAAATTCCGCTTGAATCGCACCTAAACGCGAACCATCACACGGCAATTCAGCAAAAATTTCATTCGCCAATTTCGTCAACTGTTGTTCAATCGCAGCGGTATCTTGCGAATGCTCAGGCGTGAAATTATTTATAGTCATAATAGTTGCCCACTTCGACATTTTCTAACACGCCCAGCGCGTCTTCAGTCAGTACGGCGAGTGAGCAATAAAGCGAAACCAAATAGGACGCGATGGCTCTGTGGTTGATTCCCATGAAACGTACCGATAAGCCCATGCTTAATTCGCCCGTTAAATTTGGTTGGTATAAACCGACAACGCCTTGACGACTTTCGCCAGTGCGAATCAATAAAATGTTGGTTTTGCCGTTAACGACTTTCAATTTGTCGCATGGAATTAACGGAATACCGCGCCATGTCAAAAATTGTGAACCGAATAAACTAACAGTGGGTGGTGGTGTGCCACGACGAGTGGCTTCACGACCAAATGCCGCAATCGCTTGTGGATGTGCTAAGAAAAACGCAGGTTCTTTCCACACTTTTGCAATCAATTCGTCCAAATCATCAGGCGTGGGTGAACCCAAGGCGTTGCGTGGTTGAATTCTAAAATCTGGTGCGACGTTGTTTAACAAACCGTATTCGGCGTTGTTAATCAATTCGCTTTCTTGGCGTTCTTTAATTGTTTCAATCGTTAAACGTAATTGTTCATTGGTTTGATTATGTGGGCTGCTGTACAAATCCGCGACGCGCGTGTGAACGTCAAGCACCGTATTCACTGCGTTCAAACGGTATTCACGACCCCATTCTTCATAATCCACAAACGTTTGTGGCAAGATTTTTTCGTCTAAACTTGAGCAATCAACCGCTAAATCGGCGGCATTTTTCACTCTATTAACACGATAAATACCCGCTTCAACAGGCACCCAATGCAATAAATGGGTCAACCAACGAGGCGTAATCGTTGACAACATCGGGACGGTTTTAGTCGCATTCGACAAAGTACGCGCGGCGACATCGCCTAACGCTGTGTGAGCTTCATGTATATCAGACATTTTTATTTCCTTTAGTAAAAATTTGAATAGTTCGAACGGTTAGTTTCCAACATCTTTTGCCCATCTGTCAAAGTTCGAATGGTTTTAAATCAACGAGTTAAGATTTTTGTTAATTTTGTATAGGTTTAAATTTTTGTGCTGATTTTTTGCCGTTTCGGCATAACGGGAATACATAACGCAGTGCAATCGGTTTTTATATCAAACACCAACGTCGGCGCTCGCTCTGTAACTTGTCGCATCTCAATGTAAGCGTGAATATCCTGCGTTTTAATGACATTTACATGATTAACAGCGCGAATAGATTTAATCGATTCACCGTGTGCGTTAATCCATTGCGAAACCGTAACGTGGCTGCATTGCAACAATCGCCCAATCGAACGAAATCCCAATCCTGCTAAATACAATTGCAAGGCTTGGCGGCGAATATCCAAACCTAACCCACGCTGCGTAACCGTGTGACGATAGCCACATTCTTTGCATAAAAAGCGTTGTTTTTCTTTAATCACGCCGTCTTTAATACACGCCGGAGAATCACATTTTGGACACATTGCCATATTTAAAACTCTATTTTTAGTGACCATTGACGTGCTAACAATATCAATGCGTTAGCAATCAGCCGTTAATTCACTCCGTACCAACGCTTGCGTGATGCAACTATCCGGCGGCACGTCATGCGTGAGCCACACATTTCCGCCAATAACGGAACCGCGCCCAATCGTAATTCTGCCTAAAATCGTTGCCCCTGCATAAATCACCACGTCATCTTCCACAATGGGATGTCGCGCATTGCCTTTGACTAAACTGCCGTCCTCCGCTTGTTCAAAACGTTTCGCACCAAGTGTGACGGCTTGATATAAACGAACACGATTGCCAATCACCGTCGTTTCACCAATAACAACACCTGTGCCATGGTCAATGAAAAAACTTTCGCCAATTTCTGCACCCGGGTGAATATCAATGCCCGTGCTGGAATGCGCCAATTCCGTAATCATTCGTGCCGTCAATGGCACACCCAATTGATACAAAACATGGGCGATACGTTGATGAATCATGGCGTGAATGCAGGGATAACACACCAACGCTTCATCGGGAGTTCGTGCAGCGGGATCACCTTGATAAGCGGCTTGAATATCGGTGTCGAGTAATTTGCGAATGCGGGGCAATTGGGCGGCAAGTCTTTGAACAATCATTTTTGCATCGTATTCTGAAAACTGCGCCACGCCTTTTTGTTCAGCCATGAAATGCAATTCACGGTGAATTTGTTGATACAAATCACGCAACGCATTGTCTAGCGTGTTGCCGACAAAATAATCAATGCCTTCGTCGCGCAAATCGGGACGACCTAAACGGTTTGGAAATAACGCACCACTCAAACCATCTAAAATTTGTGCGAGTGTTTTTCGGTCGGGTAATCGTGGCGGTTTATCAAGGCGGTCGCGTGTTTCAAGTGAATGCACACGAATATCGCGCAATTCTTTAACTAAACTTTTAATGCCCCAATTTTCTTGTTTGTTCATACTTGAAAATCCTTTTAAAAATCATCCACGTTTAACGTTTTTTCGTAATAACTGCCTTCAACAAAATCAAAACCACTTTGCCGCGCTAAAATTTCTGATTTTTGACGATCAATTTGACGCAAAATCCCTTTGCCTTGCGCGTTTGAAATCACTTGTTTTAGAGCGTGTAATTTTTTTAGCGCATTGTTTGAATTTTCATTTTCAATTTGACGCGCAGATAAACTGACGTAATCAGGCGTTAATTTTGAGATGAGTTCAAAAGCGTGTTTGTCCGAAATTAAATGATCAAAACGCAAAGCAATTTGATAGCCGCGTTGCCGATAATTACTCAAACCACGAATCAGCACGTCGTTGTATTTCACATAATTACTGGTCACGGCTAAAACAATGACAGTATTTTTAGTCATCAATCCACATTGCTCAATCACGGTTTCAAAATACGCGCCGTGATCTTTTTTGATGCCTAAAATGTGGCGCGGATCAACGTCTAAAAACAGCACTGTGTTGGATTGAGCAAGCGGCAAATAGTTCAGCATGTGAACCGTTCGCGCTAATCGATCAAAGCTGATTACTGATTCAAAATTAATATAGGTTTCACCTGAATTCAAGGCTAAATTTTCAAGTTCATAACCGTGCAAATAAGGCGATTCATTTGCTGAAACTTTGATTTTCACGCTATGCCCAGAAATGTTGCTCACATTTGCAATGTGCCGCAGTGGTGAAAAGGTGCTGCTAACTTGGAATGTGTTTAATTGTCCAAAAATACCACTGACAAGATTATTTTCAAGAATCAGCGGTCGATAATTTGCCTTGTGTTCGTGTTCAAAACGGTCGTTGAAGTATTCAACTAAATCGATTAAAGCCATGTTTGATTCCTGGTTTCGATAAAAATTTAAACTAGCTTAATCGCCTTTTTCAAACAATGAAAACGGTATTATTCGATAGTTATATCTAAAAATTGGATACCGTTTGACCACGCTCGAAATAATTACCTTCCACCAAATTAAAACCGCTATAACGCGCTAACATTTCAAATTTCTTGGAATCAACATGTCGTAAAATTCCCTGTCCTTGTGTAGCCGAAATCCTATTTTGGAGTATGTGCAATTTTTCAAAAATATTCACATCGCCATTGCTTTCTGCTTCAATTTTTCGTGCGGATAGACTCACATAATCGGGTGCTAATTTGTCGATTAAATCAAAAACATATTTATCCGAAACCAGATTATCGAAACGCAATGCAATTTGATAGCCTAGCTTTCGATAATTACTCAAACCCCGAATCAATGCTTCGCTGTAGCGCACATAATTATTGGTCACTGCTAAGACAATAACCGTGTTTTTAGTCGTTAATCCGCATTGCTCAATCACTGCTTCAAAATACGCGCCGTGGTCTTTTTTGATGCCCAAAATATGGCGCGGATCCACTTCTAAAAATAACACGCTGTCTGATTTTGCTAACCGTAAATAATTCAACATGTGGACGGTTCGTGCCAACCGATCAAAGTTAATCACGGATTCAAAATGAATATAATTATCCCCAGAACTTAACGTTAGATTTTCCATTTCATAACTGTGCAAATGTTGCGATTCGTATGCGGCGACTTTAATTGTTACAGCGTGTCCCGATACATTTTTTGGATTAACAGTTTCTCTTAACGGTGAAAAAACGCTATGGATGCGTAGTTGCCCGAAAACACCATAAACTCGATCATTTTCTACCACGAGTGGACGATATTTGGCGTGGTGTTCACGCTCAAAACGGTTGTTGAAGTATTCAACTAAATCTACTAAAGCCATGTTCTGCTCCTTGTTTTTCGATAAAAATAAAACTTAGCTTAACCGCCTTTTTTAAACAGTGAAAACGGTATTATTCGATTGTGTTATGCGTAAATTCGATAATGAAATGGGCAACAAAAAAAAGCTCAATAACCGTTTAAAAATAAGCGATTATTGAGCTGAGAGGTTTAGGCATGGCGCAATGAGAAAGGTGTAATTATTTACCCGCAGCAACGATTTGATCAAAAATTCCGTCATCAGAAAAATGCTTTTTCTGTGCGACATTCCAACCACCAAAATCTTTATCAATCGTCACTAATTCAATTTTTGGAAATTGTTTGGCGTATTTCGCGGCGATTTCAGAGTCGGTTGGACGATAGAAATTTTTGCCGATAATATCTTGCCCTTCTTTGCTGTACAAATACGTTAAGTATTCAGTAGCAACTTCGGTTGTGCCGTGTTTTCGCGCCACGTCTTCCACCACCGCGACAGGCGGCTCGGTCAAAATACTCAATGATGGCGCGACAATTTGATATTTATCCGCGCCAAATTGACGTAATGCCAAATGCGCTTCGTTTTCCCAAGTGATTAACACATCGCCAATTTCACGTTCGGCAAATGTGGTTGTTGAACCGCGTGCGCCTGTATCTAAAACCGCCGCATTTTTAAATAATTTCGTGACAAATGCTTTGGCAGCAGCTTCGTCATTGTTGTTATGTTTCAACGCATACGCCCACGCGCCTAAATAATTCCAACGTGCGCCGCCCGATGTTTTGGGGTTCGGCGTAACGATGCTCACATTCGGTTTAACCAAATCGTCCCAATCTTTAATGCCAAGC
>CAISXF010000091.1 GCA_903889445.1 uncultured Pseudomonadota bacterium
TGCTCAATTCAAACATTTGCCGCGTTATTTGAAAGCCATGCAATACCGTTTAGACAAGCGAGATAACACGCCGCAAAAAGCTAATGAACTTGCGCGTTTTCAGATTCGTTATTGGAATTCGGTTTCGCAGCGGCTGAAAAAAGAAATTGTTACACCTGAAACAGAGGCGTTTCGTTGGATGCTGGAAGAATTTGCGGTGTCGTTGTTCGCGCAACACTTGAAAACGGCGGTTGCTGTGTCGACACAGCGGTTGGAGAAGGCTTGGGGAATTTAAAAAACCACGTCTATTTTGTAAATGGACGTGGCTTAAAATTTTGGTTAAAGAACATTTTTACATCTGGTTTCTGCGTCTGTATCTATCAAGTATAGATTTTACTTCTGGACTTGGATTACCAAAGATTATGTTATCTTGGTTTTCATCAGATGGGGTGTAGATACCAAACGTTAGTTTATGCTTAATGTCGTAAGCGATAAAAAACTCATTAGGACAATTATGGGGTTCACAAACGCTAGAGATAAACATCAGTGTACCATTTATATTGACGACACTAACTGGTGAACTCGTGCCTCGAGCAATCCATTCAAATTCTTTTAATTTTTTTTCATTTATGGAACTTACAAATGATTCTTTAAATATATTGTTCTCGTATAAATCGAAGAAATACGGGCAGTCGGTATATTCGTGAAACTCTATTGTAGTGTTGCCATCGTTCCTGTTGTAGTTACAATCTAAAATTTTCTTTACCACACTATTTTTTTTATAAATAGCTTCAATTTCTTGTTTTTCAAGTTCAATTTGTTTGACTTCTTCGGCTTGCTTTCTTCTTAATTCGGCTGCTTGTTCTTGTTCATGGATCAACATTTCCTTTTTATACGCTTCGGCATCTATAGCATTTTGTTTTCTGATTTGTTCTTGTTTTATAGATTCCCGCATAGAAACAACCGTTTTAATTCCGACAAGCAATAAAACAGGCGATAAAAAACAAGCCATAGCAAACGTTTTCAAATTTTTCGATTCTTCTTTCGCTGAAAAACCAAAACCGAAAAGCATGATGCCTGCTAAAAATATGATGCCAGAAAGATAAACAACATTTTGCCGCTCGTTCATCAAGCCAATGTTGTAAGTTGTCCCAACGACCACATCCATATTAAAAGCAAACAGAACGCAGTAAAAACCAAGTGCGATGAGTCCAATTCCAGCTTTTTTCATTTTCTAATCTCGTATAATTTTAATATGTGATTGTAGCAGATTGAGATTTCATTTTTGCCGCACAATAAAAAGGCTGGCGAAAACCAGCCTTTTTTGTTTGTGCTAAACGTGTTTAAAATCGTGATGCTCAAGTAACCATTCTTTGAGCGCATTGTTCATACGGGTTTGCCAACCTTTCCCCGTAGATTTGAAGGAATCTAAAACATCAGCATCAAGTCTTATGCCTGTAAAAATTTTGGGATTTTCTGAATGTGGTCTACCACTTTTTTTAAGGCGTAGCATTTCAGCGGCAATTTCTGGGCTAAAGAGTTCATGTAAAACGTCAGAAGCGGGTCGAGCTTGCTCAAAAAAATCATCATTTGCTTCAAAAGCATCGTGATCATTTGCGATTTGTTGGTTGATTTGCGCATCTTCTTCATCACTTGGCAACGCGACCAAACGACCTGATTTAGTTTTTAAGTACATAACGTTTAACCTCTTTTTGGTTAGCTTTTCGCAAACTGATAACTCGAATGCTGTCAGTTCTTGGTGTGAATACAAGGCAATGCAAACGACCATCAATCAAACCGTAAGCCGTGAATCGTTTTTCACCATAATCTTTGCGTGTATCTGGTTCAATAACCGCGCAAGACCAGTCAAAATCTAAAACACGCTCAAAATTTAAATTGCGTTCTTCAATATTTTTGGCGTTTTTGGTTGCGTCATAAGTAATTTTCATGACTTTATTGTATAAACAAAAACAAAGTTGTCAAAATAAAAAATCGCTGGTTGACCACGATTATCACAGCAACGCGCCGTTTTATAAGGCAAATCAGAAATTGCTCGAAGAAGTCGGCATGATTCAACACAAAGGTCGGCGCGTCGATTTGGTCGAAGATGAAGAATGGTTGTATGCGTTTTATGACCATAAATTACCGCCCGAAATTGTGAGCGGCGTGACGCTCGATACTTGGCGCAAAAAAGTTGAGCGAGAAAATAAGCAATTCCTATTTTTAACCAAAGAAGATTTGACGCGCGAAAAAGGCGCAGATTTTGTCAACGAATGGGATTTTCCCGACCATAAAAAAGTCGGCAAATTGACGATTGCGTTGCAATACCGTTTTGAACCTGGACACGATGAAGACGGCGTGACCGCGATTATTCCCGTGCATCAACTCAATCAAATTACGCAAACGCCGTTTGATTGGCTGGTGCCTGGGATGTTGGAAGAAAAATGTATTGCGCTGGTCAAAGCCTTGCCGAAAAACATTCGCAAACATTTTGTTCCCGTGCCTGAAACCGTGAAAAAGTGTTTAGAAATCGAACCCGATTTTAAAGGCGCGTTGGAAGAATGGCTCGGTTATCGATTACGCAAATTGACAGACGAAGCCATTCCGTTGAATGCGTGGAGTTTCGACGGCTTGATTGATCATTTGAAAATGAATTTTCGGATTGTGAACGACGACGGGCAATTGTTGGATTACGGACGTGATTTGAAAAAATTGCAGGCAAAACACGTCACGCAAGCCGCCGAAAGTTTTGATCAAATTGCCGCCGATGAGTTGAATTTCACGGGCTACATTCAATGGGCTTTTGATGATTTGCCTGAGCAATACAGCTTTATGCAAAAAGGTCAGGCGTTTATTGGTTATCCTGCCTTGGTCGATGAAGGTGAAACGGCGGGCGTGAAAATTTTTGATACCCAACGTAAAGCCGAATTGCAACATCAAGCGGGGTTGATTCCGGTTGTTTCAATTACAACAGCGCAAAGAATGTACTTACGCGCTGAAAAATATGCCGAAAAATGCCGCGTTGGAATTGGCTTATAACCGTTTGCCACCGCATCCGATTTTGAAATCAGAACACGTTGCAGAATATAAAAATGATTTGCTGACCTTGATTTTGAATAGCGTTTTTGTCGAAGATAAAACGATACGCACACAAGCCGCGTTTGAACAAAGTTTGAAAGAAAACAAAAGTTTGTTAGTCACGCGAGCGACTGAAATTGCAATGTTGGCGTTAGAAATTATGAAAAGTTACGGCGAACTCAAAACCAGTTTGCAACGCTTGAATGCGGCTGACCCGCTGACAAAAAGCCTTGATGAACAAGTGAATTATTTGATTTACGCGGGTTTTATTCGCACGATTTCGTTTGCTCAATTCAAACATTTGCCGCGTTATTTGAAAGCCATGCAATACCGTTTAGACAAGCGAGATAACACGCCGCAAAAAGCTAATGAACTTGCGCGTTTTCAGATTCGTTATTGGAATTCGGTTTCGCAGCGGCTGAAAAA
>CAISXF010000092.1 GCA_903889445.1 uncultured Pseudomonadota bacterium
GGGTTTAAATTCACCGATACGCCCAGTGTATTGACAGGAGCATTAAGTCGAGATTTAGGAGAACAAGTTGCAAGTTACAATATCAATCAAGGTGGGTTAGCGGCAAACGAAAATTATGATTTACAATACAAAAGTGCAAATTTAGTAATTCTGCCTGTCGTTACAACAACACCGACTACACCAGAATCCATATCCATACAAGCAACCACTACCACCATTTTAACGAGCATTTTGTCAGTACCCGCTCCAGTCGCTAGCGGTGGAGAGCAAGGTAGTAGTGCGACAATAAACATTAGCGTATCAAATGGCGCAGCATCTATCGGTGCGGCAACCATCACCATGGCGAACAATGGTTCTTTGACCATTGACAATACAGTTGACACGTCCTCATCCGGCACGTCTGGCGGAGCTGATAATGCAACAATTTCTACAGCAGAAACTACCGCTATTGATAATCCCGTTGAAACTAAAGCAACCGCTGACACGTCTTCATCGGGCGCGTCTAGTGAAGCCAATAATGCAACAACTTCTACAGCAGAAACTACCACTACCGATAATGCTGTTGTTAAAGCCAAAGTAACTACTGAAAAATCAAGTGAAGGTCAATCGGAATCTGTAAAACAAGCGAATGCTAAATCAGAGGGAGCTAGAGATTCGAGTTCAACATCAAGTCCTTCAAAAAGTACCGATGCCGAATCTCCAAAAGCTGCTACGATAGGAAATGTAGCAACTGCAAAAGTTACTACAGGAAATTCCGCAACTTTAAAAGCTGCTACGACAGAGAAAGCTGCAATTTCAAAAGTTGCTACGACAGGGAGTGCAGCAACTTCAAAAGCTGTTACGACAGCAAGTGCAGCAACCTCAAAAGCTGCTACGACAGCAAATGCAGAAACTCCAAAAACTGCTACGACAGCTGATGCTGCAACAACCTCCAAAGCCGCTACGACAGCGAATGTAGACACTTCAAAAACGGCTGCAAATAGTCAAACAGCTGTAAATACGAAAAGAATACAAACAACAGCACAAGCTGCAAAATCGACCGCTTCGGCAACAGCAAAAACAGCGAGTGCTGAAAGTTCAGTTAATTCCAGCGGCTCTAAAACAGCCGCTTCTTCTGAAGTAAAAGCCACAAATGGAAGTTCCTCTACCGCTATACCGGCTTCTGTATCGGTTAAAGCCCCCCCAGTTAGTGTGGCGACCGCCAAAGCATCTCTCAGTGACAACATGACCAGCACTAAAGCGGGTTCCAATGGCGTAGAAACATTGAAAACTTCATTAACGGATGCTGCGATAAAAACAGGTGTCCCTGTCGCGGAGGCTGCGAAAGCAAGTGATTCGTTCGCGCAGGTGTTGGTGGCAAAACTGGCAGCGGGTATGCCTATGAGTGTCGCCACAGCACAAGCGCAAAACGCATTTAATTCCGCCATTAGCATCCCGATTCCTACAACTCCGCAAGCCGTTGCCGCAAATTCACTATCAGGTTCTTCAACCGCAAGTAGTTTGACTGCGCTTTCTGGAACGGCAAGCAACATCGGTTCGGCAGCATTTGAAGCCTCACTCAGTGCCAGTTTAGCGAATGGAAATAGTTTGGAG
The DNA here is from genome assembly GCA_903889445.1 of uncultured Pseudomonadota bacterium. GTDB lineage: Bacteria > Pseudomonadota > Gammaproteobacteria > Methylococcales > Methylomonadaceae > UBA10906. The sequence goes on from CAISXF010000092.1 coordinate 1,594, forward strand.
CAATCGATAAAAATAGCTCAAGCAAGCGCACAACAAAGTGAAGCCGCCGCCAAAATTGATAATAGTCCACGCGGTGAATTGGTGAATGGTGCCGCAAGTACATTGACAGACACGTCCCCTGCTTTCCAAAATTCACTCAATAATGCGTTGGCAAAAGGCATGACACCCGAACAAGCCTTACAACGCGCGACAACGGCGGCTAACGAATCTTCAGTCGCCGCTAAAGCCGATGAAAATAATCCTAAAACGGCATTATCTTCGGGTAATGATGAATTCGCTAAAACGATTCCGGCTGGTGATTTCAGCAAATCGTTAAGTTCCGCGCTTGGACGTGGTATTTCAATGGATCAAGCTATGAAAAATGCAGCACAATCAGAAGTCATCAAACAACAAGGCATTGAAATTGATGCCAAAAGTCCAACTGCCGGTTTTGCCAATGGTAAACCACCTGAAACGCAAAGCAGCCCTGAATTCGATAATGCGGTAAAAAGTGCAATGGCACGTGGGGTAACGCCTGAAAATGCCATTAAAGTGGCTACGGAAACAGTAAAAAGTTTACCAAAAGAAGTGAGTACGCCGACCAATTCATTGGTGAGTGGTAAAAATATCGATACATTGACTGCATCACACGGACGGATATTTGAAAATATATTAGGTTCGGCACTCGCAAACGGCATGCCTATTGATGTGGCAATTGCAAAAGCTGAACGTGCTGAATTGTCGGGTAAAGCCCCTGAAAACCAAAATAACACTACTATTTCGCCAAACAAACACTAACATCACTTTCGCGCATTCGCCTGCCTATTGAATCTCTCTTTTCTTGGATTGAAGAACAAACAGGAATTGAATGTGATAGCAAGGTTAAGCTCATACAATGACTTGTGGTTCATATTTTCGGCAAACTCGTTGCCGCATTTTATTTTTGGAACTTTATTCGTGCTTTTTACGAATTAATATTGCAGCTAATAAAATTGCGGGCAAACCTACTACTGCCGTATAAATGAAAAAAATTGGATAGCCGTAATACTCAACAACCATTCCTGAAAATCCACCTACAATCTGTGAAGGCAAAGTTATTAGTGAGCTAAATAATGCGTATTGTGTGGCAGTATGTTCTTTACTGATAAGACTCGATAAATATGCAATGAGAATTGTCGTTGCCATGCTTGCAAAAAAGCTATCTGCTGTTACAACGATAGCTAGCCACGTTAGGGTTGGTTTGCTCACCGCCAATGCCACAAATAACAAATTAGTGACAGCTGCGGCTATTGTTCCGAATAAAAGCGGTTTTACCACACTACAGCGAACTACTAATACACCACCAAATGTTGCACCCACAATCGCCGAAAAAAAACTGAATACTTTAGTTACATTGGCAATTTCTGATTTGGTAAAGCCTAAATCCATATAGAATGAGCCTGCCATGACACCGAGAGTAATATCACTCATTTTGTAAATGCCCACAAATAGCAAAATGACAAAGCTCCACCCACGACCATTACGCTGGAAAAATTCGGTAAACGGACTCAATAGATTTTTTAATAGGTTATCGAATAGAGGTTCTTGTTCAAGAACCGGAGGATTTGGCTCTTTAATGAGGAGCGTTGCAACTATACCAATAGTCATCGTGCCAGCCATCAAAAAATAAGCCGTTTGCCAATTGCTATATTCAGCAATGTACAAAGTACCCGCTCCAGACACTAATAAAGCAATACGATAGCCGGTGACATAAGCTGCTGACATTGTTCCTTGATAATCTGCACTTACGGCTTCGATACGATAAGCATCAACGACTACGTCTTGAATTGCTGAACTGAAAATAATTGCAATTGCTAAAAAAGTTAATTGCGGAAGTTGTGTGATGGGATTTTGGCGACTCATGCCGATTAAACACGCAGCAATACAAAATTGGGCGAGCAACATCCAGCTACGTCGCCTGCCTAGCCAGCGTATTAATAGAGGTAAAGGGAAACGATCGACTACAAATGATAAAAATATTTTCAGCACATAGAGTATGCCAATCCAACTAAGAAAACCGATAGTGGCATGATCCACCCCTGCATCTCGTAACCATAATGCAAAGGTAAAAAAGATGAGTTGGTAGGGTAAACCAGCGGAAAAACCGAGTGCCACCATACCAAATACTATTGGTTTGAAATAAAGTAAAAATGCTGTTCGCCAATTTTCAGTCATCGAAACATTACCATCGGAAGTTACGCATTTTGATTTAAAATTTCAACGAGGCGACTCCGCTCTAAACACCATGTCGAAGGCAGAATAGCGGAATAGGATTTTGAATACGAAAGACGGCGGGATATTTTTTAAACCCATCATTCAACGCACGCAAACAGATTGCTTTGAATGGATCAATGGTTTCTGCGATTGTTTCTGTCATGAGTAATAATAATGATTAAGTTTTGAACTGGATTGATTCTAAATGAAATTTGTAATGAATGACAAGTATAATGTGCCTAAAATTCAACAACTAAAAATGATACGTTTATTACTGATGGGCTTTTGGCATCGTTTTTGTAAACCCACCCAAAGTACAATTGCCTTTTTGCTTATGACTTTAATAACCACCAATGTCTACGGACAAAAAAAATTTAAAATCACATTATTAGGTACGGGAACGCCTGCGCCTAGTATTGAAAGATTTGGTTCTAGCACCTTAATTGAAGCTGGCTCAGAAACATTATTGTTTGATGTGGGGCGCGGCACTACACAACGTTTATGGCAACTGGGTATTCCGTTACGACAAGTGACAGATGTATTTTTGACGCATTTTCATTCTGATCACACGGTAGGATTGCCTGATTTGTGGTTAACCGGTTGGTTGCCCGCAGCATTTGGTCAACGTGTTAAGCCGTTGCATATTTGGGGTGGACACGGTGTTAAGCGACTTACTAAAAATTTACAAAAAGCCTATCAAACCGATATTAAAATGCGGATTGCTGACGAAAAACTTTCACTACCAGGTGCTTCTTTGGTTAGCAAAGAGATTCATGAAGGGGTGGTCTATGAACGAAATGGGGTGAAGGTCACTGCATTTAATGTTGATCACGGCAAGGCAATAAGACCCGCTTTAGGCTACCGAATTGACTATAATGGACACACTGTTGTGATTTCAGGGGATACGCGCGTTTGTGACAATCTGCTGCATTTTGCCAAAGGGGCAGACGTACTAATCCATGAAGTGGCGGCGGCTAAAGTAGAGTTACTCAATACATCAAAGTTTTTTCGCCGCGTTATTGCTCACCACACAACGCCCGAAGAAGCAGGGATGATTTTCGAGAGTGTCAAACCAAAACTGGCCGTTTATAGTCATTTGGTATTACTCGGTTCACCCACGATTAGTACGCCAACAATTGCCGAAGTCGTAGCGTTAACCAGAAAGAATTATTCGGGGCAGCTTGAAATAGGCGAGGATTTAATGACCTTGGAGATTAGCGATACCATCAGCGTTCGACGTTTTGCGGCTATTACCGATTAATTGTGAATAAATTGATGGCTTTTGTTGTGCGATTATCGCGTTAAGTTGCACGATTAACATCAGCGTGAAGAGTGATCGCTCCGCTTTAAAAAGGCGGGGTTTTTCTTAATTAAACATTAAAAAACATATATGAATCTCATCCAGCAAGGCATCAAACAAAAGTTAATTCGTTTTGACGACGACAGAAAAAACATTTTTTACATTCACAATGAATAAAAAATTTACGTTTGTTGATCTATTTTCAGGCATTGGTGGTTTCAGAATTGGTTTTGAAAAAGCGGGATTTGAATGTTTGATGTCTTCGGAAATCAATGATTATTGCAAAAAAACTTACCGAAATAATTTTGGTGAATCGCCATTATGTGATGTTACAAAAATACCGTTAAATGAAATTCCAGACCACGATGTATTAACCGCAGGCTTTCCTTGTCAGCCATTTAGTATTTGTGGCAAAAAAAGGGGTTTTGAAGACACACGCGGAACGTTATTTTTCCACATTTGCGAAATTATCAGTGCCAAGCAACCGAAAGTGGTTTTATTAGAAAACGTAAAACATCTAATTCACCACGACAGCGGCAACACGCTAACTGTTATTTTAAATTCATTGGAAGAATTAGGCTATCACGTCAATTTTAAACTGTTAAATGCGAAAAATTTTGGCATGCCACAAAATCGAGAACGCATCATTATTTTTGCCACAAAAGAAAAACTGTTTAATTTTTCAAAGTGCAATTTTAGTCAAACTGAATCGCTTAAAACATTTTTAGATAATGACGATGGTGATTTTGAGTTTTTGAATAAAGATGAATACACCTTGATTGAAAATCCCATCGTGCAGAAAGAATCGGGATTGATGTTTGTCGGCTATCGTAATAAAGCGATTAGAAAGGCGGGCGTTAGAGAAAATACTGAACATTTATCGCGTGTGCATAAACAACCTAATCGCATTTATTCTGTGGAAGGAACGCACCCAACATTGCCATCTCAAGAATCATCGGGACGCTTTTTTATTTACCTTCCAGACAAAGACGCAGTAAGAAAACTAACAATCAAAGAATGCTATCGGATTATGGGTTTTCCTGAAAATTTTAAAATTTCCGAAAGTAAATCCGAAGCCTATAAACAAGTCGGTAATTCTGTTTGTGTTCCGATGGTGACTGAATTAGCCACCCAAATACTTAACCAACAACTTTTGAGTTCAAATGAATCACAGCGAATTACTAAAAAGCATAAACAACTCAGCTTTGAGTTTGATTACGCCTGAATTGAGTGAAAAACACAGCACGTTGATTGAATTGATTGCTAATCACGCATTACATCAAAAAGGCGTTTATACGGTTTTGGTCACATTGCTCACGCATAAAATTCTTGAACCCAGCCAAGATGTTCGTTTGCATCAAAGCAATATGGCGGGTGGTTTTTCGGGTCGATCCATTGACACAAAACATATTACGCCCACTTTGGGAGAACTCGGATTGCCCTGCATGTCAGAAAGTGGCTGGCTTACTCGTTCGCTCGAACAACCCTACGCTTACACATTGGATTACCAAGGTAAAATCAGCAATACAAAACTAAAACAGGCTTTTCTTCAGATTCTTGATTATGTAGAAAATGAACCGACTACCGCTACGTCGTTATTAACGTACTTGTTGTTTTGTGTAATTCAAAAAAGTAAAACCGACAAGGTATTAATTACAAAAATTGATGAAGCGGATAATTTTACCATTGACAGCATTATTGCCTTTTTGGAGGCTTGTTTTAGCTACAATTACAAAGAGTTTGGCGGTTCAAAATTGCCTGTTATTGCGTTTCACTGTATTTTTCAGCAGTTAATTAACGAATTGAAACGCTACGAAGGTTGCACATTAAACAAACTGGGCAGCCACACCGCGTCAGATAGAACGTCAAAAACGGCGGGGGATATTGAGATATTCAAAAATGGCGAATTGATTGAAGCCATTGAAATCAAATTATACAAGCCCATCAATGCCGATTTGATGCGACAGGTTCAGCAAAAAATCGACAAACACAATCCAAAACGTTACTGTGTATTTTCGAGCGGACAAGTTGTTGAAGCGGAAAACGTTAAAAATATCGTCAACGAAATCAAAGAAGATCACGGTTGCCAAGTCATCGTAAATGGCGTGGTTCCAACGTTGAAATACTATCTCAGGCTTATTATTTCGTTACAAAATTTCATCAACAGTTTTTTAATCGCTGTAGAAAATGATTCGGAACTGAAACCGATTCATAAAATGGTGATTGTTGAATTGATTGAAAAGCATTTTAAGAATTAAGAACACGGTCGTTAAACGGATGATTTTAGAAGAGTGAAAAAATAAACATCATCGACCAACGAACCACCAAAATCATTGAACAACATTCTGAACCTTTGACCACGAAATGAGAAAGCCGAGATGACAATAGATTTTACCGATACGGAACAAGCAGCAAAATTGACCGCTTCACAATTAACAACGTTGCCGTTTAGTCGGCTTTCAAGTGATTTCATTTCGGCGATAAATGTTCACGCCATTGTGGGATTATCGATTGAAAAACTTAATACAGAACAATTTGACGCGCTGACCACAGAACAAGAATCGGTGTTGACGGTTTCGCAAGTGTCCAATATCACACAGTCACAATTGAAAATAATGGATAGCGAGATGCTCACCGCGATTCCAGTCCGGTCGATTTCCGGATTGAAAGTGCAATATGTGCCGTCGGATGTATTTGCAGAATTGTTGCCCGAGCAAATTGTAGGATTAACGACGCTGCAAATCAGTACGTTAACCAATTCGCAAATTTCTGTGTTGACCGACACACAAATCGCAAGATTTAGCGCGTCCTCTTTTGCGGCATTAAAAGCAACGCAGGTAAAATTGTTGCCGATTGAAGATATTCCAGCTATTGATTTGGTTGCGTTGAGCGGTTTAACCTCGAAAAATATCAGCGGTTTAACGACCGATCAAATTCAAAATTTTACCAGTGAACAGGTTGCCCGATTTACCGCGCCACAAATTAGCGCGTTTAAATCGATACAAATTGCTGCCTTGAACGATGAAGCGATTCCAGCCTTAGCTCCTTCGGCAATCAATGCGTTCAATAAAATCAATATCGTCGGTTTGCCGGTCGAATTATTGACCAGTTACCAGGTGAATTCGCTCACACCGGCACAAATTCCGCTACTCACTACGGCGCAAATCAGCGCGTTAACATCGGATCAAACACAGTCACTTTCTGCTGGGCAAGTGGGCGCGTTAAAAAGTTCACAGCTGCCGTATTTGGCAATAGATGCGCTGGCTGCGTTGCCAACCGATGCCATAAAAGGTTTTACGTCAAAAAATATGGGCGGTTTGACCACGACACAAATCAGCGCATTGACTAACGACCAATTAGCGCAATTGACCAATATACAAACTGCCGCATTAACATCCGCGCAAGTGTTGGCATTGGATGTCGCCAATTTACAAAGCGAATTATCTCCATTGGCGATTCGAGGTTTCATCAAAACCATGCCGCAAATTGATGTGAGTGAATTAACCTCAAGCCACATCAGTTTATTGACGACCAAACAAATGTCGCTTTTAACCACCGTACAATTGAACACCATCAGTTCAGACAATGCCTCCGTGCTGCAAGCTACCCAATTAGCGGCATTAACATCAACCCAAACTGCGGCACTCACTGCCAGCGCATTGGCAGCATTAGCTCCCACCACCATGATAAATTTAAAACCTCAAGGTTTGTCTGTCACGCAAATCAACGCTTTATTGCCGGAACAATTCGCCAAAATGCTGTCTGGACAAATTACCGCGTTGACCACCACGCAAATTGAAGCCTTGACCATTGACCAATTTAGTATGTTAACCGCCTCCGCCCTAAAAGGGTTAAGTGTAGAGCAAGTAGCACATTTAGATTTAACGTCGCTCGTTCCGGCTTTAACAACAACCGAGTTGACGCAATTAAGCACCAAACAATTAGAAGCCTTTACACCTGATCAAGTAGAACAAATGACAGCTACGCAATACGCTTGGCTGTCTGATAAACAATACAGCGTATTGAGCCAAGGGACGCAAGGCATTGAAACATCATTGATTGTGATTGCACCGAGTAGCACTGCGACATTGATTATTGGTGGTGCAGGTAATCAGACGATTACGGGCAGTTCAGGTAATGATTCGTTTGATGGCGGTGCGGGCAACGATTACATTAACGGTGGCGCGGGGAATGATTTTATTGTTGGTAACACGGGGAATGATGTTCTCAATGGCGATTCGGGAGACGACACACTTTATGGTGGAACAGGAATGGATAAGCTGACGGGCGGGGAAGGCAACGACACCTTTATTTTGGCTTATGAATCCGTGGTGGGCAATATCGATGCCGTTGTGGGAACCTTTAATGCGGGTTCGGTCGATAAAATTGATACCTCTGCGACGATTACAGAAGTCATTACCTCGCAATATATTGCGGTTGCGTCTACCGATTTGAGCGTCGGCACATTGAATGTAGTGATGGCGGGATTAACCACCAAATTTCTTGTATCCACCATCAAAGCCGCCATTCTCACCACTGCCGATGCCAAAACATTTATTGCGATAGACAGTGACGCATCCGGAACATTTACCACAACCGATTATTTGATTGAAATCACTGGTTCAACCTTAACGAGCTTGACGACAGCAACTTTTATTTAAAAATGGGCGGCAGCGAAATCACGTTTTAATTCCGGTGCCGCGACGCAACAACCACAAAGAAAATAATGTGAGTAATAAAATAAATCCACCGGTCATTAAAAATGCCAACGAAACATCCACATCCGACACGCCAATAAGTTCATAGCGAAACGCATTCACCATGTACAAAATCGGATTCCCCATTGAAATATGTTGCCAAATCGGGGGCAACATATCCACCGAATAAAATACGCCGCCCAAATAACTCAGCGGCGTTAAAATGAAATTGGGAATGATTGAAATATCGTCAAAACTTTCAGCAAGAATCGCGTTAATAAATCCCGCCAACGCAAACAAGGTCGCGGTTAACAGAACCACTGCCATTGCCAATAATGGATTTTGAATGTTCAACGGCGCAAAAAACAACGAAATCCCCGCCACTACACCGCCGACTAAAACACCGCGTAAAATACCGCCAGAAATATAACCCGCTAAAATAATCCAATTCGGCACTGGAGCAACGAGTAATTCTTCGATATTGCGTTGAAATTTGGTCGAATAAAATGACGACACCACGTTCGCGTAAGCGTGCGTAATGACGGACATTAAAATAATGCCTGGCACAATATAATCCATATAACTGATGCCGTGAATCGTGCCGACGCGATCGCCAATCAGCTTGCCAAAAATCAGAAAATACAACGCCGTCGTGATGGCTGGCGGCAACAAAGTCTGTGGCCAAATCCTAATAAATCGATAAATTTCTTTTCGGACAATTGTATTAAAGGCAATCAAAACGCTCATAAATTTTCTCTCGTATTTTTGCTGTCGATTAAATCAATAAATAATTGTTCGAGCCGATTACTTTTGTTTTTCATGCTGGTGACGTGGATATTTGCCGCGCTCAGTTGGGCAAATAAATCATTCAAACCCAGCTCTTTTGGCACGCCCACTTCGATAATTTTTTCCCCTAATGATTTCAGCGTAAAACCGTTTAACGTCGGCAACGTGATCACAGATTGCGCCAAATCCAACACGAAATAATCGATGTGCAGGCGCGAAAGCAAACTCGCCATATCCGAATGTTCGACAATTTTACCACCATCGATAATAGCGATATTGCGGCACAAACTTTCGGCTTCTTCGAGATAATGCGTGGTTAAAATAATTGTCGTCCCTTGCGCGTTCACGTCCGCCATCATTTTCCACATCGCCCTCCGAATTTCAATGTCCACGCCCGCCGTCGGTTCGTCGAGTATCAATAATTTTGGCGCGTGAACCATCGCGCGAGCAATCATCACGCGGCGTTTCATACCGCCCGACAACCGCCGTGACATCGTGTCGCGTTTATCCCACAAATCGACTTGTTTCAAACAAATTTCCGTGCGCTGCACCGCTAGTTTGCGCGGCATACCGTAATAACCAGCTTGATTGAGAACGATGTTTTTAGCGGTGTCGAACTGATTAAAATTGATTTCTTGCGGCACCAAACCCAAACAACTTTTGGCTAAATTGGATGCTGTTTTGACGTTATGCCCAAAAATTTCTACCGTGCCGCTGGTCGCATTGACGAGTGAACTAATAATACCGATTGCCGTGGATTTGCCCGCGCCATTTGCGCCGAGTAATGCAAAAAAATCGCCTTGTTTGACTTCTAAATCAATGCCTTTTAAGGCTTCAAAGCCGTTTTTATAGGTTTTGCGAAGCTGACGAATTGAGAGTGCGTTCATTATTTAAATTGAGCCGTTTTTGAGAATGGAATTGGCAAAAAAAAGCCGCGCTAGTTTTGAAACTAGCACGGTTTTTCCTTTTTTTAACGAACGAAACGAGAGAGCGTAACGTTCTATTTGCTGCCTAAGTAAGCGAATAATGCGTCAAGAGCTTGATCTTCGCCGTAACCCGCTTTTTTAACTGGGCCCACTTCCATGATCGCTGCCATTGCTTTTGGCATTCCGCCTTTGCCTTCTTTGATAACGGTTTCAAGGCTGGCGCGAGTCAATTTGCCTGCTTTTACCAATTCAAACAATTGTGGGTTTGACGCGATGTCGTGGCAAGTTCCACAACCACGACCGAATGAACGTTCGTAAATTTTTGCGCCGACTTCTGAGCTTTCATCCGCGAAAACTGAACCGCTTAAACCGATTAACGCCACGGCTGCTAATGCTAAAATTGATTTTTTCATAATATCCTCAAAGGTAATAAAAAATTGTTTTTCTTGTTTTAAAAAGTATTCAATATGAACTTGAACGTAGCAAAGGATAAGGATTTTAGCGCGAAAATTCAACGCTTTTATTGAAAAATCGTTGTTCACGTTGCTTTATTCGCAAACCAATTTAATTTTTCGTGCAAACTCACCACCCTGCCAATAATAATCAGCGTCGGCGGTTTAATCGTTTCGTGTTTCACGATTTCTGGCAACGTGCTTAATGTGCCGATAATGACGCGCTGTTGCGAAGTCGTGCCTTTTTCAATCAACGCAATCGGCAAATCAGGCGAACTTCCGTGTGCGATTAACGCTTCACAAATTTTTTCCAGCCCGATTAAACCCATGTAAATCACCACCGTTTGATTGGGCGCAGCCAATTGTGTCCAATTCAAATTGATGGAATCGTCTTTCAAATGTCCCGTCACAAAAACACACGATTGCGCGTGATCTCGATGCGTCAACGGAATGCCGGCATAACTCGCACAACCCGTCGCGGCTGTAATCCCTGGAACGACTTGAAACGCCACATTGTGTTCGACCAAAATTTCAATTTCTTCGCCACCCCGCCCAAAAATAAACGGATCGCCGCCTTTTAATCGCGCCACGCGCTTGCCTTCTTTAGCGAGTTTGACCAGCAGCGCGTTAATTTCTTCTTGCGGCAAAGCGTGTTGACTACGTTCTTTTCCAACGTAAATTTTTTCAGAATCACGTCGCGCCATTTCCAAAATATCAGGCGACACCAATCGGTCATAAACGACAACATCCGCTTGCTGCATCAACCGCAACGCGCGAAATGTCAATAAATCTGCCGCGCCTGGTCCCGCGCCAATTAAATACACTTCGCCATTATTTTCAGGCAAAAACGTTTCATTGATGACATCGTTTAAAGCAAGTTCAGCGGCTTCAAGTTGACCCGAAAAAACCAATTCTGCCACGCGACCTTGCAACACATTTTCCCAAAAAATGCGACGATTAGAAGGCGGGTGAATTTTCTGTTTAACGGTTTCGCGGAATTTTTCGGCTAATTTCCCCAAAATTCCGTAAGTCGGAGGAATCAACGTTTCAATTTTAGCGCGTAACAATCGTGCTAAAACAGGCGACGAACCGCCCGATGAAATCGCAATCGTAATCGGCGCACGATCGACAATCGCGGGGAAAATAAAATCGCACAACGCGGGACTATCCACCACATTCACCCAAACAGCTTGTTGATTGGCGCATTCGCTCACGAGCTGATTGGTCGCCGCGTCATTCGTCGCCGAAATCACCAATTTAAAACCGTGTAAATCGTTCGGCTCAAATTCTTTTTGTTGAAGCGTTAAATTGTGCGATATTTTCATGGCGGCAATTTGCGGGCTGATTTCACGCGCTACAACGGTAATTTTTGCACCGGCACGCGCCAGCAATTCGATTTTTCGTGCTGCACAACTGCCCGCGCCGACAACTAAACACGGTAAGTTTTTGAGTTTAAGACAAATTGGAAAATAATCCATGAATGTAACCTGATTTAATGGTTTGATTAGCGTGATATTATAAACATTTTGAAATTACGCCTGAACTTAAAAACCTTATGAATACTTTTACACTCGAAATCGATGCCGTTGGCTTACAGTGTCCGATGCCGTTATTGAAACTTAAAAAAGCCTTGAATCAGTTGAATTCCGCTGATGTGGTTAAAATTTTAGTGTCGGATCCAGCGGCACATTTGGATTTTGGCGTTTTTTGTCAACAAGTCGCGCACGAAATTATTACCATCACCAAACATGAAAATGTGCAGACATTTTATATTAGAAAAGCGTAGATTATAGGACTACCCATTTTTTGAGAACGTGGCTAACGATCATCGTCATGACAGGTATTCTGATTTTAATTTTTAGAAATCTGGCAGAAAATGACACAATGCGAAAAATGGATGTTATCTCAGACCCACTTTTAAGGAAATAATCATGAAAAATATCGTACAAAACATAGGTCAAATGTGCGCCATACCAACGCATAAAAACTACAAATTATGGCAACGAATTGTTAATGTCTTCATTCTTACTTCTTGTATCGGACTGGCTTTGCAAACTGTTCCATCATGTTTGTCTGAATATAAGACTATCTTTAACATTCTCGAATGGGTAACTGTTGCTATCTTTACCCTCGACTACATTTCCAATTTATTTTATTCTGAAAAAAAATTTAAATATGCGTTTAGTGTGTGGGGAATTATCGATTTGATTTCGATTTTACCTTCTTATTTAATTTTCTTAAACCTATCGGTATTACAAGGTGCCAGAATGCTAAGATTGCTCCGTACAGCAAGAATGTTACGGATTATTTTAGACGTTGACGCGCAAAAAATTAGCAACCCGCTGATTGCTAATCTTAAAGTGTATTTAATTATTTTCTTTGCCACACTTATGATTTCCAGCACCTCCATGTACGCGGTTGAGGGAACATTGTATTCACCCGAAAAAATAGAAATGGGACAAAAAGCTCTTAATGCCCAAGCCAAACCAGGTCAAGAAGCCGAAGTATTCATGCCAAAGGATCCTATTTCTGGCGCGGCGATTCCAGCAGATAAGCGATTTTTCACTTCCATTCCAGAAGCAATGTGGTGGAGTATTGTTACTCTGAGCACCACTGGTTATGGTGATTTGTATCCAGTTACCGTCAAAGGTAGAATCGTTGCTGGTATGACTATGTTCTTAGGTTTAGTGCTATTCGGCATACTGTTAAATCTAATTGGAAAAACGGTGATGTTTCTTTTTTTTGGTGAGAAATTAAAACGCGATGACTAAAATCTCGCTTGACTCCATTCAACATTCTGAAACTTTTCCTTCCACTTTAAGTTAGTCTATGAAAAAGAACACGCCGTTTAAACCGACAAAAAAAATGCCTGTTCGTGCCGTCATCGCGCCAACACAAACTGAAATTAACACGCTCGCCGCACTTTATAATCAACACCAATTTGCCGAGGCAGAAACCGCCGCGCGAGCGTTAATGCAACGCTTTCCGAAGCACGGTTTTGGTTGGAAAGTATTCGGTGCGGTGTTACAAGCAGTTGGCAGAATTGATGAATCGTTAGTTGCCAAACAAACCGCCGCCGATTTATCGCCCAACGACGCGGAAGCGTGGAACAATTTGGGCAACACTTATCAAGAACAAAATCGTTTTGATGACGCTGAAAAATGTTTGCGGCAAGCGATTAAAATTTCGCCGAATCTTGCCGTCGCGCATAATAATTTAGGGATTACGCTAGAGAAATTAAAACGTTTAAACGAAGCAGAATTGTGTTATCAACAAGCAATTTCATTGCGTCCCGATTACACCGAAGCACATTATAATTACGCAATTACGTTGCAAAAATTAGAACGCTTTGGCGAAGCAGAAAAAAGTTATCGTCAAGCGATTTTAATTGCCCCGAATCACGCCAAAGCCCACAGCAATTTGGGATTAGTGTTAAAAAACAAATCGCAATTTGTCGAATCGGAACAACATTTTTTGACCGCGTTGCAACTCGACCCGCAATTTATTGACGCGCATTATAATTTTGGCTTGTTGCTGATGTTATTAGGGCGATTAAAAGAAGGGTGGGCGCAATATCAATGGTTTTATCATCCGCAAAATACCAATCTGAGCAAACCGAATCAGCCGAATTTAACCGCGCCACAATGGAACGGTGAACCGCTGCAAGGTAAAACGATTTTGATTCATTCCGAACAAGGCTTTGGCGATTTGATTCAACTCGTGCGTTACGCTGAAAAGTTGAAAGCCATTGGCGCGTCGGTTTGGGTGTTGGTGACAAATCCACTGGTGGAATTATTTAAAACGATTCCGTGGATTGACCGTGTGTTAGATAACGGTGAACAACATCAAACGACATTTGATTTTTGGGTGTTTCCGTTGGCGTTACCGTTTTGGTTTCAAACGACATTGGAAACGGTGCCGTTAAATCTGCCGTATTTATTCGCGGATGAAACAAAAGTTTCGTGGTGGCGCGACTGGTTAAATTCACACATTCAAGCTGGAAATAAGCGCGTCGGTTTGGTTTGGGCGGGAAATCCTGTGCATTCAAACGATGCAAATCGGTCGATTGATTTTGCTGAATTGGCGGCGTTTTCAAATGTTAAAAATGTCACTTTTGTCAGTTTGCAACTGGGCGAAAAAGCGCAAAAAGAATTAGAAAATTGCCCTGAAAATGTCACGATTTTGGATGCCGCGCCACACATCAACGATTTCACCGACACTGCGGCGTTATTGAGCGCGTTGGATTTATTGATTACGGTCGATTCTGCACCCGCACATTTAGCGGGCGCGTTAAATTTACCCGTTTGGATGTTGGTGACAAAAGTACCCGATTGGCGTTGGTTGCTCGAACGTGACGATTCGATTTGGTACAAAAGTACGCTCTTATTTCGTCAGCCGGAATCGGGCGATTGGGCAAGCGTGTTGCATGACGTGAAAATGGCGTTGGAAAAGCTGTGATGAAAAATAACTTTGTTCACTGGTTTCGTGATTCAACGCCGTATATTCAAGCGCATCGAAATAAAACGTTCGTTATCAATTTTGGTGGCGAAGCGTTGCAAGATAATTCGTTTCAAAATCTAATTCACGATTTCGCCTTGTTAAACAGTTTAGGCATTCGTTTGGTTTTGGTTCACGGCATTCGTCCACAAATCGATGCCCGTTTACAAAAATTGAATCATCCCGCGCGATTTCATAATCGCTTGCGAATCACAGACGACGTGGCGTTGCAGTGTGTCAAAGAAGCGGCGGGATTCGTGCGTGTTGAAATTGAAGCGTTACTTTCAATGGGGCTAGCGAATTCGCCAATGGCAAATGCTGAACTCAAAGTCGCCTCAGGAAATTTTATTGTCGCCAAACCGATTGGCGTAATTGATGGCGTTGATTATGCCAATACAGGCGCAGTGCGGCGAATAAATAGCGCGGCAATTCACGCCCAACTCGAACAAAATAATCTGGTGTTAATTTCGCCCGTTGGTTATTCGCCCAGCGGCGATGTGTTTAATTTATCCGCTGAACAAGTCGCCACCGCCGTGGCGATTGCGTTGAAAGCGGAAAAATTGATTTTTTTAACCGAAGAAAGTTGTGTGGATGAAAATGGCAATTTGATTGCTCAATTAACCACCGATGAATTAAAGCAAATGCCGCCCGAATTCGTTCTAAATGCCGCGATGGAAAGTTGCGACGCGGGTATTGCGCGAGTACATTTATTGAATCGCCATATTGATGGCGCGTTATTACAAGAACTTTTCACTCGTGACGGTGTGGGAACGTTAATCAGTTCGGCGCCGTATGAAATTTGCCGCGCCGCGACCTTGAATGACATTGGCGGTATTTTGGAATTGATTAAACCACTGGAACAACAAGGTATTTTGGCGAAACGATCACGCGAAAAAATCGAAATGGAAATTGCCGATTATGTCGTGATTGAACGCGACGGTTTAATTATTGGTTGTTCAGCATTACACGTTAACATGCTAGAAAGTTATGCCGTTCTGGCGTGTTTGGCGGTGCATTCGGATTATCGCGGCGGCGCACGCGGACAACGTTTATTTTCAACCGCGTTAACCTCGGCAAAAACACAAGGCGCGAAAACCGTTTTTGTGTTATCAACGCAAACGGTGCAATGGTTTATCGAACGAGGTTTTGAACATTGTGAATGGTCAATTGTTCCTGATTTTTTGAAAGCCCTTTATAATCCACGGCGAAATTCTAAAATTCTTTTTAAAACTATTGAGTAATATAAAATGAAATCTCCTTGCTTATCGTTGTTACAACTCACCGATTTACACGTTTTGCCTACCGCTGAAAGCACGATGCTAGGTGTTCAAACGGAGCATTATGTTGACGCTGTTTTGGCTCGCGCCTTTGCTCAAAAATCAGATTATGATTTGATTTTATTAACGGGCGATTTGGCGCAATCACCTTGTGAAGCGAGTTATCAGCGCATTTTACAAAAGATTGAAGCCTACAAAATTCCCACGTTGTGTTTGGCCGGTAATCACGATGATTATCCGTTGATGCAGCAAATTTTTAATACGCCACTCATCACCTGCCACAAACAAACCTGCGTCGGAAAGTGGCAAATTATTATGCTGAACAGTCAGATTATCGGCAGTGATGCGGGGCGATTGGAACAAACAGAATTGGATTTTTTAGAAACCTGTTTGCTCGAAAGAAGCGATTTATTCACTCTAATTGCAGTGCATCACAATTGTTTACCAACCGACAGCGTGTGGCTCGATACGATGACGATTGAAAATAGTCAGGCATTTTTAGACACCGTGGCGCGTTATCCCAACGTGCGCGTGATTACCACGGGACATATTCATCAAGAAATGAATAAAAAATTTGGCGATGTGTTGGTTTTCGGCACGCCTTCGACCTGTTTTCAATTTGCGTTGAATAGCGTGGATTTTGCAATGGATAGAACGCCGCCAGGGTATCGAACCCTTGATTTGCATGACGATGGCGAAGTCATTTCAACCGTGCATCGTCTCGATACACCGCTGCATGAATTGGAATTACAGTCCGCTGGTTATTAAGTTTTTTACAGGTAGCTTTCAAAGTGGCTAAAATATTTCGA
>CAISXF010000093.1 GCA_903889445.1 uncultured Pseudomonadota bacterium
CTACACAGCAATAGACATAAATGATAAAGTTTTCCACTGGCATGATTTTTCTCCCGTCTGTCATTCTTTGGAAAAATAACTTTACAGGAGTAATTTCATGCCTTCAAATCGTCAATTTTGAAAGTTGAGCATCGCGTATTACTATAAGGAATTTCACCATGACAAAAAAAATCGAACAAGCACGCGGTAAAAAATTGCGCGGTGTCAATTTAGGCGGTTGGCTGGTGTTAGAAAAATGGATGACACCGAGCGTTTTTGAAGGTTTAGAAGCCACCGACGAAACCACGTTTTGCGCGGAGTTAGGCGACAAAGCCGACGGAATTTTAAAAGCGCATTGGAATAGTTTTATTACCCGCGACGATTTTTCTTGGTTGGCAGAACGTGGCATTAACGCGGTTCGCATTCCCGTTGGACATTGGATTTTTGGCGCGGATTATCCCTATCATCGCAGTTACGGCGAACATCAATATCCGTTTGTAATTGGCGGTATTGAAATTTTAGACAACGCCTTTGAATGGGCGGAAGAATTCGGTTTGAATATCGTGGTAGATTTGCACGCCGCGCCAGGTTGTCAAAATGGTTTTGATAATGGTGGTATTAAAGACGTATGCGAATGGCATACACAAGAAGCATATTTAGAACATTCGTTAAGTGTTTTGGAACGACTCGCAGAACGCTATTCTGACCGCCCTGCCCTGCACGCGATTGAAGTGTTAAACGAACCGCGTTGGGATGTGCCGACCGATTATTTGAAAAATTACAACACGCTCGCTTATCAAAAAATTCGTCAACATTGTTCGCCCGATAAAGTAGCGGTGGTTTTCCACGATGGTTTTCGTTCGTTTCGGGAATACATTGGTTTTATGCCAGAGCCTGAATTTCAAAATGTTGTTTTCGATATGCACCGTTATCAATGTTTTGATCGCACCGATATTGATTCGGATATTTACACGCATATTCACAAAGCCAGCGGCGAATGGAAAACCGAAGCCGATGACATTATTCACGAGTTAAAACAGCAAACGTACTTGGGCGAATGGAGTTTGGGCTTGGATTTAAAAGTGGTTTCACTTTGGGCGGAAGGGCCTTTCAATCATGCGTTAGAAACGATGGATGATTTTCAAATGAATGTCGCTTATCGCGGTTACGCAGCGGCGCAATTGGCGACGTTTGAAAAATATCTGGGCTGGTTTTTCTGGAGTTACAAAACCGAAACAACGCCCGCGTGGTGTTTCCGCGATTGTGTGAATAACGGTTGGTTGCCGAGCAAATTCGACTAAAATCATTCACCTCAAACTTTAAGGAAATCTAAATTGAAACTTTTTGAACCGCTTGAAATTGGCTCGCTCACATTGCCAAATCGCATTTTAATGGCTCCGCTGACTCGATGCCGCGCCGCTGAAAATCACGTTCCGAGCGATTTAATGGCGACGTATTATGCTCAACGCGCCAGTGCTGGCTTGATTATTGCCGAAGCGACCATGGCGATGGAAGGCAATTCTGCATTTTGGAAAGAACCCGCTATTTATTCAGACGCACAAATTGCGGGCTGGAAAAAAGTCACCGATGCCGTGCATGAAAAAGGCGGGTTAATTTTTCTGCAAATTTGGCATGGCGGACGCGCGTGTCATCCGTTGTTAAATGACGGCGCACAACCTGTTGCGCCTAGCGCAATCGCTATCGAAAATAATCAAGTTCGCACACCAGAAGGCATGCAACCATGCGTGGTGCCGCATGAATTACGCCTTGATGAATTGCCAGAGATTATTAACGGTTTCAAAAAAGCCGCTGAAAATGCAAAAAACGCGGGTTTTGACGGCGTTGAAGTTCACGGCGCGAATGGGTATTTGCTCGATGAGTTTTTGCGTGATGGTGCAAATCAACGCACCGATGAATACGGTGGCTCGATTGAAAACCGAGCGCGTTTGATGCTTGAAGTTTTACAAGCCGTTTGTGACGTGTGGGGCAGTGATTGTGTTGGTTTGCGAATTTCACCATTGAACAGTTTCAATAGTATGGTGGATAGCAATCCGATTGCCCTTTCAACGTGGTTGGCAAAACGCCTTAATGATTTCAATTTGGCGTATTTACACGTTATGCGCGGTGATTTTTTTCAACAACAGACGTGCGATGTTTTAACGCCGATTCGCGAAAATTATCACGGCGTACTAATTGGCAACATGGGCTACGATGCCGCCGAGGCCGAAGCCGCAATTGCGGCTGGCAAACTCGATGCGGTGGCATTTGGCGTGAGCTTTATTGCGAATCCTGATTTACCAGCTCGAATTCAAACCGGCGCGGATTTAAACACCCCGAATCCAGACACTTTTTATTCGTTTGGTGAAGCGGGTTATACCGATTATCCCGCTTTGTCTGACTAACTAATCCAAAACACCGTCAACGTAAAACCAACGTTCGGCGACTTTTTTGAAACGGCTGATTTCATGTATCAGCCGCGTTTCACCGTCTTGCACATAAAACGCATTAAATTCCACTCGTCCTTTTTCATCTTTCACGCCACCTTTTTTGATGTGCAGAATGTTTAATTTTTGCCACGTCGCATTATCTTCCGAAAAATCGAGCTGTTTTGGGCGCGTGGCTTTATGCCACGTCGCCAATAAATAATCGGCATTTTGCACCACATAAGCACTGTAACGCGAACGCATTAAGGCTTCAGTGGTAACGGGAAAATGTGCGCCGTCATGAAACGGTTGGCAACATTCCGCGTAATTTTTAGTTGAGCTACATGGGCAAATAATAGTCATGAGTTGTTCTTATGCTAGGTTCTGTTGATATTTCATCGCAGTCAAATCAAAGCGGATACAAATCGAATAAATCCCATGTAATTTTGAGCTTTCTTTTCAAACCGAGAAAAGATACGTCAGTAATGTTTGATTTTGCCGAAAAAGCATTCAATAAGATGGCGTTTTCTTTATATGCACAAAAATCGCAGTGTTGAGGATGAACCCGATTGCTTTTAGGAGGAATAACCGCTGTCATGTCTTGAGTGCGTGTTTTAAAAGTATCAAAATCAGTCAGCCAACCGTCCGAGCATCCAGTTAATCATAGCAATGTGAATAAAAGCCGCGCTGGAATCGGTCAAGACTTCGTAATCTTTACTCAAACGGCGATAACGGTATTATAATC
>CAISXF010000094.1 GCA_903889445.1 uncultured Pseudomonadota bacterium
AAGAAATGATAAACATAAATTTCCTGCTCAGGTTCGTCTTTGATTTCTAACGGTTCGCCCAATTTCGCTACAACCACGGCTTTTTTCGGCAAATCGGCAGAAATTTTTTCCAACAACGCGCTATTCGCTTTGAGTTGATGCTTCTCTTTGTCGATTTCCGCGCCACCGATTGAACGTAAAGACACTTCTAAAAACTTCGGCGGCGCAATTTGTAAAAACAACGATGAAAACGACCACGCTGTCAGCTTACTTTCTTTGTTGAAATACAAATCGGTGTAAAAATGGATTTCAGGTTTAATCAAATTCCCGTCTTTATCAATTTTCCGAAACCAATATCGCCATTTTCGTCCATTAGGCGTGGGCGAATCGTCCGTCGGATACAATTTCGACAACGACACAAAATCTTTGCTGTACAAAATCGGCTCTTTAAATTGCAACGTAAATTCATCCGTCACCACAATCGCAAAATGTTTATCAAAATCATTCATTTGTTGATAAACCTGAAACGCTCGCAACCAATACACGCAACCCGTCAATGTCAGCGCAACAAAGAGAATCGTAACAAATGAACTTTTTTTAATTAACATTTTCATTCAGGCAAATTCGCCACAAAATCTTTCAAATACGCCAAAAAGTCTTCTTTCAATTCGGGATGAATTAAGGCTTCTTCAACACTCGCTTGTAAATAACCCAGTTTCGAGCCGCAATCGTAACGCTTGCCTTCAAATTCATAAGCAAACACATTCTGGTCAAGCATCAATGCCGCAATCGCGTCAGTTAATTGAATTTCACCGCCTGCGCCTTTGCCGGTTTCTTCGATTTTATGAAAAATTGCTGGGGTTAAAATATAACGTCCAACTACCGCTAAATTCGACGGCGCACGGTCTGGCGCAGGTTTTTCAACAATTAAATCCACTTGTCCCAACGTCGGAGTCATTTCTTTGGTTTTCACAATCCCATATTTGTCGGTTTCATTCGGATTGATACGTTCAACACCCAAAATGCTGCATTGATTTTTGTGATATTGCGCGACCATTTGCGTCAAACAACCACTATTTTCACCATTTACAATTAAATCGTCTGCCAAAATAACCGCAAACGGTTCATCACCAATCGCACTTTTCGCGCAATGCACCGCGTGACCCAAACCCAACGCTTCGGCTTGACGAATAAAAATAAATGTCACATTTGGCGGCATCATTTGACGAATCATTTGTAACGCTTCGGTTTTGCCACGAAGCGTCAACTCGTTTTCGAGTTCGTAGGCTTTGTCAAAATGATCCACAATGGCATTTTTGCTGCGTCCGGTAATGAAAATCATCGTATCAATACCCGCTGCAACCGCCTCTTCCACCGCGTATTGAATCAACGGTTTATCGACAATCGGCAACATTTCTTTTGGGCTGGCTTTCGTTGCGGGTAAAAAACGGGTGCCTAAACCGGCGACAGGAAAAACGGCTTTTCTGATTTTTTGGCTCATGGTATTTGGTAATCTCGTGAAAAAAGTTTCAAAGTAAGAACGCGCATTCTAACGGAATACCACTTATTTTTCGTCGATGTCGTTTCTTTGTACATGACAAAAATCATCCATATTGAAAACACGATGTTCGACTTTTTGTTGAATTGAAAACATGACCCGATTGCCTGTAGAGTTGCTTTTGCCAAAGCAACTAAATTCAGGAGTAGCACCCACCATGCCAGTCGAGGATTTTATCACACCGTTTATTGCTGTGTAGACGAAACGTTACATGATGTCGTGAAAACGCCGCTCAGAAAACGAGGATTTGCCCCGAAACTCAGTGATGGCGGGGTTATTACCATGGAGCTGCTGGGTGAGTTTATGGGAGAAGACCAAGACAAAAGCATTTGGCGATATTTTCGCAACCATTGGCATGATTGGTTTCCAAACTTAGGTTCGCGCTCAACGTTTGTGAAACAAAGTGCGGCATTATATGATGTGAAGAGGCGGGTGCATCATCACTTGGTCGTAAAAATGGGAGTCATGAGCGATTCCATTCACATGGTGGACGGATTTCCCATGCCCGTGTGTGAACCCGTGTGTGAAAAGGCAAGAGCAGCACATAGTAAATGTTTTAAAGGCGAGGTGGATTACAGCTATTGTGTCTCAAAGAGGCGGTATTATTACGACTTTGAGGGCTATCCAGTTTGAAAAAGCCGTAAATTGACATAAAAACATGATTATTTTGTGTAGTGATGGTGCAATTTGTGATATTCCTCTACTTGCCACCGTTTTTCGTAGATGGTAGCGACTTGCTCACCGTTACACGTCAAATCACTGCATACCAAATCTAATCTGCCTGTACTACCCTCTTTGTTTTTAAAGAGGCGACAAAACCAAAGAGCTTCCTGATTAAAGCCTTTTAAATAGCCACCTACAGCTTGTTTATCCGATAATTCCAGTTCATTTACATGGACGAAGCGACCTTCTTTTTTGTCCTCCAAACTCAGGGCAACCAACCGATTACTTTTCAGTGGTGCCACAAAGTGTTTTTTATGTTTTAAAATATGCTCAAATGTTTCTTGTGAAGCAAACCCACTATCCATCAGCACATAGCGAAACTTGAGCTGATTACGCACATTCACATCAAACATGTCGCGCAATAGCTCATTCTTGATTTTCTCACTTTTTCGTTTGAGCGTACCATTTTTGTCGAGTTTTTCTAGCTTGGTGACTAATTCAAATGCAACGGGAATCGACACATCGTTTGCATAATACAACGTGTACTTAACAAATTGATTCCTTTCACATTTCGACTTTTACAATGGTTGTAATGCCAACAAATCAAATCGCGTTCATCCGTCCATTCCTTTTCTGCAATCGAATCGTCAAATATCAACACACCGTCTTCCGCTTCAATCTGACGAACAACGGGTTTTACTTTCAACCAGAGTACTCTTGAATTTTGTTTTTCAGCTGACAAAAAAACGTGTGATTTGATCGTGACTTACATCACCATCAATCATTGCTAACCACCATAATGCAAACACCGACCATCGTCGCAGAGTTCGGTAAAATGTGGTGTGACAGGTCGTTGTTATCGTTCATTATCGCTACCTAAAATCTATAACGCACATTCATCTGTAAATTGTTAATCAACAAGTTATCATCCGTCCTTCTGTCGATATACTGTTCCAAATAACTCAAATCGCCGCCGATTTTCGGCGTAAATTGATAACTTAATCCCACTGACACCCGATTTTCTGAAAATCCTTGTTTTCCAAAGTTCGTTTGATTCAGATGAAAATAAATTTCGTTGTTCACATAACCACTTAACCCATCAAAAAAGGGTAGCGCGTGACTGATTTGTACTAATTGTTTCATCCGATAACCCACATCGCCTGACGTTTGGTTAATACGTTCTTCCATTCGCGTCCGGCTGGTGAAAATAAAATCCTCCACCGTTTGATTCCAGACAAAATCTTGATAAGTGCGACTTTCCTGATAAAACGGTTTGTTTAAAGGTTGAAGCGAATTATGCAGATAACCCAGTCCAAACGAGGCATTGGTGTTTAATTGATAAGCAACTTGCCCAAAAAAAACATATTCTTTTAACGAATCTTCCCGATTTCCGTTTTGATAAACCGCTTGCCACTGAAATTTATTTAAACTCGGCGACACCAATTTGAAATCACCTTGCAGCGCGACCGAACCCCAAATGCCATAAATATCGGTAGTGGGTGCTGCAAAACTAGGTACCGATTGTGCGAGTAATAAAATGCCTAACGTTATTTTTTTTAATTTCATTTTTCTTTTCGAGTGCAATGAGTTTTATCGGTTTTGTCAGTTTATCGGCATCAACAAGATAAGATATAACGCACTGCAAAATGATTAAAATTTAGAACGAAAATTCATCTTGCGAAGCATAACTTTTATCATTTTTTTGAAATCACGAATAGTCCCAGCAGCATCAAACCAGCTCCCAAAATGATACGAAGGGTAATCACCTCTTTCAAAATTAACCACGCTAAAAAAACAGCCACTATCACACTGCCTTTATCAATCAGCGCGACAGTTGCCACATCCCCAAGTTTTAGTGCTTTGTAATAAAAAATCCACGATAACGCGGTGGTCACACCAGATAAACCCAGCCAAATAAAGTTTTCTTTACGAAGCAAACTTATTTCAGCGGTTGAAATGACGCTCATGCCAAATAACAGCACAAAGACAAAAACAAATACTGTTCGTAGCGTTAACCCAAGTTCGGCAGATATGCCAACTAATCCCTGTTTCGCGACAACAGACGTAAAGCCCGCAAAAAACATCGAAACAAAAGCGTAAAGAATCCAGCGTTCCATAATTATTCGCTCAAGTATTCACGATAAAGTTCATACGCCATGAACCACAACGAATAAACCGTCAGTCGTCCCCAAAAATCAATGAAAACGGCGGAGTGTGGATTTACTTCAAATACGTCAAAATAACCCATCAATAAAAATACGGGAATGTTGGTGCATACCGTGAAAATAATGATTCGTTTGAGCAGAATTTGGTCGATTAAATACTTTCGATAAACCGCGTAACAGACAAACCAAAAGGAATAAACCGTTAAGCGTCCCCAAAAATCGATAAATACTAACGTTTTGGGATTGTTACTAATCATACCTAAATAAGCCAGAACTAGAAAAATGAACGTATTGCCACTGACTAAAATTGATAAAGCCAAGCGGATGTTTCTTTTTGTATCTGTTTTCATGTTTTAATTTTCGTTATGAGTTGTTTTATCTACGCGGCTGACATAAATGACACAAGCCACGAGGATAAAAGTGAGAATGATGGACGAGCCAATAGTGCCAAATCCAAGACCGCCTTTTTCTAAAGGTTTTGTGAGTAAATCCCCAAACGTTGCGCCGAATGGGCGAGTGAGAACAAACGCTATCCAAAATAACATTACGCGATTTAACTTTGTCACGAATGAAGCCAGCGTAATCAGTGAAATGATTCCGCCAATTAGCGTGGCACTTCCGAGAAATCCTAAACCAGAATCGTCGGCTAAAAAATCGCCTAAAGCCGTGCCTAATGTGTTGGAAAATAAAATGGCGACCCAATAAAATAGCTCAACTTTGACGGTTTTAATGTTGCTGACAGAAAGCGTTTTTTCACTGAAATGCCAGATGGTTAAAACCATCAACAAGCCCGTCGTCAAAATCAATGAACCCGTTGCATAACCTAGCTCCAGCGTTCTATCCATGTAATCCGACATCGTTGTGCCAGCGGTACTAGTCGTGAGAATCACCGACCAATAAATGATAGGATGAAAACGTTTTGAAAGAAGTTGAATCGTGAGTGTACCTAAAAATAAGCTGAACAGGATCATCGAACTGACGGCGTAACCCACATTCATTGTCATCGACAGCAAATCCCCCGCTGTCTCACCTAACGTCGTTGCACAAATTTTCATTACCCAAAAAAAAGCGGTTACTTCGGCGACTTTATTCATTTTTTACGCCTTTGCTTTTGCTATTTACCATCACGCACTAATCGAACCATAAATGCGTTGCTACGCACATCATCATTCACATCACCATCGTCAAACGCCACATACCACGCGCTATTCACGTTAAGATTGGCAACATTTGGTGAGGACGACCAAAAAATTTCAGAGGGTGTTGCTGGAAAAATTTTGTTATCAACGGCAGGCAAACCAACGCTATTATCAATAATGCTGAATAATTCTCTAACATTCGGTAATCGCCAGGCAACGGTGCTAGTAGCTTGCTTGGTTGCTTGTTGCAAAGCCGCTTCATGCGTCATAGCCGTTGCCTCACCAACACAAGTATTCGCAGACCATTTCATGCCTTCAGCGCAACGTCGCCAAATTAACTGTGTTTTATTGTCTTTCACTTCCTGACCGTCAGCAGATGGGACATAACGATTTGCAGTTTGTACCGCTGAATGACGAACTAATCGCACCGCTGAAGCCCATTTCAGATTGCTGTCATCAACAAAACCCACATCAAACGTCACAACCCAACCGTGCTGTGAAACGTCATCTGTTACACCGACAAAATACTCCGATGCCCAATAAGATTTGGGTTGTGTGTTCGGGAAAAACGCTGCATCAATGGTTGGCCCTGGATAAGCCACGCCATAATCAACAATACTTTCTAACTCTTGAGCCGAAGGCAATTGCCAATCACTTGCGCCACAAAGTTTCTCTTTGTTGACCGCTTTAACAAACGAGCCAACATCCGTTTCTTGTGTCATATCGGCACTTGCGCTGAAATGGGTGTAAGAGTTGAAACCGTCGTGCAAACCAAAATCACTGGTTTTATTTTCCCAAATTAAACCCGTGATATTGTCTCTGACGCACGCCCAGTTACTGGCTGTGACGGGTAATGGTGCGCCAGTGCTATTCATTTTAGTAAAACCAAATCCTAATAAACCGTCTATTTTGCTATTTGTTGCTGTTTTTGTATCTCGTCCCATCATGCCATCTTGAAATTTATTTAAGGCTTTTGCTTTTGGGCTGGTACAAGCGACTAATGCCGTGCTGTTCAATTGATAACATTGTTTCGGTGTAACGCCCGTATCGTTGAGTTGACTTAACATCGTCGCGGCAGAAGCGGTTTGACTCGCCATCAATAACAAACTAGCGGTAGCAAAATGACCGGCGGTCAATAAGGTAAAACGGTGCATAATCATAAAATCTTCCAAAAAGTGAGTTATTTTAAACAAGCGGCTGGTGCAGAACTGACGGCGCGTGTGACATTCAAGCCTTCATAGTCACCAACGATTGAACACGGAACTTGTGCAGCGGGTAACGCTAACTTTTGTGTCCAACCGCCAGTTTTGTCCAATGTCAATTTTAGTGGTGAACCAATCATCAAACCGCCGCTACTTCTGAGTTGTAAGGTCAATGAATTCAATAACGTGGCACGTTCTGGAGCGGTGACGTTCGATTTAAAAGTCACATTTCCTGCCAGTGTCAATTTACCCGCCGACCAATTCGCTGTTGAAAGTTTGAAATCCTGAACTTGCGCTATCGCGGCGTTGGAACGTGCTGCCCAAACAGAAATGTTTGCCGTCACGACATTTGATTTTAATGTTCGACCTGCGCCATTTTCGGTTGCGTAAAGACTAATCGTGTACGTTTTATTTACGTCGGCAGTTGTTGGTTTCCACTTCAAATTTTGAGTGGGTAAATTGCTCGTCGCATCAATGTGAAGGGTTGCCAAACTAGCTCCGAGCATGGGAATGGAACCGTGCAAACCAAATGTATCGCCCTCTTTATCGAAAACGTGCAATGGAATATCTAACGGACTTTCGCCAACCGTCACATCCCATTGCGTATTGATTTGGCTTAATACAGGTGCCGTATCTTTTAACCCACCCGCTTTCACAAACGCAATTAAACCTGGAATACCGTTGTTAAAATACGCATCCAAAACACCTGGTTTCCAAGGACTTTTACCCAGATTATCGAAATGACAGACGGTACAATCAGCAGCTCCCGTTTTATCTTTATATTCCGGTCGGGCTAACGCTTGTGGACTTGCCATTCCTGTTGCCAGTATTCCAAATGTTAGGAATGCTAATTTTTTCATGCGCGTTCCGCCTTGGGTTAATAATTCAAATACAAATTCACTGACAAAATATCATCTTTGCGGTCAGGGGCGGTGGCTTTGCGAATATATTGATTCATATAACCAATTTCGGTTTTAATGTTTTTATCAAAGTTATAACCCACGCCCGCAAATGCCCGATTTTGATCAAAACCATCTGCCGCGCCAAAATTCGTTTTGTTGATATTGACAAAATACTCGTCCGACATCACAAAACTAAAATCGTAAGCAATGGGAATCGAGGCTTTAAACATTTGTCGAAAACGCCAACCCACGTCGCTTCCCGTCGGAATAAAACGTTGTTCCAAACGGCTGCGACTGGTGAGCGTAATGTCGGCAAATTTATCGCTCCACAATACTTGTTGCCAAATACGATGCTCGTCAAAAGGTTTTTTCGTGAACGGTTCTTCGGTCGGCACAAACGCATAACCGAGCCAAACGCTGACTTTGTCCATAACGGCATAACCCAAACCCGCGCGAACCATGCCTTGTGAAAATTGCGACGTGTCATTCCCAAAACGTCCCTGACCTTCGACCCAGTATTTCAAATTTTTGAGTTCCGGATTTACCACGCCCAAACTTCCCGTTGCCGTGACATTTCCCCACGTTTGAAAATCTTCGACGGTTTTGGCATTTGTCGTGGTGGCAATTCCTAAAAATAGGAGTGAACCGATTAACATTTTTTTCATTTTTATTTTTCCATTAAAGCCAACAACGCCTTCAACAAAACCAACGGCGACGGCGGACAACCCGTAATCGTCATATCAACAGGAATCACATTGCTAACCGCGCCACAACTCGCATACGAAACACCAAACTCACCGCCACAACTGGCACAATCGCCCATTGCAATCACCCATTTTGGATTTGGCGTGGCATCATAAGTTCGCAATAATGCGGTTTGCATGTGGCGTGACACCACACCCGTTACCAATAAAACATCGGCGTGGCGCGGTGAAGCGACAAAATGAATCCCGAATCGTTCAATATCGTAAAACGGATTATTCAGCGCGTGAATTTCCAATTCGCAACCATTACACGACCCCGCGTCAACGGCACGAATCGCTAAACTTCCCGTAAATTTCTTATCAATGCGGCGTTTGATTTCAATGCCCAACGCTTCTAATTCTTCATCGTGCGGGGCTTTGAAATTTTCAGTGACAATGCCTGTGGTCAACACTTTCTTAAATAATTTAAACATCATAGTCGCCTATAAATCGCAGCCAGAATAAGAACAATTGAAGGATTTGTTACACACAGGAAAATCAGGCACGATATTATTCAGCACCGCTTTTTCGAGTGCTTCCCAATTTAATTGGCTGGGATCGCGCGGATAAAAACGAGCAATCGTGTTGTTTTCACCAAAGCGAACATACGAAATAATTTCACCGCGCCACCCGTCCACAATTCCCAATCCATAACTTTCAACTTTCGGCGTTTGCCAATTCGCGACCAAATCGCCTTCGGGTAATTTTTCTAATTGCTCAATAAATTGCTCAATCAATTTCATGGAAGCGTTGATTTCTTTGTATCGCACCCAAAAACGTGACGCAATATCGCCTTGATTTTCGGCAGCCACTTTTACTGTCACAGAATCATAAGGCGCGTAAGGTGCATCGCGGCGAACATCAAAATCTTGCCCGCTTGCACGTCCGACAAAACCCAACGTGCCAAAATGGGCGGCGGTTTCGGGCGACAAATACCCCGCCGTGTAAAGTCGGTCTTCAAGTGACGAATTCAAATCAATTGCAGGAATTAAGTCGGCTAATTCTGCGCGAAGTTGTTCGATGTCGGTGAGCATGAATTTTGCCGCTGCGTCTGAAACATCAACCGCCACGCCGCCTAGAATAATTTTGTCCATCAACAAACGATGTCCAAATAATTCGTAATTGGTTCGACACCATAATTCTTTCAAGCGCATCATTTGCATAAACGCAAACGTAAATGCCACGTCATTACAAATCGCGCCAATGTCGCCAAGATGGTTTGCAATGCGTTCACGTTCGGCAAAAATGCCACGAATCAATGCGGCGCGTGGTGGAATTTCGACACCCGCCGCTTGTTCCATAGCCATGCAAGCCGCCCAAGCGTGCGAAACGCAAGTATCGCCCGAAACCCGTCCCGCTAATTTAGCTAAACCTTCTGGCGTGCGACCTTCCGCGATTTTTTCCGTGCCTTTGTGAACGTAGCCGAGACGTTCTTCTAAATTCAAAATCAACTCGCCCACCGCTTGAAAACGAAAATGCCCAGGTTCAATAATGCCCGCGTGAACGGGTCCAACAGGAATTTCATAAACGCCCACGCCGTGCGATTGAATGAAATGATAATCCGTGTCGGGTGGCGTAATTTCAGCAGGCGAACCTTGAACGGGGAAATCATGGCGCAACGGATAATCACGCTTGCCCCATGCTTTGTGGCGCATCCAACAACGTGGATCGGGGTGATTCAAAAACTCGATGCCAAACATATCGTGCGTGTGACGTTCAGAACGATTTGCCGCCGCATAAACCGTGGCTTGTGACGATAATTCGGGTTTTGAGGCGTTGACGGTGGCGCGTAATAAAATGTAGTTTCCCGACTTTTCAAAACAGGCATTAACGTAAAATTGCCCGTCAATTTGTTCAGCCCAACCCGCCGCCCAACGTAATTTATTTTCTGCCGCTAATTCGGCGAAACGTTGCCAATGTTTATCGTCGATTTGCCATAATTCAATTCGTTGTGTAGGTGCGGCTTTAGCCGCATTTTCATCGTCAGTCGTAATGCGGCTAAAGCCGCACCTACAAAAAATTTCTACTTCTTCCAATTGTTGTAAAAACGCTTTTTGCCAACTCATAACGCACTCCCTGAAATCAACAATGTCGCCTGACTAAACCAATCGCTTAAAAAACCTGGAATCGCTAAACCCAACCACAACGCCAATCCCAAATGCACCATCACGGGAATCAAATTGGCTTTAATCGCCGATTGACCTTCGGGTCTTTCACCGAAAACCATCGGTTGAATGTGACGAAATAGCCCCGCAAACGCAATTCCAATTCCTAATAATAATAACGGCGTAAGCCACGGATATTCACGCATCGTCGCAAGCAAAACTAAAAATTCGCTGGTGAAAACGCCAAACGGTGGAAATCCTGCAATTGCCACCGTGCCAATCAATAATCCCCAACCGACTTTTGGCTGAGTTTTAATCAAGCCACGAATGCCACTCATTTTTTGCGTACCCGCCAATTGCGAGGCGTAACCCACCGTCACGAAAATCGCGGATTTCACCAATGAATGAACGGTCATGTGCAGCAACGCCGCGAAGGTCGCAAGTGGACCACCGATGCCAAACGCAAACGTCA
The DNA here is from genome assembly GCA_903889445.1 of uncultured Pseudomonadota bacterium. GTDB lineage: Bacteria > Pseudomonadota > Gammaproteobacteria > Methylococcales > Methylomonadaceae > UBA10906. The sequence continues at coordinate 10,929 of CAISXF010000094.1, forward strand.
TCAAACCCATGTGTTCAATCGAGGAATAACTAAACAGTCGTTTAATATCTTTTTGTCGATGCAGAAATAACGCCGCGACTAAAAACGAAACCAGCCCAAAACCCATCATCAAATAACCTGCAATATGGGTTTGCGTCGCGCCATCAACGAGCATTTTATTTCGCACCACCGCATAAAGCGCGTCGTTCAATAACAAACCCGATAACACTGCCGACATCGGCGTGGGACCTTCAGAATGCGCGTCGGGCAACCAATTATGCAACGGCACCAAACCGATTTTCGTGCCGTAACCAATCAATAAAAACACAAACGCAATTTCTAAAATATCAGGATTTAATTGCGTCGCGTGTTCATGCAAAACCGTCCAGAGCAACGCATTTTCACTGTCGCCAATTTGCGACGCGGCGTAATACAACAAAATCGTCCCGAACAACGCTTGCGCGATACCGACCCCGCACAAAATAAAGTATTTCCAAGCCGCTTCAATCGATTCGGGCGTGCGATACAAACTGACGAGTAACACCGTCGCCAAGGTCGCGCCTTCCATCGACACCCACATAATGCCCATGTTATTGGTCGTCAAAACCAAATACATCGCCAACATAAAACCCTGATACATCGAGTAATAAAGTTTTAAACGTGAATCCGACAATTTTCCGATTTCTTTTTCATGTGCCATGTACGGCGCAGAAAACAACGAAGTTGTAAAACCCACAAACGCCGTCAGCACAATCAAATACACGTTAAACGAATCAATCAAAAACGCTTTGCCACTCGATAAAATCGTCCCTTGCTCAAAAACCGTAATCGCTAATCCAATCGTAATTAACAAACTTACACCGTTAATGCGCGTGTTGAGTTTGCCAATGTCGTCTTTGTGTCCCGTCAATGCGAAAAATAAAATTCCCGCCGCCGACAACAGCAATAATAAATAAACCGCAATCATACCAACCTCTTGTTAGAATTCTTTTTGTTGATGTTGCGATTAACGTGCCAGGCGATAATTTTTCTGTATGAATTTGAAACGTATGAATTTTATTTAAAATAAATGAATATTGAAGGCTGTGTCAGTGGTGTAAAAAAACCAATACGGTTGTTTTGAACCTAATTCGATGATTTTAAATAGGGCATAATGTGGCTTTTTCTGTCTGAGAGTAATCGTTCATTGAAACCCATTATTTCTACACCAAAAAGTTGGCGTAAAGCCTTTGCTATTTATATTGAGCCGCGCGTTTTAAGTATGATTGCGTTGGGATTTTCAGCAGGTTTACCGTATTTGCTGATTTTTTCGACGCTTTCTGCGTGGTTGCGCGATGAAGGCATTGAACGTTCCGTTATTGGTTTTTTTAGTTGGGTTAGCGTGACGTATTCCATCAAAATTCTGTGGTCGCCGATTGTCGATAAAGTGCGTTTGCCGATTTTGACACGCTTTTTAGGGCAACGACGCAGTTGGATGTTGTTGGCACAATTCGGGATAATTGCAGGATTGATTGGCATGGCGAGCGTCGATACACACACACAATTGGCGACAATTGCGGGTTGCGCGATACTGGTGGCATTTTGTTCCGCAACGCAAGATGTCAGCATTGATGCGTTTCGGATTGAATCAACCGTTACAGAATACCAAGGCGCGATGGCGGCGATGTATGTGTTGGGTTATCGATTGGCGTTATTGGTGGCGGGAGCGGGTTCATTTTACATTGCTGAATTTTTCGATTGGCACACGGCGTATTTTGCGATGGCAGCGGCGATGAGTTTTGGCGTAATCACGACATTATGTTTACGTTCGCCAGCGGTTGAAAATACGTTTAAGAAATTAGAAAAAACCACCTTTTTAAACCAAGTTCGCGATGCCATTATTCATCCGTTTACCGATTTTTTCGCTCGACAAGGGCGTTTGGGTTGGCTGATTTTGTTGCTGATTGCGATTTATAAAATGAGCGATGTCACGATGGGCGTGATGGCGAATCCGTTTTATTTGGATTTAGGATTTAACAAAAAAGAAATTGCCGAAATCAGCAAAATTTTTGGTTTTTTCATGACGATTGCCGGCGCGGCGTTGGGCGGCGTATTTGTTGTGCGTTACGGCGTGATGCGTCCGTTATTAGTGGGAGCCATTGCAACCGCGAGTACGAATTTATTATTTGCCGCGTTGGCGAACACGAAACCGGATTTAACCTTGCTCGCTGGCGTAATCAGCGCAGATAATTTAAGTGGAGGATTTGCGACCGCCGTTTTTATTGCGTATTTATCGGGTCTGGCTCGCAGCGGTTATACCGCGACACAATATGCGTTATTTAGTTCGTTAATGACATTTCCCGCGCAATTATTGGGCGGTTTTTCAGGAATTATTGTTGATCGTTTTGGTTATATCAACTTCTTCATTTATGCGTCATTGATTGGTTTACCCGCGATTTTTCTCGTTTTTTGGTTTTGGCGACGCGAATTAGCGGAATTGAAAACGTAAATATCAGGCACAAAAAAAGAGCCTTACTCTTTCGAGTAAAGCTCTTTGATTTTTGGTGCCTTGGGCCGGAGTCGAACCGGCACGTCCTTTCGAACGAGGGATTTTAAGTCCCTTGCGTCTACCAATTTCGCCACCAAGGCAATAACTTGATAAGCCGCGTATTATATAGAAAAATAAAAAACGCGCCACATTTTTCTGCATTTTTAACTAAATTTACGCTTATTTCGATGCTTTTACCGCAGAAATTCTTCGTTTTCGCGCCAAAAATAACAAACTTGCGAAACTCATCCAAAGCAAAATCGGCAGCAAATAAAACCATTGCTGATAAAACGTCACGGGTGGATTTTTCAAATACGGCACACGATAAACGTCAGTCCATTTTTCGTGAATTGGCGAACGTTGCAAAATTTCACCCGAAGCCAACACCACCGACGAAATCCCCGTATTTGTCACTCGCAACACTGGACGACGAAATTCAACAGCTCGCGCCAACGTCATATAAAAATGCTGATACGGTTGTTGCCACGTTCCGTACCACGAATCATTGGTCACATTAACAATAAACTGTGCGCCCAAATTCGCCAAATCACGCGAAAAATACGCAAACAATCCTTCGTAACAAATGTGGGGCGCGATTTTCAAACCGTGCAAATTTAACAAGGTTGTTGCGCCCTGCCCGCGTCCAAAATGCCCCATCGGCGGCAACCAGTTTCGGAGTTGCGGAAACCATTTTTCCATCGGAATGTATTCACCAAACGCTAACAAAATCGTTTTGCTGTAATGCGGCGACGTAATTTCACCTTTTTCATTCAGCAAAAACAACGAATTCGTCAGTAATTTTTCCTGTTCGTCCACGCTGTACGCGCCCGTAATTAACGGCACATTATGCTCGCTCAAAAACGCGCTTAATTGCCTCGGATAATCATTTTGCGGCGTGAGTCGTTCGCCCAAAAATGTCGGAAATGCTGTTTCTGGCCAAAACACAAAATCAATTTTTTCATTTTTATGTGCGTTTAAAGCGTCATGCGTCAGCGAAAGATAACGATTTAAAATCGATTGACCGTAACCGTCGCCAATTTCTGCTGCCAATTTTTCAGAATTATCGGTATTTCCTTGCACCATCAACACGTTAAATTCAGCATCTGGCGCAGACAAACGCGCTTTCAACATCAATCCGCCGATATTTAACAGCACGAAAATACCGATAACGGCACCAAAAATCACTTTGCCACGTCGTTCATGTCGCGATTGCCACGCCAAATACAGCGGCAAATTACACGCCAACGTGATCGCGCTCAAACCGCTAAATCCCACCAGTTCAGCGAGTTGATAAAATGGAATTCCCGACCCAAACCACGAATAGCCAAAATTCCAGTCGAATAACGTCAACGAATACGCTTCACTCAAAATGGTGATTATCGCCAATAAAAAGAGCGATAACTGTGGCAAACAGAGGTAGCGGCGATGAATGACAAACCAAATCGCGCCCGCCAACGGCACATACAAATGAGCAAAAATTGCGTACAAAATCATGCCGACAACGGCGGCTGCCCACGGCAAATGCGCGAATTCATGCAGCAAATACGTCATCCAATTAAAACCAATCAGCGTAAATACAAACGCCGTCACCACGCCGCCGAAAATGACCGATTTTAATTCAGTTTGTCGTTGCCAAAAAATCCACAACGGCACAAAACCAAATAATGCCGCCCACGGTGGAAATGGAATGTAGCTCGTGCCGATGAAAATGCCCGATAAAATCGGCAATAAATAATACTTAACTGCTGTGAATTTCAGCATGAAGCGCACGGAATTCGTCGGTTAATTTATGCGCCGGAACGTAATGAACCAACGGCTTCGATTCCGAATGTGATTCGCGCACTTTCACCGACGTTGAAATCATCGCGGCTAAAACGGGCAAACCTTCCGCAATCAATTCGTTCACTAATTGGCGCGGTAAATTCGCTTGTTTTTGAAATTGATTCACAACAATCCCTTCAATTTCCAAGGCTTGATTATGATCAGCTTTGACTTCGGTCAGCGTTTGCATCAATAAATACAACGCATCACGCGCAAAAATATCGCAATCAAACGGAATCAAACATTTATGCGCGGCAATTAACGCCGATTGACTGTAAAAATTCAAAATCGGTGGCGTATCCATGTAAATTTCGTCAAAACCTTCCAGCTTTTCAAGAGCTTCTTTGAGTTTGAAAATTTTATAACGCGATTCTAAGCGACCTTGCAGCGGCTCCAGTTCCGGATGCGACGGCAACACAAATAAATTGGGGAACGGCGTGGCGTGAATCGCATTTTCCAAACCAGAACCTGAATTTCCGCCGAATATCGACAAACTCAAACTGTCTTTAAAAAAATGAGCAATGGTTTTATCGCTGTCGGTGATTTTTTTACCGAGTAGATATTGCGTGGAATTGCCTTGTACGTCTAAGTCGATAACGAGCGTGCGCTTGCCTTCCATCGCACTAATCGCCGCTAAATTACAAGTAATGGTGGATTTTCCCACGCCGCCTTTTTGATTGAAAATAACTCTACGCATGAATAGTCCTACAAAAATTAAAGTATAAAAAAACATCGGCGCGATTTTACACACATTAACGATGCGATTGATGATTTTTGTTTGACAGAGGTGTGGTGGGCAGGTGTTTTGTGTAGGGGTTCAGGATTCTAAACCCCGTATTTTGCTGTTTTTAAGCGTGAACACTCAATAAACCATTGGTGCCATTCATGTTGAGAACTTGCGCGTTAGCAAATTCATCCACGATGATTTCGTCTCCGTTCGCATTAACGGGGCGCGGATTACCTTGCGCGTCCACTTCGGGATTATTTTGACGATTACTTTGTCCGCTCGTTGACGCATCAGCCGTTTGAGTCGCTTGTTGCTGTGAACGTCCCGAATCGGCATTTGTAGACGATTGTTGCGTCACTTTCACATCCGCTAAAGTCAATTGTTGGGTATTCAACATTTCGCGCAATTTCGGAATCGAGGCTTCTAACGCCGTGCGAACTTCATTATTTTGTGCTGTAAAAGCAATCGTAGCTTGATCTTGATTGACATCAATTCGCACCGTAATAGGTCCCATGTTTTGAGGATTCATTCTAATTTCCGCGCTGGAAATGCCACGATTATTCATCCATACAATGCGGTCGCCTAAATCTTGATTCCATTCGGGATGCGAAAGCGGTTTCGTCATCGCGGGAACGTCAATTTTAGTATCTTGTACTAATTTATTGACTGCCGACGTGACCGCTTGCGGTGTGGTTTTATCGGTGGTCGGAGCGGTTGTGGTTGCGCCGGTAATATCGGTTTTTTCAGCTGTTAATAATGAAGCAAATGGTTTTAAATCCGCCGTACTTTGTTTGTTATCGTTTAGCAGGGCAGCTAGCGCGTTGTCCGGTAATGCCGTATTTTGCGGCGTATTGCCGCTGCTATTATTGCCACTGTTTGCTGTGTCGCCATTGGTATTGCTACGATTTGCCACGGCTTCTTTTAGCAAGGTACTTGCAGAGGTGAGTGTTAATTTATTTGGCGTAGTCGTGTCGCTCGATGTTTCCGTCGCCGTTTCGATTTTAGGTTGAACCGAAGTAGCTTGCGCGGCGACTTGCGGCACGATAACCGCAGTTGGTATGACTTGAGCTATCACGGCATCCAGATTATCTACGGGTTTAGAATCCTGTTCAGAAACTGCCGAGACTATGTCGCTTGATGCTTCTTTTACACTGATATTTTTGGTTTTAGTAAGCAGCGGTATTGCATTCGTTGTTGTCGGTGTTGATTCTGCGATTGCGATGGCTTCTTCAGGTGTTGCTGTCGCCGCAACGATTTTTTGTGTGACATTATTTTGTTGAGCTGGCACAGATTCATTTTGCGGTGTTGGTGCGGCAATTGGTTGAACTAAAACAGAATTTACGGGTGTTTCAATTACTGGTGTTTGAACTAATACTTGAGCGAACACGGTTTGAATGGGTGCCGTAACAACTGGTGTTTGTGGTTGAACCGATGCTGTTTGAACTAGTGTTTCAATTACAACCGGTGTTTTAATCAAATTTTGCGATTGAGCCACTGTAGCTTGAACTGGTGCTGCAGCACCCTGCATTGCCATTTCAGGCACTTGAACTAGTGCTTGAGCAACCGGCATTGCCATTTCAGGGGCTTGAACTAGTGCTTGAGTACCCTGCATTGCCATTTCAGGCACTTGAACTAGTGCTTGAGCAACCGGCATTGCCATTTCAGGGGCTTGAACTAGTGCTTGAACAACCGGCGTTGCCATTACAGGCACTTGAACTGGTGCTGCAGCACCCTGCGTTTCAATTCCAGGCGCTTGAACTAGTGCTTGAGTATCCGGCGTTGCCATTTCAGGCACTTGAACTAGTGCTTGAGCAACCGGTGTTTCAATTCCAGGTGCTTGAACTAGTGCTTGAGTATCCGGCGTTGCCATTTCAGACACTTGAACTAGTGCTTGAGTATCCGGCGTTGCCATTTCAGACACTTGAACTAGTGCTTGAGCAACCGGTGTTTCAATTCCAGGTGCTTGAACTAGTGCTTGAGTATCCGGCGTTGCCATTTCAGACACTTGAACTAGTGCTT
>CAISXF010000095.1 GCA_903889445.1 uncultured Pseudomonadota bacterium
AATAAATTCTCTTCGTGTTACGGTCATTTTTCGCTCCTCTGTTAGTTTTAAACGACACGCTAAGTCTACTCGTCAACGTGGTGATAAACCATAGCTGCCGTAAGGACACCTTGAATCTGTTGAACTGTGGTTAATTGTTCGGTGAGCATTTCATCAGTTTCTTGTTCCAAGGTGATGACGATTTGGCTTTTTTCATTCACGCCGTGTATTTCAATTCCTAATTTTTTTAGATGTTCAACGACACGATTTGTGTAGGCAGGAAGGGTGTTAATTAAGATGCCGACGATATTCAAGATACGTTCTCCAGATGATTTGAAAAATGACTAAACTACATCAAAATGCGACAAAACAACAAATATGACGCAATAGCGACTATTGACATACCCTATATTTAAACGGTACAAGTAGTCGCGCATTAAATCTTCAAAATCGCAGCAAACGGATGTAGGAAATTATTTTCACTGAATTTTTGGACATTATTTATGAATGAAAACACCGCTGACAACAAATCGACAAGCAGTATCAATAAATCCAGACCGCAACTTCCAAAATCCCCAACGGGTATTCAAGGATTGGATGAAATTACAGGCGGTGGACTCCCAGCAGGTCGTCCAACGCTCGTGTGTGGGAGTGCGGGTTGCGGAAAAACCTTGCTGGCAATGGAATTTTTAGTGCGCGGCGCGACGGAGTTTGACGAGCCTGGTGTCTTTATGGCATTCGAGGAAACCACGAAAGACCTCATCCAAAACGTGGCATCGTTAGGCTTTGATTTAACCGTTTTGATTGCAGATAAAAAAATTCTTCTCGACTTCGTTTACATTGAGCGCAGCGAAATTGAAGAAACGGGCGAATATGATTTAGAAGGATTATTTATCCGTTTGGGTTATGCCATTGATTCCATCGGAGCGAAGCGCGTCGTACTTGATACGATTGAATCCCTGTTTGCAGGCTTACCCAATCCCTTTATTTTGCGTGCCGAATTACGGCGGCTTTTTCGCTGGCTAAAAGAGAAAGGCGTAACCGCTATTATTACAGGCGAACGAGGTAACGAAACCCTGACACGACAAGGGTTAGAAGAATATATTTCCGACTGCGTTATCATGCTCGATAATCGTGTCACATCACAAGATTCCACGCGGCGATTACGCATCGTGAAATATCGCGGTTCCACACACGGCACGAACGAATATCCATTTTTAATTGATGAAAACGGCTTTTCTATTCTGCCCATCACGTCGTTAGGTTTACAGCATTCCATTTCCTACGAACGTGTTTCTACAGGTGTTCCACGTCTGGATACGATGCTCGACAATAAAGGTTATTTTCGCGGCAGCACGGTTCTCGTTTATGGCACCGCAGGAACGGGAAAATCTTCTCTTGCCGCCCAATTCGCTGAATCCGCCTGCCTGCGTGGTGAGCGCGTCCTCTACTTTTCTTTTGAAGAATCTCCTGCTCAAATCATGCGGAATATGCGTTCCATTGGCATCGATTTACAGTCGTGCATGGAATCGGGATTGCTCAAGTTTCATGCGAACCGCACCACTTTTAGCGGTTTAGAAACGCATTTGGCAACCATGCACCGAGAAATTAACCGATTCAAGCCACAGATTGTCATTGTCGATCCATTGAGTAGTTTGCATATCGAAGGCAAAGGAGCTGAGGTTAAAGCGGTGTTGATGCGTTTGGTGGATTTTCTAAAAACCAATCAAATTACGGGTTTTTTTACGAGCCTCGCGACGAGTAACGCTGCGCTACCTGAAATTTTCAGCACGCAGGATATTACCTCTTTAATTGACACATGTTTGGTGGTGCGTAGCGTCGAATCGGGGGGTGAACGAAATCGTATTTTATCTATTTTAAAGTCGCGCGGCATGACGCATTCAAATCAGATTCGTGAATTTATATTGACGACACACGGCATAGAATTGTGCGACGTTTATGTCGGTTCAGAAGGGGTTTTGACGGGTTCGGCGCGAGTGGTTCAGGAAGCAAAAAAAGTAGCCATCGCGTTGTTACATCAGCAAACAACCGAATACAAACAACGTGAATTGGAAAATAAACGTTCCATTTTGAACGCGAAGATTGCGACTCTGGAAGCTGAGTTCGCGATACAACAAGCCGAAGACGAGAAAATTATCGAGCAAGAAATGGCGCAAGTTCAACAGCTAGAACTCGACCGTTTGCGAATGGAAAAAGTTCGTGAAGCCGATGCTGTTCCGAACATAATTCTGGGAGATTAACATGGCACTTCAATCGACTGACGTTGATGAAAATGATGACTCGACTGTTTGGTTATTAAGGCTGTATGTTGCGGGAAGTGGTGCTAAATCGCTCGCGGCTTTTGCTAATCTTAAAAAAATATGCGAAGAATGCAAAGCAGGACACTACCAAATCGAAGTCATTGACCTGTTGGAAAATCCACACTTGGCATTTGAGGACAATATCGTGGCGATTCCCACTTTATTACGAAAAGTCCCTGAACCCATTCGCAAAATTATCGGCGATTTGTCGAATACCGAACGGACGTTAATTGGATTGGATTTGTTGCTGAAAAATGGCTCGAATACTTGGTAAATTTGATTAGGAGTGATTTATTATGACGACGAATAAAACGATAAGTTCGACTTGTAAATTTGAAGAAATGCTCGCTTCTTCGCCAGATTTACCAGCGTCGCCTTACCTTTTGAAATTATATGTAATGGGTACAACGCCAAATTCACAACGCGCCATCAAGAACATCAAAGACATCTGCGAGCAGCATTTGCAAGGACATTACACGTTGGAAGTGATTGACCTTTATCAACAACCCAAATTAGCAGAGGGTGAACAAATTGTTGCCGTTCCCACACTCATCAAAAAACTGCCGCTTCCTTTGCGTCGTATTCTGGGCGATTTATCCGATACCGAGCGGGTGTTGGTTGGGCTTAATTTAAGGATTACCCCTTGCGATGATTTGACTGAACTGGAAGATTGTCGCGCTCGATTAGCCGAGACAGAAGAAACCTTGCGGGCTATTTTTAATGGCGAAGTGGACGCGCTTGTTGTTAAAAAGGAGGGCGCGGAGAACCAGATATTTACGCTCGAGAATTCTTATTACTCCTATCGCGTGCTGGTTGAAGAAATGCGCGAAGGGGCTGTTATCGCGACGGAGCAAGGTGTCGTTTTGTACAGCAATCGCGCCTTTAGTGAATTTGTGAAAACGCCGCTCGAACAAGTCATTGGTAGCTTTATTTTCGACTGGTTTACGCCCGACTGTAAAAGTGTGATTGTGGGGGTGTTGAGCAGTGATACCGAAAAAAAATACGCAGAACTGAGTCTTATCGCCCGTGACGGCACAACGGTTTTCGTTCATATTTCAGTCAGTCCACAAACCACAGAACACAGATTTTGCATGATTGCGACCGACCTAACAGAGATTAACGAACGCAAACAAAAAGAAATGGACGCGTTATTATTGGCAGCAAATTTAGAGCGAGAGCGAGATGCCGAATCTCTTGAGGCACAGAATCTGTTGCGGCAAAGTAATGATTTGGATTTGCACAATCAGATTTTGAAAAAAGTGGGTCTCAAAACCTTTGATTTACAGGCGTTGCATGAGTTATTAGACGAATTGATTCAAAAAATTGAAAACCTATATCCCGAAAAGTTGTGTTCGATATTTTTACTCAATAACATGACGGGAGAATTGCGTTGTGGAGCAGCACCCATTTACGACAATACGATTGACGATTTAATGGTGAGTGATGACGTTGATCCTTGCGCCGTGTCAGCATTTAGAGGTGAGCGGGTGATTATCCAAGACGTATTAGCGCATCCGCATTGGACAACGTTTTGTAAATCAATGAAATCTGCCAATCTTCGTTCTTGCTGGGTGCAGCCGATTCAAAATAGTCAAAATGAAACGTTAGGCGTGATAGCGATTTATAATCGTGAACCCAGGTCGCCCACTGAATCACAGTTAGTTTCAGTTGAACAATACGCTAATTTAATCTTGCTCATCATTGAGCGTTATCGCGATCACTGCAAAATTCAACAACTGGCGTTTTATGATCCGCTGACGGGTTTAGCAAATCGACGATTGATGTTAGAACGGTTACGCAGCGGCATTGAATACTGTCATCGTGAAAATAAAACGTTGGCGGTGTTGATGATGGATTTAGACAAATTCAAAGCCGTGAATGATACGTTTGGACATGGCGCGGGCGATGAATTATTGCAAAAAGTAGCAATGTGTCTTCAAGAGCGTTTGCGAAAGGTAGACACGGTTGCCCGTCTGGGCGGGGATGAATTTATAGTCTTGCTACAGGACATTGCTCATGTTGATGATGCGGCGCGAGTTGCCGAGCTGATTATAAATGACGTAAGCCAACCCTTAAAATTAAGTAGCGGTAATCTCGTGCAAATCGGCATGAGTGTTGGGATTAGTTTATTTCCCCATCATGGTGACACACCAGAATTACTAATTGATCAAGCGGATACCGCGCTTTATCATGCGAAAGATTCTGGGCGTGGGCGTGTTGCTTATTTTTCAGGCGAATTGACAGAAAAAATACATAAACGAATTACATTAGAAAATCGTTTACGCCGTGCCATTACAAATCACGAATTGCGGTTGTATTATCAGCCACAAGTTGACATTTTGACGGGCAAAATTATTGGCACGGAAGCGTTAATTCGTTGGCTTAATCCTGAAATGGGTTTAATTTCGCCGTCTGATTTTATTCCGTTAGCGGAAGAAACGGGGTTAATTGAAGCGATTGGCGAATGGGTTATTTATGAAGCGTGTCGGCAGGGTAAAATCTGGGCGGATTTGGGCATTAACGAATTGACGATTGCGGTAAATGTGTCGCCTGTGCAATTTCGTCGCTGTGATTTGAATGAATTAGTGAAAAATGCGTTGCGTGAAACGGGTTTTCCCGCCGAGCGATTAGAATTGGAATTAACAGAAAGTGGTTTGATGGAAAATCAAGAAAAGGTGGTCGATATTCTTAACCATCTCAGAATACAAGGGGTTGGTCTTGCTATCGATGATTTCGGCACAGGTTATTCGTCGCTCGCTTATTTGAAGCGTTTTCCCTTGGATGTGTTGAAAATCGACAAAAGTTTTATCGATGATATTCCGAACGTGAAAGACGATATGGCAATTACGGCAACCATTATTGCGATGGGACATACATTGGGTTTCAAAGTGTTAGCGGAAGGCGTTACAACGCCGGAGCAACTCGCTTTTTTAGAAGAAAAAGACTGTGATATTTATCAAGGTTACATTAAAAGTAAACCGCTACCCGCCGATGATTTTTTCAAATTGTTGCAAGCGGAACTTCTTCAATAGCGTTAAAAGTTGTGGCGGCACTATCTCGTTAACCGCCAAAACAGGAAAATCACGCGCACGACTCGTGACAAAAAATCGTGCGGACGCGCATTTATGACAATCGACGAAACACGATTTCAGCCGCAGCAAAGGTTTTGCTCAAGGCTTCGTCGTCATGAGCTGCCGACACAAAACCCGCTTCAAATGCAGACGGCGCAAGATAAACGCCTTGGTCTAACATCGCGTGGAAAAAGCGTTTGAAATACGTTTGATTGCACGCCATGACTTGCGCGAATGTGGTGATTGCTGTTTCTTCCGTGAAAAATAGACCAAACATGCCGCCGACTTGATTCGTGGTAAATGGGACGTTGAATTGTGCAGCTAACATTTTCAAACCATCCGTTAAGCGCGTCGTTTTGGCGGTTAAATCGGCATGAAAATTCGGTGTCGCAATCAATTCCAGCGTTTTCAAACCTGCCGCCATCGCCACGGGATTTCCCGATAAAGTTCCCGCTTGATAAACCGAACCGAGTGGCGCGAGGCATTCCATAATATCGCGTCGTCCGCCAAATGCACCGACTGGCATTCCACCGCCGATGACTTTTCCCAGCGTTGTTAAATCGGGTTTCACGTTGTAAAAACCTTGTGCGCCTTGCAAACTGACGCGGAACCCCGTCATGACTTCGTCGAAAATTAACACGCTGCCGAATTCGTCGCACACGTCGCGCAAGGTTTCTAAAAAGCCTTCGACAGGTGGCACGCAATTCATATTTCCCGCGACGGGTTCAACAATAATGCAGGCGATTTGTTCACCCAATTGTGAAAATAATTCGCGCACGGCAACCAAATCGTTATATGGCAACGTCAATGTATCCAACGCCACCGCTTCTGAAACGCCAGAAGAACTCGGTACGCCAAACGTCAACGCACCCGAACCAGCTTTCACGAGCAGCGCGTCTGAATGTCCGTGATAACAACCCTCGAATTTCACAATTTTGTTGCGACCCGTAAACCCTTTCGCCAACCGAATCGCGCTCATCGTGGCTTCGGTGCCAGAACTCACCATGCGAACCAATTCAATCGACGGCAATAATTCGCACACTCGTTGCGCCATCAACGTTTCGATTTCCGTCGGCGCACCAAAACTCAAGCCTTTTTCAGCCGCCATTTTGACCGCTTCAATTACGTCCGGATGCGCGTGACCCAAAATCATCGGCCCCCACGAACCCACATAATCGACGTATTGATTCCCTTCACAATCGAAAATGTACGCGCCTTTTGCGTGGTCGATAAAAATTGGGGTGCCGCCCACGCCTTTAAATGAACGCACTGGCGAATTTACGCCACCCGCAATAACGAGTTTGGCTTGGTTGAAAAGTTGGGTTGAGGTTGTCATAAGTTTTGCCTGTTTCCATAATGTAGAGAGATAAATTTTGTTCGTTTTGTAGCGTAATTAAACTTGCGAATAGGCGTGCCACATTTTCCAAAGCGCATTTTCAAAATTTCTAGCAAATTGTTTTGCATCAAATAATGGAGAATTTAAAACCTGTGTTCGCAAGCCTTGTCGTAATTCAGCTAACGCTTGAATGTCGCTAGCAAAGTTAACCGTTTTCGCAGCGTAATCATCTGCATCTGTTGCAATCCAATTACTTAATCCTGCTGCGGACAATAAACTCGCGCCTTGCCTTGCTAATAAGGTTTCACCTACTAATGTCAATGTGGGTACGCCCATCCATAATGCCTCACACGTTGTTGTACCGCCAGTGTAAGGAAATGTATCTAAAATAAAATCGATTTGTGAATGTGCAATTAAATAATCTTTATATGAACTCGGCGCATGTGTTTCAACACGATTTGCCTCAATTCCATAACGCGCCAATCGTGAATACAATAGCTCTACAATAATTTTTTCGTGTAATTGTTTGCTTTGAAAGCGCAGCCGCGCTGTGGGTAATTGAGTTAAAATTTTACCCCATAATTCCAAAACATCATCGGTTACTTTGCTCAAATTCTGAAAGCAACCGAACGTAATAAAATCATTATCTAACGCAGGTAATAAATTAACTGAAAGATTAAATTTCGGCACAGAAAAACAAAGGCGGGTGTTTGGCAAATAGCTCACTTTTTCAGTGAAATGCCATTGATTCTCTTCGGGTACGCCCATTTCATCGACCAAAATATAATCCATTTCAATTATGCCCGTTGTCGCAAAATAACCCAGCCAAGATACTTGAATTGGCGCGGGTTTCCATGCAAAAACTGGCAAACGATTGTGTGTCGTATGTCCTGACAAATCGACCAAAATATGTACACCGTCATCATGAATTAGGTTTGCAGCGGCTTCGTCATCCAAATCAAAAATTGGTTTTCAGCCAGCAAAATATGACTTCATTTGTTGCGTGACTTCATCAGTTTTACTGTTCGTGGAATAAGCAAACAGTTCAATTTTTGTCGTGTCTATTTGTGCAAGTAGCCCTTCTAAAAAATAATAAAGTGGATGCGTTAGAAAATCCCCTGACACAAAACCGATGCGTAAACGTTGTGGCTGTAATTGATGATTTGAATGGATGAAACGTTGTTTGACCACGTTACTGAAAATTTGACCAAAACGTTTTGCCGCTGCTAAACAAGATTCGGGCGAATGATTTGTCGTGTAATTATATGTGCCTAACAAATAACTGTGTGCGTTGGCATAATGGGGCTTAATCGTGGTCACATGGTAATAACAATTTTCAGCCGCTTTTACATCACCTTGATGACTGAGTAAATTCCCCAAATTAACATACGCTTCAACGTAATCGGGTTTGATTTTGGTTGCGATGCGATAATGTTTTTCAGCATCTTGTAGAAATTCTAATTTTCTAAGAGCATTCGCCAAATTATAGTGCGCTTCAGCATAATTAGGTTGAATTGCAATTGCTTGAAGATAATGCTTTTTAGCATCATTCCAACGCCCTAAATCTTGAAATGTATTGCCCAAATTGTAATTAGCATCTGCATCATTAGGTGATAATTGCACAGATTTTATTTTGGCTTCTAATGATTTTTCCAAATGTCCTAATTTTTGTAAAACTGTCCCTAAAACCTTCCAACAAAATCCATGATTAGGAAAACGCTGAATTAAACTATAGGCAAATAATTCCACTTCGGTATATTTACCTTGATTGAAAAGAAAAAGTAATTTTTCCAGTTCTATTTGCGTGGGTTCATTCAAATAGATCGCCAATTGCTCAACTTTTTCACCACTCAAACCCCGTTCAAGTCCTTTCTTTAAAACCGCACGCGCCAAATCAAACTGTTCCGTTTTAATCAGCGCATCAATATAACTCAACCAAAATTGCATTTGATTAGGATTTGTTTCTAGCGCGAGCTTGAAAAACGGTAACGCCAATTCTGTTTTATTCATCGCAACCGCGAGAACGCCTAAATTATGATTAGCGTCTGGATGATTCGGTTGGGTTTCTAAAATGGCGCGATAAAGTTGTTCGGCTTGCGGTAATTCACCCGCTCGATGATGTTGAATCGCTTGTTGCAAAAGGTCTGTCATGATTTTTTGATTTGAGATGAGATTAAAAAGGGTGAATCAAAATTATACCTTCAACCATTGTTCCGCTTGAGCATAAAAACTAGGACTTAAATGGTGTCCGTCTAAATGCCATTGCTGATTGCTTTTGCCATTTTCTAAAGCGGTTGCCGCATAAACATCCAAAAACTGCCAACCTTTCGCTAGCGTGTGAAACATCAACCGCTGATTAACCAATTCAATCATTTTTAAAAATTCTGCAATATCGTTACTCAAATTTTCGTCTTCATTGAATGGGTAATTTGGCGCAGGAATACCTTGAATAATTATGTTTCGTTGCCCACTTGTGTTTTTAAGTGCGTTTTCAAGCCAATCGATATAACCACAAACTGTTTTTTCAAGTACCACACGATAATCTTCTGACTGTTTTTTTGCAGCACTCCAAATTCCTTCATCAAGACGACAATCAATTTCGCCAATGCAAAACATAATCGGCAACTCACAAGGTAAATCGCTCAAAAGTTGTGTCATACGCTGTTTCATTGGATGAGATTTCGTTTGCGCTAAATGCCACATTTTAATTCCACCGAGCCAATAAGCGTGACAACGATGTGACTTTTTTTGAATTTCAAAATTAGTTCGATGTGCTGCCAAACTATGTGATTCACCAATTACTGCCAAAATAGGTAAGCCGTGATTTTGCTCGTTAAAATTTAAACCTGTATTTTTAATTTCGATTTCCCACCAATTCAACAATCTGCTCATGTAAAAAACATAATTTTTCACCACCTTGAACTCTTTCAACTTCGGACGATTTAAAGTTGGCAGCGCAAGCTGTAAAAATTCATGTGTCGCTGAATAATCGAGCAATAAGTAATAGTTTGTCGCAAGAACCCATGCTGCTTTTTCAAAATCGGGTTTTATTTCCAACGCCTTTAAATAACTCAAATTGGCTTCATGTAGCCGATTTCTATCTTGAAATATCGCCGCTAACACGAAGTGAGCGTGATCATATTGCGGTTCAATTTCCAGGGCTTGCTGCACAATTTTTTCAGCTTCTTCATAACGCCCAAGATTGTTTAATACTGCCGCCTTGTTGACCATAAAAATCGTTCGCATCGGTTGAATAACTAAGGCTCTGTCAAAGTATGTTAATGCGGTTTCCCCAATCATTTTCATCTTTTACAATATTGCCAAAATTATTGAGAAGTTCGGCTTGATTTGGATAAATTGCCAAGGCTTTTTCATAAGCTATTTTTGCTTTTTTTATTTCACTTATCTGTTGTAAAACCGTCCCTAAATTTGTCCACGCCATCGCATTTTTAGGTGCAAGTTGTACGGCTTTTTCTAAAACGGTAATCGCTTCGGCGGTTTGATAATTTTGCCGCAATAATTCACCCAAATTAACCATGTGTTCGACTTCGTGCGGTTCATATTCCCACGCTTTTTTTAGCGCATGAATAGCAGCAGGGAGATTTTTATTTTCGTTGTGAAATGCAGCAATGATTGGATACAACTGGATCAAATGTGGCTTAATCGACAAGGCTTTTTCAAACAGTTGCAACGCAGCATTTTTATCACCTGCTTTCCAATGGACTTGTCCCAAAATCGCAAAAGCCTCAGCGTAATTTGGACGCACTTGCAACGCTTTTTCACACAGATTTTTTGACGGTTCTAATTCATTATTCGCTGTCAACATCGCAGCAAAAACAAGCTGATTTTCTACGTCAGCAGAATCAGCTTGATAAATGCCAGCGGCAATTTTTCGAGCTTCAGAAATTTTTTGTTGTTTGAGCAATAAACGCGCGTGATTACGCTGAACTAAAATCGAGTTTGGATTGATTGCGAGTGCAGAATTTAAAGCTGTCCAAGCCTCGCCATCTTGTTTGTTGAGTGAAAAATTTTGTGCTAAATGCGCGTAGGCGTTTGCATCTTGTGGGTTTTGAACGAGGTGATTTTTTAACCAATCAATGGCTTCTAAATACCGTCCTGATTCGCGTAATTCAATTGCTGTACCATATAATTCGGGCAATAACGCCGCAAGCGCATTCACTGTTTCGCCTTGCAAACCAAAAGATTCTTTGCCTTGATTCAATACGGCACGCGCTAAATCAAACTGTTCCGTTTTAATTAGCGCGTCGATGTAACTCAACCAAAATTGCGTGTGATTTGGATTAGTTTCTAGCGCGAGTTTGAAAAATGGTAACGCCAAATCTGCTTTATTCATAACGACCGCGAGAACGCCTAAATTATGATTAGCGTCTGGATGATTCGGTTGGGTTTCTAAAATGGCGCGATAAAGTTGTTCGGCTTGCGGTAATTCACCCGCTTGATGATGTTGAATTGCTTGTTGTAAAAGGTCTGTCATAATTTTTAGATTTGAAATGAGACTAAAAAGCGCGAATAAATTCGCGCCCACATAATAAATTTACCAAAAAAGTCCGTAAAGCCCCTTCCTTTAGGTGGGGGATGTAAGGATGCTCTTGATTTGTTTTGGTTATCATCTATAATTTTCTCTGTTGGATACGCTGTTGCTGCGTATCTCCTGCCATCAGGGTAACTGAGATGGTGTGAAGTAAGACGATTTTCAGAGTCGTCCCCTTCGGGCATGGAGGGCTGTACTAAGGAATCCCCGTTTTAACCCTTTAGGGCGGGGTGGATGTCAATATAAATTCTAATTAGGTAGCTTTGGTTAGTGTTAATTGTTAATCCTGTCGGTAATTTGAACCGCATAATTACCGTCTGAAATGCCGACTTTTCCAGCAAATATCGGCACATGCGCCGCATTTAAGGAGACAAAATCCGGCAATTCAATCGGAATCACATCGCCTTTTTTTAGCTCTAGCACGCTCCGAATCGACATATTTTTTTCGGCTAATACGCTATTCACTGGAATGTTGATACGCAGGACTTCACGATAAAGCGAGTCATACCAATGTTCATCCACCTCATCTTGGCTAGTATTGATGACATCCAGTAAATCTCGAATCGGTTCCAACATGGTGTAAGGTAGCGCAACGTGAATATCGCCGCCCCCGCCTTCCAAATCAACGTGAAACGTACAAATAACAATCAATTCACCCGGCTCAATAATGTTGGCAAAACGCGGATTGATTTCCGAACTTAAATACTCAAAATCTAAATTCAAGACCGGTTTCCACGATTCTTTTAAATCTTTAAAAATCATATCTACCAAAATCATGACAATCCGCATTTCGGTGTTGGTAAATTCTTTGTCTTCTGTGGGGACATTTTCAAAAAATCCCCCCCCGCCAAAAAAGTTATCCACCGCCGTAAAAATAAAACTAGAATCAATAATAATCAACGCCTTACCACGCAATGGATTGACGCGAATCACGTTTAAACTAGTTGGCACCAGCAAACTTTGAGTAAATTCCGAAAACTTTTTAATTTGAATGCCGGCAATGTAAATCTCAGCGGAACGACGCACAAATTGAAATATCGAGACACGAAATAACCGCGCAAATCGCTCGTTAATCATCTCCAGGGTCGGCATTCGACCACGCACAATCCGTTCTTGGTGCGCGAAATCGTATTTTTTAACGATGCCGCGTTCTCGCATTTTTTCGGCATTGTCTTCGGAATAAACACTCGATATTCCTTCATCGCCCGAAAAATCATCGGCACCGCTGCCCATACGGCCAAATAAAGCATCAATTTCTGCTTGTAAAAGTAAGTCACTCATAATGTTATTTCATAATTAAAGGAAGTGGAAAAGACTTCTTTGATTTCGGCTTCGGGCGACATTTTTTCTAGTATCGACCACGTCATCAAAAATAGCATTACGCGGGCTGTTTTTTTTGTTTATTTAGGTGGGAGCTTTTGGATAACGTCGTCGCCAATTTGTTCGGTGATGACTTCGCACCATCGTCAGTGTAATCAATCGTCATTCTCATTGACATCCTCCCCGCCCTAAAACGGGGATTCCTTATTGCTAAGGAGCAAGCGTGTATCACTACCACCTACTGGTTTCTGCTGCTGACCGCCTTACCGCACGGTTTACTTCACAGACTAGTAAACCGACAAACCTCGGGTTATTTTTAACTTTTTTAATGATTGTTCAAGCCTCTACACTTATCGCTTGGTTTTTGCTGATAGTGATTTTGGAGTCTTTACTTTTTAAATTGCGACTATGGAGCTAATAGTTGTGAATTCCATATATTTAAAGTATCTATGGTCTTCTAAACGCTTCAACGCCAATTGCTGCCCCGATAAATCGGATTAGTCTCACATAAGCTCTGCGTTCGTATAAGCATTGCCAACTCGCAATGCTCCTTTCGCAATCAAACCGAAAAGTGTTAAAGAGTGTAATTGAAGGCTGTTATTTTTAAAATGTTTTTTGTTGTGTAGTAGTGTCATGGTCTAATAAAAACAGACACGCTTATAGGTTGTAAAATACCAACCCAGGAGTGAAAAAATGACCAAAGAAAGACGTAAATTTGAAGCTAGCTACAGTCAAAATGGTAAAAGAAGATGGCATAGCGGTTAGGTTAG
>CAISXF010000096.1 GCA_903889445.1 uncultured Pseudomonadota bacterium
ACGTCGGTTTTTCGTTCTAACGTTTTGACTTCCGAATTGGGTGATTTAGTCGGAATTTCTTCGGGTAACGATTTGGTGTTTTGTAACGCTTCGATTTGTTTTTGTTGCGCTTCGATTATTTTCCACATGTCGTCCATCGATTTAGGTTTTTCCAACGCAAAAGCCGACGACGAAAAAAGTAAACTGCTGATAATGCTAAGTTTGAAAGCGTTTTGAGAATTAAACATGAAACGTTGCTCCATAAAATTGATGGTGCAAGCATACCAAAAAAAGCCGTCTAAATGCAAACCGTTATCATTTGGAGCAAAAATTAACGTTCCGACAAACGAATTTGAACCATTTTAATCGGCTCTGAAATAAATGGTCGAATCTCCGCCATAATTGCCGAATTGTAAAAACGCAATTGCGACGACCACACCGCCGAATCCGTATAAATTAACAACGTGGCATTATGAATCACGCAACTCAGCGTATGTTGTGCCAACATTTCCGGCAACGCACGCCGAACCACCGACAACAAATCTTTTTGCCGCGCCACTTCCGCGACCAACGCATCAATCGCGGGATTGTGAAATTCTAAAATCGATTTAAAGCTCATCAAATTTCAATTTATTGACTTTTAATGACAATAAAATCATTTTCGGTACGCCAATTTTCCCCACAATTCGTCGCGCACTCAGCGTTAAATAACGCAATCCAATCACCGGAAAATCATACTCCAGCTCATAACCTTCAAACGTGCTATCGTCGATCAAAACCGCTTTCAAACATTCACGCAAATCCGTATTTTGCGGGGTTATTTCATCCAACACGAAAAAGGAATGCCCCAGAACCTCTTCGGGCGTAGTCTGCAATGCCTGATACAACGGACGATTCGCCGCCACCACACATAATTCGTCATTCAAAATAAGAAACGGCCCTTGAATCGTGTTGACAATAATTTCCGCCAGCGCCAACGCTTCTTCCGTCGCAATGATTTTGATGCGCGAGGTAATATCGGTGAACGTCAACACCACGCCACCAATCACATTATCCAACGTGCGATAGGGTTGAATGCGTGCCAATACCCAAATATTTCCCGCCAACCGCAATTCGCATTCATACGGAATCAACGTTTCCAGCACTTCTTGCGCGGCGTGCAACAAATCATCACCTTCCGCCATGCACTTAATATCGATTAACGGTCGTCCTATATCCGAATTCACCAACCGATAAATTCGCAACGTTTCGCGCGTAAAACGGCGAATAATCAAATGCGTATCCAAAAATAGAATGCCGACGTTGATGTTGTCCATCAAATTTTTCATGTCGTTTTGAATGTCCGCCAATTGCTCGATTTTGCGCTGCAATTCCGAATTCACCGTAATCATTTCTTCGTTGACCGATTGCAATTCTTCTTTCGACGTTTCTAATTCTTCGTTGGTCGATTGCAATTCTTCTTTCGACGTTTCTAATTCTTCGTTGGTCGATTGCAATTCTTCATTAGTCGATTGCATTTCTTCGTTGGTCGATTTTAATTCTTCGTTGGACGATTGCTGCTCTTCGATATTTGCCAAATAACTTTGTTTCAAATTCGATAAATCGTATTCCAACTCTTCAATTTTTGTCAGTTCAGCTGGCGCATTTACTCGTTTACGTCCACGTTTAGCGACTGCTTTGGGAATATCTTGAAAACTGACCAAAAGTTGTTTTTGACCATTACCCAAATCGGGCAACAGCCGAACGCTCAAACTCACCGTGGAAAAACCGCCGTTCGTTTTGACTTCCATTTCGCGATTGAGCGTGGTCACGCCATCGTTTACCGCAATATAAATCGCCGAGCGAAGTTCTAAATCTAACCCTTCGCGAGCCATATCAATCACATTCAGCGTCGCAGTTCCTGGCGCGGGACGCAGATATTTTCCCGTTTCACCATGCACATACAAAATGTCTCCCGCCATATCCGTCACCACGGAGGCCGGCGCGAAAAACCGCACCAACAGGCGATTTGTTAATTCAGCAAAATTCGGTGCTTTTTTAATGGTGGCGAGTTCTTCAGATTTAAAATATCTTATTTCCTCGTATGGCGAAGGCTTCAAAACCATCATCGCGCGTGCGGACATCGCCGAATGGGACGCGCGATAAAATTTCCATTTATGATTGATGGCGTTAAAAAACGCCGTGTGATTGCCGATACTTTCCGACGGCGACAGCACTAACACGCCGTCGGGTTTAAGCGCGTAATGAAACGTCGTAATTAAACGGTCTTGTAATTCAGGCGATAGATAAATCATCAAATTGCGACAACTGAGAAAATCCAATTTGGTGAACGGAGGATCTTTAATCACATTTTGAACGGCAAACACCACCATTTCGCGAATTTCTTTTTTAATTCGATAACCGTCTTCTTCTTTGATAAAGAAATTTTTTAACCGTTGCGGGGTGACATCTTGCACGATATTCAACGGATAAAAACCGATTCGTGCCGTGTTTATCGCCTCGTCATCTAAATCGGTGCTGTAAAGCTGCACTTTGAATTCATGGTGAGTCGTGTTCATATATTCACGCAGCAAAATCGCTAACGAATACGCTTCTTCCCCCGTTGCACAACCCGCGACCCAAGCGCGAAAGGTGTAATCAGTGAATTCGTCATGGAATTTATCACTTAACAAGTCCGGTAAAATTTGTTCTTCCAACAACAAAAAGGCTTCGGGATCACGAAAGAAATTAGTAACGTTAATCAGCAATTCTTGAAATAAAACGTGTGCTTCGGCAGGCTGGGCTTTGATATAACGTGCGTAACAATCGAAATCCACAATGGCATTTTTCAACATGCGCCGTTCAATGCGTCGCCCGATGATGCTTTTTTTGTAGCCGGTGAAATCGTGTCCGGTGACGTTACGCAATTGCATCAATACGTTTTTTATTCCACGGATGTGTTGTTCATTTGAATCGCGTACAGCTCCTATACTGGTGTTGCTGGATAAAGTCTGATGCAACGCCGAATTTAACAGCATTTCTAACATTTTATCGGGAGGTAACACATACGTCGTGTAACCGCTATGAATCGCACTCATCGGCATACCATCATATTTTGCGCTGCTCGGGTCTTGCACGAGCGAAATACCGCCTGCACCCACAATCGCCCGCAGTCCCAACGTGCCATCCGAACCGGTGCCAGAAAGAATAATGCCAATGGCATAATCCGATTGATCTTCTGCCAGCGAGCGTAAAAACGCATCAATCGGCATCCGCTGCCCACGCGGTGCGCTCGGAACGCTCAGTTGTAATTTGCCATTTGAAATATCCATATCACGGTTTGGCGGAATGATATAAACGCAATCCGGTTGCACTTCTACCTGATTAAGTGCTTCCACCACCGGCATGGTTGTCGTGCGTTGTAAAATTTCAGTAAGCAAACTGGCGTGGCTAGGATCCAGATGTGGCACGAGTACAAACGCCATGCCGCTATTGACGGGGGCGTTGCGAAAAAATTGCTCGAAGGCTTCTAAACCGCCCGCCGACGCGCCAATACCGACAATGGGAAATCGGTGACCTGCCGTGATTTTTTCCTCTTCTTCATCGACAATCAATGTATCGAAAAAAGAATCTGCTGTAACGAGTGCGCCGCTAACAACAGGTGCATCGACAACGGGCGCAACGGATGTCTCGACAACGGGCGGAATAATGGGAAGTTTTTTGTTTGGCATGAATAAACTCTCTTGGTATTTTATTATTGGTTATTGGTGAAATATTTTTTGGTGATGCTTAAATTTATCACGACGGTAATTGTGACGAAACACTAAACCGTTGAACGGTTTCGCCATCTAAACGGATGGCGGTTAATTCGCGTCCCCACACACAACCGGTATCAATGGCGTAACAATTTTGGGCAACGTGAAAACCCAATGCCGCCCAATGTCCAAAAATAAGTTTAACGTGAGCGGTTTGGCGGTCGGGTAATGTAAACCACGGCATTAAATGCGCGGGTTGCGACCCAATTTCGCCGCTGCTTTCAAAATCCAACCGCCCATTTTTATCGCAAAAACGCATTCGAGTAAAACAATTAAAAATAAACCGAAGTTGTTCCATCTCGGTTAATTTGTCCGACCAAAAATCAGGCTGATTGTCATAAAGTTGCGTTAAAATGCTCTTGTAATCCGCGCCACGCAACGCCGTTTCAGCCAATCGCGCCATCGTTTGCGTTTGTATTAAATCCCATTGCGGTGGCAAACCGGCGTGCAACAAACCAAATCCGTGCGCGTAATGAAACAGCGGTTGTTGCCGCAGCCAATCGAGTAATTCGTCTCGGTCGGGCGCGTTAAAAATGGCGTGCAAAGTGTCTTTTTTCTTCGTTCGCTTGGGGAAATGGGCAGAAACCAAACAATGAATATCGTGATTGCCCAATACAGTAATCGCAGCAGACCCTAAATTTTTGATGAATCGCAGCGTGTCCAACGAATTCGCGCCCCGATTGACCAAATCGCCGACAAACCAAAGTTGATCGGTGTGTTCGTTGAATTCAATCGTCTCCAGCAGATGCAATAATTCATCGAAACACCCTTGAACATCACCAATTGCATAAATGGACATGACGTTTAATGCAGCGTGCGGGGAATGGCGAGCGTAAAACACGGAACAGGCGCGGTAAAGGTTTCGCCTTGATTATCCCGAAACGTATAATAACCTTGCATCGTGCCAACATCGGTTTCGAGTAATGCGCTGCTGGTATATTGAAAACTCTCGTGGATGTGAATTTTCGGCTGCATCCCAATTACGCCTTCGCCGTGTACTTCTTGAATCTTGCCATTGGCATCGGTCAAAATCCAATGGCGTTGCAATAGTTGCGCGGTGCTTTTACCCATGTTGGCGATAGTGATAGTATAGGCAAAGATGTAACGATTCTGATGAACGTCCGAATCCTTTTCAACAAAAGAAGCAGTCGCAGTAACATTGATATTATGATTTTCGTTCACAAGGATAAAACTCCGTTGGTTCGCTAATGTTTTTTTGCATTTTATCCTAATTTTCCCTAAACACTGGTAAACGATTCCTTATGAAGTATAGAAATTATTGGATTATGTTATTACTCGCCGCGTCGCCGACGCTTTACGCGGAGGACGGCAAAGATTTATTTCTCGCGGCAATGAATGGCAAAGAAGAGCGCGTGATTACATTACTCAATCAAGGCGTAGACGTAAACAGCAAGAATGCGGGCGGTCGCACGGCGTTAATGGCGGCGTGTTTTAGCGGTAATTTGCACAGCGTGAAAACGTTGTTAGCCTACGGCGCGGATGTAAATGCCGTCGATAACGTGGGCAACGGGGCATTATTGGACGCGCTGATTTTTGGTGATGTCGATATTATCAGTTTATTGATTAAAGCAGGCGCAAATGTGAACGCGCTCGACCCGCAAAAAGTGCCGATTTTAGAACGGGCGAAAAAAATTAGCGGTGAAAATATCGTGAAAATGCTGCAAGACGCTGGCGCAAAAGGTTCTGAACCTCCGCCACCGCCGGAACCAACGGCGGAAGAATTAGCCGCGAAAAAAACAGCGGAAGAAGCGGCAGCCGCCGAAGCTGAAAAACCAAAGAAAAGACGATAGACGATAGTTGAGGGGATTACGATGCGTATGCACATTGTGGGAGTGGCGACCACCTTTATGACAGGACTGGCGGTGTTAGCGCGACAAGAAGGACACGAAGTCAGCGCGTCAGATAGTTGTATCAATATACCTATCCGCGTGACATTAGAAACCGCTGGCGTGAAGTTCTACGAAGGTTTTAGTAGTGATAATTTAGCGAGTAATCTTGAATTAGTCATTATCGGCACCGACTTGCATCTGAACAATTCAGAATTACTGGAAGTGCATCGCCGCGCAATTCCTTTTGTTTCGGGGGCGACGTGGCTATCTGAATATGTACTGCACGATAAATGGACAAAAAATATGCTGCAAAATTCTGTCGATGAATCGCCTAAACAACCGGCGAAACCTTCGCGTAAACCCCCACCGGATACACCCAATTCTAAACTCAAACAACGGATTGTGCGGTAATTTATGCGTATTCATATTTTAGGTATTTGCGGTACATTTATGGCGGGGCTGGCGGTGTTAGCCAAACAATTGGGACACGAAGTCAGCGGCTCCGATCAAAATGTGTATCCGCCGATGAGTGATCAACTTATCGCGCAAGGCATCACGCTCAAAAACGGTTATTGCGCCAACAATTTAAATCCGCGGCCGGATTTAGTGATTATTGGTAATGCGTTATCACGAGGCAATTCGGAAGTCGAAGCGGTGTTAAATCAAGGTTTACGCTACACCAGCGGCGCCCAATGGTTGGCTGAAAACGTGTTGCAAGATAAATGGGTTCTCGCCGTCGCGGGGACGCATGGAAAAACCACCACGAGTAGTATGTTGGCGTGGATTTTAGAATCGCAGGGATTTAATCCGAGTTTTCTCATTGGCGGCATTCCGTTGAATTTCGGTATATCGGCGCGATTAACCGATTCTAATTTTTTCGTGATTGAAGCGGACGAATACGACGCGGCGTTTTTTGATAAACGGTCAAAATTTATCCATTACCGTCCGCGCACCGCAATTTTGAACAATTTGGAATACGATCACGCGGATATTTTTCCCGATTTGGCGGCGATTCAAAAACAGTTTCATTATTTTATTCGTACCGTGCCAAGCGAAGGCTTATTGATTGCACCTGAAAATGATGTGGCAATAGAAGAAACGTTGGCGTTGGGATGTTGGTCACCAGTGACTTACACCAGCATTCAAGGCGAAGGAACGTGGAACGCCGATTTGTTAACGAGCGACGGCTGTCTTTTTACCTTGTATTTTGGCGTGCATCATCAAGGCGAAGTCCATTGGAATTTAACCGGCGAACACAATGTGCGAAATGCGTTAGCGGCAATGGCGGCGGCGCGTCACGTTGGTATTTTGCCGCAAGATTCCATTGCGGCGTTATCGCGTTTTCAAAATGTGAAGCGACGCATGGAAGTGTTAGCGTCGAAAAATGGCGTGACGATTTACGATGATTTCGCCCACCATCCCACCGCGATTGCGACCACATTGGACGGCTTACGGCAGCGCGTAGGTAATGAAAAAATTATTGCGATTATCGAACCGCGTTCTAATACCATGCGGTTGGGCGTGCATCAACACACTTTAGCGGCTTCTTTACGCGCAGCAGACTTGGCGATTATTTATCAACCCGAATCGCACAGCGCGTTGACGTTGGCGAACAATACCGTCGTTTATCAAAATTTGGAGGATATTGTGGCGCGTTTTCGCAGTGAAATTCAGTCTGGCAGCCATGTCATTTTAATGAGCAATGGCAGTTTTGGTGGATTGCATTCGCAATTAGTAAAAGAATTGAACGATAACAATTGATAATTTAAGTGTTGACGCTTTCTGGTATGAAAAGGATTAACGGCAAAGAATCACGCACAATTTTTCAGTAATTTTGACAGGATTGGACGCAGCATGAAATTAAGCACTATTTTTATCGCCGCCAGTTTGTGCGCGGCTCACACTGGATTCGCAGCGAAAAAAATGCCGTTGCGAATCGCGGTACAAACCTCTGGCACATTGGATTGGGAACTGTCTGTTTTGCCCGAATCGCCCGATTTTCAAATTCAAGCGCAACCCGTCGCCACCGCCGAAGCTGCAAAAATTGCGTTGCAATCGGGCGCGGTCGATATGATTGTGTCGGATTTTTTGTGGGTCTCACAAACCCGAAACATGGGAACGGATTTTACCTTTTATCCATATTCCAGCGCGTCGGGCGCGTTAGTGGTTCCCATCAGCAGCGGAATTCATGACGTAAAAGATTTGGTCGGAAAGCGGCTGGGAATTGCAGGCGGTGAATTGGATAAAAATTGGTTATTGCTGCAAGCCGTCGGTAAAAAACAAAACGTCGATTTAAATAAAACCGTCGAAAAAGCCTTTGGTGCGCCGCCGTTAATCAATGAACAAATTAAAAATCAGCGCGTCGATGCGGTGTTGACGCATTGGCATTTTGCCGCCCAATTGGAAGCACAAGGTTATCGGCAATTACTCGACGGCAAAGCGTTACAGGAAAGTTTGGGGATTTCTGAAAACGTGCCGACGCTCGGTTATGTGTTTAAACAATCGTGGGCGGACAATCATAAAGAGGCGTTAAAAGCGTTTTTTGTGGCAACAGTGGAAGCCAAAAATCGGTTGTGCGACGATGCCGTTTTGTGGCAACAAACCACCGTCAAAATGCAATTTACGCCAGAAATTTTGCGGCAGCGTTATTGTAATGGGCGGGTGACAGCGTGGACAAATGCCAATCAACAAGCGGCACAACAACTTTACAGCGTGTTATTCAGTTTGAATTCCAAAATCGGCAGCACCGCAAATTTAGCCACGGGGACATTTTGGACGGCGGATTAAAATCTGGCTGAATTGACCGCAACCTCCGCTTTTTATTTTTTATTTTCCTAATTTTAAAACAAAACACATGAATTCTTTTACGTTGATATTTTTACTCGCGTTTGCCATTGTGACGGCGACTCAATTTTGGTTAGCGAAACGCCAAGCGGCTTATGTTTTGGCGCATCGCGACGAAGTGCCGGAAGCCTTTGCGAAAACCATTCCGTTAACCGCGCATCAAAAAGCAGCGGATTACACGTTGGCAAAATCCAAATTGGGCGACATCGAACGCGGTTTGGGTGTGGCTTTGATTTTGATTTTAACGTTATTTGGCGGCATCAATGCGGCGTTTGAATTTTGCGCCGCTCGCATTGAATCGCCTTTAATGGCGGGCGTTAGCGCGATTGCGTTATTGACCGTTTTAATGTCGTTATTTGAAATTCCCGTCAGTTGGTACGGCACATTTGTCATCGAAGAAAAATTCGGTTTCAACAAAAACACGCCCGCGCAATTTATCAAAGATGAAATCATGCAATTAGGTCTGGGAGCGGCGATTGGTTTGCCGATTTTGGCGTTAATTTTGTGGATTATGGACAGCGTCGGCAGCACTTGGTGGATATGGGCGTGGGCGATTTTAATCAGTTTTTCACTTTTGATGAGCTGGTTATTTCCCACCGTGATTGCACCGTTATTCAACAAATTTACGCCGATGGCAGACGGCGCATTAAAAACGCGCATTTCGAGTTTGTTGGAACGGTGCGGATTTCACAGCGAAGGCATTTTCATTATGGACGGCTCAAAACGTTCGGGTCACGGCAATGCTTATTTCACTGGTTTAGGAAAAAACAAACGCATCGTATTTTACGATAATTTAGTCGCGTCGCTCGATGACGAAGAATTAGAAGGCGTTTTAGCGCACGAATTGGGGCATTTCAAATGCAAACACGTTGTCAAAATGTTGATTGCCACGTCGATTACGATGTTCATCGGATTTGCGATTTTGGGTTGGATGATTGATAAAGAATGGTTTTTCGCGGGTTTAGGCGTGCATCATGCGTCGAATGCGGCGGCGTTATTGTTATTCTCGTTAATTGCGCCGATTTTTACTTTTTTCATGAAACCCATCAGCGCGTATTTTCAACGTAAATTTGAATTTGAAGCAGACGATTTCGCATCGCAACACGCGCAAGCGAGTAAATTGGTCAGTGCGTTGGTGAAATTGTACGAAGAAAATGCCAGTACGTTAACGCCTGATCCACTTTTTGCATCGTTTTATTACAGCCATCCACCAGCGGCAATTCGTATCGCGCATTTGAATAATTCAGCGTCAAAATAAATGACACCTGAAAAATTTGTCCCAACAGTGTACAAAACCATTGATTTATTCGCGGGCATCGGGGGCATTCGTTTAGGTTTTGAAAATCACGGCTGTCAAAACGTTTTTTCTTCGGAATGGGATAAAGATGCGAAGAAAATGTATACGGAAAATTTTGGTGAAATTCCTCACGGTGACATCAATTTAATTGAACCTACCGACATTCCAGACCACGATATTTTATTAGCAGGCTTTCCCTGTCAGCCATTTAGCATTGCGGGGAAAGGTTTAGGTTTCGCAGATACACGCGGTACGTTGTTTTTCAACATCGAAAAAATCCTCGAAACAAAAAAACCGCAGGCTTTTTTATTAGAAAATGTTAAACGTTTAACGACTCACGATAATGGTCAAACGTTTGCGGTGATTTTGGAAAAGCTCAAGAATTTGGGCTACACCGTTTACAGTAAGGTTTTTAATTCGTTAGATTTTGGACTGCCGCAAAAACGAGAACGGATTTATATCGTGGGTTTTTTACAGCCTGTTCATTTCGATTTTCCAACGCCGCTGGGTTTTTACAAACCGTTGGATGAATTTTTAGAAAATGATAATGAAATTCCGCCGAGTTATTTTCTGTCCGAAACGATTAAGCAAAAACGCTTGAATGCGGTAAAAGGTTCGCCGCCTTTTCCGTCAATATGGCATGAAAATATCGGCGGCAACATTTCGGCATTGCCTTATTCGTGCGCGTTAAGAGCGGGTGGCAGTTATAACTATTTAGTTGTAAATGGCGTACGACGTTTGACCGATAGAGAAATGCTGCGCTTACAAGGTTTCCCCGATGATTTCAAAATTGTGTTGCCTTATTCGGCGTTGCGAAAAGTGGCGGGAAATTCAGTTTCGGTGCCTGTGATTAAAGCGATTGCGGGTGAAATGATAAAATCGTTGCAAATACAAAAGGCGATTAAGTCACAACTAAAACAATTACTTTTAAGCTAAGGCAAAAAATGAACAAAATTGCAGTGAAACAAGCGTTAGATAAAGTGATTGATAAAGCGCGAGTGCATCTTTACAAACCCATTCAAATCGCTGAAATTCTTTATCGTGACAGAATCGAGCAAGATATTACGCTTTCAGATTCGACAACTTATCGCACAAAATCAAAAAAGTGGCGCGACGTAATTTGCATTCAATTTTTAGGTAGAACCAGCACCTCATCGGCACGTTATCAAGATGAAATTTTTAACGACAATGCCATTCCACCTGTTATTTTAGAAATACTTGGCAAAGAAAATAGAGCTGAAAATGGTATCGTTGAAGCCTATATTTATCGCAAATTTTTACAGCGTTTTAGTCAAATGACGACGGGCTTAGATTATTGCGTCACGCACGATAAAAGTGATTTTAAACTGGATGAATTTTTGGCGATGTTTTGGCATGAAGCAGGATTGCGCCGAAGTATTGATAAAGTGTATGAAATCATTGTTTATGCGTTATTTGCGGTTTTAGTTGAAGCACTTGAAGTTTCTGTTGCTGTCAGCATGAATCCTGATAAAACCGATATTCTCAAAGAATTTGCCGATTTTGCGAAAAGCGTGATTCAACTCACGCCTGAACAAACGACGATAAATCTCAAAGCTAGAATTAACCGTGTCGGTGTGACGAATGCCGCCGACCGTGGTTTGGATATGTGGGCGAATTTTGGTTTAGCGATACAAATCAAGCATCTTTCTTTAACGGAAGAATTAGCTGAAAATATTGTTTCTTCGGTATCTGCCGACCGTATTGTCATTGTTTGTAAAGATACCGAACAAAAAATAATCGTTTCGTTGCTAAATCAAATGGGTTGGAAATCAAAAATTCAAAGTATCGTGACAGAAAGTGATTTGCTTCGATGGTATGAAAAAGCCTTGCGTGGCAAATTTTCCGAATCCATTGGCGACGCTGTTTTGAAAAAATTATCCGATGAAATACAAGTCGAATTCCCAACGACAGATAAAAAAGAATTTCTGCAATTCATTGAAAAACGCGGTTATCACGAATTAAAGAGTCCAGATTGGACATAATGACGATAAATCAATTGGAAGAAATTTTGCGGCGGTTGTTGAAATTAAATTTGGAACGAGCGGGGAAATAAAAATGGGTGCGTTACAGAAACAGCCGTATTTCAGCGAAAAAGAATATCTATTGTTTGAGCAAACCAGCGATATTAAACACGAATTCATCGACGGCGAACTTTACGCAATGGTAGGCGAGGGAACAAATCATAATCGAATTACCGCCACATTGACGCGCCATTTTGGTAATCATTTAAACGGTAAACCGTGTGAGGTGTTTGCCTCGGATATGAAACTCAAAGTACAACACGAGTTTTTTTATCCTGACGTGATGGTGATTTGCCATCAATCTGAAATCCAAAATGGTTACAGTGAAGATGCGCTGATTATTGTTGAAGTGCTGTCAAAATCAACGCGCCGAACCGACCAAACGATTAAGCGTTTGCGCTATCAAGGATTACCGAATTTACAAGAATATGTGTTGATTGAACCTGAATTTGTGGATATTGAAATTTGTCGCCGCAAAAATCATTGGCAATCGGAGCGTTATTACATGGGCGATGACGTGTATTTTTCCGCGATTGATTTAACACTGACAGTTGAGCAAATTTACGCACGGGTTATCAACGAAGATACCGTGAACAACTACGAACAAGAATCCACCACGCACGGAATTAGGTACGACATTGACGAATAAAAAAGAAGGTTTGGTTATCGCGCATTTAGGGCAGGGCATCGCGGTCGAATGCGACGGTGAAATTATTTTATGCCAGCCATTACGAAAATTAGACACGGTGACGGTGGGCGATAAAGTTTTGTGGTCGCTCGTCGCGCCCGAACAAGGACGCATCGAAGCACTTTTACCACGCAAATCCGTTTTAACACGCCCGTCGCGCAACGACAAAATTCGTCCCGTGGCGGCAAATCTCGACAACGTGTTTGTGGTGTTTGCGGTCGAACCGTATTGTGATTTTTTACTTTTAGATCAGTATTTGGCGATTTGTGAAAACCGTGATTTTGCCGCGTCGTTGATTTTGAACAAAACGGATTTGCCGCTTTCTGAAAGTATTGAAGCTGAATTAGCGAATTATGTGAGTTTGGGTTACGCGCTGTATCGGGTTTGTGCGAATGACGCGAGCAGTTTAAACGAATTAAAACAGGCGTTGCGCGGGCAAGTGAGCATTTTTACGGGTCAATCTGGCGTGGGAAAATCGTCGTTGACCAACACACTTATTCCCGATAAAAATTTGAAAACAAACACTGTTTCCGCGACCACGAAACACGGACGACACACCACCACCGCCGCGACGCTTTATCATTTGCCCGAAGGTGGCGATTTAATTGATACACCTGGCGTGGCGATTTTTGGATTAGCCGACATTACGACGGGACAATTGGCGCAAGGTTTTCGAGAGTTTTTACCGTTCTTGGTGAAATGTCAATTTAACGATTGCAGCCACCATAACGACAAAGGTTGCGCGGTTCGAGCCGCTGTTGAAAGCGGTGAAATTTCTACGGCGCGTTATTCTCGATTTTTAAAATTACACGAAAAGATGTGAAACTCATGATCCCAAATTTACAACTTACAGCCGATGGCAAACTCAAACATTTTTTAACGCCAGAAGGCTTGAGCGCGGAATTATTGACGCAAATTCTCGATACCGCCGACACGTTTATTGATAATTCGTCGGCGCGTCAGCAAATTAAATCTATGCCGTTGTTGCGCGATAAAACGGTGGTGAATTTATTTTTTGAAAATAGCACCCGAACCCGCACTACGTTTGAATTGGCGGCGAAAAAATTGGGCGCAGAAGTGGTCAATATGAATATCGCTACGTCGGCGACTTCAAAAGGCGAAAGTTTGCTCGATACGATTCGCAATTTGGAAGCGATGTTTGTTGATGCGTTCGTCGTCAGGCACGCGGTGAGTGGTTCGGCGCATTTTGTCGCACAACAAACCGCGCCGCATATTAGCGTGATTAACGCGGGCGACGGTTCACACGCACACCCGACGCAAGCGATGTTGGATATGTTCACGATTAGGCAACACAAACCCGATTTTACGCGCTTGCGGGTGGCGATTGTTGGCGACATTTTGCATTCGCGGGTGGCGCGTTCGCAAATTCACGCGCTGAACATTTTGGGCGTGAAAGAAGTGCGCGTGATTGCGCCGAAGACGTTATTGCCCGCTGAAATCGAAACCTTGGGCGTGACGGTGTCGCACGATTTGCAGCAAGGTTTGCACGATATTGACGTGATTATTATGTTGCGGCTGCAAAAAGAACGCATGAATTCGGCATTGTTACCGAGTGTCAGTGAGTATTTTCACTGTTTTGGTTTGACGGAAGAAAAATTGAAATTCGCCAAACCCGACGCGATTGTCATGCACCCTGGTCCTATCAATCGCGGCGTGGAAATTGATTCAAAAGTGGCGGACGGAAAACAGTCGGTGATTTTGCAACAAGTCAGTAACGGCGTGGCGGTACGAATGGCGGTTATGGCAATGACGATGGGGAGTTTTGCTCATTAACGGCTGTAAAAATGAGACCGACGAGTGGTAAAAACGGTCA
Source organism: uncultured Pseudomonadota bacterium (assembly GCA_903889445.1). Taxonomy (GTDB): domain Bacteria; phylum Pseudomonadota; class Gammaproteobacteria; order Methylococcales; family Methylomonadaceae; genus UBA10906. The sequence continues at coordinate 14,329 of CAISXF010000096.1, forward strand.
CACGTCGTGTCGATTAGCCTAAATTCAAGCAATTACCACGGCAACGGCGTTCCGTCATAACGCAAAAATTCGCCACTTTGCGCGAGCGTAAAATTCGCAATCGTTTCGCGCATTTTTTGCACACTTTCGAGAATTTCCAACGGCGCATTTGAGCCGCCCATATCGGTTTTGACCCAACCTGGATGCAGAATTAAAATGGCAAGTTCGTTGGCGCGATTATCAATTGCCACGCTTTTCATCGCGGCATTTAACGCCGCTTTACTTGACCGATACAAAATACTGCCGCCGCTGCAGTTGTCCGCCAAACTGCCCATTAAACTGCTTATCGCCAAGACTTTCTTTTGTGAACCCAGTTTCAAATTCGGCAAAAACGCTTCGGTCATTTTCACTGGCGCAAACACGTTTATCGTCATAGTTTTTTGCCATTCGGCGACATCCAAATTGCCAAAACCACGTCCCGCCGTATCGCCATAAACGCCTGCATTATTCAGTAAAACGTCAATCGCGGTGCCGTCTAATTGTTGGGCAAGTGCGTCGATTTGCGCTAAATTCGCCATATCCAAAGGCAAAACAGAAATGTTTGAAAACTCATTCGCGAGATGCGTTAAAGCCGTCGCGCTTCCAGGTTCACGGCAACACGCCAAAACTTGCCAACCATCCGCCGCGTATTGTTTGCAAAATTCCAAACCCAATCCCCGATTTGCACCTGTAATTAAAATCGTCGCCATATTTTTCTCCTAAAATTGATTATTTTAAATATTGCTGATGACGTTTTACGTCAAGAAATTGAACGCCTATTAACTCATTAAATTTATGCAATCCACAAGGTTCAAGGCGAAATTTGGTCATAATTTTAAATGAAACTGTGATTTTCTCTTGCCTTGTAGCGATGATTTTGCAGTTTTCATAAATTTTATCTGGCGTTAAAAAATATGAAAATTCTTCATCGTGATTCACCATTGAGCAACCCGCCATAGAAATATCATTCAAGCGAAAAGCAACAAAATTTACTTCATTTGATTTATGCCAATGGCGACTGCTGTTGTGTTTGGCTTTATCAATAGCGAACCAGTAGTTGCGCTTATATTCAGACGTTGAATTTTCTGTAGGTTCTGCGAGCATAATTTCACAATAATTTGAATTAAGAGCAGGAAGGGCATTGCGTTGAAATTTTCGTCGTTCATTATTGTTAGCATCGTCATCATGTGGACGGATGCTTACATTTTCTAATTCACTTTCCAAATCGGCCACTAAATCAAAAAGATGAATAATTAACCGCTCTTTTTCAGCATTACTCATGGTGCTTAATTCATCATGATTTAGTCGTTTAACATTTTTCATAAAAACCTCTCGACATAATTAACGATACGTCGAGCATTTTACGGTATATTTGAATCTTTAGCCTATAATTCAAACCTTTTTTCATTCACAGAGTTTTATGGATTTTCAATTACTTTCTACCGACGGACACGCGCGACGCGGACGTTTAACGTTTGAACGCGGCATTGTCGAAACACCGATTTTTATGCCAGTTGGCACTTACGGCGCGGTGAAATCGCTCACACCCGAAGATTTACTCGGTGTGGACGCACAAATTATTTTGGGCAATACCTTTCATTTGATGTTGCGCCCCACGACAAAAGTTATTCAAGCGCACGGCGATTTGCACGATTTTATGCACTGGCAAAAACCGATTCTGACGGATTCGGGCGGTTTTCAAGTGTTCAGTTTGGGCGCGTTACGCAAAATAAAAGAAGAAGGCGTAACGTTTAAATCACCGATTAACGGCAGCAAAATTTTCATGTCGCCGGAAAGTTCGATGCAGGTTCAGCGCGAATTAGGCTCTGATATTGTGATGATTTTTGACGAATGCACGCCGTATCCTGCGACGGTTCAAGAAGCGGCGGATTCGATGCGGCTTTCATTACGTTGGGCGCAACGCAGCAAAGACGCGCACGGCGATAATTCATCTGCATTATTCGGCATTGTGCAAGGCGGAATGTACGAACATTTGCGCGACGAATCGATTGCGGGTTTGTTGGATATTGGTTTTGATGGTTACGCAATCGGCGGTTTGTCGGTCGGCGAACCGAAAGAAGAAATGATGGCGACGCTCGATGCCATTCATCAAAAAATGCCCGTCGATAAACCGCGTTATTTGATGGGCGTGGGAACACCAGAAGATTTGGTCGAAGCGGTGTGTCGCGGCATTGATATGTTTGATTGCGTGATGCCGACTCGAAATGCGCGAAATGGGCATTTATTCACGACGTTTGGCGTGGTAAAAATTCGCAACGCGCAATATGAATTCGACACGAAACCGATTGACGAAAACTGCGCCTGTTACACTTGCCAAAATTATTCGCGGGCGTATTTGCGCCATTTGGATAAATGTAAAGAAATGCTCGGTTCACGCCTTAACACCATTCACAATTTGCATTATTATTTGAACTTGATGCAAGGTTTACGCGACGCAATTGCACGCAAAGAATTGGATGTATTTGTGAAAGAATTTTATGCGTCACGCGCCAGTCAATCATGAGTGAAAAACACGTTTTAAACGCGCGTCGCTTACTTTGTCCGTTGCCAGTGATTCGCACGCAAGATGCGGTCAAAAAATTACAAATTGGCGATATTCTGCAAGTTATTTGTACAGATTCGGGCGTGTTACAAGATATTCCGACGTGGTGTCGTATCAATGGACACACTGTTTTAGACACGTTCACCGACGATTATGACTATCACATTATTTTGCAAGTAGGAAGAAAATAGCCATGTCAAAAAACCATTCGCACGGCAAACACGCGCACGGACATTCACATTCCCATTCGCACGCGAAAGACACTGAAATTTTAGCTCCTGATTTATCGAAATTAAAACGTCGTGCCAGTTACGTTGGCGCGTGCGTGAATGTGTTACAAACGTTGATTAAAATTACGTTTGGCATTTTGGGGCAATCGGCGGCGTTAATCGCGGACGGCATTCATTCGTTGTCGGATTTGATGAGCGACGCGCTGGTGATTACGGCGGTACGTTTGGGCAGCCGTGAAGCAGACGCACAACATCCTTATGGACATCGGCGATTTGAAACGATTGCGGGTGTAATTTTGGGCGGCAGTTTGGTCGTGATTGGCGGCGGCATTGGCTGGTCAGTATTTGAGCGGTTGTCGAATCCCGAAAATTTACCCGTGCCGAACGAGTTGAGTTTGGCGATTACTGCCGTGTCGATTTTGCTGAATGAATGGCTGTATCACTACACCAAACGCATTGCCAAACTCACGCGCTCGAAATTATTATTGGCGAATGCGTGGCATCAACGCAGCGATGCGTTTTCGTCGATTGTGGTGATGATTGGTATTGGCGCGGTGATGTTGGGTTATCCGTTGGCGGATGCGGTTGCCGCGATTTTTGTGGCGATATTAGTCATTAAAATCGGGCTGAATTTGGTGATTGATGGCGTAAAAGAATTGGTCGATACCGCGTTGCCTGAAACATTGGTCGCTGAAATTCACCACGCTATTTTGGATATTGACGGCGTGGAAGATATTCACTTATTGCGAACGCGCTACATGGGCGAAGACGCGCTGATTGACGCGCATATTATTGTCGATCCGCGTATCAGTGTTTCAGAAGGGCATCGGATTGGCGACAGAGTGCGCGACGAGTTGATTCAACGTTTTGACGATGTGATGGAAGTGTTGGTTCATGTCGATCCAGAAAATGATGAAGCGTTATTTGAAAACGTAAAACTACTCACTCGTGCGGATGTGCAAACATTATTGACGCAGTATTTACCGAATTTGTTACCGTATTTGGAAGATTTTCGGATTCATTATTTGAACCAGCAAATCGAAGTCGAATTGATTGTGCCATTTAGTGTGAGCGAACAAATGGATTTATTGCAGAATATAAATGCGACGATTAAACACCTTCAAGATAACGTGCCGCAGATAAAAAAGGTCTTTTTATTTTTTAAAAAATAATGGGCGAATATCGCTCTTTTCGGATAGTTTTACCGCGTTAAAGAGTGCTAAACGATTTGTAATTTTAGTGGTATAAATGGCGTGTCTCGTTGCCACGCCATTGAGACGATATAACTATAATTAAACTGTGTGATTCAGTCAGTTAGGAGAAGGGATAGTATGCACATTAAGAATCCGTTTGATTCGTCTCGCCCAGTGGTTGGCGAAGCGAGTATTGACATCAACAAATCCATGCACGATGTTTTTTCGTATGTGGGTGAACATTTTTTTGAAAATTACCCGAAATGGGCGGTCGAAGTGGTGGAATTTGAGCCGCTCGACAACCCAGAAGTTTCAGTCGGCGCAAAAGCCAAACAAATCCGCAAAGACAACGGCGCAAAAGTCGAATCCGTCTTTGAAATTACCGATTATCAACCCGATTCAAAACTCGTTTTTAAAGGTGTTTCCGCACCTTATCGACACAGTTATTTATTAGAAGCTAACGACCAAAATCAACCGACAAACTTAACGTTTCGCTTTGAATTATTAGAACTCGATGTGTTTATGCGTCCGTTTCAAAAGCTGATTCGTTCCGCGATTGAAGATGGCGCAGAAAATACTGTTGAAAATATCAAAAATTTAATCGCTGCGGAAAGTGACGCACAATAATCACACCGTAACAATCACAACTACTGGAGTTTACTTATGTCTTTTATTGTTGAAAAAGATCAGGGCGGTCTGATTCCGCAAATACTGTCTGCTATTTTGGATGAATGCGTGAATGGCGTGACGTTGGCGGATCCCGATTTTGACGACGCGCCAATTGTGTACGCAAACAAAGCCTTTGAGCGTTTGACGGGTTACAGTCAAGAAGAAATTGTAGGTTTCAATTGCCGATTTCTTCAGGGTGAAGACCGCAATCAAGCCGCGCGTCAACAGATTACCGACGCGATGGACAAGCACGAAGCCATTGAAGTCACGTTACGCAATTACAAAAAAGACGGCACGCTGTTTCACAATCGATTGAAAATCACGCCGTTGTTCGATAAAAAACAGCGTGTGATTTATTACCTTGGCGTGCAATACGACATAACGGAACAAGTCGATTTGAGTAATGAAGTCAAAGAATTGAATGATTTATTAAACGCTAAATCCGAATAGAAAATCTGCTCGGCAAACACAAAAAGGTGAGGTTATGAATAAAACGGAAAGTGTGACTAACAGCGGTTTGATTTTTAATGAAGTGTTGTTTGGTTTGGCGATACTTGCCTTTTTTGTCTTGTTAGCGATTGAAAAAAAACACCCGTATCGTGTTTTTTCGCTGAAGATTGCCAAAGAATCGTTTGTCACGAATACCACCGCATTTTTGGTGAACAATGTGATTTTAACGGTGTTAAGAGCATCGTCCTTATTTTTGGTCGCGCAACAATTTTCCTCTTACGGATTATTAAGCGGTTTGGATAATGGCTTAATTAAAGGCATTTTGGCATTCGCTTTTTTTGATTTAGCAATTTACGTTTGGCACGTCGCCAGCCACAAATACGAATTATTGTGGCGGTTTCACAAGGTGCATCATTGCGACAAAAGTTTTAATGTTTCGACGGGTTTTCGTTTTCACGTTTTCGATTTGCTGCTCGAAATTCTTTATAAATGCGTGTTCGTTGTCGTCATTGGCGTGGATGCGTATCTGGTGCTTTCGATTGAAATTATCGAATTGTTTTTCATCTTTTTTCACCACGCCAACATTCGCGTTCCGAACGAAGAAAAAATTTCAAAATTTATTATCACGCCGTCGTTGCATCGCACACACCATTCCACGTTACGTTCAGACCATGACAGCAATTACGGCATTGTGTTGGCGGTTTGGGACAGAATGTTCGGCACGCGAAAAGAGTTAGTGCCAGTCAATATCGGATTGGATTTGATTGAAGCCGAAAATTTTGTTCAACTTTTTTCGCTCGCGTTTATTACGGAGCGCAAAGTCATGAAATTATTAAGTTGGCTTCCAAAAGGCAAAAAATAAGCGATGATTATTAAAACTCACAAAGACATTCCGAGCAGTGAAATTACCGATAAAAAGGTATTTAACGAACGGCGCACGCTGATTAAAGCAATGTTGGTAACGGCGGTGGGCGCGACGATGCCTAGCGCGTGGGCAAATAATGCTAAACCGAATGCGTGGGATTTAGCCAAAAGCGATTTGTCGAATACTGCCTTAACGCCCACGCCGATTGAACTGGTTAAAAATTATACGAATTATTACGAATTCACCCTCAACAAAGAAGATTCAACCAAACTCGCACAGAATTTTATTGTTGATCCGTGGTCGTTAGAAATCAGTGGTGAAGTGGAAAAGGCGGGAACGTATCATTTGGAAGATATTTTGCAGCTGCAAACGCTGGAAGAACGAATTTATCGGTTTCGGTGCGTCGAAGCGTGGTCGATGGTGGTGCCGTGGGTGGGTTTTTCGTTGGCAAATTTATTGAAGCTGGCAAAACCTTTATCCACGGCGCATTTCGTAAAATTCACCACGATTCAACAACCCGAAACGATGCCGAATCAACGCAATAATGTGATGCTCGATTGGCCTTATATTGAAGGTCTGCGAATTGATGAAGCGATGCACCCGTTGACAATGCTGGCTGTGGGAATGTACGGCGACGCTTTACCGAAACAAAATGGCGCACCGTTACGTTTGGTGGTGCCGTGGAAATATGGGTTTAAAAGCATCAAAGCGATTGTCAAAATTGAGCTGTTGAAAGCCCCGCCTTTAACGACGTGGAATAAATCTGCGCCTGCTGAATATGGATTTTACGCCAACGTTAATCCCGCTGTTTCGCATCCACGCTGGAGTCAAAATAGCGAACGACAACTGGGCAGTGGTTTTTTCACGTCGCGTCGGCAAACGGAATTATTCAACGGTTACGGTGAACAAGTCGCTTCACTTTATCAAGATATGGATTTACGGCATTTTTTCTGATGAATTTTCAAATCAAAAACCCAAAATTAGTGACAATCGCCGTTTGTTTAATCCCAATGTTGTGGTTGTTTGTGGACATTGCGTTCGATAATTTAGGTTCCAATCCCATTCAGGCTTTGCACATTCGATTGGGCGATTGGTCGTTGCGTTTTTTGTGTATGACATTGGCGATTACGCCGCTTCAAACGATGACAAAATGGCGCGGCATGGCGGATTATCGGCAGATGTTTGGCTTGTACGCCTTCTTTTATGCGACGCTGCATTTGCTCACTTATTTGGCAATCGATAATAATTTTGAATGGTCACTTATCGGCACGGATATTATTGAAAGTCCGTACATTTGGTTTGGCGTGGTGGCGTATTGGGTTGTGTTTGCCTTGGCGATTACGTCGCCAAAATGGGTGATGAAACGCATGGGGAAATCATGGAAAAAGCTGCACCGACTCGTTTATATTGGCACGATGGCGGCGATTATTCATTATTTTTGGCAACTGAAAGGCAATCTCGCCGAACCGTTGCTGTATTTAATCATCATTTTTTTCTTGCTGGGTTTTCGCGTTTTGGCGGGGCTGACGAGTCGTCAATTAAACAAAATGATGATTCCAAAAGGTCACGAATAAAAAGTTCCGCTAAAATACGGCTTTCTTTTTCTTTAACTTTCTCTCTTTTTATGTCTAAAAAAATTCGCATTGAACGCAAAAGTGGCGCGGCTTTAGAACGCCAGATTACTGATTTAGCTCGTCTCAGAATCGAAGTTTTTCGTGATTTTCCGTATTTGTACGACGGTGATTTTGAATATGAAAAAAAATATCTGCAAACGTATCTCGATTGTCCCGAAAGTGTGATTGTGTTGGCATTTGACGATGAAAAAGTGGTGGGCGCGTCCACCGCGATGCCGATGAAACACGAAACCACTGAAATTCAAAAACCGTTTCTCGAAAACGGTTACGACCTCGACGACGTGTTTTATTGCAGCGAATCGGTATTAAATAAAAATTATCGTGGCTTGGGAATTGGCGTGCGTTTTTTTGAAGAACGTGAAGCGCACGCCGCAGAATTAGGCGGTTTTAAACACATTTCGTTTTGTTGTGTGGAACGCTCTGAAAATCATCCACGTCGTCCCGCGAATTATATGCCGCTCGATGCGTTTTGGAACAAACGCGGTTACGTCAAACATCCCGAATTGCACACCGAATACGTTTGGAAGGATTTGGACGACACCGAAGAAACTGCGAAACCGATGACTTTTTGGCTGAAAAAATGACCGTTAAAATTGCAACCGCTCAATACGATATTTCTTTTTTGGAAACCTGGGAAAATTATCAACGTAAATCTGAACGTTGGGTGAAACAAGCCACCGAACAAGGCGCGAAAATCCTGCTTTTTCCGGAATACAACACGATGGAATTGGCTTCGTTATTTCCTGAAAAAATTTATGCGTCGCTGAATGACCAACTCATCGCACTGCAAACTTTGCACGAAGCGTATTTGAGATTGTTTCAACATTTGGCGCAAGAATACGATTGTTATATTCAAGCGGGAAGTTTTCCGGTGCAAATTTCCGAAGGCATTTATCACAATCGCGCCTATTTATTTATGCCCAATGGCAACGTGGATTTTCAAGATAAAATCATGATGACCCGTTTTGAAAATGAACATTGGCTCATCAGTGCCGGCAATAAATTAAAAACATTCGACACCGATTTTGGACGCATTGCCATTAACATTTGTTACGACTGCGAATTTCCGTTATTGGCGCGACAACAAGTCGAAGCCGGTGCCAATTTGATTTTAGTGCCGAGTTGCACCGACCACGCGGCGGGTTATCATCGTGTCAAAATTGGTTGCCAAGCGCGTGCGTTAGAAAATCAATGTTATGTCGCACAAGCCTGTTTGGTTGGCGATGCACCATGGTCGCCAGCGGTGGATGTCAATTGTGGTGCGGCGGGAATTTATACGCCGGTCGATTACGGTTTTCCCGACGATGGTATTTTGGCGATGGGCGAACTCAACGTGCCGCAATGGGTTTACGCCACGATTGACTTGCACAATTGTGAAAAGATACGCGCCAGAGGGCAGGTATTTAATTACCGAGATTGGGCGTTACAAAAAAATGCGGTTTTACGGTAGTAACGTTTTTTTGGCTAAATTGATTTTCGCGGCGAGGTAGTTGGAGCCGCCGCGATCCGGATGAACTTTTTGCATCAATTTACGATGGGCAATCACAATATCCAAATCCGTCGCATCGGATGTTAAACCTAAAATTTCGTAGGCTTCTTCAAGAGACATTTTTCCCGAATGATTCGATTGACGCGACTGTTGAGTGTTTTCGCGTTGCGAATTCGGATTTTTCCAGTGATGCCACAACTGACGAATCTGTTGCCAATGCGGCAAAATCCGCATCGCTGTTGGCAATAAACGAAATAAAAATGTTGCCGTCATGACCATAAACGCCAAAAACCAATTTAATCGTCCGGTCGCCAATAAATAACTCAATAACATTCCGACGAAACTAATCATCAGAATTTTGCCGTACTTTTTTAAAGTTTCGGGCGGTTTTTTAAGTAAAACCTGCACCGTAAAAAAAGCGATAATGAATAAAATAATCTGAAACACAACGCGCCTCTTTTGAATTCAACATTTATGACTTTCCATTCTACCATTCCCATTCTAGGTTTTGCAGCTGCCAGCGGTACCGGTAAAACGACTTTGCTGACGCAACTTTTACCGTTGCTCAATCAAGCCGGTTTGCGCGTGGGTTTAATTAAACATAGCCACCACAATTTTGACATTGACCACGCGGGAAAAGACAGCTTTCGGTTGCGCGAAGCCGGTGCAACGCCGGTGGTTTTGGTGTCGAAATATCGTCGCGCGATAATTGAAGAATTTTTAAATCCGCTCGAACCTCAGTTAATCAACCAAATTGCGTTATTTGACGCGGCGAACGTGGATTTAATTTTGGTCGAAGGCTTTCGCAGTGAACCGTTCGCCAAAATTGAATTGCATCGCACGGCGTTAAATCAGCCATTTTTGCATTTAAACGATGTTCACATTATCGCCGTCGCGACCGATAACCCATTAAACGCGCCACACATGCTGCCGCATTTAAATTTAAATAATCCCGTCGAAATTGCCGACTTTATTTTGCACACTTTTTTGAAATGATGAATCTTGAATCTTGCGTTGCCATTGAAAAAAAACCTTTATTATCCGTTGAAGACGCGCAACAACGCATTCACGCGGCGATTGTTCCGCTGATTGAAAGCGAAATCGTGCCGTTAAAACAGGCTTTCGGGCGGGTGCTTTCACAGCCCATTTTTGCGCCAATGGATTTGCCCACCGCTCGAAATTCCGCGATGGATGGTTATGCGTTTGCGTCTGAAAATTTCTCCGCTACGTTAACCAACGTCGGCACGTCGTGGGCGGGAAAACCGTTTGACGGCGTGTTAAATTCAAGCGAATGTGTGCGAATTTTTACTGGTGCGGTGTTGCCTGACAATGCCGATTCCGTCGTGATGCAAGAACTCGTCACGGTGAACGGCACGCAAATCGAATTCCTCGCTGACGTAAAATTACAAAAAAACGTGCGTGAAATAGGCGAAGATGTGCGCGTTGGCGATGAACTTTGCTCGGCGAATAAAACCGTCACGGCGGTAGATTTAGGTTTATTAGCTTCAGCTGGCGTGAAAAATGTATCCGTTATTCGGCGATTGAAAATCGGTTATTTTTCGACTGGCGACGAATTAGTTTCATTAGGAACGCGGTTAACGCACGGAAAAATTTACGACAGCAACCGATACAGTTTGTACGGTTTATTGCAAAATCCGTGTTATCAAGTGATTGACGGCGGCGTGATTGCTGACAACAAAGCCGAATTACGGCGCGTTTTAAGTCATGCAGCGACGGAATTTGACGTAATTATTACTACGGGTGGCGCGTCAGTCGGCGAAGCGGATTTTATAAAAGAAATTTTAGACGAATGCGGCGAGGTGAATTTTTGGAAAATCGCCATCAAACCGGGGAAACCGCTGGCATTTGGTAAAATGGGAGTGTGTTATTTTTTTGGTTTACCTGGAAATCCTGTCGCCGTAACCACTACATTTGATATTATCGTCAAACCCGCGTTGGCTCGATTAACCGGCGCAATCGTTAACAAACCGTGGCAACTCACCGCCGTTTGTACCACGCCATTGAAAAAATCACGCGGACGACAAGAATATCAACGCGGCTTTTTACAACAAATCGACTCGGGCGAATTCCAAGTCGCTTCGACAGGATTGCAAGGTTCACACATTTTAAGTACAGTAAACATCGCAAATTGTTATATAGTGCTGCCCCTTGAATGCAGCGGTGTAAAAATCGGGGAATCTGTCATCGTCGTTTTAATTTAAAAAACTAAAAACTATAAAAATTATGAACTCAAACAAAAAATTCTCTGAATCCTATTCTCACGATTTGATGTGTGCGTTAAATAACGCTGCTATTGTGACCGAAACGGATTTACAAGGCATTATCATTTACGCCAACAATAAATTTTGCGAAATTTCAGGTTATAACCAGGAAGAATTACTTGGGCAAACGCATCACCTCGTGAATTCGGGGACACATTTGGATCATTTTTTTCACGAACTGTGGCAAACCATTCAAAGCGGTTCAGTGTGGTTTGGCGAAATTTGTAATCGCAAAAAAACGGGCGAATTATATTGGTTGCAAGCGACCATTTTGCCGATTATGAATGACGACGGCATCATTTATAAATATGTGGCGATTCGTTTTGATATTACTGAACGCAAAGAAGAAGAGGAAGCCGCAAAAAATCGCGCCACTCTTTATCGCGCCGCTCTTGACGTGACCGACGGATTTTGCCGTATTGATTATAGTGGTGACTTTTTAGAAGTGAGCGACGGTTATTGCGTACTTTCGGGCTACAGTCATGAAGAATTATTGGACATGAATATCTTACAAATGGGCGGCATCGTGCCAATGGATTTGGTGCAATGGAGTTTAATGCTGGACGGGGATGGTAAACCGTTTGAAATTGAACAACGCCGTAAAGATAATTCGACCCATATCATTGAGGCGGCTGTTTCGTATTCGAGTTTAAACGACGATAGTTTATTTGTGTTTGTGCATGATATTACCGAGCGCAAAAATCTGGAAAAGCATAATCAAATGCTGCTGCTACAAGTCGCTCACATGCAAAAAATAGACAGTATTGGGCGATTGACGGCGGGTATTTCGCACGATTTTAATAATCTTTTAGCGGGAATTCTCGGTTACACGGAACTGTGTGAATTCATTAGCGAAGAGTTACCCGTGAATGATTTAACCATCGATTTACAACGCAATTTAGAGCAAATTAAAAAAGCGTCGAATCGTGCCGCCAGGTTAATTTCTCAAATGATGACCTATTGTAGCCAAGGAAAAAACTCGACAATACAAAATCCTGAAGTAAAATTCACGAGCGCAACGAGTTCGTCGATTAGAGAAATCGTTGGAATGGTGCGTGTTGGGCTGACCGACCAGTTCTACATCGACCTCGAATTAAACGAATCGTTAAGTGTGGTTATCGCCGATGACGACTTACATCAAGTGCTGACGAATTTGTTGGTCAATGCGCGGGATGCCATCAAGGAAAAAGGCGGCATTATACGAGTTAAACTCGCGATGGTTGAACTTGAACGTGGCATGTGTAACGCTTGTTCATCGCCAATTCAGGGTGAATTTATTGAATTGAGTGTGTCGGATTCGGGAACGGGAATTGAAGAAGAAACGATGACCAAGATATTCGACCCTTTTTTCACCACAAAATCCGTGGGCGAAGGAACGGGGTTGGGATTGTCAATGGTGATTGGCATTGTGCATCGAGCAGGCGGGCATATTTTGGTGGAATCCGAACCTGGCGTGCGAACAACGTTTCGGTTGTTATTTCCGATGATAGCGTAACCGAGAAATTACTGCCACAAAAAAGGGCGAATGTTGAATCCGCCCTTTTTTTGTTTTGTTAATCGCTGCCAACCCACGGTTCATTTCCACCGCTAGATTTTTTAATTTTATCCGCATACGCGCTGGCTTCGGCTTTGTTTTTAAATCCGCCGACTTTCAGACGGAACTTCGTACCAGGTTTGCTCGCATCAACCGGCACCACTTGAACGGGAATTCCTTTTTGTTTGAGTTCAGCCGCTTTACTTTGAGCAAACCATTCTTGTTGATACGAAATGACATTCACCGAATACTTTCCAACCGCAACCGATTTTTGGGATTTGATTTCCGCGTGCAAAACTTCTTTTGCGGGTGTAGCACCGTTGGTTTTCGTGGCAACATTGTTGGTTTTCGTGGTTTTATCTTTACTGCCTGAGTGTGCCATTCCGCGCGTCATCCGACCGCTGTAACGATCCGCTTTGTGTGGCGCGTCGTTTTTATAACTGGCTTCAGCAGCGGCTTTGGCAATTGCCTCGGCTTTGGCGATTTTTTGCATCAATAATTCGGATTCGGCTTTCTCCGCTTTTTCAGCCACTTTTTTATCAATTTCAGCCGCTTTTTTATCGACTTCAACAGTTTTGACAGCATCGGCTTTTTTGGCTGATTTTTTTGTCATATCCGCCAATTTAACTGACTCAACCGGTTTGAGTGATGAGATTTCAACGACAGCAGCATGAGGCGCGAGTGAAATATCGCTTGGTGGCGCGGCAATCGTGAGCGCAATAGCACTGGGTGATTCTGTTTTCACGCTCTCCATTGCAGGCGCAGCGGCGGCTTTGCTATTCAATAAATCAACAGAATCATTTGGTTTGACGGCGGCAATCGGTGCCGTTTTGTCATTTGGCGCAAGTGCGACCTGTGGAACACTAATTTGTGCAGCGGCAATTTTTTCTACTTTTTGATTGAGTTGTTCAACCGATAATTTGATATTTTCAATTTCTTTTTCGGGATTTTTTGCCAAAAAAGTATTTACTTTTTCCTCCAACGCGGTGACGGATTGGCTTAATGTCGAGGTGTCGTTTTTGGTATCGTAGGACAGCCAGCCAATTCCAGCACTCCCCAATAAACCAATCACGCCAACGCCTAACGCCATATAACCAAACATTGCGGTTTTCTTTCTTTTCTTTTCAACTTCAACAAATTGCTGTTTATTTTTGCTGTCAATGCTATCTTGACTGGCGCGTAATTGCGACATGGCGGAATCTTGATTTCCGCTGAATTCCCTTGCTGTTAACGCCTCATCTTCGTCAATCAATCTCGTCGATTTCGATTTAGGCTCATCGTCGGCATCATGACCCGCATCCATTAACATTTGAGCGGTATCTTCATCATGATCGTCGTGATTTTCCAGACCGTCCAACTTTTTCGCCCAATTATCATCGTCATCCACGATTTCAGGCGTTTCGACAGCGGGTTTGGCTAAATTCACTGGCGCAACCGGTTCCAGTTTTTCGGTTTCAGCATCGTCGTCCAGCGCGTCCAACTGTTTCATCCAATCGTCATCGTCATCCGCAATTTCAGGTATTTCTACAGCAGGTTTGGCTAAATTCACTGGCGAAATCGGTTCCGGTTTTTCGGTTTCAGCATCGTCGTCCAACCCGTCCAATTGTTTCATCCAATCGTCATCGTCATCCGCGATGTCAGGCGTTTCTACAGCGGGTTTGGCTAAATTCACTGGCGCAACCGGTTCCGGTTTTTCCGCTTCAGCATTGTCGTCCAACCCGTCCAATTGTTTCATCCAATCGTCATCGTCATCCGCGATGTCAGGCGTTTCTACAGCGGGTTTGGCTAAATTCACTGACGCAACCGGTTCCGGTTTTTCCGCTTCAGTTTCTTCTTCCGCCTCGTCATCATCCATGCCTTCCAATTGATTCATCCAATCGTCACCGAGATAATCGGCTTCAGCCGTCATAGTGCTTATTAAATCAACCGGCGGAACGATGTCAGGGTCTTCCGTTTCTGAATCGTCCATCGCGTCCAATTGCTTCGTCCAATCGTCACCAAGATAATCGGTTTCCGTCACAGAATCCGTCACAGAATCCGTCACATCATCGAGCAAATCAAAGCCAGCAGCAGTATCGTTTTTATTTTCCATGACTTCATTTAAACCATCAAATTGTTGCATCGCATTCAAATCGTCATCGAACGATTCATCGGACGTAGATATTTCTACAAGGGGTGTGTCAATATCGGCAACATCGTCAAAGTCATTAAATTTTTCCGACGAATCATCAATGTCGAATTTGCCCAAATCAACGGTTAGTGTTTCTTCAAATGTTATAGAATCGACTAAATCATTCAACGTGATGTCAGGCTCAACAATCAATTCAGCGTTGGTATCAAATTCGTTTTTGTCGAATTTAACGACTTCGACTAATTCTTCAGCAGCGACTATTTCAGGTTCTGGCTTGGATTTACGTTTAGATTTGGGTTCAAGTTCTTGTGGTTTCAATTCGTCGCTGGCTTCGCCTAATAACGAATCGAAATCAAACCCCGTGCCACCTAAAAGATTGTCCAATTCATCGTCCGACACCATAGACGTTTCCATTGCCGCCGTTAATTGGTTTTCCAACGAAGTCATGGATTCGGATTTAACGGGACGAATATTACCCAATTTTTCGGAAATGGGCGGTAAGTTTGGGGACGAATTAGTATCAAGTTCTTTTTTAGCGCGTGCTAAAACTTGATCAATGGCATCGCCGACGACCGGCTCCTCATCTAGTGTCAATGTTGAAGTAGCTTGATCAAGTCGAGCGTCTAAATCCAAATCTAAACTATCGCGTGAGACTTTTACGGGTTTTTTGGCTGATTTCGTCATGGTTATATTTGATAATAAAGAAAAGAAAAAGCCGTGAACTTTAAAAAGATATTGCGTTGTATCCGGCGTGTTTTGTTATGCTAATGCCCGTTAGGTGAACAGGCGTAAATTTTCGTTCATTTAACGCCAAATTCCTAAAAAAACTTCTTAGAGAAATCATTGTTATGCAACTTGCCATTACCGTTTTAAGCGACAACCCATTTGATGCTGTTTCTGAACTCATACTTTCAACGGTGTCCTGTGGATGTCGTATTGCCGATATTAAATCTTCGCGTTTTGGCGAATTACATTGTGCTTATTTATTGGTTGAAGGTAATTGGAATCAACTTTCTAAATATGAAAGCACGTTACATGCCACAGAAAAGAAAGCGCATCTTAAAATTCACAGCGTTCGTATTGAAAAAAAGCCCGAAAACACGGAAGCAATGCCTTATATTATCGAAATTATTGCTTCCGAAAATAGTAATGCGTTGAGTAAAGTTGTACAGTTTTTAAATGATAAAAAAGTAAATATGGAAGAAATAAGCGGGCGACGTTATCAAGCTCCGTATTTAGAAGCACAATTATTTGCGACTCGTTTAGTGGTTTCAATTCCGCCGAATGTATCATTATTTCAATTGCGCGATGAATTGATGTATCTGTGTGATGAATTAAATGCGGATCTTATTTTTGAACCTTTTCGGAATTAACCCCAAAATGACCCATGTCACATTAGGCGACATCGTGCCGAATTTCACGGCAATTACGACCGATAATAAAACAATGCAATTGAGCGATTATCATGGTAAAAACGTGGTTTTATATTTTTACCCGAAAGATGCAACGCCTGGTTGCACGCAAGAAGCGCACGATTTTCGAGATCATTACGCGCAATTTGGCGCGTTAAATACGGTAATTTTGGGCGTGTCGCGCGACAGCGTAATTTCGCACGATAAGTTCAAATGCAAACAAGCGTTACAGTTTGATTTAATTTCGGATAGCGATGAAACGCTTTGCCAATTATTTGACGTGCTGAAAATGAAAAATATGTACGGCAAACAAGCGATTGGCATTGAACGCAGCACGTTTTTAATCAACGCGGAAGGCGTTTTGATTTACGAATGGCGCAAAGTGAAAGTGCTTGGGCATGGTTTGAACGTGTTGGAAAAAATCGGCGCAATGTCACTCGCGCCGATTTTTGATTAGATTTTATGCGTGGCGATGGTTGCACCCGCTTGTTTGTAAGCGGTGTGACGTTGTCGCCCAATGATTTTGGATGCTTCGCGGTTGTCTACAATTTCCAAAACTCGTGTTACATCCTGCCACCTGTGCGGCAGTTTCGACGACAAATTAACGACTACATTTTGCCAACCTTGTGGCGCGTTCACCGTTCCCAACAAAACTTGTAACGTCATTTCGGGCAAGGTATCGGTGAAAATTTGGTGCGGAATAAAACTACCGGCGCGAAACGTCCACAACATATCGTCTAAACGTTGACATTCTTCAGGCGAATCGAGCAAAACATAACAAAATTGGTTGTTACGATACGCTTTTTCAATCAATCGACACGCAAAAAAACAACGGTCATACAACGATTCCGTGCCTAAAACGTAAAAAACAACTTCAGGCATTGGCGCGATTCAATAAATATTGCGTCAACAAAGGCACTGGACGACCGGTTGCGCCTTTCGTAACACCCGTGCGCCACGCAGTTCCGGCAATATCCAAATGCGCCCAACGAAAATCTTCGGCAAAGTTTGCCAAGAAACACGCCGCCGTAATCGTTCCCGCATCTTTGCCGCCAATGTTCGCTAAATCGGCAAAATTCGATTTCAATTGTTCCTGATATTCTTCCCACAACGGCAAACGCCACACGCTGTCATTGGCGGTTTCACTTGCCGCGATTAAATCGTTACACAGCGCGTCATCATTGCCCAACAAGCCACTTGGAACTCGTCCCAATGCGACCAAAACTGCACCCGTTAACGTCGCCAAATCAATCACTACTTCGGGTTGAAAACGTTTTGCGTAAGTCAGCGTGTCGCATAAAATCAACCGTCCTTCCGCGTCGGTGTTTAATACTTCAATCGTTTTGCCAGACATACTGGTCAAAATATCGCCTGGTTTATTCGCACACCCGTCGGGCATATTTTCAGACGCGGGAACTAAACCGACGATATTTAACGGCAAGTTCAATTGTGCCGCCGCTTGCAACGTCCCCAAAACCGCCGCGCCACCGCACATATCGTATTTCATTTCGTCCATGCCTGCGCCGTCTTTGAGCGAAATACCACCCGAATCAAAGGTCAGACCTTTGCCGATTAACACGATGGGTTTGCTGTTTTTGTCGCCGCCGCGATATTCCAAAATAATCAATTTTGCGGGTTCAAGACTGCCACGCGCCACCGCCAGCAACGAACCCATGCCAAGTTTTTCCATGTCGGCAACGTCTAAAATCGTGGTGTCGAGTGTGTCAAAATTTCCCGATAACGCTAACGCTTGTTGTGCCAAAAAAGTCGGCGTGCAAATGTTCGCAGGTAAATCAGCAAGATGCTTCGCGAACGCCACGCCTTCAGCAATCGCTAAACCTTGCGCCAAACCTATTTTTGCTTCGGAGGCTTGATATTCGTGCGTGGTAATCGCCACGTTCGTTAACATCAATTCATCCACAGGTTTCGTTTTGCACACGGTAAATTGATAAACCGCATCATCGAAAACTTCCACGATTTGGCGCGTTTTCCAGGTTACATCCACCTTTTCAACGTCGCAATCCGTTAAACTGACCACAACCGAGGTGAAGCGTAATTTTTTTACAGCGTTAATCGCCGCCGCGATAACTTTACGATAATTCTTTGCCGTCAACGGTTTTTGTTTGCCCAAACCAACCAATAAAACACGCTTGATTGCGCTGTTGGGAATGACGTTTAATAACAAGGTGTCGTCGATATTTCCAGCAATATCGTCACGCGCCACAATGGATGTTAATAACCCATTGGTTGCGTCATCGATGATTTTTGCTGCTGAACTCAGTTGTTGATTTGAGTAAATACCGACGATTAAACAATCGGATTTCAAGGTTTCAAGCGGGTTGGTTTCAATAGAATAATTCATGTTTTTCCTGATTATTGTCAACGTTAAAAAAAAGCGATAACATCCCACAAAAAGACATTATCGCCAACATCTAAAAGAATTTTTCGTTTATTATTGATTAAAAGTCGCCAATTTCGTTACACCTAACTTATTTTCAATTTTAATTGTTCAACAATCGTCGCTTTGAAAGCCGCATCTAAACGGGCAAACGCATATTTGACCCGCCTGTTTTTTTTAGCTCAAAACTTTCATGTTGCAAATGAGCAGGCAAATCCCCCATTTTTCCACCCGCAGGTAAATGTTGTAGTCGTTCTAAAACGATGCCTGAATAAATGCGCGTTTCGTGATTGGGGATTTTCTTCATAACACCAACTCGCGAAGCAACGGATTTTCTAACGTAATAATATAATCAAAAAGATAGCGTAGGTTTTTACGTTGGATAACTTGTTTATTTTCAATTTCTTCTAAATCGTCCTCTGTCCCCCAAAGCATTGGCACAAAAGGCAAAATGTAATCTTCGTTGTGTCGATAAGCAGGCAAATCACGAAACAACTTTCTAAATTCAATCGTTAATTCAGATTTCATCGAACCCTTTTTTTAACGTTTTGCCTTGATGCGATTGTTGCAACGCGGCTAACGCTAATTGCTCTAATTTTGGTTGTGGCTGTTCTAACGTGTTTTGCCATTGCAGCGTAGCGGTGTCGTTTTCGATGTCGTCAAACCACTGCAAAATAATTTCCTCTTGAATTGCAGGCGATAAAACGGCGGCTTTTTCTATCAATTGGGCGAAGTTTGGCGTTGTTGGTTTTGCATCTGAATAACTTAATATGTTCATGTTGTGACCTCACTTTTCATTTCAAAGAATCTATAAACACTTCTACTTCTTGAAGCGAATAACAACGTTTTACAAGGCTAGCTCCAAGAAGAATAGACCAAAATCCAGATGATTTGGTGAAAACACGCCATTCGTCAGCATATTGGTCATGGTATAACGTGTAACCGTTTTCATTTAATTCAGTTCTACATTTAACTTCAATGTTTGTATTTTTTTGTTCTGCTGCACACAAATCAAATTTAATTTTAATTCGATTAACTATATCCTTTGCATTACTTGGATTATTGCCCAGTATTTTTATTGCTTTATTTAATTCACTAGCCGCTGATTTATTTCCCAATTCAATTAGTTCTTTGGCAAATTCTAAAATTAAAGGATTTTCACCGAAATAAACTTTTAAAAATTCTTGCTCTAATTTGTTGGCAATTTTTGTACTATCGTCAAATAATTTCGATTCCATTAAATACGCTTTATAAGAATAGCCTAGCTTCCATGATATTTTTGATAATCTTTTTTCCAATTTTTCAATATCAGGATAATACTCGACAACAATATCCCAATCTGCTTTTAGAGGATCATAAGTCGGCTTTTGTTCTTCAAATCCATCGTAAGAATGTGAATTATTTTTCTGTGTTTCAGTTTTAAAAGCACTGTCATATTCTTTTTTCTTACTTGGATCAGAAAGTACGCTGTAGGCTTCATTGAGTTCCGTCATTTTCTTATGGGCATCGTCCCCGGAATAACGATCTGGATGATAAAGTTGAACCATTGCCTTATAAGCGGCTTTGATAACAATCAATTCTACAGATGGGAGAACGCCTAAAATGCTGTAATAGTCTTTGTTAATATCCATTATTTTAGTTTTTAAAAGGTAGTTAAGGTTTCGTGTGACAATTTTATCGTAAATATGTAACTAAAACGCAGGATTCAAACTCAAAAATCCAAACCCTGCATCTGTACTTCTAGCTGTATTGCCTACTTCGTCAACAAATAATCCAACCAAAGATTAGACACAATTCCTGCACGCTGTTTTGTTTTAAGCAGCGTTCAATTCAAAATGTAATTGCTGTTTTTCCGCTAGTTTTTGATAAATGCTATCGGGGCATAATTCCAAACCGTTTTTCCAACACAATGCACCTAATTCCAAAAAAAACTGTTTGAAATAAGTTTCATCTTTTAGCGGTAAAACCAATTCTGCATCTCTATCGACTAACGACTGTAAATCATAATCACCGAAAGAATTATCAGAAAAATGAAGGCGTAAGATTTTTTGTTGCAAATAATAAGCACGAATAATTTTAATCATTGTCAGCTCCCGCAATGCGTTGTAAAGGTTTTAAAGCAACAGCTAATTCCCAATTTTCGCGTAATTCTTCTTGATGGTCTTTTGCCCATTCGCGCACTAATTTGACTGCTTTGCTGGGTAATTTTCCTGCTAACAATTCACCGCTTTCGATAGCAAATTGCGCTTGTTGCCCTTGATAATCAACATGAAAATGCTGGCGGATTATGGTCATCATTGTACATCCGAATGTAAATGCCGAAGAAATAAGAAATGATGGGCATTTGGTTTTCCTTTTGGAAGTTAAACAGTGACGCAGATTTTAAACTACGTCACTGCATTTTGAATTACTTCGACAACAAATAATCCAACCAAAGATTAGACAATTTCTCTTGGACGGTGTTTTGTTTGAGACGCTTCGTAATTTTGCACACGGTAGAATTGACTCGCTTCAAATTTTTCCGCTACATCATATTTTAAGCTCGGATTCGTCTTTGTAATAAATCAACTAAATTTTGAAAATCCGTAGGCTGTTGATTTAAAGGTAATGCCAATAATTCTTTTACAACTTGTTTCGTTTTTTCTTTTCCTTGAAGATATTTGTCGTTTCTATCTTGTACTTGAAAACATTGATTCATAATGCTGTTCATAATTTCTTTGCCTGAAAGTTGTTCAAGCCAAGTTCCACAATCATATTGAAGCGGTAATGTTCCCCCGCTTAATTTTTGAATCATCTCAAAATAAATTTGTTTCACAAAATGAACCGTTAAAATTTCGTCGATTTCATTTTTCTTTAATTCCATTTCTGTCAGTTGTTCAAGTGCTTGTTCGCCATCCTCTTTGCATTTGAATTTACTAAAATCACTGAAATTACAACGGAGTTTTTTTGTTATTTTTTTATTCAAATCTAAAATTGTGAAGTTTGCCGCATCAATAAAAATTCGTTGATTACATTCGCCTAAAATTCGTGCTTTTAAATCGTTGAGATTTGTTTTTAAAAACTGTGAATTCGATAAATAGGTTGGTTCAATGAAATAGTTTTCTAATTCTCTTTTCTTCCAAATCAACAAATTATGCAGGCTTAAATCTGGAAAACTATTCCATGATTTTTCAACAGTTGAATCATCGTTATCATCACGGTCAATCAAAAAATAATATGACGGATGATGATAAAACAACGCTTGCGCGGCACTTCTCACATTATCGCAATGACCTATCGATTGAACCGTAATTTGTCCCAAGCCATTGTTGTTCAACAACTCTTTCATTACGATTGGATCAAACGCTTGATTGTCCTTACCTTCAACGAATAATGTGTGTTTCGCACTTTGCAACACATCTTCAACTGCCGCCCCGCGTTTGAATATCATTGATTTTCTCCCGCTTCATCATCACTTGTCAGAATAGCGCGATAAGACTCATCAACAGAACGAAAAATTTCCTCTGAATGCGTAGCTAAAATGTATTGATTATGCGGTGCAAGTTTATGAAGTTGTCTGACAAAATCGCCTTGCCATTCAGTATTTAAATGCAATTCAGGTTCATCAATTAAAACAATTCCCGAATGTGTTTGCGTATTTTTCCAAATCAAAAAAAGTGTGGCGATGATTTCTTTTTGCCCTGAACTCAGTCCATCAAAAGAAAATGATTCTTGTCCGCCAATTGGCTTGATACGAATATCAACTTTGTTGTTTGGCAATGGACGCAAATTTTCAATTTGCCCACCACAATACTTTTCAATGAGCGTGTTTAGTTTAGTGAGTGTTTCTGCTGATTCTTGTTCATAAATTCCTTCAAATAAAGCCGCTTTCCCCATCAAAGAACGAACAATTTCTAATTTAAAAGAACTAACAGGCGTAATGCCGCGTCGCATCGGTGAAATACGCATGTTTCGTTGTGACGAATAATCATCCGACATCATCCCAAGTTCGGGGTTTGATTCTTGCACTTTGCGATAACTATTGAAATGTAACAGCGGTGGCATAATTAACGGCTCGCTCGAAAACGATAGAACGCTATTTAAAAAATAATCGATTTCATCTAAATATGTTTTTTTGTCACTACGAAAGGAATCGAATAATTTATCGCCTTTTGTTTGAACTCGCGTAAAACCCTGTTTTTTATCAATCGTTAAAGAAACCGTGCATTTTTTTGAACCATTTTCAAATTCACCTGAAATAGTTGATTCTTGTTGCCCTGCTTTAATTAACAAACTGGCAATATCAAACAGTAATTCACTGTCTCGAAAACGATTAACTTTTTCACCCATAATTGCTGCTAACATCAACAAAGAACAGCATTCAAGAATAGATGTTTTACCACCGCCATTTTTGCTACCAAAAACTAAAATATCTGCATCGTTTTTCATCACAGGTTGCGGGAACTCAATTTCTAATGAATCGAGCTTTTTATAATTTTTGATGCTTAACTTGTTAAGGCGAATAGTGCTTAATTTGTTCATGTTGTGACCTCGTTTTTCGCTTCCAGAAATTTGAGCTGCATAAATTTACAGATTGCTTTCGTTAATGAATACAAATTCTTCAACGAAAGCAGAAAACTTATTTTTATTGCCCACCTCGTACCAAACGAATCTCACCAGCTGATGATCTATCATTGTAAGTAGAAGTACCGTCAACAAAATAAACAGTTCGGGCATTATTCATAATACTTGATGATGATGATGTCCATGTCCACCAATCAGAGGGTGTATTTGGAAAGTAAGCTCCTATAATCGCAGGGTTTTCTATTACTCTATCGTTCCAATTACTACATTCACCATTTTCACGATATTCACCATCTGAACAATAAACGATGGATAACAGTTCTTTCTCTGATGGCAATCTCCAATCGCTTGAACCACACAAACCAATTTCATTCACTGCATTGACGTAATTACTGGTATCGCAAAAACCATCGTCATAACAATTTAGATATTCAGACACTTTACCGCTTTTACTTCCATTAGAATAACGCCAGTTTTTGTCACGCAATCCCCCGTCATTAGTTTTAAGTTCCCAAATAAAACCTGTTCCGTTGTCTTTTGTGCAAGCCCATTCATTATTTGCTTTGCCAAGAATCGGATCCTTTGGACAACCTTTCTGACCTGCCAGCGCACCATTGTTACAAACTTTCGTGTATTTAATCGGCAAAGTCTTTTTTACTTCAACGATTTTTACAATTTCGTTACTAGCTAAAACGGGAATTCCTTCATCTGAAGCGACAGCCTTCAATTTAAATGAGCCTTCTTTTTTGTAATCATGAGTGAAAGTGACTGATTTTTCGTTAATTACAGGTTTTATTTCTTTTAAAGAGCCGTCGCCCCAATCAACACTAATAGAATCCAAATTGTTATTTGTATCTTTTGGAACGAAGACTATCGAAAACTGGCTTTTTAATTTTGTAGGCGATTGAAACTGAGAAACTTGGAGCGTCGGTGGTTCATTTTTTGGCAAGACTTTTTCCACTTCAACATTGAAAATTCCACCTTCGGTAGAACCAATTAACGTATTTTTACTGTCGTAAATACCGACTTCATAAGGCTTTTTTCCTGTTGCAGTCATTACACGAGTCACAGTGCATTCTGTTTCTAAGCAGGTCATTGTGGTTGGACTTTTTCCAAAATCCATTTTTACGTTATAGCCTGTAGGCAATGGAGCTGTAAGCATGGCAGAAAATTGAATTTTTGAACCAATTGGTGCAGAAGCTGGAGTCACCGATGTTGATTTAATTTTCGATTCAATTATTTCAATTGTTGGGCATTCCGCAGCATAAACTGAACCGCACAATGTGAAAATTGCGGCTGTTAACATTTTTAACTTTTTCATTTCATCTCCATTTGTTCTATTGAGCAAAGCGAACTGAATAATGTCATCAGTCCGCTTCAAGATTAAAAAACTATTACTTCGTCAACAAATAATCCAACCAAAGATTAGACAATTTTTCTTGCACGGTATTTTGTTTAAGACGCGCATTCAAATTCGGGAAATCGACTTTATCCAAATCCTGATCTTGGTTGTAGCACGAATAAACAAAGAACTCTTTGCCGCTGTCTTTATCAACGTGTTTGCACAAACATTGAGCGCAAATGCCTTTCATCATGCACTGCATCGGCGAATTGATTGAACCCACCGCATGATGCGCTTTGGTCAAATACGGTTTCAAGACATCAAAACGCGCGTGTTTGACCGCTTCCATCATTCTGTCCGAACCAATCACAATCAAATGGTCAACATCTGCCAGCGAAATCGGTTGTTCGCCCAATTCGCCTTTGCCGTAAGCAATCATCGCTTCCAAAATGTTGCCGACAAACGATTTATCTTGTGGACGATTTGAGGTGAACGGTTCAACATTTTCACCTTTATTCACCGACCAAATCACAATATCTGCCGCCGCTTCCACGTCTTCGACTTTGAAACGGTCTTGAGCCAAATTGTAACCCGCGAAATAAATCACTTTGTTACCCGCGTTGCGTAAGGCTTTGCCGATTGAAAACAACACCGCATTTCCTAAACCGCCGCCAATTAACAATACGGTTTGACCAGTTGGAATTTCGGTGGGCGTTCCCGTTACGCCCATCAACACAACGGGGTCGCCGACTTTCCACGTTGCACACAACCGCGACGACGAACCCATTTCCAGTGTAATCAATGAAACCGTGCCAGCTTCTTTGTTCACTTCTGCGCCTGTCAACGCCAAGCCTTCTGCGGCTAAAACCGTGCCTTCAACCGTTGGCGCAAACGCTTCGTAATTTTGCACACGATAAAATTGACCCGCTTCAAATTTTTCTGCCGCCAACGTCGATTTAATCACCAACTCAATAATCGTCGGCGTTAAACGGTTGATTTCCACAATCGTGGCTTTGAAAGCAGAATCTAAACGCGCAAACAGATTTTTCGCCGCTGCATCACGTTCGGATTGTTGAGCAGGATTCAAATCTGCCAATTCTTGCTCAAATAATTTCACGATGTATGGATAACCATTTTTCGCACTCGCCATCGCTTTCACGACGTTGCCCGCATAAACAGGGTGATTGTCGCCGTAGAAACTGATGAATTTACCGTCTTTTTGATACGACGTGAGCGGCGCAGGTTTGCCTAATTTAGGCATTTTTTCATCGTTTGAAGCGACTAATTTAATTTCACCATTTTCAAATTCTGGTTCGTAACGTTGGAAAAACCATTTATCCATCACAAATGTGTCTGGATATTCGCTTTGATAAATCGTATTTGGTGACGTTCCCGCCGCGACGTACAAATTACGCAAGGACACATTTACTGCGGCTTTGGTTTGGGTGTTTTGGAAATCGACTGACACCAAATGCCCAAATTCATCGGCATTTGCACCGACTGGACTCATGAATTCAGCTAACGCAATGCCTTCTTCTAAGGCTTCGCTAATTTCTTCGTGGTTTTGACGATACGCAGGCGCGTCTTTAATGCCTTTGCGATAGAACAACGTCACGCCGCCCCATGATTCGACCAGTGGTTGAAAATCAGGTAATTCGTCTTCTTCTTTGGCGCGTTCACGTTCGAAAGCAATCGCTTTTCCGTGCGTTAAAAACTCGTCCAAAATGCCGTTTTCTTCTTTGTCATAACGGGCGCGAACTTTTTCTTCGCCATAAAGTTTCGTTAAAATTTCATAACGATGCAGAATTTTTTCAACTTGCACGGGGTAATACGCCATCAATTCCGTTGCGGTATCAATCGCCGTCAAGCCGCCACCAATCACGCCCGCTGGCAATCGAACTTGTAAATTCGCCAACGAAGACGCTTTTGCCGCACCGGTTAATTGCAACGCCATCAAGAAATCAGACGCTTTACGAATACCGCGCATGAGATTGTTTTTCAAATCAATAATCGTCGGTTGACCCGCGCCTGACGCAATACAAATATGGTCAAAGCCCATTTTCCACGCATCATCAATCGTCAAGGTGCCACCAAAACGCACGCCGCCGTAAGCGCAGAACGTTTGACGACGCAACAACATTAAATACATGACTTTCAAAAAGTTTTTGTCCCAACGCACGGTAATCCCGTATTCTGCCACGCCACCAAAACCTGCCAAAATCCGTTTGTCTAAATCTTCGTAAAGGTCTTTGAAATCGGCGATTGGTTCAGGTAAATTATTTTCGTCGCCTGTTAATTCAACGGGTAACGGTTCCAGTTTCAGCCCGTCAATTCCCGCAACAGCAAAACCTTCGTTGAGCAAATAATGGCTCATCGTGTAACCTGCTGGCCCTAAACCGACAACGAGCGCATTTTTACCATTGTACGGCAACATCACGGGACGCTTGACGTTGAGCGGATTCCAGCGCGTCAACAAACTGTAAATTTCAAACCCGTAAGGCATAAACAAAACGTCGGTTAACACGTTGGTTTCGATTTGCGGAATGTTCACAGGGTCGGTTTTTTGGTAAATACAGCCCTTCATACATTCGTTGCAAATCCGATGCCCCGTGCCGGCACACATTGGATTATCGACGGTCACAATCGCCAACGCGCCAATGTTATCGCCGTCACGTTTGACGATATTCATTTCTGAAATTTTTTCGTCAAGCGGACAACCGATGGTGGTTACGCCGAGCGGATCCGCTTTGAAAATCTGCGTTTTCTTGTTAATCATGCCTTTTGAACACGAATCCGTGTCGCGCTCGTGGCAATAAATACAATGATTCACTTCGGATAAAACTTGGCGTTCGTTGTAACGTAAATCGGTCAATTTGAACCCGTCGCGGCGACGACGATGTTCGCCCATCCACACGTTAAATTCGGTTTTGTCGATGAGTTCGTGTTCGACTAAATTCTCGAAATCACGTTTTTCAGGGAATTTGAAACTCAGCCAATCTACGACCACATCGTTATCTTGTTGCGCGACAAAACACCAACGTTGCACGACTTCCATTAAACCAGCGGTGAATTCGGTTAAATCGGGTGCGTTGATAATATCGGCAAATTCGGTTGCGGCGAGTTCGTGCGCTGTTAATTTTTTGCGTAAGGCTTCGGCTTGCAAATCGGCATTTTCATAATGGCTTTCTTTGCCTTTTGCCAACGTTTTGTAATGGTTCGCCAATGAACCAATCACCGCGCCAACTTGTGCCACGCGGTGTTCGTCGTCTTCAGTTGTGTTCGCTTCGGGGAAACCCGCTTCGATTAACAAATCAAAACGGCTTAACACGTCAGGAATTTTCCAATCGTCGGTGGTTTGACCTTTGAACACTACGCCCAATTTTTCAACGACTTCATTTTTAAACGTAAAAATCGTTTCGATTTCAGATTGAATGTGTGATTTTTGCGCTTGGTGTTCGGCTTCAACGTTGAATAATTGGGCAACAAATTTTCCAACATAAGGCGCGACTTGAACCAACATGGCTGATTGTTGTTCGGGCGATAAATCCGCGCCTTGCGTATTGCGATACGAAATATAATTTTCGTACAAATCGGCATCGTGATATTTCACGGATTCGTCGAAAACTGCGAGTAAATCCGTCAATCGCGCCGAATCGTACAAATCGGCGTAGTTAAAATTGGCAATGCCAAGGGTTAAATTTTTGTGTGTCATAAAGCCTATACTCGAAAATAGAGTGAAAAAAATAGGGATAACACCCACCTTTGGACGTTATCCCTAGTTATTATAGATTCAGATTTTGTTTAGTGTTACCCTGCAGTTTCATAATCTACGCTTATCAACAAACTGCACTCCTGCAAAAACGGTATAATTTCAGCTTTCGCCATATCTTAAAAAACTAAAAAAATGAGCCTTTTCATCAAAAAAATTATCACGCGAAATTTAGACATTCAACCAATTCCACCCGCGCGTTTGAATTCACGCCCACATACTTAACAAACTACGCCCGTTGAATGTCAAAACTCAACACATTCGCAATCGCTGACGACTCCGTCAACACCATCAAAAATCTATCCAACCCCAACGCAATGCCTGAACAATCAGGCAACCCGAATTCTAATGCCGCTAATAAACGTTCATCTTTTATCGCTATTGGTAAATTTTCCCGTTGGCGCAATTGAATTTCAGCATCGAAACGCCGATTTTGTTCAGCCGCATCGGACAATTCATAAAACCCGTTGCCCAACTCAATCCCATTGATAAACACTTCAACACGATCTGCAACCAGCGGATTCTCGACATTCAACCGCGCTAACGCCGATTGACACGCCGGATAATCGTAAACCAAACACAACCCGTTTTCGCCCAAATGCGGTTGCACGCAAAAACTAAACAAAAAATCCAACCACAGCGCGTGATTCTGACCGCATAACGTAATCGCGTCGGGCAAATTTTGTTGCGTGGCAAATGCCGAATAATCCTCGAACGAAAAAATCAGCGCGTTCAAACCCGTAAATTGCGCGAAAATTTCCGCGTAACTGAAACGTTGTGGCGCGTTTAATTTCCCCTCAAATAAATTATCGAATAATGCTTCAACCTCGCTCATCAATTGCGCCAAATCAAACCCGACGCGATACCATTCCAAAATCGTGAATTCAGGATTATGAAAATGCCCCGCTTCACCGTTGCGAAAGGCTTTGCAAATTTGATAAATCGAACCGCTGCCCGCTGCCAATAACCGCTTCATGGCGAATTCGGGCGACGTTTGCAAAAATAACGATTGAAAATTCGGCGGCGTTTCGTAGGTTGACGTGAAAAAATCCAGTTGCGAATCGGTGCCGCTGGCGTGACTGAGCAACGGCGTTTCGACTTCCCACACATTTCGCGACGCAAAAAAAACACGAATGCGTTGCAGCATTCGCGCTCGTTGTTGCAATAATTCAATCGAACAGCTGGGTCGCCAATCTTGATTTGAATTTTGCACGCGGATTTATTCTTTTACGCGAGAAATATATTCGCCCGTGCGGGTATCGACTTTGATAAATTCATTTTGTGCGACAAATAACGGTACACGAACCACCGCGCCCGTTGATAATTTCGCTGGTTTACCGCCGCCGCCTGATGTATCGCCGCGCACACCTGGATCGGTTTCGACAATTTCCAATTCCACGAAATTTCCTGGCGTAATCGCTAACGGCAAATCATTCCACAACGTGACGGTACACATATCTTGATCTTTGAGCCACAAACCTGCATCGCCGACAATTTTTGCATCGGCTTGATATTGTTCAAACGTGTCTTGCATCATGAAATGGCGATAATCGCCGTCGTTGTACAAATACTGCATTTCAACATCCACCACGTCTGCGCCTTCAAGCGTTTCGCCTGATTTAAACGTACGTTCCATGACGCGACCCGTTTTTAAATTGCGAATTCTAACGCGGTTGAACGCTTGTCCTTTACCTGGTTTCACAAATTCGTTTTCGATAATCGAACACGGATCGTTATCCAACATTAGTTTCAAACCCGCTCTAAATTCACTTGTACTATAAACTGCCATTTTTTCCTCAAACAATTAAATAAATTAAAGCGGCATTATAATGGTTCACGTTCTATCCTAAAAACTTTCTGACACATTGTTTTTCAGGGTTTGGCGTAAACTGGCGAAACAACGCACAACCAAAACCTCTAACAAACTCATAAAGGAATGCAAATGCCCGAAGTCACAAGATTTTACGGAATCATCATTAAATTATTTTTTGGTGATCATTCGCCACCACATTTTCACGTTGTTTATGGTGAATACAACGCGCTTTTTAATATCGAAACATTAGAAATTATTGAAGGCGATTTACCCAATCGCGCCAGTAAAATGGTGATTGAATGGGCAACACGTTATCAAACTGAATTGCTTGAAATGTGGCAAACACAACAATTCAACAAATTGCCTCCGTTGGTGTAACTTTATGAATCAGCCAAAAATTCATGCCGTCCGTGCAACAGAAAATCACCAGTTATTAGTTGAGTTTGAAAACCACGAAAAACGTCAATATGACGTAAAACCATTATTGAATAATGAAATGTTTGCGGATTTAAAAAATGTGGCATTTTTTAAAAATGTCAAAATTGAACAAGGTGGTTATGCGGTAAGTTGGAATGATGACATCGACATCAGCGAATATGAACTTTGGCGGAATGGTTCAATTATTAGTTGAATGACGAAACCATGATTAAACATTTTCTTTTTTAACACTTTGTTTGTCAGGGTTTAGCGTAGAGTTGCGAAACAACGCACCACCAATGAAGACTTTAAGGATTTCTTATGCCAACGATTAGCCAGTTTTACGGTATCGTCATTCAAATGTTTTGGAATGAACACGCGCCGCCACATTTTCACGCAACCTATGCAGAATACAAAGCCACTGTGAGCATCAAAGAGTTGTGCATTATGGAAGGCAGTTTGCCAAGACGCGCCACGCAATTGGTTTTAGATTGGACAGAGCTGCACCAAACCGAATTGTTGGAAGATTGGGATTTGTGTTTGAGCAATCATCATCCCAAAGACATTTCACCGTTGAAATAATCGCTATGTACTGGGACATTTTAGAAATTCACGCCATCGCGCCACGAACACTGGCAGTGCTATTTGCCGATGGTTTACGCGGCACAATTTTTATCGATATTTCTTTTTGTACGGGCGTTTTTGACGTTTTAAAAGATGATGTAATTGTTAGTCAGGCATTCATAGAAAACGGCGTGGTCACTTGGGAAAATGGTCTCGACCTTGCGCCTGATACGATGCACAAAGAAATTAAAAACAGTCCGAATCACTGTTACAGCTTGAAACGCTAAAAACGTTGCTCATTTGAGCTAAATCACGAAACAACACACATTTTCTTTTTTAACACGTTGTTTGTCAGGGTTTGGCGTAGACTTGCGAAACAATGATTAAACCAAACACGTTTTCTTTCCTTACAAACCGATACTTTTAACAAACTCACAAAGAGCAAACAATATGGCAGTTAAAACACCTATTCCACTTGGCACAGAAACACTCAACTTTGATTACAAAACAGTATCTGGATTGGTTCCAAACCTTACCTTCAGTAATGGCTCAAGCGAGGCAACGTGGCTTTCATGGGGGGCGATGACAAGTCGATTATCTGTGACTTCAATTGACCAATTTACAGGAATTGATGGAATCACTTTTAGCAATCAACCTAAATTATTAGCAACAAATGAATTTGGAATTGACAAGGTAGACGACGAATCCTATTACATAATACGCCTGGTTAATCCTACAAGTCGTACACACGGCGATACGACCGATGGATTAACCTACGAAGCATGGCAATTTCACCCAACAGAAAATGTCATGATTACTGGTATTGCAAATACGAAACCAACAACTGGAAATGACACACTCGTTGGCACGGCAAAAAATGACACGTTAAACGGTGGTTTGGGTTTTGACGAATTAACGGGTGGAAAAGGGACGGATAAATTTGTTTTTTCTGACATCAAAGACGCGCCATTGTCCCATTCTAAAATCGAAGTTATCACCGATTTTTCACACAAAGAAAAAGATAAAATAGACCTTTCAAAAATTGACGCTGACACAGGCAAAGCAAAAGACCAAGCCTTTTCAGCACCAGTTATTGGCTCGGAATTTTCGGGTATATTTACCAAAGCGGGGCAATTATTTTTCGATACGACCGACCAAATTTTGTATGGCAATGTGAATGCCGACGCAACCGCCGATTTTGCCATTCAACTAAACGGTGTAACAAATTTAGTTGCAACTGATTTTATTTTGTAACGATGAAAAACTGGCAAACTCAACTCGCAAGCGCGTTCACGAACATTGAAACGTTGTGCGAATATCTCCAGCTTTCCCTGAATGAATTAAATCTTTCACCCGATGCGACAAAACAATTTCCATTGCGCGTGCCGTTGGTTTTTGCGTCGCGCATGGAAAAAGGAAATCCGCTCGATCCGTTATTGCTGCAAGTTTTGCCCGTCGGTGAAGAATTGCAATTTTACGCAGGTTTTAGTGACGATCCGGTCGGCGATTTAAACGCCGTCAAACAAATTGGTTTGCTGCACAAATATCACGGGCGCGTGTTGTTGATTAACACCGGCGCGTGCGCGATTCATTGCCGTTATTGTTTTCGGCGCAATTTTCCGTACGCCGATTTACAACTCAACAAACAACAAGAAAATGACGTAATTCAAACGATTCAAAACGACCCTAGCATTCAAGAAGTGATTTTAAGCGGCGGCGATCCATTGGTTTTGAACGATGCCCGGTTGGCGCGATTGTTTGACGCATTGGCGGAAATTTCGACGGTCAAACGCATTCGGATTCACACCCGTTTGCCGATTGTGTTACCCGCGCGGATGACGGATGAATTAGTGGCGATGTTAAAAAACTCGCCAAAAAAAGTGATTGTCGTGGTGCATTGTAATCATGCAAATGAAATCGATGACGACGTGGCGCAAGCGTTCCAGCGTTTGAAATCGGCTGGCGTAACGTTGCTAAATCAATCCGTCTTATTGCGCGGCGTAAACGATGACGCGATGGCGTTGTGTAATTTGAGCGAGCGATTATTTGAGGCGGGCGCGTTGCCGTATTATTTACATTTTCTGGACAAAGCCAACGGCACGGGGCATTTTCAAGTAGCCGAACAGGAAGCCTTAGCATTATTAACGGCGGTGCAAAATCGGTTATCGGGGTATTTAGTGCCGAAATTAGTCACCGAACAAGCGGGACAATTGGCGAAACAGTTTTTGCACGATATTTAACATTTTTTATTTTTTTTGTGTAAGTTGTGTTGATTTAATAGAACTAGAAGTATTCAGGAGAGCAGTGAATGTTAAAAGTAGGCATGATAGGTTTAGGCTCAATGGGGCAAGGAATGGCGAGAAATTTGGCTCTGACTGGATTTTTAGACATGATTTATAATCGAACAGCAGAAAAAGCGCACACATTTGGTGAAATTTTAGACGTGTCAGTCGCGCTTTCAATCGAAGAATTAGCGGCTAATGTTGACGTGATTTGTTTGTGTGTTTCACGCGACGAAGATTTATTAGAAGTCGTCCACACCCTCGCCAAAACGATTAAACCAAATAGTATCGTCGTCGATATGTCTACTGTCAGCTGCCACACCGCTAAACAGGCTGCGGCAATTTTGGCGTGTAAAAATGTGGATTTTCTCGATGCACCTGTTTCTGGCGGTGTGGAAGGAGCCAATGCGGGAAAACTAGCGATGATGGTGGGCGGTGATGCGGCGATACTGGAAAAAGTTCGTCCTATTTTAGAAGCGATGGCAACGCGCATTGTGCATATTGGCGAAACAGGAACGGGACAAGCCACAAAAGCAGTCAATCAAATTATGGGCGCAGGCATCAATCAAGCCGTCACCGAAGCGTTAGCGTTTGCAAAAGCGCAAAATTTGCCGATGGATAAAATTATTGAAGTCATTTCAAATGGTGCGTCAGGCAATTGGTTTTTGCAACATCGTGGATTAACCATGACGGAAGGCATATATCCTGCCGGTTTTAAAGTGGCACTACATCATAAAGATTTAAAAATTTGTGAGCGGATGGGTGAAAACGTCGGCATTTCGCTACCACTAACAACCCGAACCCTACTAGATTATGAACAGTTAATCGCAGAAGGTTTTGGTGATTCTGATATTTCAGCATTATATCATTTGAAAGTGAAATAATCGTCACAGAATGCGCCGCCTTTTAACCACCGGCAAAATGAATTAAACTTAGCGGCTGAAATCTGCCGTCGAACGCTGGATTTTTAATCGCCAAAGCACAACAATAACAAGTAATCAGCCGCTGTGCTGATTCCAAAAAATCGCTTCAATGCACATTAGGAAATTCTAAATCACATGAACAAAGTTAAAATTAACGTTGCTTTAATCCGCTTATTTCAATTTGTCGTTTTTGTTTTATTCACTTTTATGGTGATGGCTTACACGTTTGCGATGATACTTCTGCCCTTAGATGCCATCGTGATGTTGATTAAATTCTTGTCCCTGTTTGGACTTGGCGGCATGATCGGTGCCATTATCGCGGTACCAGCCGTCGGTTATTTAGGCATGATGGTTTATAAAATGCCTGGTTTGTGCCAATTGCTGGTCGAAATTGGCATGGATTTAGTCAACACTGGCAAAGCGCGTATCGAAGCCTTCAACAAAATCGTTGACGCAGCAAAAGCCTAATCGTCAAACATTCCACCAAACCGCCCCGAACTCTAAATGACGGGCGGTTTTTTTATCACTGCACCTTGGAAATTTCGTTCATGAACACGCACCCTACTTTATTAAACACGTTAAACAGCGTTTTAGTTGTCATCGATATGCAAGGCAAATTATCGGCGGTGATGGCTGAAAAAGACGCAGAATTGATGCACGAAAATACCATTAGTTTGCTCGAAGCGGCAAAAAACTTGGCGATTCCCGTTTTGGTAACGGAACAATATCCAAATGGATTGGGTTCAACAGAAAAAACCGTGTTGGACGCATTGCCAGACACAGCACAAGTTTTTGAAAAAACGGCTTTTTCTTGCACTGGCGCAAGTGGTTTTATGCCTGCGTTGAATATTATCGCGCGTAAACAGATTATTTTGGTGGGACAGGAAGCGCACGTTTGCGTTTTACAAACCGCGTTAGATTTAATGGCATTGGGTTACCAAGTTCACGTCGTGGAAGATGCGATTTGTGCGCGAAAAGCCGAGCATAAATTTTACGCAATGCAACGTTTGCAAGCCCAAAATGCGGTGATTACGAATTATGAATCGGTGTTATTTGAATGGTTGCGTGACGCAACGCATCCCGATTTTAAAGCTGTTTCTAGCTTATTACGTTGAGATTTTACAATAATGTTGACTGATTTTTTAGCAAAGATTAAAGAAAATACGCCTGTGAGTTTTGCTGAAACAATGGCGGTCATCGCTGAAAATTACGTTTATTCACCCACGGCATTTCAGAATGGTGAACTGAATAATGCTGCGGGACAAAATGAAGGTTCGTGTAAAATTTTCGCGTTCGCACAACTAAATGAATTAACCGAAAAACAAACGTTATCGTTGTTTGGTGATTATTACCGCGTTGATGTTTTGCAAAATCCCGATGCAAACGATCATCAAAATATTCGGCAATTTATGCGACAGGGTTGGACGGGGATTCTGTTTGAAAATGCTGCATTGAAAGCCACTTAATTTTTCTGCCAACAAAGGCTGCTGGTCAAGTCATCAGCAGTGTGGGTAGGTAACAGAGCGTAGTAATCCTAAGTTATTGCTCGCGTATAATGCCTTTCGTGGAGCGGAAACCAAGTTTCATGTTAAAAAATCCCGTTACATTTTTAGTAACGCGATATTCGACTTTTAGGATAAATCGATTACTGAAATGCAAACTATCTCGAGCGCGAACTTTTTCGATATGAAAACGATTGGTTAGCTGCCCGATAACGTTTTCGACTAATCGCCGTGTTTTCATCAGTGGCTCAAAATCTGAAAAATTAGCTACAGCATTGCAAAACGCGAAAGCAAACATGAGTGCGCTTTCGTAAAATTGCGATTCACGCTTTAACCATAAAAAAAGCCCGTTTTTAAACGGGCTTTTTTTTTTGAAGCGTTACGTCTGATTACAAAATTACTGCGAAACACCCGTAATCGTCACCGTCACGTTTTCACCTTTTTTGGCTTTCAAACCCGCTGCGTTACAATTCCACTCTTTCGCGCCATCTGCCAACGGAATCTTTTTGCTCACGCCAGTTTTCAGGTTTTTACAAACTGCGCTGTATTTTTGAACGCCATTTATCGTGCCGCTAAGTTGTCCCATGTTGTACAACGATTTAATTTCGGTTTCTGAAAGGGCGCGGTTGTAAATACGAGTCTCATCAATTTGCCCAGCAAAACGAGATGAACCTGCACCACCGTTGTACCACTGGTGATAGGCAAGATACTGTGGTGAATCTTGGAAATTAACAAATGTACTGGAGACGCTTTCAATAAGTACGTTGTCGAAATAAAAATTAGTTTTTGACGATGATGCTGTTATAGCTACTGTATGCCAATTACCATCTGAAAGACTTACAACGGATTTACTTTGACCTTGAACCCAAATATCTCCATTACTTGAATTTATAAACAATGCCAAAAAATGACTAAGATCTGAATTGTCGCCTATTGACCAGACCGCACCAGTTGGATCGTAATTATTTGCGGCTTCCCATTTTACGCGAGCGTAAAAACTCACCTCTGAGCCTGTGTAATCGGGTAGTACAACCCAATCTTTTTTATCAAACCAACCACTATTACTGGTATTTAAAAAACGTAATGTTTTACCTTTTACGCCATCGACACATTGAGGATTACCGTTAATCGTTCCGTCGTGACCATTGCCACTATTATCTTTCGCGGTGCAATCATCAAACGAATAATTAGCCACTAAACCCGTGTTTAAATCAGCATAAGTAGGTGAAAAAACGAACAAAGAACCCAAGAAAAGGCTTGACAGTGCAAGTTTAGATTTTAGAATTTTTTGACTGACTGACTGACTGACTGACTGACTGACTGACTGACTGACTGACTGACTGACTGACTGACTGACTGACTGACTGACTGACTGACTGACTGACTGCGCCAGCCAATTTTCTGTTTTAGGTTGAACATTTTTGAATCTCCTGAAAAGGAATGAAAAGTTTAACGGCATTTACTAAAACCACCGAGGCGAATTGTACACCGATAACAAATTTTGTCATTTTGAAACAGTGGTGAATCGTATGATTTTCGATAGTTGCAACCACATGATAGAATTACACCTTTTAAATCAACCTGAAAGTGAAACCGTGTCTACTCCTACAGATGATATTCTCAAGCAAGCCGTAGATGAGCTTGCGACGACTACCGATTTAACCAATCTCGACGCGATTCGCGTTCAGTATTTGGGTAAAAAAGGTATTTTTACCGCGCAAATGAAAGAACTCGGCGCATTGCCGCCCGAAGAACGCCGCGAGGCGGGTCAAGTCATCAATCAAGCCAAAGATGCGTTTCAAGAAAAATTAGACGCAAAAAAAATTGAACTCGAACACGCCGCGCTTGCTGCCCGTTTAGCAAATGAACGCATCGACGTAACGCTTGCCGGTCGTGGACAAAAAGTCGGCGGATTGCATCCCGTGACCACGACGTTGCGCCGCATTAACAAAATTTTCGCCAGCGTCGGTTTTCAAGTGGTCGAAGGTCCTGAAATTGAAGACGATTATCATAATTTTGAAGCCCTCAACATTCCCGCACATCATCCCGCCCGCGCCATGCACGACACATTTTATTTTGACGCGCACCGTGTTTTACGCACACACACGTCACCTGTACAAATTCGTGTTATGGAATTCCAAACGCCACCATTGAAAGTGATTGCACCTGGTCGGGTTTATCGTTGCGATTCTGACATTACGCACACGCCGATGTTTCACCAAGTCGAAGGCTTTTTAGTTGATACCGACGTGAGTTTTGCCGATTTGAAAGGCGTGGTGTATGAATTTTTACGCGCATTTTTTGAAAAAGATATTCAAGTTCGTTTCCGTCCGTCTTATTTTCCATTCACCGAACCGTCTGCCGAAGTCGATATTGAATGCGTGATTTGCGGCGGCGACGGTTGCCGCGTTTGCAGTCACACGGGCTGGCTCGAAGTGATGGGTTGCGGCATGATTCACCCCGAAGTGTTCAAATCCGTGAACATCGACAGCGAAAAATACAGCGGTTTTGCATTCGGAATGGGCGTAGAACGTTTGGCAATGCTACGTTACGGCATCAATGATTTGCGGCTGTTTTTTGAAAATGACCTTAAATTTTTACAACAATTTAACTAAGGCAGGGACGTTATGGAAATCAGTGAAACGTGGTTAAGAACCTACATCAATCCCGCACTCAGCACGGAAGAACTCGTCGCGCAAATCACGATGGCAGGTTTGGAAGTCGATGCGGTTGAACCCGTCGCGGCAGAATTTAGCGGCGTGGTGGTCGGTGAAGTCATCGAAATGGAAAAACATCCCGACGCAGACAAATTAAACGTTTGCCGCGTGAATGTGGGCGAAGCTGAACTTTTACAAATTGTCTGCGGCGCAGCCAATGTGCGCGTCGGTTTGAAAATTCCAGCGGCATTATGTGGCGCAATTTTGCCTGGCGATTTCAAAATCAAACCATCAAAATTACGCGGCGTTGAATCGTTCGGCATGTTGTGTTCGGCAAAAGAATTAGGCTTAGTTGCCGAAGCCGAAGGCTTAATGGAATTGCCTGCTGACGCGCCCATCGGCACCGATATTCGTGCGTATTTACAACTCAATGACCACAGCATCGAAGTTGATTTAACACCCAATCGCGCCGATTGTTTGAGTGTGGAAGGCGTGGCGCGTGAAGTGGCGGTTTTAAATAAAATGCCGTTAAACATTCCCGCGTTTGAACCCGTTGCGATTACCCATTCTGCAAAATTATCCGTTACGGTTGAAGCGACTGAAGCCTGTCCGCGTTATTTAGGGCGCATAATTTCAGGCGTAAATAATCAAGCCGAAACACCGCTTTGGATGGCTGAACGTTTACGTCGTTCAGGTTTGCGCTTGCTCAGTCCATTGGTCGATGTGACGAATTATGTGTTGTTCGAATTGGGTCAACCGCTACACGTTTTCGATTCGGCAAAATTAAACGGTGGCATTACTGTTCGTTATGCCGTCAATGGTGAAACCTTAGAATTATTAAACGCGCAAACGATGATGTTTGACGAAAAAAGTCTAGTGATTACCGACGACGAAAGCGCGTTGGCGTTCGCAGGCGTGATGGGTGGAAGTTATTCCGCAGTTCATGAAAATACGCAAAGTGTGTTTTTAGAATGTGCGTTTTTCGCGCCACTTTCAATCGCGGGAAAAGCCCGTCAATTCGGTTTACACACCGATTCATCGCACCGTTTTGAACGCGGCGTGGATTTTGAATTGCAAAACCGCGCCATCGAACGCGCCACGCAATTGATTTTGGAAATTTGTGGTGGACAAGCGGGTGAAATTACGGAAATCACGACGAATTCTGAATTGCCAAAACGGGAACCGATTCGCTTTCGTGAAACCAAATTAAACAAAATTTTAGGTATGTCATTTGAACCTGAAAACGTTTGTGGAATTTTGGAACGTTTGGGCATGAAAGTCGTCGCGCAAACTTACGGCTGGTTGGTTACGCCGCCAAGTTTCCGTTTCGACATTGCGATTGAAGCCGATTTGATTGAAGAAATTGCGCGAATTCACGGCTACAACAATTTGCCAAATAACCAAATTTTGGTGCGTTCATCGTTAAATGAAGCCACCGAAACGGTTTTAGATTTAGATCGCGTCAAAGATTTGTTGGTCGATTGCGGTTATCAAGAAGCGATTACTTACAGTTTTGTCGATGAAAATTTGCAAAAAACGATTGCGCCCAGTGCGGAATTTATTCGTTTGCAAAACCCAATTTCTGCTGATTTAGCGGTGATGCGAACCACGTTGTGGGGCGGATTATTAACGGCGGCGTTGTACAATACAAATCGTCAACAAACGCGCGTGCGTTTATTTGAATCGGGTTTGCGTTTCGTGCAAAAAGACGGCGAAACGTTACAAGAAAAAATGCTCGCAGGTTTGGCGTTGGGCAATGCGTGGAATGAACAATGGGGCGAACAAGAACGCCCGTTGGATTTTTACGACGTGAAAGCCGACGTGGAAGCAATGTTTGCGTTAACGGGTTGCAACGTGCAATTTGTCGCCGATTCGCACGAAACTTTGCATTCGGGTCAAAGTGCGAAAATTTTGAATCAAAGCGGCGACGTTGTAGGCTGGTTAGGCATGTTGCACCCGAATTTAGAACAACAATTAGGTTTTGAAACGCCCGTATTTTTGTTTGAATTAGCGCAAGATTTATTGCTACAAAAACAAAACGCTAGCTTCAAAACGTTATCGAAATTCCCTTCTGTGCGTCGCGATTTAGCGTTATTGGTTAAAGAAGAAGTCGCAGCAGGCGATATAATCGCAGCAATTCAATCGTGTGCGGAACCACTTTTACAAGAAGCGGTCATTTTTGATGTGTATCGCGGCAAAGGTGTAGAAGACGGTTTTAAAAGCGTCGCGCTGAGTTTAGTGCTGCAAAATCAAGCACAAACGCTTACAGATATTGAAATTGATGCTATAGTTAGCACGTTCCTAGACACCCTGACCCAAAAAACGGGCGCAAAATTAAGAGATTAAATATGGCATTAACAAAAGCAGATTTCGCCGAAAATTTATTTAACGTATTAGGTTTGAATAAACGCGAAGCCAAAGACATGGTAGATCTTTTCTTTGAAGAAATTAAACATTCATTAGATCACGGCGAACAAGTCAAACTTTCTGGTTTTGGTAAATTTGAATTGCGTGATAAAACAGGTCGTCCTGGACGCAATCCAAAAACAGGCAAAGAAATTCCGATTACAGCACGCCGTGTAGTGACGTTTAGATCGGGTCAAAAACTTAAAGCACGAGTAGAAGCGTATGCTGGATCCGAGTACTAACAACGAATTGCCGTCCATTCCGGCAAAATGCTATTTTAGCATTGGTGAAGTCAGTGAATTGTGTGGCGTAAAACCGCACGTTTTACGTTATTGGGAACAAGAATTTACCGAAATTAACCCCGTTAAACGCCGTGGCAATCGCCGCTATTATCAGCGTCACGATGTGTTAATTATTCGGCAAATTCGGGCGTTACTTTATGAACAAGGTTATACCATTGGCGGTGCGAAGGCACATTTGTCGAGTGCTGACTCAAAAAATGACACCACGCGCACCAAACAACTGATTCACCAAATGGTGACAGAATTAGAAGCTATTTTAGAATTGCTGAATTAACTTCGTCATCTTGAAATTCAAAAAACAGCTGCGATAACACGCTTTTTAAACGGTGTTATCGCGTTTTCGTTTTAGCCAACCTTCAAATTCAAAATAAATCATGAACTCACGCATTGCCACCGTAGAACGCAACACGCTCGAAACGCAAATCACCATCACCGTCAATTTGGACGGTACGGGCAAAACCGATTTTAAAACAGGCGTACCGTTTTTGAATCACATGCTCGATCAAATTGCCCGACACGGCATGATTGACCTCAGCGTCGATGCGAAAGGCGATTTAGATATTGACGCGCATCACACTGTGGAAGATGTCGGCATTACGCTGGGTCAAGCGTTTGCCAAAGCGTTGGGCGATAAAAAAGGCATTTCGCGTTACGGTCACGCTTACGTTCCGCTCGATGAATCGTTGTCGCGGGTGGTGATTGATTTTTCAGGTCGCCCCAGTTTGTATTATGAAGTGATTTTTAATCGCGCGTTTATCGGCAATTTTGATGTCGATTTGTTGCGCGAATTCTTTCAAGGTTTCGTGAATCACGCAGGCGTGACGTTACATATTGATAATTTGAAAGGTGGCAACGCACATCATATCGCTGAAACTGTTTTCAAGGCTTTTGGTCGTGCGGTGCGAAATGCAATCACGTTTGATGAACGAATG
Source organism: uncultured Pseudomonadota bacterium (assembly GCA_903889445.1). GTDB lineage: Bacteria > Pseudomonadota > Gammaproteobacteria > Methylococcales > Methylomonadaceae > UBA10906. Next base: position 56,669 of record CAISXF010000096.1, read on the forward strand.
AGCGGCATTATGCCTTCGACGAAAGGAGTTTTGTAATGTCTACGGTCGCGGTGATTGATTACGGCATGGGCAATTTACATTCGATTTCAAAAGCGTTGCAACATGCCGCGCCCGACGTTGAAGTTGTTGTCACGTCGGATGCCGAAACAATTTTAAAGGCTGACCGTGTTGTTTTTCCAGGTGTTGGCGCGATGCGAGATTGCATGAAAGCATTGCACGATTTGAATTTGGTCGATGTGATTAAACAAGTCGCAGAAACGAAACCGTTGCTCGGAATTTGTTTGGGAATGCAGGCGTTGTTGATTGATAGCCAAGAAAATGGTCACACCGATTGTTTGGGAATTTTGGACGGTCACGTTTTGAAATTCGCCGACCCGTTGCTCGATGAAAATGGCGAGATTTTAAAAGTCCCGCACATGGGTTGGAATCAAGTGAAACAACACGCGCATCCGTTGTGGCGCGGCATTCCAGACGAAAGCCGATTTTATTTTGTTCACAGTTATTATACCGCTGTGCAAAACGAAGCGTTGATTGCGGGAACGAGTGATTATCCGAATGCGTTTGCCTGTGCATTGATGAAAAATAATGTGTTTGCGGTGCAATTTCACCCTGAAAAAAGCCAAACTGTCGGGCTGCAATTATTGGCGAATTTTTTGAATTGGAATGGCGCGTAATTTCTATGTTTAAAAGTAGTTTTTTATTTTGTATCCTTTTTCTTTCAATGAACAATGCCTTTGCCACAACGCAAAGCATCGGCACTTACACAAATGGCTGTTTGAGTGATTCGGTGGCGTTGCCGATTGATGGCACGGGTTATCAAGTGATGCGTTTGTCGCGCGAACGAATTTATGGTCATCCGAATCTGATTCAATTTATTCAAAACCTTGGGCAAACCGTGGCAACCGAACACGCCAGCAATTTGTTGATTGGTGATTTGGGACAACGTCACGGCGGACGTACTCCGAGCGGACATCGCAGTCATCAAAACGGGCTGGATGTGGATATTTGGTTTTCGTTATCGACCGCGAATACATTGACCGACCACGAACGCGAAACATTAAGCGCGACTTCGATGTTAGCCAGCTCAGATAAAATTGCGTTAAACGAATGGACTTCGGCTCACGAACAAGTTTTAAAAACTGCCGCGCAATTACCCGACGTGGAACGTATTTTTGTGAATCCGATTATCAAACGTGAACTTTGCAAACACGCCGAACCAAATAATCGTGCTTGGTTACGCAAAATTCGCCCGTGGTGGAAACACGATGACCATTTTCATGTGCGTTTAAGTTGCCCGAAAGACAACCCACATTGCGAACATCAAGAGCCTTTGCCGTCGGGTGATGGTTGTGGCGACGATTTGGCGTGGTGGTTTTCATTTGAAGCCACGCATCCCGTCAAAGGAAAAGAATCGGCATCTGCTGAACCGCCTGCCGTGCCTGAATTATGTCGGCAATTACTAAAAAATTAAGAGAAAAATGGACAAATTAACCAGCATGAAAGTATTTGAGCGGGTCGCTAAAGCAGGCAGTTTTGTCGGCGGCGCACGCGAGTTGGGCATTTCCCGCGCAATGGCGACCAAACACATCATGAATCTTGAAGCAGATTTGCGAACGCGCTTATTTAACCGCACCACGCGCAGTTTGAGTTTAACGGACTTGGGTTTGGCGTATTTGGAACGCTGTTCGCAAGTATTGCTCGACATTGAGGACATGGAATCCGCCATTACGCATTTGCAAAATGAACCGCGCGGCACGTTAAAAATCAGTGCGCCGCCGGTGATTGGTGCGACACATATCACCCGCGCGGTGGCGGAATTTTTAAAAATTTATCCCGATTTAAATGTCGAGATGGTTTTGCAAAGTAGTCACACCGATTTAATTGACGAAGGTATTGATATTGCGATTTATTTGGGGGATTTGGACGACACCAGCATGGTAGCGCGAAAATTAGCCAGTTCGTCGATGATTGTGTGTGGGTCGCCCGATTATTTGGAAAAATATGGCGTGCCACAAACGCCTGAAGATTTGGTGAATCACAGTTGTTTGGTCAATTGGGCGAGTGCGCCGCAAGATAAATGGAAATTCAAAACGGATGCGGGTTATACCACGATTCATGTGTCGGGAAGAATGCAATCTAACGTCGCCGAAGCCAATCGAGTCGCAGCATTGAACGGTTTGGGTTTGGTGGTTTTAGCGTCTTATGTGGTGCGACGCGATATTGAAAAGGGTAAACTAAAAACCGTTCTGGAAAATTATGCGTTGCCACCGCTGGATATTCACGCTGTTTATCCGCACCGTAAATATCTTTCAGCCAAAGTGCGCTGTTTTTTAGATTTTTTACAACAATGGTTAGAGCCGCGCGTGTCTATTTCTTGGACGCGGTAAGTTTAGGTGAGCATAATCGGTTTAACTTTTTTTGTATAGTAGCGTAGTATTTCGAGTTGTAGACAAAAGGTTTACGTTTTTGTGCCGATAAACGAATTGGCGCGATATTTACAGAATTTTATTTTTCATCAATCCACGAGGATTTAAAAATGGCAACTACCACCACAACCAAATTTGTATTTGCAGCCACCACGGATATTGCCGAAGTCACGCCGGCGTTGTTTCTTAAATTTACCACCGCCGATTTTGCTAAATTGACCAAAACACAAGCGGCAGGTTTAACAGCGGAACAATTAGCTGTTTTGACCGTAAAAACCATCGGTTATCTCACACCACAATTCAAAGCTATCGATCCTGGCGCGTTGCCAGGCATCAGTGCGAAAGTCATTCCGAGTTTGCCGATTACGCCCTTAACAATCGATCAAGTTAATGGCTTAACGCTCGAGCAAATGGCGGCGTTGACTTCGACGCAAGTAGCTTCGTTTACCAAAACCCAATTAGCGGCTGTAGATAGTGATCATTTAGGTGCATTATCTACAGGCACTGCAAAATTACCTGGTGGATTAGGGGGTTTGAAAATCACCTTGCTAGATACGGATCATGTCGTAATGTTAACGCCGCCCCAAATTACGGCATTAACTCCAGCGCAAATTGCAGCATTTACTTCCACTCAACTCAGCGTTTTAACCGCTGATCAAGCACCGGCATTGACTACCGCACAGGCAGCAAGTTTCTCGTCTAAAGCCTTTGCTTCTTTGCCTACTGATGTTCTGGCGATTTTGGATAACACCTTTATTGCCGCGATTCCTTCAAAAACATTTGGCGCATTAACGAGTGAGCAATTAGCGGCTATTACGCCTGATCAAGCTCCAGCAATTACGGCGGGACAAATTGGTGCGTTGACCGCAGACAAAGTTGCCGATTTACCAGCAGAAGATATTGCGGCATTAGATCCCAAAGCCATTGCTGGTTTTAATAAAAACATAGCGGGGTTGACGCTTTCAGACTTAACCGGCGATGGACAACTGGCGGCATTGAAACCCGCGCAATGGGGGCTTTTAAACACGGCATCAATCGCTGCGATTGATGCCGAGGGTGCTGCTCTATTAACGCCGCAAGCCCTATCGGCGTTAACGGCAGTACAGGTAAAGGCTCTTTCACTCATCGCCGTAGTTGCGATTGATCCAGCCTCAATTCCTGGATTAACAGTAAAAAACATTCTGGGTTTAGATGCTACTCAAGTTGCGGTATTAACGTCTGATCAAGCGGCGGCAATCAATCCAGCGCAAGCTAAAGTATTGACCGCAACACAAATTGCTAGTTTGGTCTCGGATGATGTTATTGCGTTACAGCCTGCCACGTTGAAAGCAATTACCGTAGCAGCAGTACCTTCGCTAGCTATTTCCGCATTTTCCAGAATGACAGCAGAACAAATTGCGGCAATGACAACGGCTCAAATCGCCGTATTGACCACAGCGACAGCGGGTCAATTAGCTGCTTTCGGTGCAGATCAGGCATCGGCATTAACAGCTGCACAAGTCGCTAAGTTAAGTTCAATTCAAGCAACTACTTTAACAGCAACCGCCATTGCTGCACTAAACCCCAAAGTAATTAAAGGTTTAGATATTCGTGGTTTTGATACAGCAGACATTGCAGCATTAACGGCCGAACAAGCACCATTCTTAACATCAGCAACTACACAAATCGGTGGTCTAACGACGGTACAAGCCGCAGCTTTAACGGCGAGTTTTATTGACACACTTAAACCCGCTGCGTTCAAAGGGTTAACGACTATTACACTTCCTGCATTGACGACTTCGGCTGTTCCTTCAATTACCACGGCACAATTGGCACAGCTAGCAACGACAACTTTGGGTCAACTGGAATCATTAACACAAACTCAAGTCGCTAAATTAAACTCCGATGCCTTAACGTGGATACGCGACACGAAAGGTTTCGTCACGATGACGGGTGGCACGACAGCTTCGGGTATTGAAACTTCTGGAACCGTTGCTGCTCCGACTGCTGCCGCAGTGATTACGGCAGGTAAATCCGCTGTGACGATTACAGGCAGTGTGGGTGCTGATTCGATTACGGGTGGTTTGTTCGCGGATTCTATTGATGGTGGCACAGGTAACGATACGATTCTGGGTGGTTTAGGTGCCGATACTATTACCGGTGGTACAGGTAATGACAGCATTGACGGTGGAGTGGGTAACGACACTATCGTATTTACCGATGTTGCCGACACGATTATTGGTGGCGATGGTGCTGCCGACACTCTCACTGTTGCAGCCACTGTTGCCGCTCTGCCTGATGCTAACCTAGCCACTGTTGAATATATTACTGTCGCTGGTGTTAATGCGAGCTTTGCGTTACAAACCGAGGCATTGATTATTACCGCAGGTACAGCAGCAGCTACGATTACGGGCGGCACAGCGGCGGATTCCATTACGGGCGATTCGGGTGCAGATTCGCTTGCTGGTGGTTCTGGTGCGGATACTATCACGGGTGGTTCTGGCGCAGATACTATTACTGGTGATTCTGGTGCGGATTTAATTACGGGTGGTTTAGGGGCAGATAATCTTACCGGTGGCGCAGATGCCGATACGTTTGCGATTACGCCAGCCGATACCGCCATTGATACAATTACCGATTTTGGTTATGGGTCAGATGCAATTAGCGGTGTTTATACGGCTGCGGGTCAGTTAAATATCGCGATGTACAGTGCCGCTACAGGTGCGTTAGATTTATCAACGACATTAGCTTCATACGGCACAGCAAGTGTCACAGGTGGTGCAGCGGCTGATACCATTACGGGCGGAGCCGGTGCTGATTCTTTCGTTGCACTTGCTTCAGGCGATAGCGTCAGTGGTGGTGCGGGTATCGATACAATAACCTTTGCGGCTGCTATCACCTCCGGAACGATCGTAGGTGGTGCGGGTCAAGATGTACTCACTTTTGGTGGTACGACAACAAACGTTGCAACCATTTCCGATACTGACGGCATCACTATTAACGGCACGACTGGTGTTGAAACACTAACCTTCAGCACCGCCACGGTTGCGGCGACAACGGTTATCGGTGGTGGTACGGGTACAGATGTTCTTACTTTAGGTAGTTTTACCAATGCGCTAACTATCAATAGCGGTTTAATGTCTGTTACCGGTGGTACAGGTATTGATACGCTGACATTTGTAACAACCGCAATGACAGCTGTAACCGTCAATAGTGGTACGGGTGCGGATATATTGGTTTTGCCAGATACGACAAATAGTGGTGTAACCATCAATGACTCTGATGGTACTTCTGTTACCGGTGGTTCGTTGGTTGATACGCTTACTTTTACAACGGCGGCATTAGCGACAACTGTTGCGGGTGGTACAGGTGCCGACGTTGTTACTTTCAGTGGCACTGCCAATACAGCAACATTCAATGATGCGACAGTGTCAGTGGTAGGTGGTTCGGGGGTTGACGCACTGACTTTTGCAACAACAGCGATGACAGCGGTAACCGTAAACAGTGGCACGGGTGCAGATACATTGGTATTACCGGACACGACAAATAGTGGTGTCACCATCAATGACGCTGATGGTATTTCTGTTACCGGTGGTACATTAGTTGATACGCTTACCTTTACAGTAGCAGTATTAGCGACAACTGTTGCGGGTGGCACAGGTGCGGATACATTGGTATTACCAGACTTAGTGAATACCGGTGTGTTTATCAATGACGCGAACATTTCCGTAACTGGTGGTAGTTTGGCGGATACGATTACGTTTATTACTACCGCAATGGCTAATGTCACAGTAGTTGGTGGTACCGTGGTTGGTGATAGTATCGCTGCAGTCCCCGCAACCGCTAATACGGCAACGTTCCAAGATATGGATACGGTGACCGCAACCGCTGGTCTAACCGGTTCTGTGTACACAATTACGGGTACGGTTGCGACTTCTGTAGTGCCTGGTGCTGGTGTACAGACCATCACAAGTACAAATACTACAACGGCGACGACTATTTCGGTTCCTACTGCAGTAACAACATCGATAGTAACAGGAGCTTCAACAGGTGCATATACAATTACTCCTGCTTTGGCGACTACCTTTACCACCATCGATGCAACATCAAGTACAGCAGGTGCGATTACTGTTGCAGCTCAATCCGCAACAAATGTAGCGATGGCAATACAAGAAGGTACCGCCAGTGCGGCAACCTTTACTATTTCTGGTGGTAATACAGGGCAAACGATTACAGTAGGTGGTGTAACACCATCAACAACAGCTCACACTTTCACCAGTACAGCAACGTCTATTATTAGCTACACTTCTGCTGCAGGCGCACAAACCATTACAACTGGCGCAGGTGCAGATACCATTTCTGCTGGTGCGGGTAACGATATTATTGCTTCAGGTGGTGGGATTGACTCGATTACTGGCGGCTTAGGTGCAGATGCCATTACATTAAGCGTTGACTCTGCCGTCGATAAAATTATTGAAGCTGATGGGGATAGCGTTGCGTATTCAGCTGCGACATATGCAGGTACAGTTTTCGCAGCTTCAGATACGATTACCTTCGCAAATGGTGTCGATGTGATTACTAACTTCTTGGCAGGTGCTGGCGGTGATACTTTGGATGTCACTACCGCAGCCGCCGCACCTACAACAGCTATCGGTGTGACTGTAACTGCACTGACTACAAACACAACCTACATGCTTTCCGGTGCATATACGTCATCTACTGGGGTGTTCGTTATTGCGGCGAGTGGTGGTGCAGATACGTTGATTGTTTGCGATTCGGCTACCACAGCGGTAACGGCTGACACATGGATTGTGTTAAGTGGTGTAACTAATACTAATCTGATGGCTGCTAACTTTGTTTAGTCGGCTTAATTGCAATTTTGTGGAGCGGGTTAATTCCTAATCCACTTTAAAACCAAAAAACTGCCCCTAGCTCACGCGAAGGGCGGTTTTTTTGTGTCAAAATCCAAAGAAAAATCAAAAACTAAACCTTGTCAGTGATTTTTCACCTAAAATATATAGTCGAAGTCGTCATCTAGTTTTGTTCAATTTGTCATGGCATCGCACTACAATTTTTATCCCCTAGTAGCGAAAAACCTCGCCGTTTAGGGCGAGGATGTAAGCGGCTCAATTCGACCGCATTCACAGTGGCGATATTTTTCAGCTTTGTGTTAATATCACAACCAGTTAGTAGAGGTTTCAAATCTATGTCCGCGAAAACCAAGCGGCAATGGTGAAACCTTGAAAGTGTTAGTCATTATGTAAAAATAACCCGAGGTCTATCGGGGGCTAGTCTGTGAAGTGAACGGTGCAGTAATGCCGTCAGCAGCAGAAACCAGCAGGTAATAGCGATATACAACCTGCTCCTTAGCAATAAGGAATCCCCGTTGTAACCCTTTAGGGCGGGGAGGATGTCAAAGAGTAATCACCGCGCCATTTGTCGTGTGAAAGTTAAATTTCACTCCTTGCGACCTTGTTTTTAAACCAACCATTTCACAAAATGTTAACTAAAATTTATTCTAATGATGCGTTGTACACGCAAATTTTTAAAATCACGATTCAAAATGGTGACAATCACAGTTATGGTTCGGGCGTTTTGCTCGCGGGTGGTCAATATATTTTGACCGCCGCCCATTTATTTTCTGGCAATCCAACATTGTCGAATGTACATATTATTAACGCGGCTGGTCAAACGATTAGCGGTGCAGCGGAAATTTATTCACATTCCAATTGGGAGAATAATCCCACCAGCTACAATAATGATTTAGCGATAGTTAAACTCGCCCAACCGCTCGCTCCGAATATGGGTTATGAAATTTATCGTGCGACTACCGAAATTGGGCAAACCTTTATTCGCGCAGGTTATTCAGGAAATGACGTGGTGGCGGGTAAAAATACTTACGACGCTTTTACCAATATTATTAACACACCGTTCGGTAGCCACATCGAAGCGGGTTCACAATTGCTTTACGATTACGATGACGGTTCGGCACAACATGATGCGATTGGGCAATTGTTTAATCTGCCAAATTTAGGATTGGGCAGCGAAGAAGCGATGTCACAAAATGGCATGTCAGGCGGCGGGACGTTTATCGACGGTAAAATTGCTGGCATTGGCAGTTTTATTTTTCGTTCCGATGTGTCGGACGTGAATAGCGTGACGGATTCATCGGTGGGTGAACTGGGTTCGGATACCCGCGTTTCGACACACGCCGATTGGATTGATTATGTGACGCAAGGAAATCCAGTTTATAACGTGCCAATGCTGGCTTCGGAAGTGATGAAGAATGTGCCGGAACCAAATTACGGCTCGGTGGTCAATTATTTTCTCGCAGCATTTGGTGAACCGTTGACGCAAGCGGTTTCGTTTAATTTTCGCACGGTAAACGGCACGGCGTTGGCGGGTCAAGATTATGTGGCGACACAAGGGCAAATCACGTTACAAATTGGACAAAATCACGTTGCCATTCCCGTCACTATTTTGGGTGACAAAATCGCGGAAATTGATGAAACTTTTTCGTTAGAAGTGAGTAATCCCGTCGGTTTTAGTTTGCCCAATAACGCGCTGGTTTTAACGGCAACGCATACCATTATCGACAACGACAGGCTTTTATTTTGAGCGTTTTCAACGGTTGGATTTCTATCCTTTTTCAATAAACGTCAACGTCCGTTCTGGCAAAATATCCTTATTTTCCCCTTCCAAATACAGTCGCGCATCTTCGTGAACCGTAGACATAAAACGAATTAACTGAATTTCACGACGCATTTTTTGTTCAAATTCGGTGGTTTCCCACATTTCATTCAGCAGATATTTGGCGTGATGATGAATCGTAAACGCGACCGCTTCGGGCAAATGCGTATAACTACTTTGAATCGAATGTTTGAGTTGGTCGAGCGAGGCGAGATATTGTTTATAATCTTTCACGTCTTGTTTACATTTTGTTTTAAACATCAACAATTCGGCATCGTGCTGTGTTTGTAAAAGCGTTAATTCGTGTTTTAACTGCTGACTGCGCTTTTTCAATTCGGCAATCATCACTTTTTCGGCTAACACTTGAGTGAGTTTTAACGCCGCTTGCTGTTCTTGATTATCGCGTTTCCACGTTAAATTTTCAGTTTTAAGCGATTGAATAGTGGTGACGATATTTAAAAGCCAATTTTTCAACATAATTATTTGCGATTCAAGTTTGAAATTTTATGATGCAATTTTATCAGAGCCTGTTCATTTTGTTGCGTGAGATAACGCCGATTTGCCTGTTGTAATTGCAAAAAATACGCTTTCGGAATTTGTGTTTTAAGTCGCTGCAAATCCTGTTCGATAGCTTCAGAAAGCGCGTGAAGCTGCACTCGATTATTTTTTTCAAGAATTTGTTTGCATTGCCGTTCTTTGAAATACGACAGTTGTAACCGCTGCAAATAAAACAAACGATGTCGGTTAGTCTGTTGATTTTCTATAAATAAAATTTGACGTTGCCCACGTTGTTCTGCTGAAAAATACTGCTGAAAAATGTGCCATAATTTTTTGAAAGAAAAAATGAAACTCATAACTACCAACAGACCAAAACCCGCTAACAAAACGAATGCTGAAGCGTACATCATAAAAGTGGAAATCGCCAAAAACGTAAAAATCAACAATGTTTTCGCCAACAAAAATAACGGCAAACATAACAACATCATCAAAAACGCCACGCGAATCAGCATCGAATGTTAATAATGGGGCGGTAATTCATACTGCGGCGACGCATCTTCAGGTATTTTTGAAGACAAATTATCAACCCGTTCGTGCATAGTTTTATACGCCCGTTCGAGTCGATCTATTTGTTGCTGTTGCGTCGCAATAATATCATTCAATGTTTGCAATAAATCATCTTGATACGCCATTTTAATTTCTAATTCAATTAAGCTATTTTCTGTCATAGTGAATCCTGTTGAGTGCGATAAATGTGTCAAAAACCACTCAAATAATTGAGTGTTCATGATAATTGAACCATGCGAAATGTGAAATTGAAAAAAGCTGCCCCTCTGTCTCATACGAAGGGCGGTTTTTTTTGCATCCAAAAACTAAATTCAAATCCAAATCTACAATGTCCCCCAAATATCATTCACGCGTTGAATAATATCGGGCGACATCGTAATCGTTTTTCCCCACTCCCGATTCGTTTCACCCGCCCATTTATTCGTGGCATCGAAACCGACTTTTGAACCCAAACCAGAAACTGGCGACGCAAAATCTAAATAATCAATTGGCGTATTTTCCAAAATCGTCAAATCTCGCGCCGGATCCATGCGCGTGGTAATCGCCCAAATCACGTCTTGCCAATCGCGCACGTTAATATCGTCATCCACCACAATCACAAATTTTGTGTACATAAATTGCCGCAAATACGACCACGTTCCGAGCATCACGCGCTTGGCGTGACCCGCATATTGTTTTTTCATGCTGATAACAGCCATGCGATACGAACAGCCTTCGGGCGGCAAATAGAAATCGACAATTTCAGGAAATTGTTTTTGCAAAATGGGAATAAAAACCTCATTCAACGCCACGCCCAAAATCGCCGGTTCATCGGGCGGACGACCGGTGTAAGTGCTGTGATAAATCGGATTATTGCGTTCGGTAATGGTCTCAATGGTGAAAACAGGAAATTCGCTGACTTCGTTGTAATAACCAGTGTGATCACCAAAAGGCCCTTCAGGAGCCATTTCATTCGGATAAATAAAGCCTTCTAAAACGATTTCCGCGCTGGCGGGAACTTGTAAATTATTACTCAAACAATTCGCCAATTCGGTTTTGCTGCCGCGCAATAAACCGGCAAACGCAAACTCTGAAAGCGAATCGGGAATCGGTGTGACCGCCGCCAAAATCGTGGCAGGATCAGCACCCAAAACCACTGTCACGGGAAACGGTTCATTCGGATGCACGGCTTGCCATTCTTTGAAATCCAACGCGCCACCCCGATGCGCGAGCCAACGCATAATCGTTTTATTTTTGCCTAAAACTTGTTGACGATAAACGCCCATATTTTGCCGTTCTTTATTCGGTCCTTTCGTAATCACCAACGCCCAAGTAATCAATGACGCGACATCGTCTGGCCAACAATGTTGAATCGGATAACGCCCCAAATCGATTTCGTCACCGCGCAACACATTTTCTTGGCACGCGGGATTTTTCACCATTTTGGGCGACATATTCAGCACTTGTTTCAACACGGGAAGTTTGTCCAGCGCGTCGCGGAATCCTTTTGGCGGTTCGGGTTCTTTCAAATACGCGAGTAATTTTCCAATTTCACGCAATTCTGTCACAGAATCCGCGCCCATTCCCATTGCGACGCGGTGCGGCGTACCGAATAAATTTCCCAGAAGCGGCACGTTATAGCCTTTCGGGCGTTCAAAAAGCAGAGCTTGTCCTTGCGCTTTTAGCGTGCGATCACAAATTTCAGTAATTTCTAAATGCGGATCCGCTTGATAAAGCGTGCGTTTGAGTTCGCCTTGTTTTTCAAGTTGAGCAATAAAGTCGCGCAGGTCGTGATATTTCATAATTTAATTTTGAATAATGGCTGCCAGAAAAGGCACATTGTAACGTTGTTTTTAATTGCGTTCATTGTCGGCGAACGCTGGAATCTAATGCGACAACAATTTTTTGTGGGTGTGAATCGACATCAAAATACCGAAACCCGCACACAATGTCACAATCGACGTGCCGCCGTAACTCACCAGCGGCAATGGCACGCCGACGACAGGCAACACGCCAATCACCATGCCGATATTCACAAACACATACACAAAAAAGGTGAACGCCAAACTGCCCGCCAATAAACGGCTATATGTGTCGTTGGCTTGCGACGCGATAAATAAACAGCGGCTGATAATCAACAAATACAACACCAATAAACAGACGCAGCCGAATAAACCAAACTCTTCGGCGAAGACCGCAAAAATAAAATCGGTCGAACTTTCCGGCAAAAAATCCAATTCCGATTGGGTGCTTCCGAGCCAACCTTTTCCGTAAACGCCGCCCGAACCAATCGCGATTTTCGATTGAATAATGTGATAACCGCGCCCCAACGGATCAGCTTCAGGATGGAGAAACGTCAGCACGCGAGCGCGTTGGTAATCGTGCATGAAATGCCACAGAATCGGCGTGAGCGCAGTTAATACCGCGCCAATGCCAATAATAAACCACCACGATAAACCCGAAAAAAATAAGACTGCCGCGCCCGAACTCGCGACCAATAACGCCGTGCCTAAATCCGGTTGTTTCGCAATCAGCAACGTTGGCAACGCAATCAACGCACTGGCAATCAACAATTGTTTCGGTTTCGGCGGCAACGAGTATTCGGCTAAATACCACGCAATCATCATCGGCGTGGTAATTTTAATCATTTCCGACGGTTGAAAACGAAACGCGCCCAATTCCAACCAGCGTTGTGCGCCTTTGCCAATTTCGCCCAAAATCAACACCGCCAACAACAACACAATCCCCAAACTGAACAAAATGACTGACCAGCGTTTGAATTGATACGGTTCGACGTGCGCCAATAAAATCATCAATCCGAACGCCAAACCGACTCGTGCCGCTTGCCGAATCAACACGTCCAAATCTTGCCCGCCCGCGCTGTAAAGAATGACAAAGCTCAAAATGGAAATCAGCACCAACGTCACAAATAACGGAATATCAACGTGCAATTTGCGTAAGAAATTACCAAAAAAGGAATGCCGTTCAAATTGTTCGTGGCGCGTTTCAGTTTGCATCAAGACTCTCCAAGTGTTATTTATCCCTTTTCATATTTCATAAAGGAAAGAAAAGGAGTAAATTTAACTCTTAAATTCTACGGTGAATACAACTGATTTAAAAGTAAGAAGGTGCTGCGGTTATCGCCGCGCTTTTTTGAAAAAGAAAAAAGCAACAGGAAAATACACAATGAACGACATTGAAGAAAACGTAACCAGTGAAATATACGCGCCTCCTAAATTTGTTGGGCGGGGCGGCGATAGGGGAGGTTGACGACCCAAAGCAAATTACACGACAAAAATGTTCAGAGCTGACGTGCGATTGAGCGGAATTATTGAGACATTAAAAGCAAAATTGAAAAGTGGCACGATGAACGACGAAGATTTGAAAAGATTTGAAGCATTAGTTACAAATTAACGCAGCAGAAATACAGAGATTTAAAAATGAACGAGACAACGAACGGACGAAAAGAAGCAACGGAAGTAGTAAAAGATGCAGCGACAAAAGCAACGGAAGTGTTAAAAGATGCAGCGATAAAAGCAGCGGAAGTGATAAAAGATGCAGCAATAAAAGAAGCGGAGGTGATAAAAGATGCCGCGATAAAAGCAGCGGAAGTAGTAAAAGAATCGGCGATAAAAACAGCGGAAATGGTAAAAGAAGTCGCTGAGGTCGCCGCCGTCTCCATGGCGGATGTCGCGAAAACGGCCGCACAGGAAATCGCCATAATAAAGGCGGAGAAAGAAACGATTAAACAAGAACTCGCATTTCAACGCAAAAAATACGAAAGAGAAATTAAACAGCTCGCGTTCTATGACGCTCTCACGGGTTTGCCAAATCGTCGAAAATTGCTTGACCGAATGAAGTACTCAATCCAATTAAGCTATCGACAAGGTAAAACATTCGCGGTATTTATGTTGGATTTAGACAAATTTAAAGCAGTAAACGACACGTTAGGTCACGCAGCGGGCGACGATTTACTCAAACAAGTCGCGGCAAAAACGACGACTACATTACGAGAAAGCGACATGATGGCGCGGTTTGGCGGTGATGAATTTGTCATTATTTTAGAAAATTGTCGCACATCAGAAGCAGCTGAAAAAGTAGCCGCCAACATAATTAAGGCTTTAACCGAACCCTTTGCGCTATCAGACGGAAATATTGTTCAGATTGGCGCAAGCATTGGCATTAGTTTTTATCCAAAACACGGAACAACGCCAGAAAAACTAATTGATGCCGCCGACCATGCGCTTTATCAAGCCAAAAAACACGGGCGAGGGTGTTTTAAAAGGTTTAACATCGAATGAGAACGCGATTGACGAAACAACAATCAAAACATTAACCAAATTAGTCAATTAACGCCCGCGACTTTTGATAACACTAGCGCAGTGTTTCAAGAGCCTCCAAGTATTGATCAATCACTTTTCCCGCGATTGGCGCGGCAACTGAACCGCCGTGACCGCCATTTTCAACGATGACAGCCACGGCAATTTTCGGATTTTCAGCAGGAGCAAACGCGATAAAAAGGGCGTGGTCGCGTAATTTGAAATCTATGGCGTTTTCGTTATATTTCGCTTCTTGTTTGATGTTGAAAACCTGCGCCGTCCCCGTTTTACCAGCGATGTGATAAGTAATGTGTTTACCGATATTTTTCGCGGTACCGTGTGCGTCATGCACCACGTTCACCATCGCGTCGGTAATATGCTGCACATTGATCGCTTTCAACGGAATGATTTTGCCGTGAGTTTCAGTACCCGCTTGCGTTTCCGTTGCGGTCACTATTTTATCGACTAAAAACGGTGTGACCACTTTGCCGCCATTTGCCAACGTTGCCGTCGCTCGCGCTAATTGCACGGGTGTAACTTGTAAATATCCTTGTCCAATGCCGGTAATCAAGGTTTCACCTGGATACCAATTTTGATTTTTTTGCTGTTTTTTCCATTCGCGCGACGGTAATAAACCGGCTTTTTCGCCGACCAAATCAATGCCTGATTTTTCACCAAAGCCGAATTGCTGTAAAAACGTGTGCATATTATCGATGCCTAACACCGACGCAAGACTGTAAAAATACACGTCGCACGATTCGGTAATCGCGTCACTCATGCTAACAGAACCGTGACCGCCGTGTTTCCAATCGCGGTATTTGTGCGGCACATTCGGCAATTGATAATAGCCAGGGCAAAAATGTTTTTGTTCAAAACCAATCGCGTTATATTCCAAACCCGCTAACGCCACAAACGGCTTCATTGTTGAGCCTGGCGGATATAAACCGCGCAACGCCCGATTATAAAGCGGCTGATTTTCAGAGGATTGCAACGCCTGATACGCATCGTAATCAATACCGACCACAAATGGATTTGGATCAAAACCTGGACGACTTGAAAAAACCAAAACACCGCCCGTTTGCACATCAAGTGCGACAACGGCACCGTTATAACCTTCGAGTGCGTCATAAGCGGTTTTTTGTAAATCAATATCGAGCGTTAAATACAAATTTGCACCCGCCACAGGCGGCACGGTGTTGAACGTATTGATGGCGCGAGATTGGACGTTGGTTTCCATTTCCGCGTACCCCGTTTTGCCATGCAATTGGGTTTCGTAAAAACTTTCGATACCTAACTTTCCAACGTGGCTTGAACCGCGATATTCCGACATTGGCAAAGTTTTCATTTCCGCTTCATTGATACGACTGACGTAGCCAACAACGTGGGCGGCTAAATCGGTGTAAGGATAATGGCGCACGAGGCGTGATTGAATATCAACGCCCGTAAAATAAGGGCGTTGAACGGCGAATTTTGCAATTTCTTCGTCGGTCATACTGAGCAATAACGGCGTGCTGATAAATCGTTTTTGACGTTTGCGTTGCTTTTGGAATTGTTCGATTTTTTCGTTTGGAATGTTGAGCAATTCTTGTAATCGTGCCAACGTGCCATCTAAATCGCTGATTTGTTCGGGAATCAATTCAAGGCTAAAAGACTGCGTATTTTCTGCGAGAACTTTACCGTTGCGGTCGTAAATCATGCCGCGTGTCGGCACGAGCGGTTGTATTTTTACGCTATTTTCTTTGGCAAGCGTGGCGTAATGTTCGTGTCCGACGATTTGTAAATAAACCAAACGCACGCCGAGTCCAATCGTCAGTAAAACAACAATGCAAAAGGCAGCGATAATACGATTAACAAAAACTTGATTTTCGACTGAGTTGTCTTTGAGAGTGTAGAGGCGTGGCATCAGTTAGAGGTTCTTCGATTGTTGCAACGCAGCTAACGCCAATTGCTCTAATTTTGGTTGTGGCTGTTCTAACGTTTTTTGCCATTGCAATTCATTTTCGATGTCGTCAAACCACTGCAAAATAATTTCTTCTTGAATTGCAGGCGATAAAACGGCAGTTTTCTCTATCAATTTGGCAAAGTTTGGCGTTATTAGTTTTGCATTTGAATAACTTAATGTGTTCATGTTGTGACCTCGTTTTTCGCTTCCATCAATTCAATAATCCGTTTTAACAACACAATTTCTTTGTCTTTAAATTCATTGAGTAATTTTTGTTCTTTCAATTCAGCGGCACATGAACCGACATAAACATTATTACTACTTTTTTGGTATTTGTTATTTTTGAAAAAATTTACGTTTAAAGTTCCTTTATCGCTTAAATCAACTAATTCAGATAATTGGAGTTCAAATGATTCGGCAATTTTTTGTAATGTAGATAATTTAACGTCGTTGTCTCCACGTTCAATATCACCGTAGCTATTTCGAGAGATTTCTAATTTTTCTGCCATTTGTTCTTGCGTTAAGCCTTTTGCTTCTCGAACTAATCTTATTTTTTCATTTATTGACATTGCGTGTCCGTTCCTACCGACTAAATACCTGATTTGCTTGATTGTAGCTTATTGCAAAGGATTTGATAATGCACACTCTGTTAATTTCAAAATAGGTTACAAATAATGAAGAAACTTATCGCTGTTTGTTTGGTAATTACGGGGATTTTCGCAAGTAGTTTTGCAAATGCCGCGACTGGTATTGTGAAAGGAAAAGTAGAATTTATACGCACACATGATCCAGCTCAACAAACGGAGGCGTGGGCACCGCCTCTTTTTTGGTTTACCTTAAAAGGCGTTTCTAAAGCTGGAGCATGTCCTAAATGGGTAGAAGGAAAAGTGTTATTCGTTGCCAAAGATAGACAAGCGTTTGATTTAGTTTTAGCTGCACTGAATAGTGGAAAAGAAGTAGCTGTGGCTTTTAATGACGAAGTTTTGGCAAGTGGTTGGTGCGCTTCAAGTTATATAACAGTGGGTTCTCCGCCACCGTTATACTGAGTTTTGTATTTTTAAAAAAAGCCCCGACTTGCATCACAGCTTGCGGGGCTTTTTCATTTCAAAGTTTAAAACCGCCGCACAAACCGTATAACGTGATAAACAACAAACCAACTCGCTGTACCGCTCAAAACGGGCAACCAAAACGTGCCGTGTAATTGGGCAGGTGTTTTGAGATTTTCAAACCAAAACAAAAGCAATTGTGAAATCAACAAACAGCCAAATACAAACGCGCTTTGTTGAGGCAGAGGAAATTGACGTAATTGTCGATGCCAAATCAGCACCATGTAAATAATCAGTGAATACGACAGCGCGTATTGTCCGAATAATCGCCCCATCAATACGTCAGTCAAAATACCAAAAAACCAAGCGTAACTAATGCCGACCCGTTCAGGAATCGCCAAACTCCAATAAATCAACACCAACAAAACCCAATCCGGATTTAATAACGCCAAACTTTCAGGTAACGGCAGAATGCGGCAACACATCGCAATAATTAACGTCACAAAAACGCGCGTGTTGCTGTAATCTTTATTCATGAGAATCGGGCGTTTTAATCACAGGCGTGGTCAATGGAATCGGCGTGTTGTTCGTCCACACAATCAATAATTCACGATTTCGGTCGAGCATCGCTTTCGGCGTAGCGGTAATGTGGGTAATGGATTTATTCGAGGTTTGCGGGAAATCATCAACGACTGCAACGGGATAACCCGCTGGGAATGTGCCACCTAAACCCGAAGTAATCAGCAAATCGCCTGCTTGAATATCGGCGTTATTCGGTAAATACGGAAGATTAAGTTGATTTGAAATACCGCTACCGACAGCAATTGTGAGCAAACCGTTTCGATTGACTTGTACAGGAATCGCGTGATTCGGGTCGGTAATTAACATGATTTCCGACGTAAATGGCAATGCTCGAAACACTTGCCCGACCACACCATTTGAATCTAAAACGGGCTGTTGTTGATGCACACCAAAGCGAGTGCCTTTGTTCACCACCATAATGTGTTCATACGGTGCGAGGTTAATCGACAACAATTCAGCAATTAACACTTGTTCGCCCAGTTTGAACGAATTTTCCAGCAACGCACGCAGACGGATATTTTCTTTTTCGAGGGCTTCAAATTTGAGCAATTGCGTTTTGTTGACCAATTGCTGTTGATGTAAAGCGGTGTTTTCAGTTTTGAGGGTGTCGTAACTGGTTAAGGCTTCTGAAGCGTTTTCAAATAAACTGACAGGTAAATCAACCAAGTATTTTAGCGAATCGGTAAAAACAGACAACGTGGCGCGTAAGGGCATTAAACGTTCACTACGATATTCGGTAATCAATAACGCAACGGCTGCAATGATTGCAATCAGCAAACGCACGTTAATCGAAGAACCCGTTGCAAATAAAAGTTTGATAAAAGAAGCCTGTGAACGTGAATTTCTAAGCTGCCTCTTCGGCAGATAACAAGGGAATGCAGAATTATTCTAATGAAAACGCGGATACGCCTTTTTTGTCTAGCATTTCTAAAATCATGCCGCCTCCTCGCGCCACACAAGTGAGCGGATCATCCGCAATGTGAACGGGCAAACCGGTTTCTTCTGAAATTAAACGATCGATGTCTTTCAGTAACGCACCACCGCCGGTTAAATAAATACCACGACTCGCTACATCCGACCCTAATTCGGGCGGTGTTTGTTCGAGAGCTAATCTCACCGCGCCCACAATGCCAGAAAGTGGTTCTTGTAAGGCTTCCAAAATTTCGTTGCTATTCAACGTGAAACTGCGCGGCACACCTTCGGCTAAATTGCGTCCGGTGACTTCCATTTCTTGCATCGTGCTTCCAGGATAAGCGGTGCCGATTTGTTGTTTAATTTTTTCAGCCGTTGTTTCACCGATTAACGTGCCGTAATTGCGTTTGACATAATTAACAATCGCTTCATCAAAACGATCACCGCCAATCCGCACGGAATTTGAATACACGATGCCGTTAATGGAAATAATAGCGACTTCCGACGTGCCACCGCCAATATCTAACACCATCGAACCACACGGTTGATCAACAGGCAAACCGGCACCCATTGCGGCTGACATGGGTTCTTCGATTAAATAGACTTCTCTTGCCCCTGCCATAGCGGCTGATTCCCGAATTGCACGGCGTTCTACTTGTGTTGAACCGCATGGTACACAAATCAAAATGCGGGGACTGGGACGCAGAAACTTACTTTTGTGAACTTTTTCGATGAAGTAACGCAGCATTCTTTCCGTGACAGCAAAGTCAGCAATCACACCATCTTTCAATGGGCGAATCGCCGTAATGTTGCCAGGTGTACGTCCCAACATCAATTTCGCTTCGAGACCGACAGCGGCAATTGTTTTTGCGCCGCGAATTTTGTCCTCTTTAATCGCTACAACCGAAGGTTCATTGAGTACAATACCCTGCCCTGGCATGTAAATTAGCGTATTGGCGGTTCCCAAATCAATGGACAAATCGTTGGAAAAAACACCGCGAATTCTCTTGAACATTTCTAGCTATATCCTTTATAGGCGATAAAATTGGGTTACTTTAGCAATCATGCGTATAGTTGAGCAAGCGTTAAAGTTTAGGTAGTATGATAATATAAAATTAAACATTTTTTTAGTGAGAGTGAGAGCGAATGTTATCAGAAATAGAAGTAAAAAAAATAGCGCATTTGGCGCGATTGGGAATTGAAGACGAAAACGTCGCGGCTTATGCTGACGATTTGAACGGAATTTTGACATTGATGACGCAGATGTCTGAACTGGACACAACTGAAATCAAGCCAATGGCGCATCCAATGGATCAAGTGCAACGATTGCGGGTTGATAATGTATCGGAAACGAACCAACGTGATTATTTTCAAATCATCGCACCGCAGACCGAAAGTGGTTTGTATTTAGTACCGAAAGTAATCGAGTGATTTTTTCATAATTATTTGATTTCGTTTTTATTTGTGTTTCATAACAGAAACTAAAAGTTAAAAATTTTAAATTAACGTTTGACAAAAATTCGATTAAAAATAATAATAACAGCTTAACAACGCGCTTGTAGCTCAGCTGGATAGAGTAATCGGCTACGAACCGATCGGTCGGGAGTTCGAATCTCTCCAAGCGCACCAAACACAAAAAGTTTATTCCCCTGTAGCTCAGCCGGTAGAGCAAATGACTGTTAATCATTGGGTCGGCGGTTCGAATCCGTCCGGGGGAGCCAATAAAATTAAAGCCCTGTAACATTTTGTTACAGGGCTTTTTTATTGCCTGCGGATGTTCAGATTTTTTCAGCTAAACTTGCACATTTAATGCACTGCGCCAAATACGGCAAAATCTTTAAACGTTCTGGGTTAATGACTTCACCACACGTTTGGCAAATATCGTAATCGCCTCGATCAATCCGAACAATCGCCTGCTTAATCGCCGCAATTTCTACTCGTGCGAAATTACCCAAATAATCCTGCACTTCATTATTTTCATTTTGCGTTGCTTGTTCTTCAGAATCTTTTTCAACCACTTCATCTGTGTGACGAACTTCTTGCGTAATCGTGGTCAAACGCTCATCTAATTCTTCCAGCATGGTAATTAAATTGTGGCGCACATCGTCGTAATCGTTACTCATTGTGTTCTCCTTTTTTATTGTATTCGCTAAAGTGGCGCGAATTATAGCGTAATAAACATTTACCAAACGCTATTTCACCGCCATAATTTCAAATGTTTACCTATTTCTTTTTCTTGGATATTTTTATGACTGATACAAAACATTGCCCGCTGTTAATTTTAGGTTCGGGCCCCGCTGGTTATACCGCCGCCATTTATGCCGCTCGTGCGAATCTTAATCCCGTCATTCTCACTGGAATGCAGCAAGGCGGACAACTCACCACCACAACTGAAGTCGATAATTGGCCTGGCGACGTGGAAGGTTTGCAAGGACCCGATTTGATGGCGCGAATGCAACAACACGCTGAACGTTTCAATACTGAAATTATTTTTGACCACATCAACACCACGGATTTGTCGGAACGCCCCTTTAAATTGAGCGGCGACAACGGAAATTACACTTGTGATGCGTTAATTATTGCGACAGGTGCATCGGCGCAATATTTAGGTTTGGAATCGGAAGAAGCCTTCAAAGGTCGCGGCGTTTCGGCGTGTGCAACGTGCGACGGTTTTTTCTATCGCAATAAACCCGTCGCCGTGATTGGTGGCGGAAATACGGCAGTCGAAGAAGCGTTATATTTATCGAATATCGCCTCAAAAGTCACTATTATTCACCGTCGCGACAAATTCCGTTCTGAAAAAATACTGTCCGACAAATTGTTAGAAAAAGCTAAAAATGGCAACGTCGTCATCGAATGGTTTAGCGAACTCGACGAAGTATTAGGCGATGACATGGGCGTGACTGGAATTCGTATCAAAAACAAAGACGGTTCAACCAAAGAAATCGACGTACACGGCGTATTTATTGCGATTGGACACACGCCAAATACTCAAATTTTCGCGGGTCAACTCGACATGAATCACGGTTACATCAAAGTGAAAAGTGGCATCGAAGGCAACGCCACCGCCACCAGCGTCGAAGGTATTTTTGCAGCGGGCGATGTAATGGATTCCGTTTACAAACAAGCGATTACTTCTGCTGGCGCGGGTTGTATGGCGGCGTTAGATGCCGAAAAGTTTTTAGATTTATAACCAAAAATGAAACTGCCGATTCTCGATGCAACGAATCCAAAACAACCGTTTCCACCGTTGCGAAATGCGTGGCGTGAACCGAATGGTTTGTTGGCGGTAGGCGGTTGTTTGTCGAGCGAACGTTTAATCAATGCGTATCGGCACGGCGCATTTCCGTGGTTTAGCGGCGACGAACCCATTTTATGGTGGTCGCCGAATCCGCGTTTGGTTTTATTTCCCAAAAAATTACAAATTTCAAAAAGTCTCGCGAAAACGTTGCGCCAAAATAAATTCGACGTGACGTTTGATGGCGCGTTTGATGCGGTTATTTCAAAATGTGCGGCGTTGCGTGCGAATGCCGAAGGAACGTGGATTAGTGACGATATTCAACACGCTTATTCGCAATTACACCGTGAAGGCATCGCACATTCTGTCGAAGCGTGGCACGATGGCGAATTGGTCGGCGGTTTATACGGTATCGCATTGGGAAAAGTATTTTTTGGTGAATCGATGTTTCACACCGTTTCCGACGCTTCAAAAATTGCCTTCGTGCATTGCGTCAAACACTTGCACGCGCAAGGTTTTCAACTCATCGATTGCCAAGTTCACAGCGAACATTTGGTCAGTTTAGGTGCCGAAGAAATTTCACGCCCTGAATTTTCACGATTATTAAAAATATATTGTTCAATAGATTAAGGATTTTCAGATGCAAAAATTAAAATGTGCCGTGATTGGCGCGGGATATTTGGGTAAATTTCATGCGGAGAAATACGCGAATTTGCCAGATTGTGAATTGGTCGCTGTCGTGGATACAAACGCTGACATCGCTCAAACCGTTGCGGACAAACACGGCGCACAAGCCTTAACGGATTACGCGCCACTTTTGGGCAATGTTGATGCGGTCAGTATCGTCGTGCCAACAACGTTGCATTACCAAGTTGCGAAAGATTTTTTAAATGCCGGCTCGCACGTTCTGATTGAAAAACCGATTACCACCACAGTTGAACAAGCCGACGAATTGATTGCAATTGCCAAAGCGAAAAATTTAATTCTGCAAGTCGGGCATTTGGAACGCTTCAATCCTGCGATTTTGGCGTTGGATAAAGACGAAAAACCGTTGTTTATTGAGTCGCATCGTTTGTCGCCGTTCAATCCTCGCGCCAACGATGTCAGCGTGGTGCTGGATTTAATGATTCACGATATTGATATTATTTTAGCGTTGGTCGGTTCGGACATTGAACGCATCGACGCGAGCGGCACGGCGGTTTTAACCAAAGGCACAGACATTGCCAACGCGCGTTTGACGTTCAAAAATGGTTGCGTGGCGAATGTGACCGCGAGCCGAATCAGCATGAAACTCGAACGCAAAATGCGTTTATTTCGCCCAAGTTCTTACGCTTCCGTTGATTTTCAAAATCGCATTTTGCAAAAATACCGCACTGGCGAAAAAGAAATGTTTCCAGGTGTGCCAGAAATTATCAGCGAAGAAGCCACGTTTGAAACCAGCGACGCGCTGCTCGCTGAAATTCAACAATTTGTGAACTGCATTCAAACGGGTGAACAGCCTTTGGTGACAGGCGAAGCGGCACGTTTAGCGTTGGCGACGGCAATTCAAATTACAAAACTCATTCACACGGAAACACAATTATGATTCAAATGGTTAATCTCAAGGCGCAATATGCTGAAATAAAAGAAGAAGTTGAACGCGGCATCGCAGAAACAATCGAGAATTGCAGCTTTATTTTAGGGTCGAATGTTCAAGCCTTTGAACGTGAAGCCGCAGAATATCTTGGCGTAAAACACGCGATTGGCGTGGCTTCTGGCACGGACGCATTGCATTTGGCGTTAATCGCGGAAGGCATTGGCGCGGGTGACGAAGTGATTACCACGCCGTTTACGTTTATTGCGACCGCCGAAGCGATTAAATACGTTGGCGCGATTCCCGTGTTTGTTGATATTGACCCGCGCACGTTTAACATTTGCCCGAAAGCGATTGCTGCCGCGATTACACCGAAAACCAAAGCGATTATGCCCGTGCATTTGTTTGGACAACCGGCGGATATGACGGCGATTTTAGCGTTGTGTGAACAGCATAATTTGAAACTGATTGAAGATTGTTGCCAATCATTTGGTGCGAGAATTAACGGTAAACAAACGGGCGCAATCGGTCACGCTTCGGGATTCAGTTTTTTCCCAAGTAAAAATTTAGGCGCGTTTGGTGATGGTGGTTTAACGACAACAAATTGCGACGAAACGGCGGCAAAAATTCGCCAACTTCGCAATCACGGTTCGGACGTGCGGTATTATCACGACGTGATTGGTTACAACAGCCGTTTAGACGAAATTCAGGCGGTGGTTTTACGCGCCAAACTCAAACACATCGACAAATACAATGAAGGTCGTCGTCGTGTCGCGCATTTGTATTCGGAATTGTTAGCGGGTTTGCCGTTGGAAACGCCGTTAGAAGACGGTTTGGGCGAACACGTTTATCATCAATATACGTTGCTTTGCGACCGACGCGACGACGTGATGGCGGCATTGCAAGCCCAAAAAATCGGCTGCGCGGTGTATTATCCCGTGCCGTTGCATCAGCAAAATGCGTTCAAAGAAGAATGCGCGGGAATGACGTTGCCCGTGACTGAATCCGTGGCGGCGCGGTGTTTTTCATTGCCGATTTGTCCGTTTTTGACCGACGATGAAATTCACGAAATTGTGGGCGTGATTCGCGGCGTATTCGCTTAAATCGTTGCTCGAACTGCGCTGTAAATCATTTGCAGCGCGTTCAAATCTAATTCCCCCACGCGATTATGCTGATTGCATAACGCACCTCGAAAGCCCAAATAATCCGCGTCAAACGGCAATAATTCCGCGATATTTTCCCACCTCAACGAACCCGCTAAACCACAAATTAACGCTTCTTTTTTGGCGAATTCGACAAATTCGGCAATCGTTTCGGGCGACATTATTTGCGTCAATGAACCGTTTTTTTTGTGCATGGTGTCGAGCATTACACCTGCAAAATTCGCCTTTTTCAATTCTGAAATAATCGCAAAATCAGGTTTCGTGTCGGCAAATAACACCGCAATCAAACGGGTGTTTTCTGTTAAATCGCCCAATTTTTGCACAATCGAAAGCCAATTGCCATCAGGGAAAAATCCGATTTTGACAAAATCAACGCCTGTTTTTGCCATTTCTGAAACGGCGTTAAAAATCAAATCTGCATCCATCGGCAAATCGCCCACCGTTGCGCTGACGACACAACGTCGGTTTATTTTTGCCACGATTTCTGCGACCAATTCGACTGACAACGCGCCTAACGCGCCAAATTCTGGTTGTTTCAAATCGATAATATCGACGTTGGCGTTTAAAACTAATTCGGCTTCGGCTAAATTTTTAACGCTGGCTAACATTCCGGTCATTTTAAATTCTCCATTTTGAACATTTCAATCGTATCCATTAACCACAGCCACGCTTCTAATTCACGTTCACCGGCAGTTTTATCTAGCCCAATTTTCAAATACGCAATTTCGCTGTCGATTTTTTCTAGCGGCAACATTTTTAAACGACTGACTAAAATTGCCGCTTCCAAAACGGCGAATTGAGCGCGATTAAATCCCATAAATGGCGCGTGATTGATGGTGTTTAAAATTTTACAAATCAACATCGGGCGGGTTTCGTCGTCTTCAATTCGTACTAATTCAATTTCGCTGTGCGCCAACGCGCCATTCAAAACCAAACCGTTTAATGTCCAATCGCGCCGACCCGTTAAACATCCTGCGAAAATTCGCACATCATCGCAATAATTTAAAACAGCGGTTTTGGTTTCGAGTAAATTCGCCAAAGTGGTTGACGGTCGAAATGGCAAAATGTGAATTTCGTCGCCGTGAATGTGAACGCCCATCGGCGCGAGGTGTGGAACGCCGTTGGCATTTTGGGTGGTAACAATGAGTTCTTGAATCATACCGGAATTAGGAATTTCATGAGTTATGTAAAAGTTGAGGAATTTAAAAAAACAAAACCGCCCGCTTTTTCTGAAAAACGGGCGGTTTCAGGCGAATTACAAAAAAAAATCACCAATAACTAAACTACTCACGCCGTTCAGTTGAATTGAAAACTCCGGCTTATTGTCAGCATTAGTGCTGCCGTAAAGAATGTGGCTCGTGGCATCAAAACGTAACTGTCCCGCTGCATCGGTCGTACTGAAGGCAGTGTTGCCAGTGAAATTAAAGGCTTGGTTTCCAGTTAGTTTGCTGTTCGCATCTATTCCCGACAAATCGATTTTATCGCCATCGGTAGTTTTAAGATCCAGAATAGTGTCGATATTAGAACTCGAAATAGACGCATCTTTGATGTCCGTGAAAATAAATCTATCTGCGCCTGTGCCACCAGTTAAGTCATCAAAACCCGCCCCTCCTGTGAGATTGTCATTACCGGCACCACCATTGAGCGTGTCATTCCCCGCTTTGCCCAATAACGTATCGACACCTGCCAATCCCGAAAGGTCGTCATTTTTTGTAGCACCTTCGAGGGTGTTATTTTTAGCATCGCCTTTTTTGGTCAAACCACTAATAGCTGCAACTACTTTAACTGCGACAGTTTCTAAACTAAATTGGTCTTCGTAATTGTTTTCGCCGTCCGTGTAACTTACTTCGACACTGATTTTTTTGCCCACATCAGCTTTAGTTGCTTTATAAGTATCTTGA
This sequence comes from uncultured Pseudomonadota bacterium, assembly GCA_903889445.1. Lineage (GTDB taxonomy): Bacteria > Pseudomonadota > Gammaproteobacteria > Methylococcales > Methylomonadaceae > UBA10906. Next base: position 83,484 of record CAISXF010000096.1, read on the forward strand.
TTTGCGTTTCTGATTGCTTCGTCATCCGCGAACCATTGGTGATCGAAAAGACCTAACCCGTCGGCATCTTCTAATGTATTTACAATTGACAATACTTTGCCGACTCTTGCTTCTCCTTTCACAACTAAACTGCCGATTGGAAGATTATTTTCTTTGGTGATTGCTTGTGTGGCAAGGCTCGAAACTGATTCAAAATTATCTGTACCATCCGTGTAACTCACCGTCACTTGAATAGTTTTGCCAATTTCGCTGTCTGTTAGTGCAAATATGTCACCAGTTCCCACAAATTCACCGTTTGCGAACCATTGAGATTCCAGCACTCCCAACCCATCCGCATCTCTGAGTTCGTTTTTAACCGATAATTCACTTCCAACATTTGGAATGCCTTGAATCAACAGGCTGCCGCTCGGTTGATGATTGACATTGATAACGGTTTTTGTCGCTGCACTTTGTACAGATTCGGCAGTACCGAACTTGTCCGTATAATCGGCAGTAACATAAACAGTCTGACCGGTTTCGTCTTTTGCTAGTTTTAGGCTATTGCCTTCTCCTAAATATCGGTAATCGCCTGACCACCAACCATACACTATCGCGCCCAACCCATCCGTATCCTTGAGCGTATTAGAAACCGATAAAGTGTTGCCAATTTTAGCTTCACCTTTGATCGTCACGGCACCTGTCGGAAGCGTATTAGCGTGATACTCAATATAATTTTCTGCCGATTCACTCACGTTACCAGCGGCATCGGTCGCAACTGCAACGATGTCTGAGCTTTCAATTCCTGAAATCGTGTAACTCCAGTTTCCGTTACCATCGATTACGGTGGGCGCAAATTCACCGTAATTCACCATCACAGAAACCGTAGAACCCGCTTCAGCCGTACCGGTAATCGTTACGCCATATTCACTTTCCGCAAGGTTAATCAAGTTATCCTCCGACACGACATCAATGGCAGGCGCATTTGGTGCAAGGGTATCAACAACAATATCCAGAATGGATACGTCGCTTTCATTACCTGCGAAATTAGTTGTGGTAGCAAAAATAGTTAAATCGCCTTCTACAATTAAGGAATTAGGTAATTGGTAAGACCAAATTGTACCGTCAACAGTAGCTAACGCTGGCGCGTTACTGCCAACAATGACAGAAACCCAAGACCACTCTTCCGTTTCTCCGCTAATAATTACGCCAGCTACTTTTTCAGCAGCGTTAATGACATAATCGTCCGCAACCGAGTAAAAATAAGGTGCTTCAGGCAACGTTAAATTAACTGAAATTTCTTGTGTTGCAGTTCCGCTAGCGTTGCCTGAAGAATCTGTTGCTTCGGCATAGAGGGTTTGAACAGCATTAGTGGAATAATCGGTCTCTGTTAATTGATAATTCCAAACACCATTAGTATCTGCCGTTATGTTGATGGTGTTTACGTCTGAATATAAAAGAATGCTGGCATTCGCTTCCGATGTACCAGAGACAAGCACGCCTGAACTTCTTTCAGCTAAATTGATGACGTTGTCGTCAGTAATTGTGTCAAAAATGGGTGCAGCGGGTGCTGTGTAGTCATAAAACGTCAATGAAATTTCGCTGTGCGCCCCAGCAACACTTACCCGATCTGTAAACAAGTTGTTGGGTATGTTAATGATTAAATTTTGAGCAACGCTGGAATTCGACTGACCCCACAAGGTCAAAACAGCATGAGTTTCATCCGAAACAATTAAAGACGCAGTGACACCAACTGGAACATTGCTAATGAATTTAGTCAAATCCAAGCCACTTTTCACAAAAGTGGCTTCATTCAAGGTCAAAACAGACGATTGACCATCTAAAATTTCGCCTATATCTTGATTGAATGTACTCGTTGACCACGATGACCTGGGTTTAACATTGAACTCAACCGATAATAATTGGTCTGCATTTATTGCTATAACATTGGAAGTAAAGGAAGTCGGAAAAAATGATATTTGCAGATCTGCCGCATTATCAGTATTGAAATGAGATTCTGCTTGACCTGTAAAGCTAAGTTTTGCGGTCGTTGTATCAATTACTACTAATTTAGCGGTTAAACCATTTGGTATGCCAATAATTTCACAGCCAATAGTTTCTGGATTATTCAAATCTTGACCAATCAACCCGCTATAAAACGTATCACCGTTTAATGTTAATGTAATCGTATCTGTAATACTGCCATCGTTCATGAATGATTCATTAGCTGTGGTTGCCGAGTAAATCAGTTCACCTGCAATGTTACTTGCCATACTTTTTTTGTCAATTGTCATGTTTTTTTATCGCTCAAATTTAAGTGATTAAATTATTGTTGTATAGAACAGCAAGTCTACGCCAAAACCTGAAAAACAACGTGTTAAAAAAGAAAAAGTTGTTTTGTTCGGTTTAATCGCCGTTTCGTAATTCAGCGACGGCTTCAATCGTTAAGCCCGTTAATTTTGCAATAATTTCGACGGCTAAATCTTCGGCGAGCATTCCCTTTGCGATTTGCAAGGCTTTAATTTTTTCGCCTTCGAGTTTGCCTTTTGTAACACCTTCGTCAAACCGTTTTTTCTTATCACTTTCAAAGTTATATTCTTCAATCATGGCGTATTTGTCTTCGGGTGAAACGAGATTTTTCGCAATGGAATTGATGACGATTTGAAGTTCGGGACGGTGATAATTGGTTTCTTCGATTTGCTCAGACAAACTTTCGTTAATTGCGCTCAACCATTCTCGATAGATTTCAGGCGTATTTTCATCGACATATTTCACCGCGAGATAAATCACTTTGTGTTTGATTTCGCCAAACGAATTGCCATAACGGTCTTTCGGGTCAAAATCAATCGTTGCAATGTCGGTTTTATGTTTATCCGCCGATGTTAAAACGACGATGGTATAAACCGTTAAATTGGGTTTGTAATTGCGATAATTCGCCGCCTGTTCAAGTAACGCCACGCAATGATAATGCAGAAAACGGTCGTAATAATCCGAGCCATTTTGATGTTGGATTTCGACAATTACACGATTTTCTAAATCTTCGGCGTACAAATCAAATTCAACCCTGACATTGCCGATGCGTTGTTCAAACGATTTTTCAGTTTCAACTTTGTCTATTTTTAAATCAATGCCCGTTATGTCTTTGACAAATGCTTTGAAAACGTCGATTTGCGAAAACGCTTTTTTGAAAATTACCCCATATTGGAGTGAAGCGACTTGTTTCATGATTTTGATTCCTTGTTAAAAGTAGTTCCAGCGGGTTTAAACGTGTGTAAATCGATTTCAGATTCTGTTAAATCCACCGCGCAACCCCAATCCAACGATTGGTCTTGATTAAAACGTTTGCCTAATTTTTGGGCGATTTCAGCTCGCGCCAATTCCACGCCCAAATAAAACGCATGACCGCCATCGTTTTCAACGCCTAATTTTGGGAATAATTCAAACGGATCGGTCGCGCTGTGAAAGCCATCACGGTTGAAAATATGCACGCCATTTTCACTGATTTGAATGCGATAACTCGGGTCTTTAATTTGCGCCGCGAGTTCTTGAATTTCGTCTAACGAATACGGAAACGCGGCGGGTTCGTGCAACGCCATCAATCCCGAATTGATATGTTTTGGTAATGTGTCATGTTCTTTCGCAGCAAACATAATCCGTCGCGCCAAATCCGCTTCTTTAATCGCCCGTGCTGCATGATTGCTGACTTCGGTCGCTAAAATGTGATTGATGTTTAACTCCGAACAAATCCCCATCAATAACGCATTCATTCCCGCCGTGTCGGCGTGCGTCAATTCGGTGATATTACCCACGCCGAGCATCATTTCTATGTCGGGATGATTTTTGCGGACTTCGTGATAACGCACAATCGACGCGGTAAAACCAAAATGAATCGGGTCTAAAATCGGGTCAACAACAAACGGACGATTTTTCGCCTGCATAATTTTAATCGCACGGTCGAGCGAGTCTAAATCGGTGTGCGTTTCGGGAATAATAATCGGCGTGGCGTTCACTTCGTCCGTAATCCACAACGTACTTTCGTGCAAACTCAACAAATAATCCGCGCCAGCCTTGCCGCCCCGCAATAAATCCGACGTGTCGAGCGAATCCAAACTCACCCAAAAACCCGCTTGTTTTAATGCGGCAATCGCCTCTTCCATGTGCGGAAATGGCGTACTCGGCAAACACCCTAAATCAATCACATCCGCGCCATTTTTTCGATAATAGGCGGCTCGATTCAAAATTTCAGGCACCGTTAAATTCGGCGCGTCGGTGATTTCAGCAAAGATTTTCACGCTGTAATTGTCTAAATTCGCAATCTGAATTTTCTTACCAAACAACAACGGCAAATCTTTCACTTCTTCCGTGCCACGTTCGACAGGAATGCCCAATTTTTCAGAAAGTGCGATTAAATCGCCACGACATCGACCAGGAACAATGATTTTAGTCGCGCCAAATGTATCGTTTAGCCGCCGTTCAATCATGTCCGCCGTCATTAACGCCGCGACTTTCAACCCTAATTGATGCACGGTGTAAGTAAATTCGGGCTGCATTTTTTCCAAAATACTTCGCAACTGCTTTTCAGCAAGCGAACCCGTTAAAAATAAAATGTGTTCTGTCATTCTTCTTTGTCGCTTTTTGTAATAAAAAGATGATTTTCACTCGAAACCACTTTTTTGCCTGTTTGATTTTCGAGTTCTAAGCGGGCGTTTTTTGTATTAAGTCCCATATTTATATCGAATAAATCGACAACCTAATTCTGTTTGTATCAAATGCTGACGTTCTTTATCTTCGCTTTTTTGATGCGCGTGATGTAATTCGTCAAATTCTATTGCTAGTTTTAATTCTGGAACATACCAATCTACTTTATATTTTCCGTTCAAAACTGGCAGTTGTTTTATAACGAGATAATCTGAAAATAAGTTGTCAATAATATTCTCTCCAAAGCTAAACTCCTTTCTATTTTTTACAACTTTGAAACCTAAATTTTCAAGCGTTCTTTGTTTTTTAGGACTTGGTACAAAATGAATAAGTTGTAATAGCGTTTCTTTGCTCGCAACATCAGTGAAGAATTTTTTATTATTCGCCGCACTTAATTTGAGCTGATTCACATGTTTGATTATCTCGCTACCTTCTTTTCTTAATCGACTTTTTAACGTTGTCCAATACTTTCTAGCGGTTTGAAAGTCTTTTTGTTCAGTCAAAGCCGCCACCACATCAACCACCGAAAAAAACCACGTTTCAGTTGCTTCGTCATAAACACGACGAATGTTGTAATCTTCAAAAAGCGTTAAATCATTTTGCATTTCTAACTATCCTCATTACGTTTTAATTTTTTAGACTTCTTCACCTTCTCAACCGCCACCAACGGCGCAACCAATTCCTGATATTTCTCAAACAAAAACGCCACTCGTGCCGCGTCGTCTTTTTTGCCTGTGAAGTTGTAAGCGGCATCAACCGCCTTGTCTAATTCGTTATGCGCTTTGACTAAATTCGCTGGCATCGTCAACGGATTGTACAAATCCGCAAGTGTTGAATTTTCATGAACTGCACGCGCATCTAAAACGGCTTGCGCTTTGGTTTCAATTGCCGCGATTTGTTTTGCGTTAGACGTTGGAAAGGGGAAATTGTTATAAACGATGCTTTGAGAATAACGATAACTCACCTCTATTCTGCCGCAAACCGCACGCATCCACGCATTGTGCTGTGTCGAAGTTAAAACGCCGAAGTGATAAAGCGTTGCATTTGGAACACATAAACAAGAATCGGCAACAATGTTGTCAGGCGTAAAAAAGCCGATAGGAATGAATTTCCTTTGCTCTGATGAATGTCTTGGAAACAGTAAATAATCGGTTGTTGGTTGTGCAAGTTGGCAAAAAATAGCGGGCGTTTCAGCAAATTTGCGCGTAGATTCGGCTTTGCTTGCTAAACGGAACGTTTTAACTTGTTTCACGCGCTCTAAAACGTCAGGCATTTTGTTTAATTCTGCGGGTGAAATATCTACAAGCCATAAAACCCAGCGTGTTTTGCCATTGATAAATTCATGCGCTCCAATGTAAGGTTTTAACCATTTTTCAGCGGCGGGGCATTTGACAAGAAGCTCGTCTTTTTCTTTGGTTGTAAAAATTAAAAAACCGCCGTCACGGGGCATACTTCCAAAACGCATGGCTGGAATGTTAGAAATTGGTTTTTCACGATTTACGACCAGTACATTTGGTGCGTCAACAAGATACGGATTGATTTGCGCGGCTTTTATTTCAGTAGGTTCGCCTTTGTTGTTGTCGCCATAATCAAACAATCGATAATTTTCAGATTCTTTCAAACCGAAACCAACAATGATGCAATGAACCGCCGCCACGCCACGTCCTTCGTTGCTCCATTGAAATGTTCGATGAGCAAAATGGATTTTCACGCCTTGCGCTAACAAATGCGACCACAAAATGCCAACTTGTTCACCTTGGCAAATGCTGTTTGTCGAAACGAAAGCCACGGGAATACTGGGATTGTTTTTAATAAACGCAGTTGCTTTGAGATACCACGCCGCAACATAATCAATTAACCCTGCGCTTTTTATGTTGCCAAATATCGGCACAACTTCGGCGCGTTGAGCTTCGGTCATCATTCGAGAACCAATAAATGGCGGATTTCCCATAATGAAACTGCACTCTTTTGGCTTGATGACGCTTTGCCAGTCGAGTTGTAGCGCGTTGGCGCGAACGATATTGGCTTTTTTAACGAGTGGAATGCGGTTGAAGTAATTACCGAAGACTTTGCCGACTTCTAAATTCATTTGATGGTCAACGAGCCACATCGCAACGGTGGCAATGTGCGTCGCGCTGTCGTCGATGTCGATACCGTGAAATTGGTGGACATTGCATAAAATCAGGGTTTCGCCAACGTCTAACTGGGTGAGTTTGTTGCCGTATATTTTTTTAATGACTTCAATTTCAAGCAAACGCAATTCACGATACGCCACGATTAAGAAATTGCCACAACCACACGCGGGGTCAAAAAAGTTTAATTTCGCTAATTTCTCATGAAACGCGGGTAATTTTTGCTTGCTGCATTTTTCAAATTCGGCGCGTAAATCGTCCATAAAAAGCGGGTTAATGGTTTTTATGATGTTTGCGTCGCTGGTGTAATGTGCGCCGAATTCGCGCCGTTTCTTGGTTTTGGCTTTGCCCGTGTCTTCTTCGTCGTGCATGACGGCTTGAAATAATGAGCCAAAAATCGCGGGGCTGATGTCGCTCCAATCCAGATTTGCACATTCGATGAGCGTGTGGCGCGTGGCTTCGTCGAAATAGCAGATTTTCAAACCGCCTTCAAATAATTCGCCATTGATGTACGGGAATTTTGCAAGCGATTCAGGCAAGCTGTTTAGGCGTTTTTCGGGTTTTATGTTGAGCGTGTCGAATAAAGCAGTTAATGCGCCGTGCAAATCTGAGCCGTCGATTTTGGTATGATTGTGCAGGTAATTTAAAAATGCGCCGTTTTCTCCAAACAAACCCGTGTTGTCGGCAAATAAACAAAACAATAATCGCACTAAATAGATTTCTAAATCTTTGCCGTCGTAACCGGTGGCTTTAATCACGTCGTGCAAGTCCGCCATTTTATCAGCGGCGGTTTCGTTGATTTTTAGCTGATTTTCCGTGGCAATTTTTTCGTAACCGGCTAAAAATATGAAATGTTCAATTTGTTGCGGCAAATCGCAAAGTTTGATTTCAATTCGCGGCGCACCGGTGACGCGGTTGTACAAATGTAAATTGGCAAAATCGCTGACCAAAATATAATCCGGTTGATGCGCTTCTTTAATCATTGGCACATACGCGGCGGCTTGTTTGTAGGCTTCGTCTAAATTCAAACCGGCGGATTTGATTTCAAACAGAAGCGTGTCGGGAATTAAACCATCAATCCATTTTTTGGCAGATTTTTTGGTTTCGCGCACGTCGTATTGCCATTCGATGCTGCGCGAACTGATGTCGAAAATACTGCAAAAGCCGCGCATGAAATCTTGGTCATTTTGTTTTTCAGACGTGATGGCTTCAAATGTTTTGGCGAATTTTGCCGCGCGAGTGCGGAGTGTGTCGAGATTGAGTGTGGTCATGATTGCGAACTAACATTGGGTAAGTTTTCAATCTCCGCTAACGTTTCAATGATGCTGGTTTCGACTTCTTTTGTGCCATCACGTCGGTAGATTGTCTTGGTGTAAAACTCTTTGCGACGCTCGCGGATTTCTCGCCATTTGCCGCGTGCAAAATAATCGGGGTTTAATTCGTAGACACCAACGCCGTTACGTCTCAGAACACCGTGATTACAAAAACTTGTTAACGCATTATTTACGACTGGCGGCTTGCATCCAACAATCGCGGCAACATCCGCTTTAATTCCCGCAGGTAAAGCAATAATCCCACTATAGTTTGCCAATGCCGCAATCTGTAACAATATCTTTGTTTCGCCAGCCGTTAAACGGCATAAATTCCCCAAATCCTCAATGTATAATTTGATGTAAGCAGGTTCATTAGGCACGAAGTTTGTTTGGGAATAAGTCGTTTCGTCACGCAGTAATTCGCCCGTCAATGTATCAACCAATTGCTGTCTTGTTTCGATGTAATCGCTCATTGTAATTAAAACCTTTTAATCATTATTTTCGGTGACTAAATCCTATCATAGAATCACGGATTTATTCATAAAAAACTTTCATTGATTTTACTTGTGATTGATAATTGATTTCGATGATTCATTCATTTCAATGAGTTTTTGCGGTTTTACAGTGATTTTTTGCCGTTTTACAATGAATCTTTGCAGTTCTACAGTGAATTATTTTTTCTACAAGTCTCGCCGTTCGTGGCTTTCCGTCTTTTCCCCCTTCTCTTATTTTCTTTACTTGTTATGCGATATTTACCAATGCGAAATGGGAAGGCGCGTGTCACCAGTGAAAATATCCCCCGCATCCTTCTCGGAAACTCCAAACCGAAGATTACTAATCCCACTTTTTCGCAAAGAGCGCGAAAAACTGCGATTTCCCTTGGTGGCGTGTAATGGGAAATGCGGGTGAATGGTTGAATTTTCGACATAAAAAAAACCGCCAATTCAAGACGGTTTGATTTTCAAAAGTGAGTTAAACGTTCTTGAACGGTTGAAATGAGTGCGTCAACGCTTTCGACCACGGTGGTATATTCAAATTCGCGGATTTTTGCGGTGCCATCTAAATCAATTTTGCGAGGATAAACCATGACTTTGCCACTTGGGGCGGTGGTTTCCATTTCGGGTGCAATGTCGCAGGGATAAACAATACTCGGCACACGGCATTTTCCGGCTTGTGAATAAAGATTTGTGACCAATGAATCGGCAATTCCCAGCACGCATTTTGCAATCGTGTTTGACGTGGCGGGCGCGAGAACAAACGTGTGGTAATAACCTTTGTAGAAATGTCCGACGGGTGGACAAGATGCGGTTTTGTCACGATAAACGGGCATTTTGTCGCGTAAATCGCTGAGTGAAATGCCGTACATTTTTAAGACTTCTTCGCCTGCTTGACTGATGTATAAATCAACGGCATCGAGCGTCAACAAGAATTCAACGCATTGGGTAAGGTAATGTCCTGAGCCGGTAATTGCCCAAGCTAATCGGGGAGTTGTCATTGAGTGATTTTGTCCAATATCGTTAACATCCCACGCCCCGAAAGGCGCAGGAATAGAATCAAATTTTAATAACGATAATGATCGGCTTTATAAGGGCCTTCGACAGGAACGCTAATGTAAGCCGCTTGTTCCGGTGTTAACGTTGTTAATTTCACGCCCAATTGCGCCAAATGCGCTCGTGCTACTTTTTCATCCAATTTCTTTGGCAAAATATAAACTTTGTTTTCAAAGAAACTCGAATTATTCCATAACTCGATTTGCGCCAACACTTGATTGCAGAATGAGTTAGACATCACGAAACTTGGATGACCGGTTGCACAACCTAAATTCACCAAACGCCCTTCTGCCAAAATAATCAAACGTTTGCCGTCTGGGAAAATGACGTGGTCAACTTGTGGTTTGATATTTTCCCAAGTGTATTGACGCAACGACGCAATATCGATTTCTGCGTCAAAATGTCCGATGTTGCACACAATCGCTTGGTCACGCATCGCTGTCATGTGTTCGTGACGAATGATATTGAAGTTGCCGGTCGCCGTAACAAAAATGTTTGCGAGTGGCGCAGCGTCTTCCATCGTGACCACGCGATACCCTTCCATTGCCGCTTGTAACGCACAAATCGGGTCGATTTCAGTAATCAAAACGGTTGCCCCTAAACCGCGTAACGATTGAGCGCACCCTTTGCCCACGTCGCCATAACCACAAACGACGGCGATTTTACCGGCAATCATCACGTCAGTGGCGCGTTTAATACCGTCCACCAATGATTCACGGCAACCGTACAAATTGTCAAATTTCGATTTTGTCACAGAATCATTGACGTTAAACGCCGGCACTTTCAACGTACCTTTTGCGACCATTTCGTACAAACGCAAAACGCCCGTCGTGGTTTCTTCCGACAAACCTTTAACATCCGCCATCAATTCAGGGAATTTGGCGTGCATCATGGTGGTCAAATCGCCGCCATCATCCAAAATCATGTTGGGTCGCCAGCCGTCTGTGCCAATAATCGTTTGTTCAATGCACCATTCAGCTTCTTCTTCGGTTTCGCCTTTCCATGCAAAAACAGGCACGCCAGAAATAGCGATTGCCGCTGCGGCGTGGTCTTGCGTTGAAAAAATGTTGCACGAGGACCAACGAACGGTCGCGCCCAAAGCCGTTAAAGTTTCGATTAACACGGCGGTTTGAATCGTCATGTGTAGACAACCGGCAATGCGTGCGCCTTGTAACGGTTGCGACGCGCCAAATTCTTCACGCAACGCCATCAAACCAGGCATTTCGGTTTCAGCGATGTTGATTTCTTTACGACCCCACGCAGCCAATGAAATATCGGCAATTTTATAATCTGAAAAACTCATTTTAATCTTCCTCGGTTATTTAACCGTTTAATTTATACAATTCAGAATCTGTGAGTGCAACCATCAATGCTGCAATAAAAGAACCTACCGCTCTCTCTAATTCAACGGCTGCTACCCCGCCAATAAAACTAAAATCACAAACCGCGTAAATACAGTCATTAGTTTCGTCTTCGGCTGGAACAATAAATTTGATAAAGGGAATCGAATTGTTCACTTCGTTAATAATCGATACCTTCGTTTGAAATGGCATCGTTTTACTAACATCAAAAATACACGAAAATGAAATGTACTTTGCGTCATAATTGATAGAAACCAAGATTGGCGCATCTATTTTATCGATCTCAAGATACAAATCATCATCTTCTATGCTTGCTCCACCTAGAAAATGATCAAAAACTGTTTTCAAATTTTCAGTCGTTACATCACTTTCTTGCAAACTTACCCACTTTTTCGTGATTGCTTTGTTGGGAGGAACTCTCAACTTATCTTTAACCATAACTTAAATGCCAGCCGCCGCTTTTAATGCGTCAACTTTGTCAGTTTTTTCCCAGCTAAATGTGTCGTCATTACGTCCGAAATGTCCGTAAGCCGCTGTTGGTTGGTAAATTGGTTTTAATAAATCTAATTGAGCGATTAAACCTTTTGGGCGCATATCGAACACGTCGCGCACAATTTCAACTAAACGAGTTTCCTCTAATTTTCCAGTGCCGAACGTTTCAACGCTGATTGAAGTCGGTTCTGCTACGCCAATTGCGTAAGAAACTTGAATTTCACAACGATCCGCCAAACCAGCCGCCACGATATTTTTCGCAACATAACGCGCCATGTAAGCCGCAGAACGGTCAACTTTTGAAGGATCTTTGCCGGAGAATGCACCGCCACCGTGACGCGCCATACCGCCGTAAGTGTCCACGATGATTTTGCGACCGGTTAAGCCGCAATCACCCACTGGCCCGCCAATGATGAATTGCCCCGTTGGATTGATAAAATACTTGGTGTCTTTGTGGAGCCATTCTTTCGGCAAAACGTGCAGGATAATGCCGTCCATGACCGCTTCGTGTAAGTCTTTCTGGCTGATTTCGGGCGAATGTTGCGTCGATAAAACCACGGCATCAATCGCAACGGGTTTGTTATTTTCATAACGGAACGTAATCTGACTTTTTGCATCGGGACGCAACCACGCCAACGTTTTATTTTTACGCAATTCAGCTTGGCGTTTCACCAACAAATGCGCGTAAGTAATCGGTGCTGGCATGAAAACATCGGTTTCATTGCTGGCATAACCAAACATCAAACCTTGATCGCCCGCACCTTGTTCGTGACTAGCGTCTTCATCAACACCCATTGCTATGTCGGCCGATTGTTTACCAATCGCATTTAAAACGGCACAACTGTTACCATCAAAACCTACTTCGCCGTTGTCATAACCAATTTCACAGACGACTTTACGCACCAACGCTTCCATATCAACCCACGCATTCGTCGTAATTTCACCCGCTAAAATCACCATGCCGGTTTTGACCAATGTTTCACACGCTACACGCGCTTTCGGGTCTTGCGCTAAAATTGCATCCAAAACCGCGTCTGAAATTTGATCCGCGACTTTGTCGGGATGTCCTTCAGAAACCGATTCCGATGTAAAAATGAAATCTTTACTCACGTTGTTACCCTCTTAAAAAAGAAAATTTAAATACAAAAAAGTTGCCAAGAAAGCAGCTTTTCGTGATGTTTGAATATTTATAGCCAGCTGTACTGTAAACCGTCGCCATAATAACATTTTGGTTTTTTATTTTAAACCGGCGGGGAAATCTACTACTATCGTAAATAGTTATTCTTCGTTGAAACGCATCAATAAAATTATGGAACAACAACCTAATGCAACCCCCGCCATCTCTCTAAAATACAATTTTTCTTTAAAGACAAAGACACCCAATAAACAGGTGAAACCAATAACGCCTAAAGCGTGAAATACACTTAAAGTGACTAATTTAAATTCTCGCATCAAAAAAAACCAGCCAATTGCAGTTACTCCATATAAAAAACCGCCAAATAACAGTTCTATCCAACCAGAAAAATTGGGTTTCAGGGAAGCCAATTTTATATAGTAATCGGCAAGTAGCGATAAACCTTCAAGAAGTACAAAACTGCTAAAAATTAACCAGTTAACCATCGTTAATAATTAGCGAGCATTTCCAAGAATTCTTTATTTCCATGTGAAAGGTTAAAACCACCAGCTTTAGCTGGTCAGATTTCATCATCAAATTGTACTAAAATGACCAATTTTAGGGATCAATTATGGATTATCGCTACGGTAGCCATACCGTTTTTAAAATTGAGTATC
>CAISXF010000097.1 GCA_903889445.1 uncultured Pseudomonadota bacterium
AGGCTTGGCAACCGATCCCGTGAGTACAATAAGCACTCTTGATTCCGAAACGGGTGTTGAAAAACAAGTTCCTCGTGTGAAGGCTTACACACCTTTTAAAAAACCAAAAGGACAGGAACTGACTGAGCAACAAAAAGCGTTGAATCGCGCTTTAGCCTCAATTCGGATTCGGGTGGAACACTGCAAAAAACTGGACGATTCTTGCTACACGATTTCGCTGTTCTCATTCTATTTAGGGGCGGGTCATGCAGACTATTTGTGAATTCCATATAAAAGTATCTATGGTCTTCTAAACGCTTCAACGCCAATTGCGGCCCCGATAAATCGGAATGCTCCTTTCGCAATCAAACCGAAAGTGTTAAAGAGTGTAATTGAAGACTGTTATTTTTAAAATGTTTTTTGTTATTTAGTGGATAAATCGTGTTTTTGAATACAACAAATGACTACATTTTGATATAAATTACTATAAATAATGTAAAAGAAAAACATATTTGCGGGCTTGTAAATCAACAGATACTTCGTTGACAAATGGCGGCAGGTAATAAATCTGCTTATTGTGCATAAACTCTTTTGTCCTCAATTCACACCCGCGCCAACAAACGTTTTAAAATATACTTTTTTAGAATTTTGGCACAGCGGCTAATAATTTTTGCGTATAAACGTGTTTTGGATTCAGCAATACTTCCGCTACCGTGCCTTGTTCGACAATTTTTCCTTGATACATCACCGCGACATCGTCCGCAATTTCAGCCACCACGCCCAAATCGTGCGTAATGAATAAATAACTCATGCCTTGTTCGCGTTGCAATGTTTTCAATAATTGAATAATTTGCGCTTGAACCGAAACATCCAACGCGCTGGTCGGTTCGTCACAAATAATCACTTTCGGTTCAACCGCCAACGCTCGCGCAATACAAATCCGTTGTCGTTGCCCACCCGAAAATTCATGCGGATAACGATACATCGCCGTTTCAGGTAATTCGACCCGCAACAATAAATTCCGCACACGATTTTCACGTTCGGCGGCAGGCATTTCAGGACGCAACGCGCGTAATCCTTCCGCGATAATTTCACCGACCAACAAACGCGGATTCATCGACGAAAACGGGTCTTGAAACACGATTTGCATTGCCGCGCGTTGTTGACGCAAAGCCTCGCCAGCTAATGAATGTAACGCAATCCCGTCTAAAAATACTTCACCGCCGTTCGATGAAATTAAATGCAACAAGGCTTTGCCCAATGTGGTTTTGCCGCACCCCGATTCGCCGACTAATGCTAAGGTTTTACCGCGTTGCAACGAAAAACTCACACCGTCTACCGCTCGGACATAATCCACCACTCGTTTGAAAATACCTTTACGAATCGGATAATGACAATGGAAATTTTGAACTTTTAATAACGCGGGTTTGACGGTAATTTCTTTATTTTGGCAACTTTGCAGCGACGGCAACGCAGCCACTAATTTTTGCGTGTACAAATGTTGCGGATGTTGAAACAGTGATTTTGCGTCGCCCGTTTCGACAATTTTGCCGTTTTGCATCACTGCGACACGTTGAGCAATGCTCGCCACCAACGCCAAATCGTGACTAATCAACCACAACGCCATGCCCGTTTGCGCTTGAATGTTTTTGAGCAATTCTAAAATCTGCGCTTGAATCGTCACGTCCAACGCGGTGGTCGGTTCGTCAGCAATCAATAAATCAGGCTTTCCAGCGAGTGCCATCGCAATCATCACGCGCTGGCGTTGTCCGCCCGAAAGTTGGTGAGGATAATCGTTTACACGTTGCGCGGCATTCGGCAATTCAACTTGCTGCAACAATTCTACGACACGATTTTTGAGTTCAATTTTTGAAAGTTTGAAATGCAGATTTAACACTTCGGCGATTTGTTGCCCAATGGTCATGACGGGATTGAGCGACGCAATCGGATCTTGAAAAATAATCGCAATGCGTCGTCCACGAATTTTGCACCAATTTTTTTCAGAAAGTTGCACCAAATTTTCGTTTTGCAAACGCATCGAATCGCTTTCAACAATCGCGTTGTGCGGCAATAAATTCAACGCTGCCAACGCAGTCATCGATTTCCCCGAACCCGATTCGCCGACTAATGCGAAAGTTTCACCCGCGTGAATTTCAAAACTGATTTTATCGACGACAGACACATCACCGAACCGAACCGTTAAATCGTTCACTGCAAATAAAATCATTTAAAAATCGTGTTGATAAATATCGCAATTTGCTCCATTTCTTCCACACACAAACTGTGTTCCATTACATAATCGTGCCATTGAATCGGATAACCCATTGCTTTCAAACCATCAAATGCCGCTTTTCCGCTTTCAATATCAACAACGGAATCAATAATCCCGTGAGCCATAAAAATCGGCGTGTGATTATTCGCTTCAGCGCGTTGATTTTGCAAATTAGCCAACGTCGGCAAATACGCCGACAACGCAATAATGCCCGCGAGCGGTTGATTAAAGCGCAAACCCGTGTGCAACGCCAACACGCCGCCTTGTGAAAACCCGACCAACAAAATGTTTTTCGACGGAATACCTTTGTCGATTTCGTGTTGAATCAGTTGATTGATTAACGTCGCCGAATGCTCAATTCCCGCCACATCGACTTCTCGATTCAAATCATTCATGCTCAAAATGTCGTACCACGCCCGCATTTCTACACCGTGATTGATAGTGATTTTTTGAATGGGCGCGTGGGGGAAAATGAAATAAATGCTCGATGAATCAATCAAATGTAATTCAGGCACGATGCCTTCAAAATCGTGACCGTCCGCGCCTAAACCGTGCAACCAAATGACAGAGTATTTGTGTGTTGAAGTCGCTGGAATCTCAACGCTTTGCAGCGCATTTGCGTTTTGCTGTGTCATAACTAACCCCAAAATCGATATAAGAAAAATTTTTGCGAAATGTAACATTTTTTAATGACTAATTTGTGAAAATAATGCTGAAAATGTTTGTGCGGAACGCTCAGAATCTGCCGTCGCTAAACTGCCAATGACCGCTAATAAATCCGCGCCAGCATCAATCAACATCGCGCCATTTTCGGGCAAAATGCCACCAATTGCCACAATCGGTAATGTTAAAACTTTTTTTGCAGCAGTTAATGTGCCGATTTCAGCGGGGGCGGCGAGTGGTTTTGAATTCGAGGTGAAAAATCGTCCAAACGCCACATAATTTGCACCTTCTTTTTCGGCGGCAATGGCGCGTTCAATCGAGTTGTAACACGACACACCAATAATTGCAGAATCACCCAAACGCTGACGCGCTTCTAAAATCGACCCGTCATCTTTGCCCAAATGCACGCCGTCCGCGCCAATGGTTTCGACAAGTTCTACATTATCGTTAATCAGAAATGGCACGTTATGCGCGTGGCAAAGTTCGAGTAATTTTTTTGCCAAATCGGTTTTATCATTTCGACCTTTTTCTCGATATTGAACAATACACGCGCCACCTTTTAAAACCGCTTCAGTAAATTCCAAAATCTGAACCGCCGTTTTTCCTTCGGGCGTAATCGCATAAAGCCCCCATTTTGGCATTAACATTTATTCATCTCTCCAAAAAAGTCTATTCGGATTCAATTGCCCTGCGCCCGTTCGATAACCTGCTTGCAAACTGTGCCACGCATATTCTTGTGCGTCATTGATAGCCTGCAACGGTTCAACGCCCAACGCAAATAACGCCGCAATACTCGCCGCCAACGTACAACCTGAACCGTGATAATTTGCCGGCAATCGCGCCCAAGTGTAATTTTGTTGATGTTCAAAATAAAAAAGCCGATTTTCTACGCTTTCTGTCGCTTCATCCGCCCCCGTGATTAAAACGTATTCACAACCCGAATCCAGCAATTTCAAACCACACGCTTCAACCTCTTCCAAACCCGTCAAACGTCGCGCTTCCTGACAATTCGGCGTTAAAACCGTTATTAACGGCAACAATAATTCGCGCATCGCCGCCAATAATTCGTCATTCGCTAAATTCGTTCCACCGCCCGCTGCTAAAATCGGATCTAAAATCACCGGAATCAATGGATAACGTCGCACAATATCCGCAATCGCTTGGGCAATATCCGCGTTACCAATCAAACCAATTTTAAACGCATGAACGGGCATATCATTTAACAACGTTTGAGCTTGCCGAATAATATGTTCTGGTTTTTGCGGTACGATTTCTGCTACATTTTTTGTATTCTGTTCTGTTAGGCAAGTAATGATGCTTGCCGCGTGACAATGATGGCTAATAATAGTTTCAATATCTGCCTGAATCCCCGCGCCACCGCTAGGGTCATGACCCGAAAATGAAACTACAACAGGTCGTGGTGAGCTTGTTGAATAAATCATAACCGCCTGATTTTGCAAAAAAAAAAAAAAAAAATAGAAAAATCCCTTACAGTCGGTGCGTGTTTGATACTATTCTTACGAGAATGTGCAATTTTTCTAAATTTGAATTTTAACCTTTAACCATAAATTAAAATATGTCTACGAACCAAGAATATGTCTTAACAGACTCCGATTTAATTGTATCAAAAACGGATTTGAAAGGAATTATTACCTATACCAATGACGATTTTATTCGTATTGGCGGCTTTTCAAAAAAAGAGTTAATCGGTGCACCGCATAACATTTTACGCCATCTGGATATGCCAAAAGCCGCGTTTGCGGATATGTGGAAAACCTTAGAAACGGGTAATCCATGGACGGGCATCGTTAAAAATCGGACAAAAGACGGCGGTTTTTATTGGGTTCGTGCTAACGTTATGCCTATTTGGGAAAATGACAAATGTGCTGGTTATATGTCGGTACGAAACAAACCTTCCGTCGATGAAATCAGTAATGCCGCAAATTTATACTGCGAAATGAACGCAGGGCGCAACAAAATAAAACTGGATTCCGGTGAGATTATTACACCCAGTTTGACCGCTGCCATCCGTCGCACGTTTGAAAATATCACCGTTAAAACCAAACTAACCACATTGGTTACGGCATCATTACTCGCACTCGGTAGCGTGGGAATGTACGGGTATTACGGCATCAACATCATTAAAGATGCTAACATACAAAATCAACACAAAATTGAATTGCACGCGCAAAATGTCAATTTATCGCGATTGGTGCAAATTGAATTCAAAACGCAAATCCAAGAGTGGAACACATTATTGCACGGACAAGATAAATCGCAATTTATCAAATACAGTCAGGCATTTGACGAACAAAGCGTAAAAATTCACAATGGATTAACGACGTTAAATAATCTGATGGCGGAGATGCCAGAAAAAGACATAGTGGCGTTAGTCGATATAGCACTAAAAAATCATGATGAATTTATAGTGCTATATCGCGCCACGTTGAAAACGTATCAAGCTGACAATGTGGCTGATATTTTTGCAGTGGATACGATGACAAAAGGGATTGATAAGCAGTTTATGGAAAATATAAATAAACTGGTGTCATTCCATCAGGCTGAAATTATAAAAAATATCGATGAGAGCAAAGACTTTTCAGAACATGAGACGGCTCTGTTTTCACACAATGTATTGGTGATGACAATTGTGATTGGCTTGATTTTATTGGGCTGGGCAATTGCCACATTAACAAGCGTTTTAACGCCAATCAAAACAGCAACCCATTTAATTTACGATGCTGTGGAAGGCAAAGAAATTCGGCACAATGAGTTTTCTAAAAACGAATTAGGCAAATTGATTCAAGCCATTAAATCATTGGCTATTATTACAGAATTCAACATCGCTGAAGAAAGACGTGCTGTTAATGAAATGACGCGCATTAAAATGGCATTAGACGAAGTGACGACACCGGTCACGTTGTCAAATTCTGAACGTGAATTTATTTATATGAATAAATCAGCGATGATGTTGTGGAAAAGAATGGAAAGCGAAATCACCAAACGCATCCCAGGTTATACGGTTGAAAGTATGTACGGAAATTTACTTTTATCTTATTTAGAAATTGCCGAAGCCCCCTTTTTTGATTTTGATAAATCCACGAAAGAAATAAAAATAACTAATTTGAATTTGGGTGGCAGAAAACTTCAAGCCACGATTGTATCCATTTTTGATGAGCGCGATTTTTACATTGGACATGCGACGCAGTGGATTGATCGAACGACAGAATTAGCATTAGAAGAACAAATTTCTAATATCGTTTCGGCTGCAATCAAGGGCGATTTCCAAAGGCGCATCAAAGCCGAAACATCAAATATGTTCTTTAAGCAGTTGGTTGAAGGTTTGAATGTATTACTCGAAACCTGTGAAAAAAGTTATAGCGATATAGCGAATACTTTTGACGCGCTTTCACGCGGGGATTTATCGCAAACAATTACAAATGAATACACGGGCGAATTTGAAAACATTAAAAACAATGCCAACAATACGCTTTATAAATTAACTGAAATTATTGAAGCGATTAAAGGTACTACGCGCATCGTGAAAGATGGTTCAGTAGCAATTTCGTTGAGCAGTAGTCAATTAGCGACGCGAACAAATTCTCAAGCCTCCGCCATTGAAGAAACGGCGGCAAGTATGCACGAATTGGATTCTACGGTTAATTCAAACACCGAAAATGCAAGTCATATAAATGATTTTGTGATTGGTGCGTCAAACAACGCCACGCGCGGTGTAGACGTAATTCGTCGTACCGTCACAACGATGGAAGAAATTCGAGAATCATCACGAAAAGTGGTGGATATTATTTCTGTCATTGACGGAATTTCGTTCCAAACCAACATCTTAGCCTTGAACGCGGCAGTTGAAGCTGCTCGGGCGGGTGAACAAGGGCGGGGTTTTGCGGTAGTGGCAACAGAAGTGCGGAGTTTAGCGCAACGAGCGGCAGCGGCAGCAGGCGAAATTAAAATCTTAATTAACGATTCGGTGGAAAAAATCGAAGACGGTAGCAAATTAGTCGTTGATGCGGGTCATACGATGGAAGATATTGTCGGTTCAATTCGCACCGTCACAGAAATGATTGTTCAAATCAGCGCGGCATCTACCGAACAAAGTCTAGGTATTAGACAGGCAAATCAAGCCATTTCAGATTTGGAAGAAACAACCCAGCAAAATGCGATATTGGTTGAACAATCGGCAGCCACGTCAGATAGTTTGAAAAGTCAGGCGGCAGATCTTGCCAAAGCAGTCGATTATTTCAAACTTGGTTAAGTTATGCGAACGATGATTTTAGCGGCAGGACGCGGTGAGCGAATGCGTCCTTTGACGAATAATACACCAAAACCGTTGCTTTTAGCGGCAGGGAAATCGTTAATTGAACGCACGATTGAACAATTAGTGGCGGCGAATTTTACCGAAATAGTCATCAATCATGCGTATTTGGGTGAACAAATCGAAGCGGCGTTGGGCGATGGTTCACAATTTGGCGCGACGATTGTTTATTCGCCTGAAGGTGAAAATGGTTTAGAAACAGCGGGCGGAATTATTCACGCGCTGCCTTTGCTCGGCGACAAACCATTTTTAGTGGTGAATGGTGATATTGCCACGGATTTTCCGTTTGAAACATTGCAAAAACAGCCCGTCGATTTGGCACATTTGGTTTTGGTGGCGAATCCTGAGCATCATTTATCGGGTGATTTCCACATTCATTCAAACGGTCGAATTAAAGCACATCCCCCCTGCCCCCCTTCAAAGGGGGGAATGCTTACTTTCAGTGGCATCGGGATTTATTCGCCCGAATTTTTCAAAAATGCGCCGCAAAATAGCACCCAACTTGCGCCATTATTACGCGCCGCCATGTCAGAAAATCGCGTAAAAGGTCAATTTTTTGATGGTTTTTGGTTGGATATTGGTACGCCTGAACGGTTACAAATTCTTGAAAATCGCCTCGCGCCCACGCTCGTTTAAATTTATACTTATGCTGCGTCGAACGACGCAATTTAAAATAAAAACAATAAGGAATTATTCATGCAAAAAATAGCGTTAGGTTTAGTCGCTTTATTATTCGCTGCAAACAGCTACGCGATTGATCACAGTATGCACGGCGGGGGCGCGAGTGGCGGCGGGGGCGCGAGTGCATCGTGTGAAAAAGCACGCTTTGAAAAATTTGTACCTGAAAATTTAGCCACCGTTTCACCCGAATCTGAATTTTCGTTTTACGCTTTTAACGTGCAAAAACCGGAACAAATCGAAGTCAATATAAAATCTCAACCCGTTGCGATTACCACCGAAGCGCGAGGCGATCTTTTTCGCGTAGTCGGAAAATTACCCGCTGGGCTGACGAATACCGTGGCTCGCATCAACATCAAAGCAACGACCAAAGCCGAAAAGTGTAACGGTGAAGGTGGTTGGCTTTTGACGATTGGCGAATAACGGATGCTAAGTTATCGTCACGCTTTTCATGCTGGAAATTTTGCCGACGTGTTAAAACACATCGTGTTGTTGGAAGTGCTGGAGTATTTAGCGCAAAAAGAAAAACCGTTTTGCGTGATTGACACGCACGCGGGCGCAGGGAAATACGCACTTGACAGTGATTTTGCGTTGAAAACACGCGAGTTTGACGGCGGCATTGGTCAATTATGGCAGCGTGACGATTTACCGCCGAGCGTGGCGAATTACGTTACGATGCAGAAACGCTTTAATTCGACCAAGCAACTCACGCGCTACGCGGGTTCGCCGCTGTTGATTAAACAATTGCTTCGTGCGAAAGATAAACTGCATTTGTTTGAATTGCATTCGACGGAAATTGGGTTGTTAACCACGACCATGAAACACGATAAACGCATTTGTATCGAACACGCCGACGGGTTGAAAAATAGTCTTAATTTGCTGCCACCGCTTGAACGACGCGGGTTGGTTTTCATCGATCCATCGTATGAAATGAAAACGGATTACGATCAAGTTGTTAAATCGCTGGTGCAAATGCACAAACGTTTTGCGACGGGAACGTATGTTTTGTGGTATCCCGTGATTGAACGCGAACGAAATCAAGCGTTAGAAAACGCGCTGAAAAAAAGTGGTATTCCGAATGTACAGCTGTTTGAATTAGGCATTTCTGCTGATGATTCTGTGCGCGGTATGACGGCAAACGGCGTGATTGTGATTAACCCGCCGTGGAATTTAGCGGCAACGATGCAAACCATTTTGCCGTGGTTAGCGCAAATTTTAGGGCAAAATGGCGCAGGAAAATTTCGCGTAGAAACGTTGGCGGCTGAAAAATAAATTAGACTTTGAGTTGTTGCAATTGCAATCGCACCACGACCCAAGAACCAACAATTCCCAGTAACGAAGACACAATAATTAAGCCGATTGATTCGAGAAAACCTAGAAATAATAAGTGAAAACCGCTGTTATAAAGTAGAGCTAATTTTTCAATCGGTTGTTTTAAAATCAGCATCATAATCGTGACGATAAACCACGCGCTAATTCCCGAAAAGAAACCAATCCAAAAACCGCTGTATAAAAATGGACGTTGCACAAAGCTATTCGTCGCGCCCACTAATTTGGCAATCACAATTTCATCGCGGCGATTGTGCAACTCTAAGCGAATCGTATTGCCGGTAATAAACAACACCGCAAAGCTCAACAAAATACCCATCAACGCCACCGAACGCTGCCCCACTTCAATAATCAGCTGCAACCGTTTCACCCATTGCATATCCAATTGTGCGAAATCGACTTCCGCCGCCTGTTTGAAATTTTCGACCAGCGTTTCGATATTTTGCCCATCTTCGAGCGAATTTTTTGGAATTACTTGCAACACAATCGGCAACGGATTTTTTTCTAACGCCCGCACTGCTTCACCAAAACCGCTGAAATCTTCAAATTCTTTTAACGCTTGTTCTTTGGTAATCACTTTGACGGCTTGCACACTGGGATCTAATTTAATGCCATTCGCCAAGCGATTCGCACTCGCCAGCGACACATCATCACGCAAAAATAAGGAAATTTGATTGCTGGATTCTAAATCCGACGTTAATTGTTGAACGTTTTGAATCAACAAATAAAATCCGCACGCCAACGAAATCGAAATCGCCAACACAATAATCGTCAACGCTGCATTCAACCGTGAAGCAATCAGTCGTCCCAAACTTGAAAATAAAGCGTGCGCGTGTAAATCTCGATACGCGCGTAATCGATCCGAAAAATCACCGCCGACCAGCGACGTTTGTTTGGTATTTTTTTTCGCTTCAATGATGCGATTATTATTTTTGTATTTTGGCGTGTACTTAGATTCGTGATTCATAATTTTCACCGCCCGTAATTAAATTCCCGTGTTCCAATGTTAATAGACGATGATTCAACTGTGAAATAAGCGAAATGTCGTGCGAAGCGATTAAAACCGTGACCCCAATTTGTTTAAACTGTTCAAATAGATACATAATTTCAGCGGACAATTCGGGATCCAAATTCCCCGTTGGTTCATCCGCTAAAATCATCAACGGTTTATTCACCACCGCTCGCGCAATACCGACGCGCTGTTGCTCGCCACCCGACAAGGTGAGCGGATATTTTTTTTCTTTACCGAGCAACCCGACTTTATCCAACGCCGCTCGAACACGGCGCGAAATCTCGTTATAACTGTAGCCCATAATAATCAGCGGCAACGCTACGTTATCAAAAACGGTGCGGTCGTTGAGCAATTTATAATCCTGAAAAATCAGCCCCATTTTGCGACGAATAAACGGAATTTGGTTCGGTTTCACATTGCCTAAATTGTAATCACTAAAGGTAATTTTTCCACGTTTCGTGCTTTCCATCATTGCAATCAGCTTGAATAACGTACTTTTCCCCGCGCCAGAATGCCCCGTCAAAAACGCAATTTCGCCTTTTTCTAAATGAAAACTCACATTCCGCAACACGTCGCCAACTTCAGGATAACGCATACTTACCGCATCGAACTTTAACATGGTCGTTTAATCTTTAATAAACAAAGCATTAACAAAATTTTCGGCATCAAAATCTTGTAAATCTTCAATGCTTTCGCCAATGCCAATGTAACGAATCGGAATACCAAATTGTTTTGCCAGCGCGAAAATCACGCCACCTTTTGCTGTGCCGTCCAATTTCGTCAACGTCAAACCCGTCAACGTCACGGCTTCGTTGAACAATCTTGTTTGCGAAATCGCATTTTGCCCCGTTCCCGCATCCAAAACTAATAGCACCTCATGCGGCGCAGTGTCGTCAAGTTTCGACATGATACGTTTTACTTTTTTCAATTCGTCCATCAAATTCGACTTCGTTTGCAAACGCCCCGCCGTATCTGCAATCAAAACGTCAATGCCCTTCGCTTGCGCCGATTGAATTGCGTCATAAATGACCGAAGCCGAATCTGCGCCCGTGTGTTGCGCGACAACGTGAATCTGATTGCGGTCGCCCCACGCTTGTAATTGCTCCACCGCCGCCGCTCTGAACGTATCACCCGCCGCCAACATCACGCTGTGACCTTGCATTTTTAAACGGTTCGCCAATTTGCCAATCGTGGTGGTTTTGCCTGCGCCATTTACGCCAACCACTAAAATGACAAACGGTTTGTCTTGTTTGGGAATGGTTAAATTGAGGCTGCACGGACGCAAAATTTCAAGTAATTCTTCTTTTAAAATCGCTTCCAATGCCGCGCTGTCTTTCAATTCTGAACGGGTGACGCGCTCATTTAATTTCGCAATAATCGCGCTTGTCGCTTCAACGCCAACGTCCGCCATTAACAAATTCGCTTCGATTTCTGCGAGCAAATCATCGTCAATCGTTTTCGATAATGATAACGTTGAAAATACGCCGCCTAGCCCGTTTCGTGTGCGTTGTAATTGCGATTTTAAACGTCCGTACAACGAATCAGCCGCTGTTTCGCCGACGGGAAATTGCGTTTTTTCGGCTTCACTTTCGGGTAAAAGTGGAAAGTCATATTTGCTGTAAAAATGAATCGCAATCAGCGGCAACATTAACAACGTCGCCAACGTCGCGTGAATCACCGACATCCACCACGGCAAATCCAATCGAATCGTGAGGATACTCAAACTGATTTGCAAAAATAACAGCCCGCTCAACCACAAACCCGCTTTGCGTAAGGTTTTCGACGGTGCAGAAGTCGCTTGAAACGTGATGCCGCTCAAAATCACGAAACACAATAACGCGCCCGCACGATGCAACCACGCCAAGGTAATTTGCGCGTCGTAAGCCACAACGCCGCTGTAATTATTTTGCAAACCGTAAAATAAATTCAGCGCATTTTCATAATTCAACGCCGGCAACCACGTTCCGTTACATTGCGGGAAACCTCGGCACGCCACCGCTGCATGATTTGCCGTCGTCCAATCGCCCAAAAGCACTTGAATAAACAAAATCAGCAACGCAACTTGCACAAACAAACGGCTTTGCGGTTCGGGCGATAAAATCACTTTCGGATTCAAACGCAAATACAGCGCGAACAACAACCAAAAAAAGCCATTGATTAGCAACAATTGTCCCGTGACCACAATCGGCATGGTTTTAGGCAGTGAATTATACAGCGCGGTAAATTGACCAAAATCAATCGGCGATAAGCGCATCCATTCGCCGCCAATCAGCATCAATAACGATAATACGATGCTAAATCCTGTTATTTTTCTAAACATTTTCTACTAACCAATTTGTGAAATTTTTAAAAGGTGCATCAAATCACTTTTCGCGTCGTACGGATTAAAATTTGGCGCGTATTGCATCATAAAATTGCCGAGCGGATCGACGAGTAATAATACACCTTCGGGAATTTGTCTATTATAAAGCAGGTTGAGTTTTTCGATGACAGCCGCATTCGGTTTTAAACGCAATAAATCGCCGTCTTCTTTCCACCAATTCGCGGCGGAGTCTTGCGAAACGGTTGAATCCAGCACCAAAACTGCGCGGCGCGTTCGCACTAATTCTTTGTTTAACATCAAACGCAATTGCCGACTTTTGTAAATTGCGTCTAAACAAATTTCACCACAATCGCCTTTCGGAATCACGTTGACGATTAACCAATGCGCGTCTAATTCTTTTAAATTGTCCTGCGAAAATGTGTCAAAACCTTGAAAATCCGTGCGTTCCGTGGTGATAATGGGCGCGATTAACTGCCCGTGATTGGTCGCGGACGGTGTCAGTAATTCGGGATTTTTTGCCAAAAACCACGCGATGCTGAACGGAATAATCGACATCGCGAAAATTCCGATAATGAGTTGTCTATTTTTACGTTGTTGGGGAGTCATTTTTTTTCAAGCCATATTTAATAAAGATTATTGTCAGCACAAACGCCAAACCAAACCATTGTAGCGCGTAGCCCAAATGTTGTTCGGGTTGCATAATTTTCGCTGCCGACCATTCGCGTTTAAAACCATTGGGCGAATTTGCGTCTAATTCTAGTTGAAAATTGAACAATTCATAACCCGTATTCGTCGCTAAAACATGCGCGTCCATCACACTAACCACGGCTGGATTGGTTTTTGACGGTTGATTTGCGCCAGATAATGTCAAACCCACGCTCGGAAATGTGTTAATCCGTCCCGTTAATGTCGTTTCGCCTGTGGCTTGAAAATCGACATTTGGCAACGTCGCACGCGGTTCAATTAGTGGAATCCAGCCGCGATTAACCAAAATCACTTTGGGACTATTTTGTAATTTAAACGGCGTGAACACAAAATAACCGGCTTTCCCCGCTTCAATTTGATTGTCGAGTAAAAACTGTTTCGTCGTGTCGTAATGCCCCGTGACGCTCGCTTTTTTATAACGCAATTGGGCGGAATTATCGGGCGTTTCATTTGTTAATTGCACCGATTCGCTGATTCGATTGGCTTCGAGATTTAAAAATTGTTGTTTATCGTCCGCACGTTGAACTTGCCAAATCCCCAAGCCCAAAAATAACGTAAAAAATCCCAAATACGCAAACACCCACCTCAATTTTATATTCATTTTGTTGCCTTTAAAGTTGTATTGCCGCCGTAAAATCATCGAAAATAGGTTTTTCTTTTTTCACGAGATAAAATTTATGTTTATTAAAACGATTGTTATTATTGCATTTTTAGCGATTATCGCCAGTTTAGGCTCGGCGTTATTTCGCTTAGTAAAACACAAAGACACCGCAGATTCACAAAAAATGCTCAAAGCGTTGACGTTCCGAATTGGTTTATCCGTCGCGTTATTTATTTTTATGGTGATTTTAGTCGCGACGGGAGTAATCGAACCGACCGGTTTGGGTGCGCGAATTCACGCGCCTTCCTCCGAACTTAAAACGAATTAACTTCGCTGACAAAAAAAAAGCGTGGTCGATTGTGACCACGCTTTTTTACAAAAAATTTTCGATTTACATTAAATAAACGAAAATAAACAAACCTAACCAAACCACGTCCACAAAATGCCAATACCAAGCAGCTGCTTCAAATGCGAAGTGATTTTCAGGGGTGAAGTGACCTTTCGCGCTACGGAATAAAACCACGCTCAAAATAATGGCACCCACGCAAACGTGGAAACCATGAAAACCGGTCAACATGAAAAAGGTCGAACCGTAAATACCTGAACCTAACGTTAAGCCCATTTCGGTGTATGCTTCGTGGTATTCAATCGCTTGGCAAAACACGAACAAAAAGCCTAAACCGACTGTTGCCGCTAAACCTTGAATCAATTGTTTACGATTTTTAGCAATCAAACCGTGGTGCGCCCAAGTACACGTTACGCCACTGGTTAAAAGCAATAATGTGTTTAACAAAGGCAAGCCAAACGCGCCCATTGGTTCAAAATGTCCACCGACATTTCCAGGTCCATTTGTTGGCCAAGTCGCGTTAAATGCGGGCCACAAAATTTCTTTTGTTGCCATTTTCGCGCCCTCGCCACCTAACCAAGGCACTGATAAATTGCGGGTGTACCACAACGTACCGAAAAACACCGCAAAGAACATGATTTCAGAAAAAATAAACCACATCATGCCCATGCGATAAGACACGCCGACACCGTGATTGTACATTCCTGTTTCGCTTTCAGTGGCTTGCAGTGTGAACCAACCTGCCAACATCACCACCAAAATCGCCAGACCAGCAATCATCAGTGTTGAGCCAATCGATGCGCCGTTAAGATAATTTGCAAATCCCACTAACGTCGTGAGCAAACCCGCTGTCGCCAGCACGGGCCACGTCGCTCTGTGTGGAATGTAATAAGTTGTATTACTTGTAGACATAAACTTCCCCTTGTTATTTTTTTACGGCTGTTTCAGTGTTATCGAAAAAAGTATAAGACAACGTAATCGTTTTGTAATCGGTCGGTAACGCAGGATTCACCACAAAACGCATCGGCATGGTTTTCTTTTCATGCGGGGCAAATGTCTGTTCTGAAAAACAAAAACATTCGACCTTCTCAAAATAAGTGCTAGTCAAAGCGGGCGAAAAACTCGGAATTGCTCGCGCAATCATCGTTTTATTCGTCTTATTCTCAGCATAAAAATTAACCGTGTGATATTCACCTGGATGAACTTGCAATTGCGGCATCTCCGAACTAAAAACCATCGGTGTGTTTTCGTTTAACGAAGTCATAAATTCCACGTTAACATTACGATTCACATCGACGGTATAAGCCGTTTCGGGAATCGCTTTAATCGCGTCAGGACGATCGCGCTCAATCCATTTCCATTCACACAACACGTCATACAACGGCACTAACGCATAACCAAAACCAAACATGGCAATGGCAGCAATCGCTAATTTTTGCCCCAACTTTTTATTTTTTACAGAAACATCATCGTTCATCGTGAAATCGCTTGAATGACTGCCATAACGTAAATCGTAGTAGCAATGGCGAGTAACACCACTGCCGTTAGAATATTTTTTTGTTTAATCGTCATAATCGACTCGATTCAAAATAGAGACGTGAAAATCACGCCTCTACATTTTGACCTTAATTGTGATCGCAAGGAATCACAGTGGGTGGCGTAGAAAAGGTGTGATAAGGCACGGGCGATGGCAAAGTCCATTCTAAACCGTGTTTATGAGCATCTTCCCACACTTCGTCAGTCACTTTTTCGCCTGTGCCGCCTTTAATTGTGTCAATCACAATCCAAAGGAATAACAATTGGCTCGCGCCGAATATGAAACCACCAATACTTGAAATCATGTTCCAATCCGCAAATTGAATCGCGTAATCAGGAATACGACGTGGCATACCTGCTAATCCCAAAAAGTGTTGTGGGAAAAACAAAATGTTCACCGAAATCGTAGACAACCAAAAATGCAATTGTCCGATTTTTTCGTTGTACATGTGACCCGTCCATTTAGGCAACCAAAAATAACCCGCCGCCATCAAAATGAAAACTGATGCTGGAACAAGTGTGTAATGGAAATGTGCCACAATGAAATAAGTATCGTGATATTGGAAATCAACTGGTGCAATAGACATCATCAAACCCGTGAAACCGCCTAATGTGAACAACACAACAAAGGCAATTGAAAACAACATTGGAGTTTCAAATGTCATTGCGCCTTTCCACATCGTCGCTGTCCAGTTAAAGACTTTCACACCTGTTGGAATCGCAATTAACATCGTCGCATACATGAAATACAGCTCACCTGAAATTGGCATACCGACGGTGAACATGTGATGCGCCCAAACGATAAATGATAAAAACGCGATTGACGCTGTGGCATAAACCATTGAGCTGTAACCAAATAAAGGTTTACGCGCAAAAACAGGAATAATTGTTGAAGCTACACCGAACGTTGGCAAAATCATGACATAAACTTCTGGATGTCCGAAGAACCAGAAAATGTGTTGATAAAGCACTGGATCGCCGCCACCCGCTGCATCAAAGAAGCTGGTGTGGAAGAATTTGTCGGTCAATAACATTGTTACCGCGCCAGCAAATACAGGCATAATCGCGATTAACAAAAAGCCCGTAATCAACCAAGTCCAAACAAACATTGGCATTTTCATCAACGGCATCGCAGGCGCACGCATATTCAAAATCGTTGCAACGATGTTAATCGCGCCCAAAATTGAAGAAATACCTAACAAATGCACTGAGAAAATAGCAAACGGTAAGGCTTTGCCTGTTTGTAAAACTAACGGTGGATACAAAGTCCAGCCACCAGCAGGTGCGCCGCCTTCCATAAATAATGTGGAAGCCAACAACAAAACGCCTGAAACCAACAACCAAAAACTCATGTTGTTCATGCGTGGTAACGCCATATCAGGCGCACCAATCATCATCGGAATCATCCAGTTTGCCAGCCCAACAAACGCTGGCATAACCGCGCCGAAAACCATTACCAATGCGTGCATCGTGGTCATCGAGTTAAAGAACTTGGGATCGACAAATTGCATTCCAGGTTCAAACAATTCAGCACGAATAATCATTGCCATCGTGCCGCCGACAAAAAACATCGCCAACGCAAACAACAAATACAACGTACCAATATCTTTATGGTTGGTGGTAACTATCCAACGCAACCAGCCCTTTTCTGGGCCATGCGCGTGATCATCGTGATGATCATCGTGTTCATGTTCAGCTGTTACAGCAGACATATTTTTACCTCATTAAAAAGTTAAAAAAGAATAAAGACGAGAAACCGTTATTTATCACTCGTCGTCATAAACGGGTGTGATAGCCTTGGGTTGAATTTCGTCGCCAACTTTATTGCCGAGTTCAGGCGCATTTCTAATGTAAGTAATGACTGCCGCTAATTCGTTGTCTTTCAACTTAGCAAATGAAGGCATTTTGCTTGTGCCAGCTTGCAAGAAACCAATCAATGGATCAACGCCTGCGTTCACTTTTGCACTGCCACGCAAGGCAGGATAATCGCCTGGAGCACCTGCGCCGTCAATTTGATGACAAGATACACAGTTTTTCAAATAAACTGCCGCACCATTTGCCATTAACTGTTCACGCGATAAATCGCTTAAATCAGGTTTTTCTTCTTGTTTCGCTAAAGTGGTTTTTACCCAATTATCATAATCGCCTTGTTCCATTGCGATAACGACGATAGGCATAAAGCCATGATCGCGTCCGCATAATTCGGTACATTGACCACGATAAGTGCCAGGTTTATCAACCGATGTCCACGCTTCGTTGATGAAACCTGGGTTTGCATCTTTTTTCCAACCTAAATCAGGCACCCACCAAGAATGGATTACGTCAGCTGATGTGAAAACGAAACGAATTTTTTTGCCAACAGGAACGACCAATGGTCTATCCACGCTTAACAAATAGTGTGGAACGCTATGTGGATCTGAACCATCACGATGCGCTTTTTCACTGGCAGCATCTAAATGACTTTCAAAGTGAACGCCAGTGCCAAGATATTCATAATCCCAATACCATTGCTTACCGGTCACTTTAATCGACATATCGGAATTTTGAACGTTATCCAATTCAATCATCGTTTTGGTCGCTGGAATAGCCATTGCAACTAAAATGATGGTTGGAATAATTGTCCAAATGATTTCGACAGTGGTGTTTTCATGGAAATTCGCGGCTTGGTGTCCTCTGGATTTACGATGATGGTACATCGAGTAAAACATCGTACCGAAAACGGCAATCCCAATAAACACACACACCCATAAAATGAGCATGTGCAGGTCATAAATATCATTACTGACTTTCGTGACCCCTTGCATTAAGTTAAGTGCGTAATCCGCGTATGCGCTTTGCAACCCGAAGGTAGCTAATGTCGCACCAGCGAACAGTTGCTTTGTTTTTTTCACGGAGCAAACTCCTCTAGTAGTTTAAAAACTTTATCGTATATCCATTGGTAATTCAAAGCGATATTACATATTTGCTTTGCTCCTTTTACGCAATAATTATCACAAATAATCCTGTCAATTCTAACCTATGAAACTTATCTATGCTAGTTTGAAACAGGCTTAATCCCGCAACCATTGTGCCACTGCTTTTGCATAATAGGTCAAAATGGCATCACTACCGGCGCGTTTAAATGCTAATAATGATTCTAAAACCACCGCTTTTTCATCTAACCAACCATTTTGTGAAGCCGCTTTGAGCATCGCATATTCACCACTCACTTGATACGCAAATGTCGGTACGCCAAATTCTGTTTTGACGCGGTGGATAATATCTAAATAGGGCATTCCAGGCTTGACCATAATCATGTCCGCGCCTTCTTCTAAATCTAGGCGCACTTCGCGCAACGCTTCGTCTGAATTTGCACAGTCCATTTGATAACTGAATTTATTCCCTTTGCCTAAATTACCCGCTGAACCTACCGCGTCGCGAAACGGACCATAAAAACTGGACGCATATTTTGCTGAATACGCCAAAATTCGCGTGTGTGGATAATTTTCTGCTTCTAGCGCGTGACGAATAGCACCAATTCGCCCATCCATCATATCGGACGGCGCAACAATATCCGCCCCTGCTTTCGCGTGTGACAACGCTTGTTTTACCAACACAGCAATCGTTTCGTCGTTTAAAACATAACTATCGGCGTTAATCAAACCGTCTTGACCGTGCGACGTAAATGGATCCAACGCCACATCGGTGATAATACCCAATTCTGGCACCGCTTGTTTCAACGCACGAACAGCTCGTTGAACCAAACCGTCTGGATGATAGGCTTCGGCAGCATCAGTGGATTTTTTTTCTGCTGACACAACGGGAAATAACGCAATTGCTGGGATGCCTAAAATATAAAGTTCACGCGCCTCTTCAATTAACAAATCCAAAGATAATCTTTCAACGCCTGGCATCGAAGAAATACTTTCACGCTTATGCGTGCCTTCAATAATAAAAATGGGGTAAATTAAGTCGTCAACAGTCAAATTATTTTCACGCATTAGACGGCGCGAAAAATCATTACGCCGCATCCTTCTCATGCGTATTGCGGGAAATTTAATGTTATTATGTGTCGCATTATTCATATTTATTTTTGGAATTTTTTGTGAGAATTAAACACTATACCTTATTTATTTTGTTTGTTGTATGCCTTGGTTTAATGCCGTTCACACGCGCTATTTCCGCTGAATTATCACCGCCGCAACAAGCCATTTCTGAAGCATCGGATAAATTGCAACAGCGGATGCAAGACCAAAATTTTCTGAAAGATTTCAATAAAGTTACCCAATTTGTCGATCAAGCGATTAACCCACACGTTGATTTCGACAAAATCGCGGCATTAGTATTAGGCAAAGCCTGGAAAACCGCCACACCAGACGAACAAAAACGCTTCAAAAAAGAATTTCAAACGTTGCTAGTTCGCACTTATTCACGCGCTTTTAGCGAATTCAAAGAATGGTCGGTTCGATTTTTACCCAGCGAACTGGAAGATGGCGCAACCAAAGTGGTTGTCAAAACGGAAGTATTGCAACCAGGAATTCAACCCATTGCCGTTAATTACAGAATGTATTTGGCAAATGGTGAATGGAAAGCCTACGACATTATGATTGAAGGTGTCAGTTTAGTGACCAATTACCGCACCACGTTTAGCGACGAAGTTCAAACCAAAGGCTCGCTCGATGCCGTGATTGACGGTTTGGCAAAACGCAACGCTGAAGCGTTAAAAAATTCTTAATTCTTCGATTCACAACGGCGCAGGTTTAATTTTTATTTTTGCGCCACAGCCTACTTTTCAATGACATCAATTAAAGATTCGCTTTACAGTCAACCGCTTGGGGAAGTTAATGGCTTTGCCTTTGACGAAAACGTCGCGCAAGTTTTCCCCGATATGATTCAACGTTCCGTCCCAGGTTATCAAACAATAATCGCGGCGATTGGTTTGTTGGCGGGACGTTTTGCACGACCGCACAGCGTTTGTTATGACTTAGGTTGTTCGCTCGGTGCCGCCTCTTTTGCAATGCGCCAAAATATCACCGTTGAAAATTGTAAAATTATCGCCGTCGATAATTCATCAGCGATGTTGGCGCGTTTAGAAAATTTGCTCGAACAAGAAACGCCGCGCCATTCGACCATTATCGAATTGCAATGCGCCGATATTCGAGACGTGAAAATTGAAAATGCGTCCATCGTCGTGTTAAATTTCACGCTGCAATTTTTAGCTGTTGAAGACCGTGAAAATTTACTGGCGAAAATTTACGCAGGTTTGTTACCAAATGGCGCGTTGATTATTTCCGAAAAACTCGCGTTTGAAGATACACGGCAACAAGCCTTGCAAATTGATTTACATCACGCTTTTAAAAAAGCCCAAGGTTACAGTGCGTTAGAAATCAGCCAAAAACGCACTGCGTTAGAAAATGTTTTAATTCCCGAAACCTTCGCGCAACATCAACAACGGCTGCAATCCGTTGGGTTTGGCAGCACGGAATTGTGGTTTCAATATTTTAATTTTGCCTCCTTTATCGCGCTTAAATAATGCCCTATTCTGCTTTGTACCACGCTTTAAAAGAAGCCCACGCTGAAGATTGGGCAGAGCAATTGCCGCCACAAATCGCCGAGGCTTTCGATACCACAAAACACGGCGATTTATCTCGCTGGCAAACGCAATTAGAACAGTTGCCAAAAATTATGCCGCTGGTTCGCTCAATTTCGACTGATGCGGTGAAATTGGGCAGCGAGGTGGAAATTTCGTCAGACGTGCAACAGGAATTGAGAACGCAATTACAGGCATTTAGTCCGTGGCGCAAAGGCCCTTACGATTTATTTGGGATTCACATTGACACCGAATGGCGTTCGGATTGGAAATGGCAACGGCTGGAGAATTACATTGCGCCTCTGACAAATCGATTGGTTTTAGATGTCGGTTGTGGCAACGGCTACCATTGTTGGCGAATGTTGGGGGCGGGTGCCAAACGGGTGATTGGCATTGATCCGATGTTGTTGAACGTGATGCAATTTCAAATTATCAAACAATTTTACGGTGACGCGCCGATTGATGTTTTGCCGCTGGGAATTGAAGCATTGCCGCCGAATTTGCACTGTTTTGATACCGTGTTTTCGATGGGTGTTTTATATCATCGCCGTTCGCCGTTGGATCATTTGTTTGAATTGCGCGACTGCTTGAAAAGTGGCGGCGAGTTGGTTTTGGAAACGTTAGTGATTGACGGCGAATTGGGTGAAGCATTATTGCCTGAAGATCGTTACGCGCAAATGCGGAACGTTTGGTTTTTGCCAAGTTGTGCGACGTTGGTGAGTTGGTTGATTCGCTGTGGATTTAAAAATGTGCGCGTGCTCGATGTGATGGTGACTTCGACGGACGAACAACGCACGACCGACTGGATGCGTTTTCATTCGTTGAAAAATTTTTTAAATCCTGAAAATTCCGCATTAACCTGTGAAAATTTACCCGCTCCCAAACGCGCCATTTTAATTGCTAACGCGCCGTAATCCATGACATAAGTATTCGTTATTTTATTTTTTACCACATTCACATTGCGAAAAATACGCTTTGGAATGAGTATCGACGTTCGGGTTTATAGATTTGATTTACGCTGTAACTAATACCGTAGACAGTATATAATTCCACGTTTTTACTAAATTTTCACTAAATTCACATTGGAAAAAGTATGCTGGGCAAACTGGTCAAATTAGTTGTAGGTAGCCGCAATGACAGGCTGATTAAGAAAAAAATTGTCTTGGTTAAAAAGATCAATGCACTGTCTTTAGAATACGAAAAACTTTCTGACGTGGCGTTGCAGGCAAAAACGCAAGAATTTCGTGAGCGTTTAGCGCAAGGGGAAAAATTAAATCAGCTTTTACCCGAAGCCTTTGCCACGGTACGCGAAGCCTCAACGCGCGTTTTCGGAATGCGGCATTTTGATGTGCAGCTCATCGGCGGCATGATTTTGCACAGCGGTAAAATCGCTGAAATGAAAACGGGCGAAGGCAAAACGTTAATGGCGACGCTGGCTTCATACTTGAACGCCCTGCCTGCACGCGGTGTTCACGTTGTGACGGTCAACGATTATTTGGCTCAACGTGATTCCGAAACGATGAAAAAACTCTACGATTTTTTAGGGTTGAGTACGGGCGTAATTTTGTCACAAATGGAACCGCCTGAACGTCGTGTAGCCTACGCTTGCGACATTACTTATGGGACAAATAACGAATTTGGCTTCGATTATTTGCGCGACAACATGGCGTTTACGCTCGACCAAAAAGTACAACGTGATTTGTATTTTGCAGTGGTTGATGAAGTCGATTCGATTTTAATTGACGAAGCGCGTACGCCGTTAATTATTTCGGGACCGACGGACGACACCAGCGATATTTATCTCAAAGTCAACGCCATCGTGCCATTGTTAACGAAACAAGCGAAAGAACATGAAGCGGGCGATTATTCTGTCGATGAAAAAACGAAACAAATTCACTTAACCGAAAGTGGTCACGAAAACATCGAACGCCTGATGATCGAACATGGACTTTTCACGGAAGGCGCGAGTTTATACGATTCGGCGAATTTACGTTTAATGCACTACATCAGTGCTGCGTTACGCGCTCACACGTTGTTTAGACGCGATGTTGAATACATCGTAAAAGACGAACAAGTCATTATTGTGGACGAATTCACTGGTCGAACGATGGCGGGTCGTCGTTGGTCTGAAGGCTTGCATCAAGCGATTGAAGCCAAAGAAGGCGTGCCAATTCAAAACGAAAATCAAACCCTCGCGGCGATTACTTTTCAAAATTATTTTCGATTATACGAAAAATTATGCGGCATGACTGGCACGGCAGACACGGAATCGTTTGAATTAAATAAAATTTATGGTTTAGAAGTCGTTGTGATTCCAACGCATCGCAACATGATTCGCCGCGATTTGGGTGACGTAGTTTTTTTAACTTCGGCTGAAAAATATAACGCTGTAGCGGGTGATATTAAAGATTGTGTTAGTCGTGGACAGCCCGTGTTAGTGGGAACAACCTCGATTGAAAATTCCGAATTGGTGTCGAATTTATTATTCTCACAAGGTATTAAGCACGAAGTTTTAAACGCCAAACAGCATGAACGTGAAGCGCATATTATTGAACAAGCGGGGCAACCTTTTGCCGTCACAATCGCCACAAATATGGCGGGTCGCGGCACAGATATTGTGTTGGGTGGTAATTTAGAAGCTGAATTAGTGGCACTCGGCGAAGACGCTCCCCAAGCGGCAAAAGATAAAATACGCGGCGCGTGGTTAGACCGTCATAATGCCGTGGTTGCCAGTGGCGGATTACACGTTATTGGTTCTGAACGCCACGAATCTCGACGTATTGACAATCAGTTGCGTGGACGTTCTGGACGACAAGGCGACCCGGGTTCAAGCCGATTTTTCTTATCATTAGAAGATGATTTAATGCGAATTTTCGCATCAGATCGTGTCGCAAGTATGATGCAAAAATTAGGCATGGGCGACGGCGAAGCAATTGAACATCCTTGGGTAACACGCTCGATTGAAAATGCACAACGCAAAGTGGAAGCGCACAACTTTAACATTCGTAAAGAAATTTTGGCGTATGACGACGTGGCAAATGATCAACGTAAAGTGATTTACGCCCAACGTAGCGACATCATGGCAGCGGATGATATTTCCGACATTGTGACAGCAATTCGCGAAGACGTGGTCAATAATATGATTACGCTTTATATTCCTGCGAAAACAATGGCAGAACAGTGGAACATTGCCGGTTTAGAAGAACATTTGCGGGTCGAATTTGGCGTTGAAATTGCCGTACAGAAACTACTTACTGAAAACAAAAGGCTTCAAGAAGAAACTTTACGCCAATATATCATCGATATTTTGGAAGCAAATCATGCCGAGAAAGAAGCCATTTTAGGTCAAGACACATTACGTCACGTTGAAAAAACATTCATGTTACGCGCGTTGGATCACAACTGGAAAGAGCATTTAGCGGCGATGGATTATTTGCGTCAAGGTATTCATTTTCGGGGTTATGCGCAAAAAGACCCCAAACAAGAATATAAACGTGAAGCCTTCGATATGTTTACCGATTTACTCGAAACCATTAAGTTTGAAGTGGTGGGTTTATTATTCAAAATTCCAACGGAAGCCGCTGAATTCGAAAAGGAACTTGAAGCCGAAAACGTGTCAACAACACCATTTCCCGTGACGGCCATGTCACGCGACAGCGAACATTTAATGGCGTTAGCAGATATGGAAGAACCTACTTTCGTAAATCAGCCGACGAGTTTAACGGATGACAGCATTGCGCGAAATGATCCCTGTCCATGCAATTCCGGCTTAAAATACAAACAATGTCACGGTAAATTAGCTTAAATTGCGGTCACATTCTGTGTGTTATGGTATGGCATTTGAGCGTGTTTCAAGTCTGTTTAATGATAATTTTTCATTAACTTTTAAAAAAATCATGAACATGAATTGGTTAACAAACAAGCTCAAATTTACTCTCGACCCCAATGTTTTTAGGTTTAGAAAAAAACAAGCTACTGTCCTCGGTATTGATATTACGACGACTGTAGTGAAATTATTAGAACTGAGTAAACGCGGTAATAATTATAAAGTCGAAAGTTATATGGTTACGCCATTGCCGCGCGATGCCGTAGTGGATAGACACCTTGCTAACGTTGCGGTAATCAGTGAGGCTATTAAAAAAGCGGTAGAGAGATCGGGGACACGTTTAAAGCAAGCCGCTGTCGCAGTGGGTGGCTCTTCCGTGATTACCAAATTGATTACCTTACCGGCGGATTTAACGGACGATGAAATGGTGGAGCAAATCATCATCGAAGCGGAGCAATATATTCCTTACGGTATTGACGAAGTTAATTTTGATTTTGAAATAGAATGCCTGAATGAAATGGATTCAAGTCGCGTGAATGTTTTGTTAGCTGCCTCTCGAAAAGAAAATGTTGACGATCGCGTGCTGGCATTGTCATTAGCTGGATTGAAAGCAAAAATTGTCGATATTGAAGCCTTTGCCATTGAAAATGCGTTTACGCTGTTAGCTAATCAGCTGCCTTATTCGACAGAGAATAAAACCATTGTTGTGATTGAAATCGGCGCAAGTTTAACAACACTTCATGTTCTTTATAATGGACGGGCAATTTATACCCGCGAACAGAATTTTGGCGGCAAACAACTGACGGAAGATATTCAACGGACTTATGGTTTAACTTACGAAGAAGCGGGTATCTCGAAAAAAGTCGGCGGTTTACCCGATAATTACGAAACATATGTTCTTGAACCTTTTAAACGTAGCATGGTTCAACAGATTCAACGCGGCATACAATTTTTTGTGGCTTCGACCGCTAGCCGCCCCATCGATAGCGTTATTATTGCAGGGGGGTGTGCGTCAATTTTAGGTGTTGATCAATTGGTCTCTCAAGCGTTAGGGGTACCAACGTATATTGCGAATCCATTTGTGGATATGGAACTGTCGTCGCGGGTCAACCCAAACAATTTAGGGAAAGATGCCCCCGCGATGTTAGTGGCTTGCGGGTTGGCGTTACGGAGCTTTGATGAATGATTAAAATCAACTTATTGCCGTGGCGCGAAGAATTACGCAAACAAAAACAACAAAACTTCATCAATGCTTTGGCCGTATCAGTTGTGGCAGTTGCCGGTATTTTTATAGGCATTCATTTTTACATTGCCGATTTACAAGATTATCAAACGCAACGTAATAACCTATTACAAAACGAAATTACCTTGTTGGATAAGCAAATTATCGACATTAAAAACATTGAAGAACAAAAAACAAGTTTAATTAACAAAATTACCGTAATTCACAATTTGCAGCAATCGCGCCCAGAAATTGTACATTTATTTAATGAAATTCCACGCACTGTTCCCGATGGTTTGTTTATAACGAAATTGACGCGCACGGGTAGAAATCTGGTGTTTGAGGGCAAAGCGCAGACGAATGATTTAGTGTCGGCATTCATGAGTAGAATTGATGATTCGCCTTGGTTACAAACGCCTGCATTAGACGTAATTAAATCGCCTAATAATCTCGCTACGGAAAAAGGAATTGGCGAGGAAGAAATGAGTGATTTTACTTTGCGAACCCAACAAAGCGATTTACCCGACGTAAAAAAAACGGATAAATAGAGCGATGAAATTAGCAAAAATAAATTTAGCGGAAATCGATTGGAATTTTAATTCGGCATGGGAATGGCCGATGCTGGTTAAAATCGGGGTCATCACCTTGAGCTGCATGGTCATAGCAGGTGGCGCGATTTATTACGATACCAGCGGTCAATTAGCAGCATTAGATGTCGCAGAAAAAAAAGAAATTGAATTAAAAAGCGCGTTTGTCACGGGGTATAATCAGTCGAAAAATTTACCTGAATATCAAAATCAGATTAAGACCATTAAACAAAAATTACTTGAGATTATTAAGCAAATGCCAATGGAAGAGGAAATATCGGGATTGTTAATTGATATTTCGCAAGCTGGTACTTCTAGCGGCTTAGAATTCAAATTATTGAAGCCGATGCCTCCTGTGAGCCAAGATTTTTATTCTGAATTACCCATTAACCTGGAAGTAATTGGAAAATACGAAGAACTCTGTTTATTTATTGGTAAATTGGCATCATTGCCGCGTATTGTTACTATTCACGATTTAACCATTACGCCTATTGATAAAGCAAAAATTAGCACACAGCATAAAGTATCAATGGCAGTCATGGTAAAAACCTATCGTGACAATGGAAGCAGTCAACATGATGTTCAATAGTCCGATGCGATTATCACGCATCCATTTTTCGTTGGTTATTTTTATGGTAACTTTCTTAACTGCGTGCGAAAGCCATGATTTCAGTGAATTACACGGTTACATTGCGAGTATTAAAATCGATCATCCAGCTGTAACAATTGAACCCGTGCCGGATTTCAAAATCGTTGAACCTTTTATTTTCAAGCCAACCGAAAATTTACGCGATCCATTTAAATTGGTTGAAAAAATTAAAGTCGCGCCCGAAAAAAATGAGCCAGATAATGGCATTCGCCCGGACACCAATCGGGTCAGAGAGCCACTCGAAGCCTTTGAAATAAGTGGTATGAAAATGGTCGGTACCGTTAACATGAAGTCGGTGTTGTGGGGGTTAATTAAAAATGATGGCATTGTTTATCGTGTAAAAGTAGGTAATCATCTCGGCAAAAATGACGGCAAAATTATATTTATCGATAAAGATAAAATCGACACAATTGAAATTATGCCAAATAAACCAGGGCGTTTTATCGAACAGCCCACCACTTTAACCTTAACGGAGTAAGCCCATGATTGCCAAAATCAGCTTGCTGTCAAACGTGTTAATTACCATTTGGCTATTTTTCACGCCCGTTGCAGGTTACGCCGCTGTACCGTTGACATTATCAGCGATTAACTTTACCTCGCAATCTAGCGACAAATTACAAATCCAACTAGAATTATCGGATACCGCCGTCACGCCAAAAATTTTTAAAACGGACAATCCAGCACGAATCGTACTCGATTTTGTAAATGTAAAAAATGGACTGACTAAAAAAATCTATCCTATCAATCAAGGTTCTGCTCTGAATGCGTATGTGATTGAAGCGGATGGGCGTGTCCGAGTAATTTTGAATTTACTTGATACGACACCCTTTGAAATGAAAACTGAAGGTAACAAAGTATTGCTAACCCTGACACCCAACGTTGAAACGAAAACAGTATTCACTCCCCAATCGCCAGCAAAATTGAGTACCACCGAAACGACTAAATCTACGAATGCGATGGTTTCCGCGTTTATTCCAGAGCAAGCCATTAGCGGTTTTGATTTTCGGCGCGGCGACAAAAGCGAAGGGCGAATTTTAGTGTCGTTGGCAAATCCAAATACGCTCATCAATTCTAAAAAAGAAGGTGGAAAGGTTATTATCAGTTTCTTAAATACGCAATTGCCAAATGGTTTGGCGAAACGTTTGGACGTTTCCGAATTTGCCACGCCCGTTAAATTTATCGATACGACTTCGGTGAAACAAGAAACTACTTTGACCGTTACGACAGTGAATGAACTGTATGATTATTCGGTACTGCAAACAGATGGTTTATTGACGATTGAATTTCGTCCGCTGGTAGATGAAGAAAAAGAAAACGAGCGTTTAAAATACACCGGAGATCGGCTATCCCTTAATTTTCAAGATATTGAAATTCGCAACATCATTTCTATTCTGGCAGAATTTACGGGTAAAAATATGATAGCGAGTGACGATGTAACGGGAAATATCACGTTAAAACTTGACGATATTCCTTGGGACGAAGCACTTGATTTTATTATGATGACGAAAGAATTGGGTAAATATCAAACCGGCAATGTGACGTTAATTTCACCGCTCGATAAAATTAAAGACTACAAAAATAAGCAGCAAAAAATGGAAGAAGTCATCGAAAAGTCTGACGCGCTGGTGACGGAATACCTTAAAATAAACTACGCGAAAGCCGAAAGTTTTAAAAATTTACTCAATGGATTAGATACGGGAGCGTTTGGCAGTTGTGGCGCAGATAACGAAACGAGTAGCAGTAGTTCGGCTGGCGCAGGCTCCAGTATCTCAGGTAATAATCAACAGAATCAAAATAACGTAGGCAATTTAGGTAACAACCAACAGAATCAGAATAACTTAGGCAACGACGAACAGAACCAAAATAACACAGGCAATAACAACCGCCAGAATCAAAATAAACGTTCAAATGACGAAATTAACCCACCAGAAAATCGTTTATTATCAGTACGAGGTTCCGCAACGGTTGATTCCCGTACGAATACGTTAATTGTTAAAGATATGGCAAAAAAATTGGAAGAGGTAAAAAAACTGATTTATAAATTAGACGTGCCTGTACAACAAGTCATGATTGAATCCCGCATTGTTATCGCGGATGATTCATTTGCGAAAAATTTAGGCGTTAAATTTGGTGCTGCTAAACAAGGGGTAGTTGGTGGTAATACCGGTTATGCCATTGGTGGTGCGGGTACAAAAGGTTCAGCATCACCGAGTTCTGATGGTTCGGTTGGTGTATTAAATGATTCGCTGGTCGATTTAGGTGCCGGTGCAATTGGCTCAACGCCTGTTGGGGCATTAGGAATGACGTTAGCGAAAGGCGCGGATTATGTTTTAAATTTAGAAGTACAGGCTTTGCAATCGGATGGTCGGGGTGAAA
Organism: uncultured Pseudomonadota bacterium; assembly: GCA_903889445.1. Classification (GTDB taxonomy): domain Bacteria; phylum Pseudomonadota; class Gammaproteobacteria; order Methylococcales; family Methylomonadaceae; genus UBA10906. The sequence goes on from CAISXF010000097.1 coordinate 30,004, forward strand.
GTATTTCAAATCCACGAGTCATGACGATGAATCGCTGCACCGCGCATATTCAACAAGGTGTTCAAATACCGTATACGACCGGTGGAACGAGTACCACATCAGCCAATACGCGATTTCAAGATGCTTTATTATCTCTAAATGTGACTCCGCAAATCACACCTTCTGGTGCGGTACTCATGAATTTGGTGATTAAAAAAGATAATGCAAATACTTCCATCAGCGTGAATGGTAATGTGGCTATCGATAAACGAGAGCTTCAAACATCGGTTTTAGTTAAAGACGGTGAAACGATTGTGTTAGGCGGTGTCTACGAAGATAGCGATTCGCTGAGTAAAAACAAAATTCCGTTTTTTGCAGATTTGCCGTGGATTGGTTATTTATTCACCAATAGCGCGAACAAAAACAGCAAAAAAGAACTGTTGATTTTCGTTACGCCAAAGATTGTTAAAGACAATGTGGCGGCTCAATAAAGTTACATAGCCACAAAAAAAGGTGGGCGCGAATTGATTCGCGCTTTTTTTGCAAGTGCAGCGCGAATCAATTCGCGCCCACAATATAAAGTGAAAACAAACTAGGGACGCATGAAACAATCTGAAAATATTTATTTAGTCGGTCTGATGGGCGCAGGTAAAACCACCATTGGGCGACAACTGGCTCGTACATTAAAATTACCGTTTTACGATAGCGATAAAGCGATTGAAGAACACACGGGCGTTGATGTGGCAACCATTTTTGAATTCGAAGGCGAAGAAGGTTTTCGTAACCGTGAACAAAAAATGTTGAAGCAACTCACCGAACTCAAAGGCATTATTTTAGCGACGGGTGGCGGTGCAATTCTGCGCGAAGAAAATCGGCAATTACTCATGAAAAATGGTTTTGTTGTCTATTTGCATTGTGACGTGGATAATTTGCTCGAACGCACGCGCCGCGATTTTCATCGCCCGTTGCTGAATACGGAGGAAGATCCGCGCCACCGTCTCGAAGCCTTATTGAATGAACGCAAACCGTTGTATTCGGGAAGTGCTGATTTAACAGTGGACACGGGCATCATGCAAAGTAAAGATGTGGTGATTCAAATTTTAGATATTTACGAAGCGATTCAAAATTAACTTCAGGCTCTCGCATGAAAACATTAACCGTTGCGTTAGGTGAACGCAGTTATCCCATTTATATTGGCGACAATTTACTCGCCCAAGCCGATTTATTAACGTGCTATATTCAATCAAAACAAGTGCTGATTGTGACGAATGAAACGATTGCCCCCTTGTATTTACAATCTGTGTTGCAGCATTTAAGCGCGTATCAGGTTGAAAGTGTAATTTTGCCTGACGGTGAACAATTCAAAACACTGGATTCGGTCAATGTCATTTTTGATAAATTGCTCGCGTGTAAATTTAGTCGAAATGCGACGTTAATTGTGTTGGGCGGCGGTGTCATTGGCGATATGGGCGGATTTGCGGCGGCATGTTATCAGCGTGGAATTGCGTTTATTCAAATTCCCACGACGCTATTGGCGCAAGTCGATTCATCGGTCGGTGGAAAAACGGGCGTAAATCACCCGCTCGGCAAAAATATGATTGGCGCGTTTTATCAGCCGCAAGCCGTCATTGTGGATGTCGATGTGTTGGCGACGTTGGATAATCGCCAATTTTCGGCTGGTTTAGCGGAAGTGATTAAATACGGTTTGATTCGAGATGTAGAATTTTTCGTTTGGTTAGAAGAAAATATCGACGCTTTATTAGCGCGAGATAAAACCGCTCTCACCTTTGCGATTGAGTATTCATGCCGCATGAAAGCCGAAGTAGTTGCCGAAGATGAACACGAAGGCAGCGTTCGAGCGACATTGAATTTAGGTCATACATTTGGACACGCCATTGAAACGGGTATGGGTTACGGAACCTATTTGCACGGCGAAGCGGTTGCCATTGGAACGTGTTTGGCGGCGGATTTATCACACAGCAAAGGCTTGTTAACCGCTGAAGAGGTGGCGCGAATAATCGCTTTATTTGAACGAGCAAACTTGCCCGTTCAATCGCCTACTGAATTAACCGCTGAACGTTTTGTTGAATTAATGGCGGTGGATAAAAAAAATGTGGATGGCGCGATTCGCGTGATTTTACTCGATTCAATTGGCAAAGCGACTTTGCCTATGAATATCGATAATTTGTCTTTGATGAAAACACTACAAACTTATGGCAGATAATCATCCGTTTTCGACTGGGTTAAATCACGGTTCTTTCGATGACGAAGAGCAGGATATTTTGCCGCTTATTACCAAAGAACGAACACAAAAATTCGAGTTATTGCTACATTTGATTCTGAATTTGAAACAGCATTTAATCGTGTCGGGTGCGGCGGGAATTGGCAAAACAGTATTTCTCGATATGCTCTACGATGTTGACAGCGAGGCGTGGCAATGTTGTTTTGTGGAAGGCAACGCGGAATTGAGTTTTGAAAAAATTGAAGCGCAACTGACAAAAACCATGTTGCGAAACCGGCACGAATCGCTCAATCAAGCATTTCAAGACTTTGAAGAACAACACAAAAAAATCGTGTTGATTATCGACGATGCTGGTTTATTGGTGTCGGGTTTAATGACGACGCTGATAGATTATGCTTCCAATCAACCCGCGTTAAAATTGGTTTTTTCGCTAACCCACGAAGCGCGGAAAAATCATCGACAAACCGATAAAGCGTTGGATAATTGCTATTTACTTGAAATTCCAGCCTTAACAAGACAACAATGCGCGGTTTTTTTACGTCATTTAGCCAAAAAACCACGCACTTATGGTGCGTTGCCAACGATGGACGCAAAGCTACTCGATAAAATCTATCGAGAATCGCAGGGTATTCCGGCGCGGTTGATTAGTCATTTCGCCAAATTTTCACGCGAAAAACAAAATAATTACACCAAATGGTTGTTGGCGTTTGTCGGTTTAATTATTTTGGCGATGGGAATCAATCAAGGTGTGCGTTATTTCAAAGGAAAATCTGCAAATGACTCGCCTATTTTACCCATTAAAAAAGTAGAAATCGTTGAAAAAATACCTGTTATTCAAGCAGAAAAACCGTCCATTGAATCACAACCCAAAACGGAACAAGATATTGTTATTCCCGAATTTCAGTTAGATATTGAAAAAGGTATTGTCTCCGCGCCAACAAATCCGCCAGCAGAAATTACTGCGCCGATTGAAAAAAACCCAGAAACCGCACCGATTGTTGCGTCAGAAAAAGTGGCTGAACCCATTCAATCTATATCCGAACCCGTTAAAGTTACGCCGATAGTTGAAACGCCTCCCGCTGAATCCGAAACGGTCATTGTGGCTCCGGTGTCACCTGTCGTAATTGAAACGGTAAAACCCATTCCTTCGCCCATCATTGCCTTTCCAAAAATTGAACCGGCCATTGGTATGAAAATACAAGCATTGCCTGAAAAATCAAAAATCGACATCACGCCCATTCCCGCTCCAGAAACAAAAGCCGTCAAAGAAGTCAAAATTGAACCCGTTAAAAAAGTCGAAATCAAACCGGTTGAAAAACCTGCCGAAGTAAAAAAACTGGAACCGGTAAAAGTGGCACCAGTACAAAAAATTGAACCGAAGTCCACGAAAGAAAAAATAGTCCTCAATCATCAGAAAACAAAAAATGATACAAAAGAAAATAAAGAAAATGTGGTGGCTATCGCGCGACCTGTTGCCGGACATTACACGTTGCAATTGATTACGCTTTCTAGCAATGCGGCAATCACCCAATTTCAAAAAAAACATCCCTCATTGAGCAAAAATTTTCGCGTCGTGAAATCCGGTAGCGCAGGACAAGAACGATTTTCGTTAATGTACGGCGGTTTTGCCAACACGGAACAAGCCGCCAAAGCGCGACATACTTTACCGACTGAATTTGCCAACGCTTTTCCACGAAAACTAACGCCCTAATTTCTAAACACTATGACTACATTAAAAAACGATACGTTTATCAAAGCACTTTTGAAACAACCCACCGAATACACACCAATTTGGATGATGCGCCAAGCCGGTCGTTATTTGCCCGAATATCGTCAAGTGCGCGAACAAGCTGGAAGTTTTATGGCGGTTTGTACGAATCCGGAATTGGCGTGTGAGGTGACATTGCAACCATTACGCCGATTTGATTTTGATGCTGCGATTTTGTTTTCGGATATTTTGACGATTCCCGACGCAATGGGTTTAGGCTTATATTTCACCGAAGGCGAAGGCCCAAAATTTAAAAATCCGTTACGCACCGCTGCCAATATTGAAAAATTGCCAATTCCTGATCCTGAAATTGAATTACGTTATGTGATGGATGCAGTGCGCTTGATTCGTAAAAATTTGAATGGCAGCGTGCCGTTGATTGGTTTTTCGGGAAGCCCGTGGACGTTGGCAACGTATATGATTGAAGGTGGCAGCAGCAAAAACTTCGCCAAAGTCAAAGCGTTGATGTACAACGAACCGGCGTTGATGCACCAATTATTGGATAAATTGGCGCAATCCGTGGCGGCATATTTGAACGCGCAAATTGCAGCGGGCGCACAAGCTGTGATGCTTTTTGATACATGGGGCGGAATGTTAAGCGGTGACGATTACAAAGAATTTTCGTTGTATTACGCGCAACAAGTGCGTTCGTTGTTGAAAACTGAAATCGATGGTCAACAGATTCCCACCGTTTTATTTACCAAAGGCGGCGGTTTGTGGCTCGAAGACATGGCGGCGACGGGTTATGACGCGCTCGGTTTGGATTGGCAAACGGACATTCACCAAGCGCGTGCGCGAGTTGGTTCACACGTTGCGTTGCAAGGAAATTTGGATCCGCTTGCGTTGTATGCCAAACCTGAAATTATTACGGAAAAAGTGAAAACGATTTTGCAAAAATACGGCAACGGTTCGGGTCATGTTTTCAATTTAGGACACGGAATTTTGCCCGACATCAATCCTGAACACGTTAAAATGATGGTGGATGTGGTGCATGAACACAGCCGTGTTTATCACCAAGGTTAAAATAAGATGATTTTAGCAGGCGATATTGGTGGTACAAAAACGTTGTTAGCCCTTTTTGATGGTGAAATTTGCGTCGCGAAACACCGTTTTGAAAGTGCGAATTATCCGACATTTCATGACTTGTTGGCGGATTTTTTAGCGTTGATTCCTAGCGTAAAAATTGACACCGTTTGTTTGGGTGTCGCCGGAGCGATTGTAAACGGTGATTGCGAAACAACCAATTTACCGTGGCGATTAACCTGCCTTGAAATTGCGAAACAATTAAACGCGCAAAAAGTTTCATTACTGAATGATTTAGAAGCGGCGGCGTGGGGCGTTTTATCGTTGCCAGAAAGTGATTTTGTCGCGCTGAATCCAAACGCTAAAACGCAACGTGGAAATTGTGCGGTTTTGGCAGCGGGAACCGGTTTGGGCGAAGCGATTATTTTTCACAATGGTAAGCAACATTTTGTCATTGCGAATGAAGGCGGGCATTGTGATTTTGCCCCGACAGACGCGCAACAGATTGAATTACTTTCGTTTATGCACGCGCGTTATCCTGATCACGTCAGTTATGAACGATTAGTTTCTGGCGTGGGCATCGTGGCAATTTATGATTTTTTGAAACAATCGGGCGATTACGCACTTTCCACTGAGTTGGAAGTACAATTGCAAATGGCTGACGATTCGGCAGCGATTATTAGCGCGGCGGCAATCGCGAAAGGCGACGAATTATGCGTGGCAACGTTGCAATTATTTGCGAAAATTTACGGTGCCGAAGCGGGAAATTTAGCGTTGAAATGTTTGCCTTATGGTGGCGTGTATTTGGCGGGTGGAATTGCCGCAAAATGTTTACCCGCATTGCAAGAAGGCGCGTTTTTGGAAGGATTTTTAGCGAAAGGACGTTTTCAGAATACACTCGAAAAAATCGCGGTGAACGTTTGTACTCAGCCCGAAGTTGGCTTGTTGGGTGCGTTGTATTTTGCACAAAACGACAAATCTACCTTGCTAATGTTGACATCCTCCCCGCCCTAAACGGCGGGGATTCCTACAGCTAGACGCTCATGTCCGAGCGCGAGAATATTCTTAGCCACATTAACATCTCTGTCATGCGTCGTGCCACACTCGGCACAAGTCCATTCTCTTATTCCAAGTCCTGCTCTACCTTTCGGACTATTTGCGGATATGAGTCCGCAACACGAGCAGGTTTGGGCAGTGTAGCTTTCGTTGACTTCTATAAACACGCCTTGCGTCGCTATCGACTTATATTCAAGTTGTGTTTTCAGCATGAACCATCCCGCATCTAAAATAGACTTTGCCAGTCCGCTTTTTGCGAGTTTCCGACTGCTGACGTTGCCAACGATAATTAAACTGTTTTCGCGCACGATTTTGTTGGTGAATTTATGTATTGCGTCCTTGCGGGTATTTTTTATTTTGGCGTGAATCGCTTTAACGCGCTTTTTATTCTTCGCTCGTTGTGCTTTTCCGAGTTTCAATTCTAAGTTTCTATAACAATTTTGTCTTGCAAAGCTATCGCCATTTGAACAGGTTGCGGTTGTTTTCAAACCTAAATCAATGCCAATCTGTCCGCCTTCGGCTTGCCTTGCGACGGATTCAAGTTGAATAACTATGTTGAAATACCAACGTCCGCGTGAATCTTGACTAAAACAGCCCGAGCGAAAATCCAATTTCGACAAATCCAACGTGCGAAAATCTTTGCGGCGCAAATCGGCAACGTGTGTTTTATCAGCATTTTTCAACTTTTGTTCGATTTCAACGCGCGTTAAATCTGCCGCGAAGACATTTAAACTCAATGCTAACGTCGTAAAACCTAAAAGCATTTTTTGTAATTTCATTTTTCGCTCCAAAATCTAACATCAAAAATCCGCTAATTGAATCTCAGGTAAAAATTTAAAATCCTTGCGGTTATAGGTGAACAACGGGATTTGATAATAAATCGCCGTCGCACCAATTACCGCATCGGGTAAAGCCAAACCCTGTGATAAACGATAAGTGCGAATATAATCAGTCGCTAAATCAAAAATCACCTGTTGCATATCCAGCAATCGAAACGAACGTAGCTTTTTCTCAATGGCTCTCAACTCATTTTTATTTCGTGCGCCTTGCAACAGTTCCATTTCAATTACTGAATTGATAAACAGCGTCATATTACGATTTTGTAACTCGTTTAAAACGTGACTACGTTCATTCATAAAGTCGATAATGACGCAGGTGTCACACAGCACATAATTAGACATGATTCTCTCTTTGCCAAGCCATCGTTCTTAAATTTCGTCCGAAATTCGCGGCGTCGACAACGTCTGCAAAAGGCAATACGTCATTATTTTCGTCATTCACATCGTAATCAATTGAACGCGAACAACGCAACGCATCAACAACGGATGGTGTTTTTTGCAAATGTGGAAACTGTTGCAACAATCGAAAAACTAACTCCAAATAGCCCTCATCGAGTTGTTCAATTTCTTGTTTTAAATCTTCTTTTGTAATCATTTAATTCTCCCAAAAAATCACCATTCAAAAATCCCGCGCGGGCGGATTGAAAATCCACCCACATAAAAGGAAAACGCTGTTGCTACCGTACTAATCGAATACTAACGTCGCTGCCCTTACCGTAGCCGTTCGCATGACCGTCGCTAAAATCGACACTCCAAACATGACCGGCATCATCAGCGGGCGAAAAAGAAAAAAACCAATCACTTTTTGTGTTAGGGAAATACATTGCGTCGATTGTCGGCGCATAGCCTGATTTAACAACACCACGCAATTCATCTATAGATGGCATTCGCCAATCATTTTTACTGCACAATGATTGTGTATTTACAGCATTAGTAAAAGCATAAGTATCGCAATCGCTACCTTTGCAAACACTAGAACCACTTCCAAAAAAATTATTTTTAGAACCTTCCCAACCACCATTTTTACTGGCATCGGGTTCGTACCAAGAATAACGGTTATTTATGTCATGCAACCCTCCATCCGTGGTTTTCACTTCCCACATCAAGCCGGTTTTGTTGTCTTGGGTGCAAGCCCAATCGGTAGGATTTGCACCGAGTTTGGCATCATCCGAAAGTACAGAGCCGTTGTTGGCAATTTTTGAATAGCCCGTTGTTTTTGCAATCACCGTAAAACTATCGCCATTTGAATCAACGATTTCGCCTTTGGCATCGAAAATATCAATTTGAAATTGTTGCTCGCCAATTTCTGTCGGCTTGAAATTAAAAGAAAAATCCGTGCCTGAACCTGTCATTGTTTGTGATTCACCGCCATCAATACTGATTTTGATTGTGTAAAAACCAACTGCCAAAGCGTGGTCTAACGTGGCGTTGATTATTGTTGAACTGCCCAGCGTGATTTGTTGCGGATTGACTGAAACACTTTGAATGGCTGGCGGAAGCGGTGTGCCAACACTAAACGAACGAATTTCACCCGTTTTGCTGTTATCGGCGGCAGTTTTGCCCACCGATTGAACTTGCCAGAAATAATCGCCGTTCACTTTCAACATCGCATGAGTTGCCGCAACGTTATAAGACGGCGACGCGACGGTGTACAAAAAACACGTTTTGGTATTTAAACATTTAAATTTGTTCGCATCGTAATTCGCAAAACTTTTATCGTTAGAAAAAATCAGCCGATATTTCGATGCGCCCGTCACTTTTTGCCAAGTAAATTTTGCGGCTTTTTTGATCGGTAAATTTGCTGCACCTGTAGGCGTTAAAAGCGTTGGCGAAGCCAATTGCGCTTCAGCCAAACCGACAAAAGCAAACATCAGCCCCGTAATTAAAAATAGTTTTTTCATAAATTCTCTTTTGATTTAAAAAATGTTTAAAACTTCATCCAGCGCAACCGATTGGCATTTGAAACCACCGTCACCGACGACATTGCCATTGCCAAACCTGCAATCATGGGATTCAACAACACGCCAAAAACGGGATAAAACAAACCCGCCGCCAAGGGAATACTAACCGTGTTATAGAAAAATGCGCCCAATAAATTTTGTTTAATGTTCGCCAACGTCGCGGTCGATAATTTCATCGCTTCAGCCACTTTCAACAACGAACCTTGCAAAATCACAATGTCCGCGCTTTCAATCGCCACGTCGGTGCCGCCACCAATCGCCATACCAACATCTGCTTGCGCCAAAGCGGGCGCGTCGTTAATGCCGTCGCCCACCATGCCAACGCAATAACCCGCTTGTTGTAATTCGCGCACGATTTCGGCTTTAAATTCGGGCAAAACTTGCGCTTTCACTTCGGTAATTCCCGCCTGTTTAGCAATTGCATTCGCGGTAATTTCGTTATCACCCGTCACCATAATTAAACGCACACCGAGATTTTTCAACGCTTGCACCGCTTCAGCGGAATCCGTTTTAATCGGGTCTGAAACCGACACAATCCCAATAATTCCACCATTCGCCGCCAACAACATCGGCGTTTGTCCCAATTCCGCTAATTCGTCTAACGTCGTTAAATAATCATCAACAGCAATTTTTTGTTCAAGCATCAAGGTTTTATTGCCAAACAAAACGGGCTGTTCTTTCCATTGACCGATTACGCCGCGTCCTGCAATCGCTTTGAATTGTTTGATTCGGTGAAGTTTCAAATCTTTCGCTTTTGCTGCTGACAAAATACTGCTTGCAAGTGGATGTTCTGAACCTGATTCTAAACTTGCCGCTAATTGTAAAACGGCTTTTTCGTCAAATTCACCAAATGCCAAAACCGTTGCAACCGTTGGTTTACCTTGCGTAACGGTGCCTGTTTTATCCAAAATAATGCAATTCAATTTGCCAGCCGTTTGCAACGCTTCGCCTTTGCGAATCAAAATGCCCGATTGCGCCGCACGTCCCACCGCAACCATCACAGAAATCGGTGTCGCCAGCCCCAACGCACACGGACAGGCAATGACTAAAACCGTCATCGACGTAACAAACGCATACGCCAACGCGCCTTCGCCGCCAAAAATCAGCCACATTAAAAACGTCACTGCTGAAATTCCGACCACCGTCGGCACAAACACACTCGCAATTTGGTCGGCTAAACGGGCAATTTGCGGTTTGCTACTTTGCGCTTGGCGAACGCTTTTGATGATTTGCGCCAACGCCGTATCTCGTCCAATGCGCGTCGCAGTAAATAAAAAACTACCCGTTTGATTCATCGTGCCACCCGCGACCGACGCGCCAATCGTTTTTTCGACAGGCATCGATTCGCCCGTCAACATCGATTCATCAACGCTCGAATGTCCTTCGGTCAAAACGCCATCGACGGGAATTTTCTCACCAGGTCGCACGCGCAACGTTTCGCCTAAACCCACTTCTTCAATCGGCACGTCGAGTTCTTCGCCATTGCGAACGACTCGTGCGGTGCGCGGTTGCAAGCCTAATAATTGCCGAATTGCGCCCGACGTTTTGCCACGCGCTTGCGTTTCGAGCGCGTTGCCTAAATTGATAAACGCTAAAATGACCACCGCTGCTTCAAAATAAGCGTGTTGCGACAACGCAGGAAACGCGGCGTAATAATCAATCATCACGCACGAATACAGCCACGCCGAACCCGTTCCGAGCGCAATCAATGTGTCCATATTGTATTGTTTGAGTTTCAACGATTGGTACGCGCCACTGTAAAAATGCCCGCCGCAAACCGCCATAATTCCCAACGTTATCACCGCCACCAACGTCCAAAACCACTGACTATTTGGCATTCCCATCATCGGCATCCAACCGAATTGTTCCAAAGTCATCAAAAACGCGCCAAACGCGCCAGAGATTTTCGCCTTCTGCATCAACGACGCATAACGCGCTAATTCTTGTGCTTCTTGTTCGGCAGGATCTTCAAAACCTTCCATAATTGCGGCATCGAACCCCGCCGCTTTCACCGATTTTTTCAAAGTTTCAATGTCGGGATTACCTTTGATAATCGCAGAATGGTCGGCGAAATTTACGCTGACCGATTCCACGCCCGCGACAGAAGTTAATGCGCCTTCAACCGAGGCAATACAGCCCACGCAGCGCATTCCTAAAATAGATAAACGTAATTCTGGAACGTGAGAATCGGTCGTCATTATTTTTACTCTACGCCAAAACCAGCAGCAATAATCACATCTTCTAAATCGTCGATTTCAATTATTTCGGGTTTGAATTCAATGCTGACGTGGTTTTCTTTGCAATCCGCAACGGCACTGATTACGCCGTTTAATGCGGTTAATTTTTCGATGACGTTGTTTTCACAACCGCCACATTTCATGCCGGTAACGGTAAAAATTGCTGTTTGTATCATGGGATGTTCCTCAATTAGAATTAAAAAGTTCGGCTATATGATTACCGTAGCGGTGACGCATTGCAATTCCAGAGCAGACGCATATAAGTGGTGAGAAAACTTATCCACGTCCGTTAAGGTGCTGATGTAACGATAAAGTCTACAAAGAATTAGTCGCCTTAGCAACGTCAAATCTGGCTTGGAAAATCTCAAGGCGGTTTTTATTTTTGCGTTAAAATTCTTTTTTTATTTCAAAATAGGTTTCTCATCATGGTGATTTTATGGACGGACGCGCTGATTTTTACGCTGCTAATTTTGGTGGCGAGTTTGACGTATTATTTGCGTCGAAAAGAACATTTAAAACGCCCCTTGACCACGCTAAAACAAAGTTCAACGGCAATGGCATCGTTGATTATTTTGTTATTTTTTATCACGATTGGCTTGTTGGATTCGATTCATTTCAAACCGCCGACGCAAAATAATGACATCATCAGCGTGTTGGATTATGGCGCGTCATCGTTGCGTGAACACGGCGAAAAAACCTATTCCGAACCGTTTGCGACCACGCTTTATAACAAAGAAATGATTGTCGAATCGAATGGCACCACACGCTGGGATTATCCGCGTTTGGTGTTTGGCGGAAAGCATTTAAATAATGAAAATCAAAAATCTTCCGATATTTTTCAGAAAACAGCGACTGGATTTTTCGTTGGCGTTGGCATTTTCACGTTGTTGACATTCGGTTTTAAATTCAAACTTAACGCGGCGAATTTGACCGTTTTCGTTTTAATCACCGTGAGTTCAACGCTGATTTATTTGTCGAATTATTATCACGTTTTCGGCACCGATAAAGTCGGCGAAGATGTGTTTTATCAAACCATTAAAAGCATTCGCACGGGTTTAGTTTTAGGCACGTTGACGACGCTGATTTTGTTACCGTTTTCGTTAGTTTTAGGCATTTTGTCGGGCTTTTTTCGCGGTTGGTTGGACGATGTCATTCAATTTTTATACACCACGTTAAACTCGATTCCGAGCGTGTTGTTGATTGGCGCGTCGGTGTTAATGGTGCAGGTTTATATGGCGAATCACGAAAGCGATTTCACCAGCTTAATTGTTCGCGCCGATATGCGTTTGCTGTTTTTGTGTTTAATTTTGGGTATGACGAGTTGGACGGGTTTGTGTCGATTGTTACGCGCGGAAACGTTGAAGTTGCGCGAAATGGAATATGTGCAAGCCGCGACTTCATTGGGCGTAAAACAACACACCATTTTATTTCGGCACATTTTGCCCAACGTGATGCACATTGTGTTAATTTCGATTGTGTTGGATTTTAGTTCGCTCGTTTTAGCCGAAGCCGCGTTGTCATATATCAACATTGGCGTAGATTCCAGCACTTACAGCTGGGGAAATATGATTAACGGCGCACGTTTAGAAATGGCACGCGAACCCGTTGTGTGGTGGTCATTATCAGCGGCATTTTTATTCATGTTCGCGTTGGTGTTGGCGGCAAATTTATTCGCGGAAACTGTCCAAACCGCGTTTGATCCACGACGCAGCCAATAATTTTTTTTGCCAACTTGAAAAATTTAAAAATCAAGCTACAATAATTTTCGGTCTGTTTTTATCAATCACTGGGGGAAATTATGACATCGAATTCACTCATAAATCATTACGCTACTAAAAAAAGAGCGAATGCTGCTGACGCTAAACTCGTTATGATAGATTTGATTTCCGCGAACCACGAATTAGCGGTTCAAAATTCTGAAAAAGAAGAGGCTGCGGCAGAACTCGTGGCGGCATACCAAAAATTAGCGGTTCAAAGTTCTAAAAAAAAAGAACGAGCGGAGGCACTCGCGATTGCATACCGCAAATTAGCTGTTCAAAGTTCTGAAAAAAAAGAACGGGCGGAGGCACTCGCGATTGCATACCGCAAATTAGCTGTTCAAAGTTCTGAAAAAGCAGCGCGTTCGGACGAACTCGTGATTGAAAACCACGAATTGGCGTTTCAAAATTCTGAAAAAGAAGCGCATTCGGCAGAACTCTTCCGTGCCAATGTGGAATTATTCTTTCAAAACTGTGAAAAAGACAAACGGGCGATAGCATTTATGAAAGTCCAGGAGGAACTTTTTATTCTGAATGAAGAGCTTCGGACGACGAACGAATATCTTCATTTGAAAAACCTTGAAACAGAACAGCGTACTATTGAACTGACACAGTCTTATCGCGAAAATACAGCTTTGAATGAGCAAGTGTATCAGATGCAAAAATTGGAAAGCATTGGACAACTGATTACTGGCATTACTAACGATTTTAATAATATATTGACGAGTATGTTGGGTTTTAACGAAATGAATCACGATGTCATTGATGATGTGACGGATGAACGTTTAAAAGTAGAACTTGAAAATCACACCCAACAAATCGACATCGCGGGGAAACGTGCTGCCACACTGATTAGCCAAATTCTGAATGATTGTCGTCAAAGATATAACGAAAACTGGATGGTGTAAAACTGACCATTGGCGTGATTGAAGAGATAGCTTGAATGAGAGCTTAGAGCAAATCCCCCAGCCTTTCAGGCTCCCCCTTCAAAAAGGGGGCGAAAGATTAAAAAGCAACTGCTTTTGATTTGCCGTCCCCCCCCCTTTTTGAAGGGGGAGCGGCAATATCCGCAGGGGGATTTTCTTTAATTCCGAACGTGATTTGAAGGCAATTTTTTCGAGTTCAACATCACAACGTGACACCACCCGCAAAATCCGAATCGTGTATAATTCGCGCAGTTTCACACTTGAATCCTTAACTTTTATGACATTTGAAAAATCTACTATTCGCCGACGCGGCATTTATTTACTTCCCAATTTATTCACCACTGGCGCGTTATTTTCGGGTTTTTACGCGATAACGTCCGCCATGAATCAGCATTACGATATTTCTGTTGCTGCGATTTTTGTTGCCATGATTTTGGATGGTTTAGACGGACGAGTGGCGCGTTTAACCAATACCCAAAGCGAGTTTGGCGCACAATATGACAGCTTATCGGACATGGTTTCGTTCGCGGTGGCACCTGCTTTGGTGATGTATTTGTGGGCGTTTTCGAGCTTGGGAAAAGTCGGATTATTTGCGGCATTCGTTCACACTGCCGGTGGCGCGTTACGATTAGCGCGATTTAATACGCAACTGACTTCTGCCGATAAACGTTATTTTCAAGGTTTGCCCAGTCCCGCAGCGGCTGCTATTTTGGCGGGATTTGTTTGGTTGTGTTTAGAACACGGTTGGAATGTTGATTCAATAAAATATCTCGCACTGATTTTAACTATTTGCACGGGTTTGTTGATGGTGAGTAATTTCCGTTATTCAAGTTTTAAAGAAATCGATTTAAAAGGCAAAGTGCCATTTTTCGTGGCAATCGCGGTGATGTTGAGCATTGCCTTCGTCATGGCGCAACCGCAAACGATGTTATTTTTGCTTTTCTTGGGCTACGCTATTTCGGGACCACTCGTCACACTCATTATGCGTCGCAAAAAATTACAGGCACGCAAAAACTAATTTTTACTTTATTTTTGGATTAGCATTTTATGAAAGACCAATTGATTATATTTGATACTACATTGCGCGACGGTGAACAAAGTCCAGGCGCGTCGATGACTCGTGACGAGAAAATTAGAATCGCTCGCGCGTTGGAACGTTTGAAAGTGGATGTAATTGAAGCGGGTTTTCCTGCCGCAAGTATGGGCGATTTTGAAGCGGTACAAGCCGTGGCGAATATCATTAAAGACAGCGTCGTATGTGGTTTGGCGCGGGCGTTGGACAAAGATATTGACCGCGCCGGTGAAGCGTTGAAAGGTGCGAAACAATCACGCATTCACACGTTTATTGCCACGTCGCCGATTCACATGCAAATGAAGCTCAATATGACTCCTGAGCAAGTAATTGAACACGCGGTAAAAGCGGTAAAACGGGCGCGACAATACACCGACGACGTGGAATTTTCGCCTGAAGACGCAGGACGTTCGGACGAAGATTTTTTGTGTCGTATTTTGGAAGCGGTAATTGATGCCGGCGCGACTACGTTGAACATTCCCGACACGGTCGGTTACAGCATTCCGCAACAATTTGGCGCGACGATTAAAAATTTGATTGAACGGATTCCGAATTCGGATAAAGCGATTTTTTCGGTGCATTGCCACAACGATTTAGGGTTGGCAGTGGCGAATTCGCTTTCGGCGGTGATGAATGGCGCACGTCAAGTGGAATGTACGATTAACGGTTTGGGCGAACGTGCGGGAAATGCGTCTCTCGAAGAAATCGTGATGGCAGTTCGCACGCGCCACGATGTATTTGATTGCCAAACGCGCATTGATACACGCGAAATTTTGACTTGTTCAAAATTGGTGTCGTCGATTACGGGCTTTCCCGTGCAACCAAACAAAGCAATTGTCGGCGCAAATGCGTTCGCACATGAAGCCGGAATTCATCAAGATGGTATTTTGAAAAGCCGCGAAACCTACGAGATTATGCGAGCTGAAGATGTCGGCTGGTCGGCAAATCGCATGGTTTTGGGCAAACATTCGGGACGAAATGCGTTCAAAAGTCGGATTAGCGAATTAGGATTTGAGTTTGACAGTGAAGCAGAATTAAATGATGCGTTTGCCCGATTCAAACAATTAGCCGACAAAAAACACGAAATTTTCGATGAAGATTTGCAAACGCTGATTTCTGAAACGACGTTGGAAGTGGAAGACGAACACATTAAATTGATTGCCTTAAAAGTGTGTTCTGAAACGGGCGAAGTGCCGAATGCGGTGGTCACGTTACGATTAAATAATCAAGAATTGACCGGCAATTCAACGGGCGGCGGCGTGGTCGATGCGACGTTGAAAGCGATTGAAAAATTAGTACAATCGAATGCGTCGTTAGAAGTTTATTCGGTCAATAATGTGACGAATGGCACGGACGCGCAAGGCGAAGTCAGTGTGCGTTTAGAAAAAGCGGGGCGTATTGTGAATGGTTTGGGCGCGGATACTGATATTGTAATTGCCTCGGCGAAGGCGTATATCAACGCGCTGAATAAATTACTCAACGTCAACGCGCGTCAACATCCGCAAAAGTCTGAGGTTTGAATGTTAATAAAATCAAAAACTCAATCGGGTTTTACCTTATTAGAATTACTCGTTGTTTTGGGAATTATTGCGATGTTAGCGGGCATCGTCGGGCCGCAAGTGATGAAACATTTGGGCGAATCCAAAACCAAAGCTGCAAAAGTACAAGTCGAAGATTTTTCTGCCGCGCTCGATATGTACAAATTAGACATGGGCAAATATCCGACCAGCGACCAAGGTTTGCAAGCGTTAATCGAAGCTCCCGAAGGTTCAAAAAGGTGGAATGGTCCGTATTTGAGAAAAGCGAAAACACCAGCGGATCCATGGCAAAATGAATACCATTATGCGTCACCTGGCACGCATGGAAAATTTGATTTATTCACTTATGGCGCAGACGATAAAGAAGGTGGCGAAGGCGAAGATCAAGACATTAACAACTGGGATTAAATGCGCTCAAACGCAGGTTTTACGCTGCTTGAACTGATTGTAGTTTTGGCAATTGTGGCTTTAGGTTATAGTGCGGTGGCGGTGAATTTTTCGTCTGGCAATGATGCAATGGCATTAAAAGCCGCCGCCCGTGATTTAACGTCAGGTTTGCGTTATGTTCGTTCCCAAGCGATGTTATCGCACGCCTCCGCGACGCTCGATTTCAATCTCAGCGATAACAGTTATTCATTGACGGGACAAGATAAAATTTACACGCTCCCCGAAAATATCGATGTCACCATCAACACCGCCAAAGACGAACTCCACGACGGCGTGGCACAACTGCGATTTTTCCCCGACGGTTCGTCAATTGGTGGACGAATCACGTTAGAAAAAAAATCTCACGTTCAAGAAATTAACATCAATTGGCTGACCGGTCATGTCACGCTCGCCGAATAAACAACGCGGGTTTTCGTTATTGGAAATGCTGATTTCGTTTTCGATTTTGGCAGTGTCGTTGGGCATTTTATTAAAAATCTTTTCGAGCGGAATCACCACCGCGCAAGTCGCCGATAATTACACCACTGCCGCACAAATTGCGTCGAATTTAATGGCGAAAACGGGCGTGGAAACGCCATTAAAAATCAGCGAAGTCATTGGCGTGGAAAACGAGTTTTATCATTGGCGCGTGCGCGTTAATCCGCAAACGTTTGTGTCACCAGAATTAGATTTTCGCGGT
The DNA here is from genome assembly GCA_903889445.1 of uncultured Pseudomonadota bacterium. Lineage (GTDB taxonomy): Bacteria > Pseudomonadota > Gammaproteobacteria > Methylococcales > Methylomonadaceae > UBA10906. Next base: position 47,528 of record CAISXF010000097.1, read on the forward strand.
TTGCCGATTGATTTATTCAACGTCAATGTCCAAGTTTGGTGGGGCGACGACGATAAAACCGACGACCGAGTTTTAGAATTAAGCACGTTAAAATTGGCGGCAAAAGTTGAATAAATCGCACGGTTTTACACTCATTGAAGTGCTGATTGGGATGACATTATTGAGTTTGATGGTGGTTTTATTGTTTAGCAGTTTGACGATTGGCGCGAAAAGTTGGGAACAAGGCGAAAAGAAAATCGCCGATGTGAATGAAATCGCCGTCGTGCAACAATTTTTCAATCATCATCTCGCCCACGCTACGCCGCAATGGAACGATTTTGAACCCGAAAAAGATCGCCTATTTTCATTTCAAGGCAAAAAAGAAACGCTGCAATTTGTCGCCGCTTTTCCAGCCAGTGCGGAACGCGCGGGTTTGCAATTATTTTTGTTGGAACTGAAAGAAAAAGACAAACAACGTTTTATCAGCGTCACGCTCACGCCTTTTTTTCCATTAGCCGAAGGCGCGGAATGGTTTCAAGACGACGTGGAATTAGTGCGTGGCGTACAGAATTTTGAATTAGCCTATTTTGGTTTGAATGACGAAACGGGCGAATTTGTGTGGCAAAGCGAATGGCTCAATAAAGAACAGCAGCCGCGATTAGTCAAAATTTTATTGGAACTCGACGACGGACGTTATTTGCCCGAAATGATTGTCGCGCTCAATGTCGATAGCCCCTACAGCAACGCCGATTTAGAAAGCGTACCGACCGAAGACGTTGAGGATGTTGCCCAATGAAACAACGCGGCGTTGCGCTAATTTTGGTGTTGTGGGTGTTGAGCATTTTAATGTTGATGGCGGGCAGTTTTACCAAAACCATGCGGCGTGAATCGGCGGGCGTAATCACGATTAAAGCGAATGCGGAAGCGAATGCTCAAGCGCAAGCTGGAATTGCGTTGGCGCAAGCCATGATGTTACACGAAGACGAAACAAAACGCTGGCGTGTCGATGGCAGTATTTACGAAATCGAAACCGAAAATGCCACGATGCGAATTCGGTTGCTTTCTGAAACGGGAAAAATCGATATTAACAGCGTAACTGCGCCGTTTTTGCATCAAGTATTTTTGCACGCGCCACTGGAAACGAAAGCGCAAATCGAGTTAGAAAATGCGATTTTGGATTGGCGTGACGACGATGAAAATACACGTCCTTTTGGTGCTGAAAAACCCGAATATCACACCGCCAAATTAAATTACACGCCACGCAATAAACCGTTTCGTTCGTTGGAAGAGTTACAAATGGTGCGCGGCATGACGATGAATGTATTTGCGTGGATGCAACCGATTTTCACGGTTTATGCGGCGGGACAAACCGAGGTGGAATTTAATTTAGCGACTCGCGACGTGTTGAATGTGTTGCCTCAAATCGACACGAATTTATTAGAGGCGTATTTTTTAGCGCGGCAACAAGCGATTTTGAATCACGCGCCACTGCCAACATTACCGCGCATTGAAAACGCTACGCAAGCGATGTCGCACGATGTTGAAGCGACTACCGAAGCGGAAACCGCGCCAGAAATTTCAGTCGTGACGGTGGTGGTTGAAGCGATTTTAGAGAATGATGCGCGAGCCGCTGTTCAAGTGGTGATGGAAAAAATCGACGGCGCAAACAATTTACCTTTTCAAATTTTAACGTGGCAAAATCAAACCGACGCGCCTTCACTTTTTTCTGAAACTATGAACGCATTTGTGGTAGCGCGTTATGTTGAATCGAATCAAAGACGGTAATTTTTCAAATTTATTTTTATAGGAACACACAATGGAAATTAAACGTGGACAGCGGTTGCCGCTCGTCGATTTTTTACAAAATAGCTTATCGTTTCAAATTGAATTATCCATTGTCGGCGTGCCGGTTGATTTTACCTGTTTTGGTTTGAATACTGATGGGAAGCTGTTGCGCGACGAATACATGACCTTTTTCAATCAACGGCAAACGCCTTGCCATGGTGTTTCAGTTTCTTTTGCTATCCATTCGGCAACGTTTTTATGTGATTTGAATAAATTACCTTCGACGATTGAAACATTAAGTTTTACGGCGGCGATTGATGGTGCAGAAACCATGAATCAAATAAAATCGGGATATTTGAAATTTTTAAGTAATGGTCGAGAAGTCGCCTGTTTCAAATTGAATAGCACCGATTTTGACAGTGAAAAATCGTTAATGCTCGGCGATATTTATCGCAAAAATGGAGCGTGGCGTTTTAATGCTGTCGGGCAAGGTTTTAATGGCGGATTATTAAGTGCGTTGCTTAAACATTTTGGGGGTGAAGAAGAACCTGTATTACAGCCTAAAGTGCAATTATCCAAAGCACTTTCATTAGAAAAGAAACTCGAAAAAGAGGCTCCTCAACTTCTTAGTTTGGCAAAAAAACTGTCTGTCAGTTTAGAAAAGAAACAATTACAAAATGTGATTGCTCGCGTCGCGCTTGTCATGGATGCTTCTGGTTCAATGAAAAAGTCATATCGCAATGGCACGGTTCAGTCCGTTATGGACAGAATCGTGATTATCGCGGCGCGTATGGATAATGACGAGACATTGGAAACATGGTTTTATGCGACAACTCATGAAAAATTCCCTGATATTTCGATTGAAAATGTGGAGGGATATTTAAAAATGTGCATAGAAAATGGTTTATTTCCAACGGATAAAAGGCTAGGTGGACGCAACAATGAACCGCCTGTTATGCAAGAAATTTTTGAACGATATAAGTCATCAAAATTGCCCGTGTTGATAATTTTTATAACAGATGGTGGCATTTCTGAAACAAAAAAAATCAAACAAATTTTGATTGAATCCGCTGATTATCCCATCTTCTGGCAGTTTGTTGGTGTTGCAGGTTCGGGTTATGGCGTACTTCAAGAATTAGAGAAAATGAAAGGGCGAGCGGTTGATAATGCGGGGTTTTTCTCGGTTGATGATTTAGCCAACATTAAAGACGAAGAACTTTATGACCGACTGTTAAGTGAATTCCCCATTTGGCTTAAAGAAGTTAATAAAAAAGTGATTGTCAGGTAATTCAACTTAAATGAACCTAAACAAAAACGTTAAAATCGAACTGAAACCATTTCTGCGTTGGTGGGGACGGGAATTGGCATTTTTAATTCCTGCAAAAATTCGGCAATTTTTCCATGCGCCACACGGGGCAATTATTATTCGTCCAATCGGCGAACAATTTGAGCTGAATTATGAAATCAACGGGCAACAGGAATTTCTGAAGACGGTGGCGCGTGATACTTCTGGCGCAGAAACCGTTAAAAATTTAATTCTCAACGACCGTTTTAAAAATGCACTGTTCATTTTGCGTTTATCTCATCGCGAGGCTTTGAGCAAAACGTTGAATTTACCACTTGCCGCGCAAGCTAATGTGTCGCAAGTTGTCAGTTATGAATTGGATCGTTACAGCCCATTTAAAGCGGATCAAGTTTATTTTGCCACGCGCGTTGAACGTATCGATACCGAAGCCGCGCAACTGATTGTTCAATTATTACTCGCGCCCCGTCCGTTACTGGAAACGCTTTATGCCGATTGCAAAACGTTGGGAATGTCTTTGCACTATGTCGATGTTGAAAATTGCCCGAATGATTTGCAGCAATTGCATTCGACTTATAATCTTTTGCCCGCCCATTTGCAGCCGAAAATTGCCAACACACCACGCCGCATTATTGCTGGATTATTGACATTATTGGCGGTGCTAAGTGTGAGCAGTTTGGCGTTGCCGGTGTGGTTGGAATATCAAGCGGTGGAAGTCTTGCAAACCAAAATCGCCAAAATCGACAAAGACGTGAAAGCGGTCAAAACGTTGCAAGCCGACATGGATGCGTTGCGTGAGGAAAATCAGTTACTCATCAACGAAAAAATCGCCACACCCAACGTCGTTGCCATTCTCAACGAAATCAGTCGGTTAATGAAAGATGACAGCTGGTTGTCTTATTTACAATACAGCGAAGGACAATTGCAATTGCAAGGTGAATCACCAACGGCATCTATTTTGCTTGCTGATTTGGAAGCGTCCGAGTATTTTGCCAAAGCCAATTTTGCCTCGCCGGTCACACAAGACAAAGCCAGCGGCATGGAACGGTTTCAAATCTCTGCTGAAATCACCAAACCGGCAAATATAACAGCTGAAAACAGTGACGCGGCGACCACCGAAACAACTGCCGAACCGACGAGCGAATCGAATCACGACACGCCAACGGAAACGACGGTTGAAGACGTAAATCCTGAAGCATCGATAACCGAATAAGTGGCGATTGAAAATGGTACTGAAGAATAATAAAAATGAACGGTGGCTCGCGGTGGGCTTATTGTTAGCAGTAATGAGTTTTATAAGTTTTGTCATTATTTTGCCGTTAATTAACCAAGGTTTGGCGTTGAATGACGAACGAAATACGCTAGGTTTTCGCCTTGAACAATACGAGCGAATTTTGGCGCGTAAACAAAGCGTGATTGAGGAAATGGAAACCTTGAAAACACAATTTGCCGACCAAAATTATTTAAGCACACAAAATACCAGCGCGTTAGCGTCAGCAGAATTACAGGAAATGATTAAACAAGCAATTGTGGAAGCAGGTGGGCAATTGAGCAGCACACAAGGTTTGCCGATTGTGACGAAAAATAATTTTAATCGGATTCCGATTAACGTTCGCATGACTGGAAATAGCGAAGTGTTACGCGCGGTGTTGCACAAAATTGAAACCGCTACGCCACTGGTGGTAGTTGAGCAAATCGACATTCGCCCGATGCGCGGCGTGCGAAATAAAGTCACCCATCAAATTGATCCAAGTAATGAATTGAGCGTGAATTTTCAAGCCATTAGTTTTATGAAAAAACCTGTCGCATGAATCGTCCGACACTTTTTGTTTTGATTGTGCTGAATACGTTATTCGCGGGCGTGTTAGCGATGGAATGGATGTCAACCACTCACATTCCAGCCGCCACAGAAACATCAGCGAAAACTATAAATTCCGAAGCCGACGAACTGCCGCCGAGTTTTGATTTAACCGAATCCAGCGAAGACAGTTACAGCGATTTAGTCGAGCGTCCGTTATTTATCAAAGGGCGCAAACCGGTGAATGAACCGGTACCAGAAAGCGTGCCGGTGGCGGCGGTGAAAAAAGTTGAGGTGTTTGTCTGGGATTTGACCGGCATTTTCACTACGCCAAAAGGCATGACGGCGTTTTTTAGTCGCACCAATACGAAAGTGGCGAAAGATAATCATCGTAAAATACAATTAAGTGAAGATTTAGACGGTTGGAAAGTGAGCGAAATTCACACCGATCATGTAGTGTTGACGCAAACCGGCGAAAGTAAAACGTTACTATTACACAAAATTAAACCGAAACTGCCCATTCCAGTGGCGATGATGGCGAATAATCGCGCAGTGCCTCCGCCACAAAGACAAGAAATGCAGTTAAATACACCGTCTGAAGCCGTGCAAAATGCGCCACAAAATCCCGAAACAGAATCGTCCACAGTAGAAGACGTGAACCCTGAAAATCCATAAATGCTAAAAAATACCTAAAGACACATGAACTCAACTCCAAACACATTCGTTCTAGCCACTGCCATTTTCACTTGTTTGACGTTATCAAGCTGTGAATTATTGACCACGCAACGACCAAAATTACCGTTGAATCCATCCACGGCAATTGAACCGATTCCGCCAGCGCAAAATAAAGCAGCGTCGAATGACGCACCTAAACCAAAAAGTGAGTTATATCCCAGCTCGGATTATGCCACGGCGTTGCCAGCGGCGACCGAACAAGCCGCACAAAATGCCACAGGCAAAAAAGGCAAAGGCGAATTTAGTTTGAATTTCGACGACGCAGATTTAGGCGAAGTGGCGAAAGTGGTGTTGAGCGATATTTTGGGACAAAACTACGTTATTAGCCCGAAAGTGGTTGGAAAAGTCACGCTGCAAACCACGCACGCTTTGAGCAAAGAAGAATTATTGCCGACGTTGGAAATGGTGTTAAGCATGAATAATGCGGCGTTGGTCAAAGATGGCGATATTTATCACATCGAACCGTTGAACGAAGCGTTGTACAGCGCGAATTTTTCGTCGGGACACAACGGAAAATTCGGTTATCAAGTGCGCGTCATTCCGGTGAAAAACGTTGCCGTCGATAATATCGCGGATTTGATTAAACCCTTGCTGCATGAAAAAACGTTATTGAGTGTGGATAATCGCCGTAATTTATTAGTTGTTTCGGGGGCTGCGGATGAATTGGCGCGAATTGTAGACATGGTGAATACGTTTGATATTGATGTGTTAAAAGGGCGTTCGTTTGCGTTATTTCCGTTGGCGCACGTCGATGCCGAAACGTTGATTAAAGAATTGGACGAAGTATTTTATAAAAAAGCCAAAGGAGACGAAGGCGAATTTTTTCGTTTTATGCCGATTGAACGCATGAACGCTGTTCTCGCGATTACGCACCAAGCGCGTTATTTAAAAGATATTGAACAATGGGTGATGCGATTGGATAGAGCGAATTCCACCACGGGCGGTGGTGTAAATGTTTACAAAGTGCAACACGTCGATGCAGTGGAATTGGCGAATACGATGAATGATATTTTTGGAAACGGTAGCGGTTCGTCAAAACGTGAAAAAGCTCCAAAATTAGCGAGTGGTAAAAAAGCCGGTGAATTGACCAATAAAACCGACACTAAAAAAACAACAACACAACGTTCTGGCACGGGCGGAACGGGCGATGCAAAAGTGTCGAACGTGGGCGACGTGCGAATTATTGCCGACGAAGCAAATAATACCTTAATCATCGTAGCGACCGCACAAGAATACGAAGTGATTCGCCCGATTATCAACCAATTAGACGTGATGCCATTGCAGGTTTTGGTCGATGCCACGATTGTTGAAGTGACGTTGACGGACTCGTTGAAATACGGTCTTCAATGGTATTTTAATCACGGTAACGGCGGCACCAACTCGGCTAATAGCAATGGATTAGGCGTGTTATCAACAGAAACGGTAGCCAGTACAGCGGTCACTGCTGCAAAAGGCGGATTTGGTTATTCCTTTTTGAGTAAATCCAACGACATTGGCGCGATTTTAAATGCTCAAGCCAGCAACAATAACGTCAATGTCATTTCATCGCCGTCGTTAATGGTGCTTAATAATCAGGAAGCCAGTATTCAAGTGGGTGAAGAAATTTCATTATCGACGGGAACGTTCGGAGTAGCGGGCATTACTGGCGGAATAAACACAGGTAGCACAACGCCTTTAACGCAAAATCAACAACGCAAAACAGGTGTAAAACTAAAAATCAAACCGCGTGTGAATGCCAATGGTTTAGTCACCATGGAAGTCACGCAAAGCGTCGAAGATGTCGCTGATAGTATCAAAAATGGTGAAGTAAATCCCCGAATTTCGACACGCGAAATTGACAGCACTATTGTCGTTCAAAGTGGTGAATCCATTGTTCTAGGCGGCTTGATTAAAGATAAAAATACAAAAGGAGAAGGTGGAATTCCGTTGTTGCACGAAATACCTGTTTTAGGACCATTGTTTGGTAATAAAAACAAAGAAGGCAATAAAATAGAATTGGTCGTCTTAATTACGCCGCGCGTGGTAAAAAGTCGTCAAGATGCCGGATTGATTACCGACGAATTTAAACGTAAATTAAGCGGTATTTACGAAGACGAAACCGTGGTTAATCCGCGATAAACAAGACGGTTTAATACTGAAACCGTTAATTTTGAACTATTTGGAGTGATTTATGCGTTTATTTATTCTGTTGTTTAGCTTGTTATTCATGTCCCCTTTCGCGCTTGCCGAAGAAGGCGGTGGCGAAGGCGAGGCAAAAAGTGACGTGAATGGACCGTCTTATATGGAAATTACACCTAAGTTTGTTGTGAACTTATTGGAGCCAAGAAAATACTTATCGATTAACCTGCAACTGTTAATTGAAGGTGCGCCCACGGCTGCCGCGATTAAAAAACACATGCCCGCGCTGAAACATGAATTGATTATGTTGTTTAGCGACCGCTCAATGGACAGTTTGCAAACGATGGAACAACGCGAAGCCTTGAGACAAGAAACGATTGACGTAATTCACAAAACGATTGATAAAGCCGAAGGCGTGCCAGATTCAGAAGAAGTCGCAGAGGCAGCTCCGGCTCCCGTTGTGGATGCTCATAAAAAAGTGAAGAAAAAAGATTACGCACATTTGCCAAGTGAAGGTTTTAAAGATGCTTTTTTCACCGAATTTTTAGTGCAATAATTCTAGCGGCGTTAATCGCGCCAGAATTTGATTTCGCTGCTGTTCCGTATACGGAATAGCGGCAAATTTCCCCCATATCGGTGCCGACCAGGCTTTATCGGTTTGATAGCGCACCACATGATGCAGATGCAATTGCGGTACGACATTTCCAATCGCCGCGACATTCAATTTATCCGCATTAAAAATCACGGCTAATTTTTCTGCCAAATAACTGGATTCTCGAATCAAAGTTATTTGATCGGCAGTTTCCAGTTGATAAATCTCACGAATCTCATTTCGTTGCGGCACTAAAATAAACCACGGAAATTGGCTGTCGTTCACGAGCAAAACTTGGCACAATTCAAATTTTCCAATCACAAAACAATCTTTTTGTAACTGTGGGTGAAGTTGGAAGTTAGGCATTAAAATCACTTTCTTTTGCTAGTTGTTCTTTGGGTTAGGTTAAAAAGTTTGGTTAATCCGCTAATTCATCTCGGCACAACGAAAGAATTTGTCATGTACAAAGTAAAATCTTGCTCTTTTCCTGTAAAGTTGCTTTGGCAAAAACAACTTTACGGGAAATCTGGGCATACTTTTCAACTCAATGAAAAAGTCGAACATCGCGTAAAATTCTATAACTTAAAACCTTTTGCCAAAATATAAACTTCGTTACTGCGTGGACGGGAAGCCTTCGGTTTACGAATAATTACCGTCGTAAAGGCTTGCTGCACGTCTTTGTGAAAGGCTTCAAAACCTTCCCCTTGAAATATCTTTACTAAAAAAGTGCCGTTTTTTGTTAAGACGGTTTTTGCCATATCCAACGCTAATTCGCTCAAATAAATGACTCGCGCTTGATCGGTACTTTTGTTGCCGCTCATATTGGGCGCGATGTCGGACATGACTAAATGAATCGGCGCATGATTTAAAACGGCATAAAGTTCATTCAACACACTTTCCTCGCGAAAATCGCCAATAATCATATCCACGCCGTCAATCGGTTCAAATGGCAAAATATCCAACGCTACTAATCGCCCTTCTTTGCCCAATAATTCTCGCGCAAATTGTGACCAACCGCCAGGTGCTGCGCCTAAATCGACGATATTCATGCCAGTTTTTATCAATTTATCTTTTTCATTCATTTCTTTGAGCTTGAAAACCGCGCGAGAACGATAACCTTGCGCCTTCGCCATTTTGACGTATTCGTCGTCGAAATGTTCCTGCATCCATTGTGTACTGCTTTTAGTTCGTGCCATTGCGTGCCATTTTTAGTGTAAAATCGAATTTTATTAAAACTTTTGATTGTAGGAACAACGTGTGGATGCTGTAAAAAAGAAAAAATTTAAAGCCGACTCGCACGCTTTAAAACCTGTCGTAATGGTGGGTCAAGCGGGTTTAACGGCAGCGGTACTAGCGGAAATTGAATCGGCATTGGATATTCATGAATTGATTAAAGTGAAAATTCGGGCTGAACGCGATGCGCGTAAAACGATTTGTGACGAAATTTGCACCTCGACAAAAGCCGAATTGGTTCAATCGATTGGACAAGTTATTGTCATTTACCGTTTGAATCCGAAAAAGTAAAAACGATGAAAAGGTCAAAAGCGATTTTCTATTTTTGACCTTTTGTTTTTCAAATATATTGAATTGAAATAATTTCGTAATCAATATCACCCGCTGGTGCTTTAACCACCACGACATCTTCGGCTTCTTTGCCAATCAACGCTCGCGCAAACGGTGAACCAATTGAAATTCGACCGTCTTTAATACTGGCTTCGTCTTCACCAACAATTTGATAAATGACCCGTTTTTCTGATTTTAAATCTTCCAATTCAACCGTCGAACCAAAAATCACTTTGCCGTTCGCGTCCACTTTCGTGACATCGATAATTTGTGCGTTGGCTAATTTCCCTTCGATTTCGCTAATTCTTCCTTCGGCAAAACTTTGTTGTTCTTTCGCGGCGTGATATTCGGCATTTTCTTTTAAATCACCGTGTGCGCGTGCTTCAGAAATTGCGTTGATAATGCGCGGACGAACAACCGATTTTAATTCGTTTAATTCAGCGTTTAGTTTTTCTGCACCTTTTACGGTGAGGGGGACTTTGCTCATTTTTCTGTTCCAAAACTATGTTACGTTTCAATTCAATAAAGCTGGTATTCAATACCAGCCACTTTAAGTCGCTCAAATTCGCAACCATTTTCAAATGTCCAGCCATTAGGCATTTTTTGCCTTAAATTGAGATTGATTTTTTTATCCAAGCGATTTTGTTCATCTTTTGAAATCAATACAATTTTTAAAAATTTACGAATGAAATCAGCAACTGTAGATATAGATTCTCCGTTATCAAACATCAGATGACATTGTGTACAAATCATCACACGAGGCACAACGTGTTCTTTGTATGTGCCTCCGCTTATTGATTGACCTACTGTAACGAATTTATCATGGACAATTGGCTCCATAAATAAACGAGTATCAGAATGTCCAGTTTCTTCCCACATGTGATGGACATTCCACGCGATTCTATAAAATGTTCGTTGTAACATTTCTTCGTTTGAGTATTTTTCGGATACTGTACTAACCATAAATTTCTATAAAGCCTAACTTGTTGATACTTATTTCAGGCTTTTATGCAAATCTTGCAAGCAATTCACATCGCCTGCATCAAGCTCGCCTAGCGCAAAACACGCAGCTCTCGCACCTGCCATCGTCGTGTAATACGTCACACGATGTTGCAAGGCTTCGCGGCGCATGGTGAACGAATCTGAAATTGCTTTTTTGCCTTCAGTCGTGTTAATGATGAGCTGAATCTGCTCATTTTTAATCATATCCACCGTATTTGGGCGACCTTCGTTCACTTTATAAACGACTTCGCAAGGGAATCCATTTTCTTTTAAGAAACGCGCGGTGCCGCCTGTTGCGACGATTTCATATTGCTTTTCAACCAACATTCGTGCAATTTCAGGCAATTTCGTTTTATCTTTATCACGAATACTAATTAACACTTTGCCGCTGTGGCTTAAATCAACACCTGCCGCACGTTGTGATTTTGCAAAGGCTTCACCGAACGTTTTACCCACGCCCATCACTTCACCCGTTGATTTCATTTCGGGGCCGAGCAATGGATCAACGCCTGGAAATTTCACAAAGGGAAAAACCGCTTCTTTGACCGAAAAATAATTCGGAATGCGTTCTTCGGTAATGCCTTGTTGTTCAAGTGTTTGTCCAACCATTACGCGAGCCGCAATTTTTGCGAGCGGATAACCTGTTGCTTTTGATACAAATGGCGCAGTTCGTGAAGCACGCGGATTGACTTCTAAAACGTAAATATCTTCGCCTTGAATTGCAAATTGCGTATTCATCAAACCGCGAACGCCTAGGGCTTCCGCCATTTTGGCGACTTGTTCGCGCAATTTATCTTGCAACGCAGGAGCTAAATCATACGGTGGTAACGAACATGCTGAATCGCCCGAATGTACGCCTGCTTGTTCAATGTGTTCCATCAAACCACCAATCAAAACGCGCTCGCCGTCATAAATCGCATCAACATCCATTTCCACTGCGTCATCTAAAAATCGGTCGAGTAAAACAGGCGAATCGTTTGAAACGCTGACTGCTTCTTTCATGTAACGTTGCAAACCTTCTTCATTAAAGACAATTTCCATTGCCCGACCGCCCAAAACATAAGACGGACGCACGACCAACGGATAACCCAATTCTTTCGCGGCGTTAATGGCTTGCTCGGTTGAACGTGCCGTGGCATTCGGTGGCTGTTTCAAACCAATTCGTTCCAACAATTTTTGAAAACGTTCGCGGTCTTCCGCTAAATCAATCGAATCAGGCGACGTGCCAATAATCGGAACGCCTGCCGCTTCTAACGCACGCGCTAATTTCAACGGTGTTTGTCCGCCATATTGAACAATCACGCCTTTCGGTTTTTCAATATGAACGATTTCCAACACATCTTCGAGCGTCAACGATTCAAAATATAAACGGTCGGACGTATCAAAATCAGTCGAAACGGTTTCAGGATTACAGTTCACCATAATGGTTTCGTAACCGTCTTCGCGCAATGCTAGTGCCGCATGAACGCAGCAATAATCGAACTCAATGCCTTGTCCAATTCGATTTGGACCGCCGCCTAAAATAATAATTTTTTCTTTGTCCGAAACCCGCGCTTCGCATTCTTCTTCATACGTTGAATACAAATAAGCGGTGTCCGACGAAAATTCTGCCGCACACGAATCAATGCGCTTATAAACGGGACGAATGTTTTGTTTATGACGAATGTTGCGGACTTCGGTTTCGGACGCATCGAGCAATTTTGCCAAACGTAAATCTGAAAAACCTTTGCGTTTCAGTTTGTATAATTCGCCTGCTTTCAACGTCGAAAGCGTTTTAGTTGAAAGCGATTTTTCAGTCAAAATCAAATCTTCAATTTGCGCTAAAAACCACGGATCAATTTTGCTAGAATCATGCACTTCGGCAATCGTCATGCCGCTACGGAACGCATCCGCCACATACAACAATCTATCAGGGCCTGGATGACGCATTTCACGGCGCATTTTGTCGCCCGCGTCGTCAGCCGTTAAATCGGTAATTTCGTCTAATCCGCTGATGCCAATTTCTAAACCGCGTAACGCTTTTTGCAACGATTCTTGGAACGTGCGCCCAATCGCCATCACTTCGCCGACGGATTTCATTTGCGTCGTTAAACGGTCGTCAGCTTGTGGGAATTTTTCAAACGTGAATCGCGGTACTTTTACGACAACGTAATCAATCGACGGTTCAAACGAAGCAGGCGTTTTTCCACCTGTAATTTCATTTTGTAATTCGTCGAGCGTGTAACCAACCGCTAATTTTGCCGCCACTTTCGCAATCGGGAAACCTGTGGCTTTTGATGCCAACGCTGAAGAACGTGAAACACGCGGATTCATTTCGATAATAATCATGCGCCCATCAACAGGATTGATCGCGACTTGAACATTTGAACCGCCTGTATCTACGCCAATTTCGCGTAACACCGCAAGCGATACATTTCGTAAAATCTGATATTCCTTGTCGGTCAACGTTTGCGCGGGTGCCACAGTGATTGAATCGCCCGTGTGAACGCCCATCGGATCAAAATTTTCAATCGAACAAACGATGATGCAATTGTCTTTCGTGTCACGCACAACTTCCATTTCGTACTCTTTCCAACCGAGTACCGATTCTTCAATCAATAATTCGTTGGTCGGCGATAAATACAAACCGCGTTCGCAAATTTCGATGAATTCTTCTTTGTTGTACGCGATGCCGCCGCCGCTTCCGCCCATTGTGAAAGACGGACGAATCACCGTTGGATAACCGACTTCTTTTTGAGCGGCTAAGGCTTCTTCCATCGTGTGAGCGGTTTTGGATTTGGCGACTTCCAAACCAATTTTCTTCATCGCATCATTGAAAAGTTGGCGATCTTCGGCTTTGTTAATCGCTTCTTTTGACGCGCCAATCATTTCGACGTTGTATTTTGCCAGCACGCCGTGTTTATCCAAATCTAATGCGCAATTCAACGCCGTTTGTCCGCCCATCGTCGGTAAAATCGCGTCGGGACGTTCTTTGGCAATGATTTTTTCAACAGTTTGCCAGTCGATAGGTTCGATATAAACCGCGTCCGCCATTTCGGGGTCAGTCATAATCGTGGCGGGATTAGAATTGACTAAAATGACGCGATAACCTTCTTCGCGTAAGGCTTTGCAGGCTTGCGTGCCTGAGTAGTCGAATTCACACGCTTGACCAATAACGATTGGTCCTGCGCCTAATAATAAAATGGATTTTATGTCGGTTCTTTTTGGCATAGTTTTATCTTAAAAGGTTGGAGTTTTTGCGGGATTGATTAACTGAAGGATTCACCAACAATCAACGCCAAGGTTTGCTTCAATCGCTGTTTATCGGTTTCGCTTAAAAAGCCCAAAACTTTTTTAATTAACGATTTTTCAACAGTAAAAATAACCGGTTTAATGACGGATTCTTTAAGCAATCCGCTTTGTTGCCAGTGCTGAATAGATATTGCGGCAAATTCATTTTGTAATCGTGTTTGACTGGTTATCGCCATTAAAATGAGGTCGCTTTTAGTACGATTATAAACTTTTGAACTAATCACTACCGCCGGACGTTGTTTGAAACCTTGCTGATTTGTAAAAGGAAACGACACCAAAACAACATCGCCAAAATCAAAATTGGTCATATTCAGCATCATCAGCATTATTCCAAATGTCATTCAATACGGATTCTGAAGCCTTTTGAAAATCAGAATAATCATTTTGAACAATGATTTTTTTTGTATCCGTATCGCGCTCTTTTTTGAATACTGAAAAAGCAATTCCCATGCGCTGTAACAACGCAAACACAAGCGTTTCATCAGCAGAGTTTTCAAGTTCTAAAGTGATTTCAGTCATGACGATTAACGCGCATTCATCAACGCAATAAACTCATCAAATAACGCTTCGACATCATTCGGGCCAGGACTTGCTTCGGGATGACCTTGAAAACTAAACGCGGGACAATCTGTCCGTTTAATGCCTTGCAAACTGCCGTCGAATAATGAGCGATAAGTGGCAATAACATTCGTGGGCAAACTCGCTTCATTTACCGCGAAACCGTGATTTTGACTGCTAATCATCACACGACTTGTGGCAATTTCTTGAACAGGATGATTCGCGCCGTGATGCCCGAATTTCATTTTTTCGGTTTTCGCGCCACTCGCCAACGCTAGTAATTGATGCCCCAAACAAATGCCAAAAACAGGGATTTTCGTTTCCAAAATCGTTTTAATCGCCGCGATTGCGTAATCACAGGGTTCTGGATCGCCAGGGCCATTTGATAAAAATACGCCGTCAGGTTTTAACGCTAAAACTTCCGCAGCTGTTGTTTTTGCTGGAACAACCGTGACGCGACAACCGCGATTTGCCAACAAACGTAAAATGTTTCGTTTCACACCGAAATCATAAGCCACAACGTGTTTCGTTAAATTTTCAGCTGGAACATAACCTTTTTGCAAATCCCAAATGTTTTCCGTCCATTCGTAAGTTTCAGCGGTGGTGACTTCTTTCGCTAAATCCAAGCCTTTCAAACCCGCAAAATTTTGAATTGCGGTTTGTGCGTGTTCAATCGTCGCTTCGTTTCCAGCGATAATGCAACCACGTTGTGCGCCTTTATCACGCAAAATACGGGTTAATTTTCGCGTGTCAATGTCAGCAATCGCCACCACATTGTTGTCGATAAGATATTGTTGTAACGTTTTTTCACTGCGCCAATTACTGGTCAATAATGGTAAATCTCGAATCACCAAACCACTCACGAAAACGCCGTGCGATTCTTGATCTTCGTCTGTTGTGCCGACGTTGCCGATATGTGGATACGTTAAAGTGACAATTTGTTGCGCGTAAGACGGATCGCTCAAAATTTCTTGATAGCCCGTCATTGCGGTATTAAAAACAACTTCGCCAACGCTACAACCCTCTACGCCTATGGATTCACCGTTAAATACGGTACCGTCTTCTAATACTAATTGTGCGGAACTCATCGAAATTATTTCCTTCTAATGTGCAAAACGGGATTCGTCTATAACGCCTCCCGTTGTTAAAAAATCTGTGGCAACTATACAAAATTATGCCGTTTTGGTCATTAACAATTTCAAAGTATTTTTAAATCTGCTAATAATTTCGCCTGAGTTTCTGTACCGGTGATTAAATGATTCCATTGCCGCCACTTCATACCGTAAGTTTCTTAACGTTTTTATCTAAATCACTTTCAACATTTTGGTCTTGTTCCATTCTAAATTTTTAGATACGCGATGTTCGACTTTTTCATTGAATTGAAAGCATAACCCGATTTCCTACAAAGTTGTTTTTGCCAAAGATCAACGTAATTCAGGAAAAGAGACATGCAGTCGAAGATTTCATCATTTACGTTTATTGCTGTGTAGACGAGGCTTTTTTACATGATGTAGTAAAAACGCCGCTCAGAAAACGAGGATTTGCCCCGAACATGCGAAAGATTCCTTTAGCAACCCAACCAGTGAATCGGCAAAAAATTAATTATCAACGTTACATGAATCGGCTCGTTTCAGCTGTAAGTGAATTCTTGAAACTGATTGGTGAGTACGACGCGCCGCATTATTTGTAAATTTCAGTGTTGACGTTTGACGCGAATATCAACGGAAGCAATTACAAATTGTTACATTATGAACGAATGACAACCTTCTAAACAGTCATGCGCTTAGGTTTAAAAAAACGTTACAATAGCCAAAATCAAACTTATTTCGAGTAGTCAACCGTGCAAAATCAAGAAAACGTCGATCTTAAAAACGCGGGCTTAAAAGTCACCGTACCGCGCGTAAAAATTCTACAAATTTTAGAAAAACAAATTCATGACCGTCATTTTTCAGCTGAAAAACTCTACAAAATTTTGTTGAGTGAAAACGAAGATATTGGATTGGCGACCGTTTATCGGGTTTTAACCCAATTTGAAGCGGCGGGGTTAGTGACACGCCATCATTTTGAAAGCGGCAATTCCGTTTTTGAACTCGACAACGGCGGACATCACGACCATTTGGTGTGCGTAAAATGCGGTAAAGTCGATGAATTTAAAGACGAATTCATTGAAAAACGTCAACGCGAAATCGCCGACAGTTTGGGTTATGAACTCACCGACCACAATTTTTATCTTTACGGTTATTGTGGCGCGTGCCGCAAACCGAAAGCCTAACTTTTCTCAAAAAATCATTCATGTTTAAACCTCTTATTTTTTACATTGGCTTGCGTTATACCCGCGCCAAACGTCGCACTCAATTTATTTCATTCATTACGCTCACTTCCGTTTTAGGCATCGCGCTCGGTGTCACGGCGTTGATTACTGTTTTATCTGTGATGAATGGTTTTGAAGCCGAATTGCGCGAACGCATTTTAGGTATGACTTCGCATGCCACCGTGACCGGACAATCGGGGCAGCTCGATAATTGGCAGGAATTAGACCAGCGTTTAGTCGGTTATCCACACATTCAAGGCACGGCACCGTTTATCAACGGGCAAGTGATGATTAACGCCGACCGGCGCGTGAGCGGCACGATGTTGAGCGGCATTTTGCCTGAAAACGAAGCAAAAGTGTCTGAAGTCGCCACGAAAATGAAAGTCGGTAAATTGACCGATTTGGTGGCGGGCGAATACGGCATTATTTTGGGCGCGGAATTAGCAAATTATTTAGGTGTGGCGGTCGGCGACAAAATCACCGTCATCAGCCCGCAAGTGAATTCAACGCCTGCGGGTGTTGTGCCACGAATGCGCCGATTCACCGTGATTGGCACATTCCAAGTCGGTATGTACGAATATGATAGAAATATGGCGTTAATTCATCTCGACGACGCAGCAAAATTGTTCCGATTAGAAAACGCTGTTTCGGGTTTACGAATCAAATTAGACGATTTATTCAACGCGCCAAAAATCACACACGAATTGTCAAAAGCTCTTTACAACAATTACTACGTCAGCGATTGGACGGTCGCGCACAGCAATTTCTTCCGTGCGATTCAAACCGAAAAAACTGTGATGTTTATTATTTTGCTGCTGATTGTGGCGGTGGCAGCGTTCAATATCGTGTCAACGTTGGTGATGGTGGTGACGGATAAACGCGGCGATATTGCGATTTTAAAAACGCAGGGGTTAACGTCGCCCGCCGTGATGGGGATTTTCATGGTTTTAGGTGCGATTATTGGCGCGGTTGGCACGGTTTTCGGGACGATTTTCGGCGTGATTTTAGCGTTGAATGTTGAAACGATTGTGCCAGCGATTGAAAAATTATTTCAAGTTCAATTCATGGCGGCGGATGTGTATTACATTAGCGAATTGCCGTCGAAATTGGTTTGGGCAGACGTTTATTCGATTGCGGGAATGGCGTTTTTCTTGTCGTTATTAGCGACGATTTATCCTGCGTGGCAAGCCGCGAAAATCAATCCCGCCGAGGTATTGCGTTATGAGTAAGCTCATTTTGGAATGTAAAAACTTGGTGAAGCGTTACGGTGATTTAGACGTTGAAGTATTGAAAGGCGTGAATTTAGAAATCACCGTCGGGGAGCGCGTGGCAATTATGGGCGCATCCGGTTCGGGCAAAAGTACGTTGCTCCATTTGCTCGGCGGTTTGGATAAAGCCACGAGCGGCGAAGTCATTTTGAATGGCGTAAAATTGAACGAAGTCAGCGGCGCGAAACTGGCGCGATTACGCAATCAATCGCTAGGTTTTATTTATCAATCGCATCATTTGTTGGGCGAATTTACCGTGCTGGAAAACGTCGCGATGCCGTTGTTGATTGGTGGCGAATCGGTGAAAAATGCTCAAATTCGTGCGACGGAATTATTAAAACGAGTGGGTTTAGGGCATCGAATAGAACATAAACCGGGTGAACTTTCGGGCGGTGAACGTCAACGCGCTGCCGTGGCGCGGGCGTTGATTAACAAACCTGCGTTAGTTTTAGCGGACGAACCCACGGGGAATTTAGACAGCAAAACGGCTGAATCCGTTTATCAATTGATGTTGGAATTGAATCAAGAATTGCAGGTGAGTTTTTTGGTCGTCACACACGATCACGATTTAGCGGCGAAACTCGGAAAGGTTTTACACATGGAAGATGGAGTTATTTTGTCATGAAAGAAAATATCCCCAATGTCTCTTTAAAAAGAGGGACTTTAAAAATTATTGGTGGCGAATGGCGCAGCCGACAAATTGATGTGCTGGACGCGGAAGGTTTGCGCCCGACACCGAATCGCGTGCGCGAAACGCTGTTCAATTGGTTACAGTCGGATATTTTCAACAGTCGATGTTTGGATTTATTCGCAGGCAGTGGCGCGTTGAGTTTTGAAGCCGCGTCGCGCGGTGCAAAGTCGGTCATGCAAATTGAAAATAATGCCGCTGCGTGTGGCGCGTTAAAACGGAATGCCGAAAAACTCGCCGCGTCGCAAATTCAAATGCAGCAATCCGACGTGCTGGCGTATTTGGCAAAACCGCCCGCGAATCCATTTGATATTGTGTTTATTGACCCGCCATTTGGATTGGGATTGGTCGCGCAAAGTTGCGCGTTGCTCGAAAAGAATTTGTGGCTCGCGCCTTATGCGAAAATTTATGTCGAAACGGAAACGACTTTAACACTCGATGATTTGCCGGAGCGTTGGCACTTATTGAAAAGCAAAATCGCAGGCGAAGTGGCTTATCGATTATTTGAAGTGCGGTAATTTGGATAAATTCAGGCGGAATTCCAGAAAAAATGCTCGAAAACACGGGGTTTAGACCGATTTTCTGGAAAAAGAGCTGTTTTGAACGCGCCACCTTCTGTGTCAGCGAACCGAGATTTTACAAAAGTATTTGTTTTTCAATTGGTTAAACGTTAACTGTTTATTTTTGGCGC
>CAISXF010000098.1 GCA_903889445.1 uncultured Pseudomonadota bacterium
GAAAATCAAGTTGCCACGGCAAATCAATCGATTATTCAAGCTGAAGCGCAATATCGACAAGCGCAACATTTGGTGCAAGCCGCGCAATCGTCTTTTTTGCCGATTCTCACCATGACGGGAACGACGAGTCGGTTTCAAGCGGCGACAGGTCAAAATGTCGCGGTTTCTGGTATTCGGAATTTGTTCGGCACAGCGGCGGGCATTGCGTGGGAACCTGATTTGTGGGGCAGTGTGGCGCGTCAAGTCGAAGCGAATACGGGCAATGCTCAAGCGAGTGCCGCGACGTTGCAAGCGTTACAACTTTCGACGCAGGCGACGTTGGCGCAAAATTATTTTCAAATCCAAGTGTTGGACGCGCAGAAAGCGTTACTCGATGAAACGCTGCTCGCTTATGGCAAAACGTTGGACATAATTAAAAATCGTTACGCGGTGGGAATGGTGGCGAAAAGTGACGTGATGCAAGCTGAAACACAAGTCGAATCGGTTCGCGCTCAAGCTATCAATCTCGGTATTGCACGGTCGAAATTAGAACACGCGATTGCGGTTTTAATTGGCAAAACGCCTGCGGAATTATCCATAAACGCTTCGCCTTTGAACGTGAAACCGCCTGTGATTCCGACCATTTTGCCGTCCGAATTATTAGAACGTCGTCCCGATATTGCCGCTGCGGAACGTAAAATTTCGGCGGCGAACGCTCAAATTGGCGTGGCAAAAGCGGCGTATTTTCCGACCTTAAATTTAGCGTCGTCGAATGGTTTTCAATCGACCGATATAAGTACGATGTTCACAATGGCGCGGCGTTATTGGGCGTTAGGACCAGCAGGGGCAGCGATGACGTTGTTTGACGGCGGCGCGAAAAATGCTCAATACAAACAAGCGATTGATGGGTTCGATGCCAGCGTCGCGGCGTATCGACAAACGGTGCTGACGGGTTTTCAGGAAGTGGAAGATAATTTAGCGGCGTTGCGAATTTTAGCGGCAGAAACCGACGTTCAAAACAAAGCGGTCGAGGCGGCAAATCAAGCGTTGGCGTTGACCATCAATCAATATCAGGCAGGAACAATTAGTTATTTGAACGTCATGACCGCGCAAACTGCCACGTTATCGAATCGGCAAACGGCGGTATTGTTGCACGGTGAACAATTGGCGGCTTCGGTGTTGCTGGTGAAAGCGTTGGGTGGCGGTTGGAATGAAACGTTATTGCCTACGCCAAAACAAGCAACGGGCGAACGAAAATGGACAGATTTTTTGATTTTTCCGATTGAATAAATTGGCAATTAAATGTTTTTATTCGTAATATAAAAATATTAGCACACACATAAAAGTAATTCCGTAATCTATAACTTAACTAAACCAGAGAAAAATAAGTGAGACAGTCGCAAGTCAGTAACCAAAAAATCCGCGTGCAAACCCTTCTCAAACGTCAGGGGTTTCTTCGTTCAAGAATGGCGCATGAACTCCAATACGCCAGCTGCCGAATGAATGATAAAATACAACACATTCAACTGCTTACCATGCAAATTCAAGACTTGATTGCTAGTAAAAGTGAAGCGGAAAAACAGATAACGGAACTGATTAGTTTAAATCAAAAACTAATTTCTCAAGCAGCCAAAAAAGACGCAATCGTTGCCGA
>CAISXF010000099.1 GCA_903889445.1 uncultured Pseudomonadota bacterium
CGATAACAAAACCCGTGAAGATGATAATCCCTAAAATAATTTCCAGCATGACGTTACCTTCCTAGAGTTGAATGCCTGAGAAAGCCATGAAGCCCAAAGACATCAGACCCGCTGTAATAAACGTGATGCCCAAACCTTGCAGAGCGGCTGGAATATCACTGTATTTCAATTTTTCGCGCACGCCAGCCATAACGGTAATTGCCAACGCCCAACCAAAACCACTGCCGATACCGTAAGTGACAGATTCGCCGAAATTGTAATCACGTTCAATCATGAACAAGCTGCCGCCTAAAATCGCGCAGTTCACGGTAATCAATGGTAAGAAAATACCAAGAGCTTGATACAACGCAGGAAAGAATTTATCTAAAACCATTTCCAAAATTTGTACCAACGCCGCAATCATACCGATACACGCAAGCAACGCCAAAAAGCTCAAATCCACGCCTTTAATGCCCAACCACGACAGCGCGTCTTCTTTCAAAAGCGTGTGATAAACGAGGTTGTTCGCAGGAACCGTAATCGCTTGAACGACCATAACGGCAATGCCTAAACCCATCGCGGTCGAAACTTTTTTCGACACGGCGATGAACGTACACATTCCCAAAAAGAACGATAACGCTAAGTTTTCAATGAAAACCGCTTTAACAAATAAACTGATATAGGCTTCCATTAGTGATGCCCTCCTTGTTCGCCATGTGAAATCGACATAATTTTGAATTCAACGGTTTCTTGTTGTTTTGGTTTCCATTCACGCACTACCCAAATCAGTAAACCGATAATGAAAAACGCGCTTGGTGGCAACAACATCAAACCGTTTGGATCGTACCAACCGCCGTCTTTGGTCAAATGGAAAACTTCCATTCCCAACAATTTTCCTGAACCGAAAACTTCGCGGAAAAATGCCACGAAAATCAAAATCAAACTGTAGCCCAAACCGTTACCAATCCCGTCCATAAAACTTTCGAGCGGCGGATTTTTCATGGCGTACGCTTCCGCGCGACCCATTACGATACAGTTGGTAATAATCAAACCCACGAAAACCGATAATTGTTTGCTCACATCGTATGCAAACGCTTTCAACAATTGGTCAACCACGATAACGAGCGACGCAATAATTGTCATTTGTACGATAATCCGAATGCTGCTCGGAATATGGTTACGAATGGACGAAATCGCCGCACTCGAACACGCTGTAACCATCGTCAACGCCAACGCCATAATCAATGACGTAGACATTTGCGAAGTCACCGCCAACGCTGAACAAATCCCCAGAACTTGTAACGTAATCGGGTTGTTTTCGACGAGTGGCTCAACTAAAACTTTTTTTGTTTCATCATTCAATAATTCGCTCATGATTTTGCTCCTTTAACCGTTCTGACTTTCGCCAAATAAGGCGCGAAACCTTCTTTGCTTGTCCAATATCTGACCAAGTTTGTTACGCCTGTACTGGTTAAAGTCGCACCTGCCAAACCGTCCACTTGGTATTGTGAACCCGCTTTGCTGGAATCTACTGTGCCTTTAATTAAACCTAACGCAGGTTCGCCCACGCCAGCTTCACCGAGTGAGCCTTTTTCAGAAGACGCTTGTTCAGTTTCAGCATAAACTTTTTTGCCTTTCCACAATGCACGCCAGTTTGGATTCACGACTTCGCCGCCCAATCCTGGTGTTTCTGCTTGGTCGTAGAAGTTGATGCTTTGAACCGTTTGACCATCAGCTTCAACCGATAAGAAACCGTAAAGCGTTGACCACAAACCATAACCGTTAATCGGCAAAATGATTGATTTGGTCGCGCCGCCTTCTTTCACCAAATAGACTTTTGCTAATTTCGCTTTAATACGAATGTGAGCAATGTCTTTGTCTTTGAGAATTAAAACGTTTTGCGCGGGATCTTTCGCTGCTTTACGTTGGTCATAAGCATCCGCGTTACCTTCAGCGTATTCGCCTGTTTCTAAATTAACCAATTTTGATTCGATTTTTTCAGCAAAGGCTTTTTCAATGTCGGTGTCAGCTTGCAATAAACCCGCAACGTCTAAAATGTTTTTCTTCATATCGAGTTCTTTGTTGGTCACTTGCATTGGTTTTAACGCCACCGCCGCAATCGACACAAATACCGCACAAACCAAACATAATGCCACCGCAATGGCGATGGTTTTTTCTAAACTGTTGTTGCTTAAACCGAGAATTTTTTCGCAATACGCTTTGAATTTTCGGTACTGCGGATACTGCTCAAGTTTTTCACACACTTTGTTTAATTTTTCACATTTAGGCATGACGTTTCATCCTTCTTCTGATATTCGCTTGAATGACGAAATAATCAATCGTCGGTGCAAACATGTTGGAAAATAAAATGGCGAGCATAATGCCTTCGGGGAATGCAGGATTCACAACGCGAATTAACACTGTCATTGCGCCAACTAATCCGCCGAATATCCAACGACCTTTGTCTGTCATTGCCGCGCTGACTGGGTCTGTCGCCATGTAAACCATGCCGAATGCAAAACCGCCAACCGTCAAATGCCAGTACCAAGGCAACGCAAACATGTGGTTTGTGTCGCTGCCGATAAAGTTAAACATCAAAGAAGTCAAAACCATGCCAGCAAATACACCACCCATAACACGGTAAGACGCAACGCGCGTATAAAGTAAGAATGCCGCGCCGATTAAAATCGCTAATGTTGACGTTTCACCCAAACAACCTGGTTCAAAACCGAAGAAAGTTTGTAACCAGCTGTAATGTTCTGTGACCGCACTCAAGCCGCCGTCTGCCGCCAAACCTAATGGTGTTGCAGCGGTGTAACCATCAACGGCTACCCAAACTGAATCGCCAGAAATTGACGCAGGATACGCAAAATACAAAAACGCACGACCCGTTAAGGCTGGGTTTAAAAAGTTTTTGCCTGTGCCGCCGAAGACTTCTTTGCCGATAACGATACCGAAAGAAATGCCTAATGCAACTTGCCACAAAGGCATATCGGGCGGCATGATTAACGTGTAAAGCATTGAAGAAACTAAGAAACCTTCGTTGACTTCATGACCGCGAACCGTTGCAAATAAAACTTCCCAAATGCCGCCAACTGCTAAAGTTGTGAGGTAAATCGGTAAGAAATACAACGCGCCGTGCATCATATTCGAGAACGGATTCATGGTGCTGTAACCAAAAATCGTCATCGGCAGACTGCGCCAATTATCAATCGTGCTGGTTCCCAACGCTTCCATCGCTAAATTGGCTTGATAACCCGTGTTATACATCGCCATCAAAATACAGAAGAACGTCGCAATTACCACAAACGTCATGGTGCGTTTCAAATCGTTGCCGTCACGAACGTGCGTTTTACCGCGTGTCACATCGGCTGGCGTATAAATGAACGTATCGACCATTTCATACAAGCCGTAATAGCGTTCAAGTTTGCTGCCTTTGGCAAAATGTGGTTCTAAATTGTCTAAAAACTTTCTCACTGACATTTAGCCCTCCTTTTCAATTTTGGTTAAATTCGCCCGCAACACAGGCGCGAAATCGTGCTTACCTGGATCTGCGAAGGTGAACAATGACATATCTTCTTCGTCCAATTCCAAACAACCGAGCAATTGCGCTTGATCAGAATCACCAATCACCAACGCTTTCAACAACGGTGTGGCTAAAATGTCCATTGGCATCAACGTTTCATAAACGCCAACGGGAACAATCGCACGATTACTGCCGTTTTTGTCGGTGGTTAATGGGAACAAACGATCCGTTTTGCGGTCAACGCTGGAAGTATAGATATTCATCGCAGAATATTTATTTTTCCCCGCGACTATCCAGCCGAATAATTCACGCGCCCGACCTTCTTGCAATGCCGAAACTTGCAAATGGTACGCGCCCAAATAATCAAACGCGCCGTGGGCTTCGTGTCCAAATAAAACTGAACCTGAAACGACGCGACTTTCTAAATCGTCAGCCAATTCACCAGCGGTTAAATCGGTCAAATTCGCGCCAACTTGTGTGCGAACCAAACGTGGATTTTTAACAGTCGGGCCCGAAAGTGCAACGACACGTTCAACGTTTAATTTACCTGTTGTGAACAATGCGCCAATGGCAATCACGGCTTGATAATCCAAATGCCACACGAATTTATTGATATTAACCGCATCAATAAAATGAATGTGTGTACTGGGCAAACCTGCGGGATGAACGCCACCGAATTCAGCGACAACAACAGGCGCATTACCTGTTGGAATTTCTGCGCCTGTGGCTTTACAAACATAGACTTTGCCTTCAATCAATTTAGAAATAATTTCTAAACCATCAACAAAATCAGTCGAACGGTCAGCAATAATAACGGCGGGATCAGCCGCTAACGGACGAGTGTCAATTGCTGTCACGAAAATTGAATGCGGTTTGCTGTTCAACGCAGGCACTTTGCCGTAAGGACGAGTGCGAAGCGTCGTCCATAAACCCGAAGCCACTAAATTTTCTTGAATTTGTTCAGCGGTTAAATTTTCTAAATCGGATTCGCTGTATTTTGCAAACGTGATTTCGTCATGTCCGTGAACATCAATCACGACAGATTGCAAAACTCGTTTATCGCCACGGTTAATGGCTTTGACCACACCAGCAGCAGGTGAAGTAAAATGAACGCCAGGATTTTTCTTGTCACCAAAAAGGGGTTGACCGCGTTTAACGGTATCTCCTTCGGCGACCAGCATCGTGGGTTTCATGCCCACATAATCTGACCCCAAAACGGCAACGGATTTAATCACGTTCCCATTTTCAATGGTTTGTTTAGGACTTCCCGTAATCGGAATGTCTAAACCTTTTGTTGTTGTAAATTGCATAGTTGAAGCAAACTCCAAGCAAGTTGCATAGAAAATCTTCTGTTTAACTTTTTAAGGGTGAAAATAGAAGGGTGTAAAGACGTAAAACCGCGTTATTACACCATAAAAACGGTATCTACTCAATTAGGATAGTCACGCAACACACGGAAATAAAGCGTGTTTACTTTCACAAACCTGCATTATTTTGGGGGGAACTTCGCGCGTTTTTCCGTATAATCACTTAACTTCTCAATATGCCTTGCAGCCTTCAATCTCAACGCGGTCGTGTTTGAATTCGCCCAACCTCCTAAACACATAAATCATGTCACAAAACTTTTTAACGATTCTGCAAAACAAAGGCAAACTTTCCCCTTCCGATTTAAAAAAAGTGGAGCGAATGCAAAAAACCGC
This sequence comes from uncultured Pseudomonadota bacterium, assembly GCA_903889445.1. Taxonomy (GTDB): domain Bacteria; phylum Pseudomonadota; class Gammaproteobacteria; order Methylococcales; family Methylomonadaceae; genus UBA10906. The sequence continues at coordinate 5,206 of CAISXF010000099.1, forward strand.
CGTTGCCGAAATTTTGCCCGCGCTGCTGATTAAATTGGGGCTGTGTTCCGAATTAGATGTGGCTCTAGCGTTTGTCGAAAGTGGCGATTTTCCTAAAATTACGCCCGAACAATATCCGTTAGAACAAACGTTGCCCGATGAAATTTCGCTGCGTTTTTTAAAACATTATCATTTGATTGGCGTAAGTGCGGACGAAAATTCATTTACGGTTTCGCTGCTCGATCCCGAAGATGAGTTTGTTTTGAATGCGTTACGTTTGGCGACGGGTAAAATTATCGTGCCGAATGTTGGCGTGTTATCTGAAATCGATGCTGCCATCACAGCGCAATATGAACAAGGTCAAACTAAAACTGAATCGCTCGACGATTTGAGTTTTGACGAATTGGGCGAGGAAGATTTGGCGCATTTGAAAGATTTAGCCAGCGAAGCTCCGGTGATTAAAATGGTGAATGCGATTATGCAACGCGCCATTGAAATGAAAGCGTCAGACATTCACATTGAACCGTTCGAGCAAAGTTTAAAAGTGCGTTTGCGTGTCGATGGCGTGTTGCAAGATATTGACGCGCCACCGGTTAAATCGACGGCCGCCGTTATTTCGCGCATTAAAATTATGGCGAAACTCAACATTGCCGAACGGCGTTTGCCGCAAGACGGACGCATTAAAGTGCAAATGTTGGGCAAAGAATTGGATTTGCGCGTTTCCACGATTCCCACGATGTACGGCGAAAGCGTGGTGATTCGGTTGCTCGATAAAGAAAATACCGTGTTGGATTTTGAAGCGTTGGGTTTTGCGGGGCGACAATTGCAACAATTTCTGGATGTTTTGGCGCAACCGCACGGCATTATTCTCATCACGGGGCCAACGGGTTCGGGTAAATCCACCACGATGTACGCCGCGTTGAAACAATTGAATACCACCGCGCGAAAAATTATCACCGTTGAAGATCCAGTCGAATATCAAATGGACGGCATCAATCAAATTCAAGCGAAACCGCAAATCGGCTTGACGTTTGCGGTGGCGTTGCGGTCGATTGTTCGCCAAGATCCCGACGTGATTATGATTGGTGAAATGCGCGATTTAGAAACGGCACGAATTGCTGTTCAATCTGCGTTGACGGGACACTTGGTGCTGTCAACGTTGCACACAAACGACGCGGCGGGTGGCGTAACGCGATTGCTCGATATGGGTTTGGAGGAGTATTTATTAACTTCGACGGTGAATGGCATTTTGGCGCAACGATTGGTTCGTCAACTGTGTAAATCGTGCAAACAACCTTACACCGCGCCGATTGAAGTGGTGGACGAAATGCGGTTACGGCGTTTTCAACCGGACGGTGAAATTACCTTTTTCAAACCGATTGGCTGTGCGGCGTGTGGCGGTTTGGGTTATCGCGGACGCTTGGCAATTATCGAATTTTTGCCCATGACGGAGGCGATTCGCAAATTGATTATGGCGCATGCAGCGGCGGGTGCGATTGAAACAGTGGCGCGTGAAGAAGGTATGGCGACCTTGTATGAAAATGGTCTAATTAAAGTGTTGCAAGGCGTAACGACATTAGAAGAAGTGATGCGCGTCACGTCGGAGAATTAAACGTGAACGCGACGCATCTGCTATCCATAAACCAAGCCGCTGAAATGGTCGGAATTTCTGCGGCAACAATGCGAAATTGGGTCAAAGCAGGGCATATTTCATCAGCAAAGCACCATCCGTTGTTTATGAAAAACGATGTTCTTGAATTGAAAAATAATCTTGCGAATGGTGAATTACAAAAACTGACTCATCGAGCTAATAAAACTAGCTCAAAAGAAAACGTTTTACCCGTGCAATTTAGTAATATTCAAAAAATTATTGCTTTAGTTAATCAGCAGAATTTAGATTTAAACGCTGTTTTATTTGTCGCAGTTATCAAGCTGTTAATTTATGAAAATGAAGTTTCGTTGTCGCATCTTGGGAATTTTTTTCAGGTTGATTTGTTTGGAAATTGGCAACGTCAGGCGTTAAAAATTGAAATTGAACATTGGCAAAAAGAATTAAACGTTTTTGAACACAATCACTACGTCGCAATTTATGATTTGATTGTCATAACAAACGATAATGATTTTTTAGGTTTGCTGTACCAATGCTTATCTAACGAAGGCAGTAAATCAAACAAAGGCAGTTATTACACCCCTTCAAAATTGGTTGAAAATTCATTGCGTGAAATAACACATTTCGCAAATGACACCTTTTTAGACCCGTGTTGTGGCGCGGGAAAATACTTGATTCAAGCGGCTAAAATTTTGAAATTAAAACCTGAAAATATCATTGGCTTTGATATTGATGCGTTGGCGGTAAAAATTACGCGAATCAATTTATTGCTCGCCTATAAAGAAATCGAGTTTTCGCCTCGTATTTATTGTTTAGATGCGCTGAATGAATTGGCAACGGGCGAAATTTTTTGTGAAACAAACAACCTGATTAACGCCATCGACATTGTGGCGACAAATCCGCCGTGGGGTGCGTCAAAAAATAATTCAACTGAAACATTTTCGCTATTTTTATTAAAATCACTTTCGTTGCTTAAAGAAGGCGGGCAACTGTCGTTTATTTTGCCTGAATCGATTTTGAACGTAAAAACACATTCAACGATTCGCCACACACTTTTAACGCAAGGTAAAATCCTAAAAATCACAAAATTAGGGCGGCAATTTCCGGGCGTTTTTACGCCTGTCATTCGTTTGGATTTTGTAAAAAAGTCAAAAAATTGTGAAGGCTTAGTCACCATTCAAAACGATAAAACGGTTTTTTATATTGAACAAAATCGTTTTTTAGCGAATTCAAATTATATTTTTGACATTGATGTTTCTGCTGATGAAGCGGAATTGTTACAGAAAATTTATGCCATTCCACACCAGACGCTATTTCAACATGCCGAATGGGCATTAGGAATTGTGACGGGCGATAATAAAAAACACCTTTCCGAAATTCAGAATGAAAACGCAGAACCCATTTTGCGGGGCGCGGATATTGAAGCGTTTCGTGTGAATGAAGCAAAATTATTTGTGCATTTTGAACCCAAGAATTTTCAGCAAATCGCACCAGAACGATTTTTTAGAATGCCTGAAAAACTCATTTATCGATTTATTTCAAAAATACTGGCTTTTGCGTATGACGACAAGCAGCGATTAACATTGAACAGCGCAAACATTTTGATTCCTAAAATTCCGAATTTAAGTTTAAAAGTCACGTTGGCGTATTTGAATTCAAGCGTGTTTCAATATCTGTTCAAAAAACAATTTTCAACGCATAAAGTCTTGCGTGGCGACCTTGAAAAATTACCGTTTCCCATTTTGAATACTGCTCAACATGATGAAATAGAAATAATGGTTGAATCGGTTTTAAACGATAATTGCCGATGTAAAGAATTAGATGCCTTGATTTTTTCGACATTTAATTTAACAAATACTGAAATAACAACCATAAAAATGGGATTAAAAACGTAATGGAACAATTAAAAGCAAAGCTCATACAGCTTGTTGAAACACTCGAAAAACAAAAATATGATGACGTGATGCAGCGTTTGGATGATTTAATTTCGGTTTATCCATTCAACGATTACGAATTTTTGATTGCTTCGTTGATGGGTTACGGCAAAATTTCAATTGATGATTATTACGAGCTTCGAGACGATTACATTGAACGAAATATGTATTTATATATTTTTGAAATTAGCGCACCGAGAAGTTTTGGTGAATCGTGGGCGCAAGGTAATTTAAAAAGTATTTGTCCCGAATTAGTTAAACCAACTAAAAAATTAGATGTGAATTATTCGGGGCAATATGATTTCTTTTTGGATAACCAAATAAAAATCGAAGTCAAAGCCTCTCGAGCCGTTGATTTTGATAGCGGTGAAGCGTTGTATGTCAAAGCGTTAGCGTCTGATTCGCCGTTAAAATTCGATATGAATTTTCAACAAGTAAAACCCGCGTGCTGCGACGTTTTTGTTTGGGTTGGTGTGTGGCGCGACGTTATTCGTTATTGGGTGCTTTCGTCGGATGAGGTTTCACAAAATAAATACTATTCCATGGGGCATCATCGTGGAAATACAGGCGAAGGACAAATCCATTTAAAAGACTCCAACATTGCAGAATTTACTGCTTTTGAATCAACAGCACGAAAATTGGTTGATGATATTCGGGCAGCTTATTTGCGGAAAATTGGAAATAAAAAATGACCTTATTTTTTTATCAAGCCGTCAATACCGCTGGCGAAACCGAAGAAGGTGAACGCGAAGCTCTCGATGAAGCCAATTGCGTGCAGCAATTACAAGCCGATGGTTACATTCCGATTCGTGTCAAACCTGCAAAAAGCAAAGGTTTTTTAGGTTTCAATTTACGCGGGGGAAGCAACAAATTATCCAACAAAAGCATCGTCTTATTGACGGGCGAATTGGCGATGTTGTTGGAATCGGGTTTGCCGTTAGATCGTTCGTTAGTGGTGTTGATGGATTTGGCGAACGACAACGAAAATTTGAGCAAACTCATCGGGCGCGTGTTAGAAAAAGTCAAAAGCGGCGTATCGCTTGCAGACGCATTTGAGCAACAAACGGGCGTTTTCAGCAAATTTTATTTAAACATGATTCGCGCGGGCGAAGCGGGCGGCAATTTGGGCGAAGTGTTAAATCGCATGGCAGTGTATTTAGAAAGCTCGCAAGAATTAAAAGATACCGTCAGCACGGCGTTGATTTATCCAGCGATTTTGCTGGTGATGTCGTTGGCTTCGCTATTTATTATGCTGACATTCGTCGTGCCTCAATTTAGCGAAATGTTTGCCAGCGCAGGGAAAGCGTTGCCCGTTTCGACGCAAATTGTGGTGGGTTTAGCAGACTGGTTACAAAAATATTGGTGGGCGGTCATTGGTAGCGCGTTGTCGATAATGACGTATTTTAATGTTCAATTAGCCAATCCTGAAACCAAAAAAGTGTGGGACGGGCGGTGGTTGAAATTGCCTCTGGTTGGCGAAATGATTTTGAACAAAGAAATCGCCAACGTCACGCGCACCCTGGGAACGCTGTTGGGAAATGGCGTGTCGATTTTGTCCGCATTTATTATTGTGCGTGAAACGGTTGATAATTTAGTAGTCGCCGCCGCCTTAAACGATGCGGAAGAACAAATTAAGCAAGGAAAAACCTTGTTTGACGCACTGGAACAAAAAGCTATTTTTCCCAAAATGGCGATGCAAATGATTAAAATGGGCGAAGAAACTGGGCATTTGGAAGAAATGTTGCTGCGGGTGGCGACAATTTACGATAAACAATTGCGCGTGTCGATTGCACGAATGTTGGCGTTGCTTGAACCAGCTTTGATTATCACGCTTGGAATTATGATTGCGGGAATTATTGTGTCGATTTTGTTGGCGATTTTGAGCGTGAATGATTTGGCAATGTAACGGCGAAGGCATGAAATCCTTCGCCATTAACAAAAAAATTTAAGCGGTAGCAGAAAAAATAGAACCCGAATCGTTTTGAAGTGAATGACCGTTTGTGGTGTTTGCCGACAATTGCGTCAAAAAACCCTGTAAATTTACCGTTGGCGACGATGTTGAACCGCCTAACGATTCGACCAGCGAGTTGAAATCCGTCTTTAACGCGCTATTTTGTTCCGTGTCATTATTGAGTGAACTCATCAAATTTTGTAAATTAGCAGTGGGATTATTATATGCTGTTTGTACTTTTGATGCTGCGGGTGAAACGCCGGTCACAGTAATTCCCATATCTTCAAGCATACCAACATCTAACGCTGAAATCGATTTGATCTCACCTTTGTTGATGGACGATGACATTAAATCGCTGGGAATAGCAACGTGATAATAGGCTGAACCTTGACCCGCATTTGCGGAAACTAACGGAATGGGATTGCCTGAATTAGCGGTTTTAGCGTGACGACCTACAAACGAAGAATCCACATTTTGTGGAATAACTAACGTGTCATAAGCTGTTTTTAACGGCGCATTCATGTCTAATACCCCTGTAAACGCCAAACCGTGTAAGATTTCATGTGTCAGAATCGTCGTCAAATCATACTTATCCGGTGTAGGCGTGCCACTGAATGATATTTTATCGATATTCGCCAAATTGATATAAATCGTGGAATCGGGCGAATTCGGACTCGAATCCACACCTTTAATCGAATCGGCAACAAATGAAGTATCGATGCTTTTAGTTTGATTGCTCGTGGTGGTAACGAGCGCAGAATTAGTTTCCGCCAACATGCCCGAGTTCTGATATTCCGTTAAAACTTTTAAATCTAAAACCACTTTTGAGCTAATGAATTGACCGATATTACTCAAAGCTGTTTTAAAATTTTCGCTAACATTAGCCAGATTATCGCCCAAATCTGCCTGACTTAAATCAACGCTATATTGCAAATTCGTTCCGCCGGAAAACTTGGTGGGTGTTGCACTCTTTTCAACGGTAGGTGCGTCAATGGGCGGTAAATCAGCACCGGTGGGGGCATCAATAACGGTAGGTACGTTATCGGCAACGGTAGGTACGTTATCGGCAATGGCAACAGTGGGAGAGTCACTTCCTTGCGCTAATACTTTAGACAAATCTTGTAAAAAGGTTTGCAATGCTTCATTCGCTTTTGATGATGGCGAATTATCAACAGCTGACGCATTATTGGCATTCACGTCAGGCACATTCAAGCCTAAACTTTGCAATGACTGAATCACGTTTTGTATAAATGATGGGTGGTTACTATCGGTATTAGATACCGAAAAATTCACACTGTTATCAAATCCATCTGCTATTGCAGGCGTATTCATACCTGCAATAGTTTGAGTTTTGTAAGTGGTGAATGATGGGATAATGGTATTAACTGACATGATGAATTATCTCGTGTTTGAGTGTGTGTAATTGGGTAGATTCAAAAAAAATCTACCGCCATTATCGGCACAAATTACGAAAACTATAACGCCACGAATTGATTTTAAAAATTTAGCTAAAACAAATGCTTCACTGCTTCGCGTTCTTGTTTTAATTCTTCTTCGGTTAAGTGCATTCGTTGACGGCTGAATTCATTGATGGGTAAACCTTGTACAATCCGCCTTTCGCCATTTTCGACCGTAACGGGAAACGAATAAATCAAGCCTTTTTCAATGCCATAACTGCCGTCCGACAAAACTCCCATACTCACCCAGTCGTTATCTGGCGTGCCTTGCGCCCAAACCCGCATTTGATCCAACGCCGCATTTGCCGCTGACCCTGCACTCGATTGACCTCGCGCCTTAATCACTGCTTCGCCACGCTGTTGAACGGTAGGAATAAATTCATTCACAAACCACAAATCATCGACTAACGATAACGCATCTTGACCACGCACTTTCGCGTGATGTAAATCGGGATATTGTGTGCCGGAATGATTGCCCCACACCGTCATATTTTTAATATCCGTCGTTAACACGCCACATTTTTCTGCTAATTGGCTAATCGCCCGATTGTGATCTAAACGACTCATTGCCGAAAAATTCGCGGGTGATAAATCGGGGGCATTTCGCAACGCAATTAACGCATTCGTATTCGCTGGATTGCCCGTGACCAACACTTTGACATTCCGATTGGCAACGGCATTCAACGCTTTACCTTGCGTAGCAAAAATTTCGGCATTCACTTCGAGTAAATCTTTACGCGCCATGCCCAGCGTGCGCGGACGGGCGCCGATTAAAAAAGCAAAATCGATATTTTTAAACGCCACCAAGGGATCTGAAGTCATTTCAATGCCGAACACAATCGGGCTGGCGCAATCGTGTAATTCCATTACCACACCTTCTAACGCGGGTAATGCAGCGGGGATTTCAAGCAAATGCAACACAATCGGTTGATCTTTGCCAAAAGAATGCCCAGCCGCCAAGCGAAATAGCAACGAATAACTAATTTGTCCTGCCGCCCCAGTGACTGCAATGTGAAGTGGTGCTTTCATTTTTTGTTTTTCCTTTGAAACAACACAACGGTGTTATTTTAATAGTGAAGGTAAAACGAAGTCGTGTGTGACTTCGTAGATTTGTTTGGCATAATCCTACCATTCATAGGTGTTTAAAAACAGGTTGCGCGAAACAGAATGCGCGTTTTATACGTTATAATGCCGCCAATTTCATTATTTTTAAATCTAATCAAAACGAGTTTTATGAAAAAATTATTATTCCAATTCGACACCGATTTGCATCCGTCAGTTTTCGATGCGGTAGTAGGTTATGACGGCGGCGCGGATCATGTGATTGGTCACGGCAGTTTAACGCCCGAGAATGTGGCGGCGTTAGTGGAAGGAACAATTTTCACCCGTGCGCCGAAAGACAAAAAAAATACCGCTATTTTTGTTGGCGGTAGCGATATGGCGGCGGGTCAGGCATTATTTGAAGCGGTGCAAAAACACTTTTTCCCTGGTTTTCAGGTTTCCGTCATGCTGGACAGCAACGGCAGCAACACTACAGCGGCAGCGTGCGTGGCAAAATTAGCGTCGAGCGGTATTTTAACGGGGAAAAAAGCGGTTATTTTGGCAGGAACGGGGCCAGTCGGGCAACGCGCAGCAGCAATGTTGGCGTTAGAAGGTGCAGATGTAACCATCGTTTCACGGCAATTATGGAACGCCGAAAAAGCCTGTGAAGCGATGCAAAAACGTTTTAATGTTCACATTCACGCGCAAGCCGCCGCTGATTTTGATGAACGTGCCGATGCAATTCAAGACGCACATATTGTGATTGCGACGGGCGCAACGGGCGTTGAATTATTGAAACCTGAACATTGGCAAAATAACAGCGCGTTAGAAATGCTCGCCGACGCAAACGCCACGCCACCGTTGGGAATTGGCGGCATCGGTGTCATGGACAAAGGCGTTGATTGCCACGGAAAAATTGTCTGGGGCGCGATTGGATTTGGCGCATTGAAATTAGCCTTGCATCGGGCGTGTATCGCGCAATTGTTTGAAGATAATCAACACGTTTTGGATGCTGAAAACATTTTTGCCTTAGCGAAAACGATGGCATGAACATCGAAATTTTACGCCAAAACGCCCACCAAATTTTTCACGCGGGAATTGCAGCGGCGAATCCTTAC
>CAISXF010000100.1 GCA_903889445.1 uncultured Pseudomonadota bacterium
GCGCCGTATTTTTTCACCCGATTTTTACGCCACGCCCACACTTGCGGACTGACATAAAACAACACTTTGATACCATTTCGTTTGGCAAATTTCGCGAGTTGATAATTGAATTCTTTGTAATCGACGCAAATCAATAAATCGGGGCGTTCGGTCAACAATAATTGCTGCATTCGTTTCAACGTGCGGCGAATTTCAGCGTAATGCTTCAGCACTTCCACCACGCCAATCACCGCAATTTGGCTGGAATCGTAACAAAGTGAAATGCCCGCGTGCGCCATTTTCACGCCACCCATGCCGATGCCGATTAAATCCGGTAACTGCGTTTTAAGTTCCAAAAATAAATGGGCGGCGTGTTGTTCACCCGAGCTTTCACCGGCACTAAAACAAATTTTTAACGGCACGTTAGCAAACCTGAATTTCAGTGTTGTTTTATATCAAGGCTGTGGTCATCTTGATACATTGCATGAATTTTTAACACGTCATCCCATGCCAGAAAAAAAGCGTCTACACATTGTGGATCAAAATGACTACCCGATTGAGCTTTTAAAAATTGTGTGGCATCTTCCAACGACCAGGCTTTTTTGTACGGTCGCGCTGACGTGAGTGCGTCGAAAACATCGGCAACCGCCACAATGCGTGCATAAAGCGGAATTTCTTCGCCTTTTAAACCATCGGGATAACCGCCGCCATCAAATTTTTCATGGTGTCGAAGAGCCATCGTGGCGGCGGTACGAATCAACAACGAATCACTGTCACGCAAAATACTGTAACCCGTCTCGGCGTGCAGTTTCATAATGGAAAATTCATCGTCCGTCAATTTGCCCTGTTTTAACAAAATTGCATCCGGTGTCGCCACCTTGCCAATATCGTGCATCGGTGCCGCTTGTAAAACCAATTCTTGCTCAGCTTCGGTTAACTTTAATTCTCGAGCAATTAAACGTGAATAATTCGCCATGCGTAACAAATGTTGACCGGTTTCTGGATCACGATGTTCTGCCGCTTTGGAAAGACGCAACACCATTTCTTTTTCGCGTGCTATCAAATCAGCCATGGCTCGTTTGATTTCAATCGCCAACCACGTTGCGCGATCCACCAGCTCCATTTGACTGTAACGTAACGCTAACAAGTTTCGGATTCGCGCCAAAAATTCAATTTTGTTAATCGGTTTATTCAAAAAATCATGTGCGCCTAATTCCAACGCACGATACCGAATATCATCTTCCGTATCCGCTGTAATCATCACCAAAGGAATGTCTTTATAACCCGGGATGGCGCGAAACAGCTCAATAAACTGCAAACCATTTATGATGGGCATCTGATAATCGAGCAACACTAAATCGGGTTCGTTTGTTTGACACCACTCCACCGCTTTTTCGGAATCTTCAAAACAAATACTTTCCACACCCTCTACTTTTTTCAGTAAGTGGCGGAATAACGCTAAGTTCGTGACATTATCATCAACAATCAAGACATGAGACATAAGAAGAAATCCTATTTTCTATTTTCAATAAATAATTTAATGCGATCCAGTTCGAGTTGAACACACGCTGTAAGCACATCAATCTCTGACCAATTTTGTTCTAATGTGGCAAGTTCAATTTGTTGCGCTAACTTACCTAAAATAACCGCGCCCACATTATATGCTGACCCTTTTATTTCATGCGCCACCGCTTTGATACTCGACTTTTTATTATTGACGGTCGCTGCCGCCGTCGCCAATTTATCTTTTAACGGCGCGAGAGAATCGTAAAAAAGGCTTAATAATTCTTCAATCGCCTCTTCGTCACCATCAAATAAATCAATCATTCGACTCATTTCAATAGGGCAATCTTCGATTATGTTGTCACTCTTTTCGTTAAATGTGTCGCCATCCAATTCATCGACATGATTTGGCAACCATTTTTTTAAAACATTCGTGAGAACCATTACATCTATCGGCTTCGTCACATAATCGTCCATTCCTATTTTTAAACAATGTTCTTTGTCGCCTTGAACCACATTCGCTGTCATGGCGATAATCGGAATTCTTGTTTTAGGTTCCGGCATTCTCATTTCACGTTCGCGAATAGTATGCGTGGCTTCAAAACCGTCCATAATCGGCATTTGGCAATCCATTAACACCAACGCACAAGGTAATTGTTCTAACGAATCCACCGCTTCGCTGCCATTATTAACAACATGAACGGCGTAACCTAATTTTTTCAAAATGTGCTTTGCGACTTTTTGATTCACTAAATTATCTTCGACTAACAAAATCAGCCGTCCATTTTTTAATACGGTATCACTTTTTTCTAAATCATCGCGCTGAACCAATGAGCGGGTATTCGGTTTTTCAATTTGCGCGAATTCTTCTGGATGAAAAATAGTTACAATGGCATCAAATAAAGCGGACTTTTTAACGGGTTTCACCAGCACCGTGCTAGCACCATTCTCCAGTAATTTCTTTTTAAAATTCACGTCAATAGTATCTTGACAGGTAATAATCGGCAATTTTTTAAAACAGCTTTTCGACCGAACCGCTTGAATCATAGAAAATAGGTCATCCGCTTTTAATTCCACCAGCATCAATACTTCGTAATCTTGATGAATCGCTTGTGCCTCTGCCAGCAAATGCAGCATTTCATCGAGATTATTGGTGGTGTTAGTCAAAACACCCCACGCGCTCAGGTAACGCAAATAAATATCGTGGCTCTCCGTATTTTCACTCACCACTAAGATGCGTTTTCCATGCGATTGTTCAATAGGGAAAATGGGTTGCTGTTGCAAAATTTTGAACGGAATTTCTATCCAAAATGTGGTACCTTCGTCCACTTTGCTTTCTAATCCAATACGTCCATTCAGTAATTCAATCAAGCGTTTAGAAATCGATAACCCTAAACCTGTGCCGCCATATTTTCGGGTAGTCGAGCTATCTGCTTGAGAAAACGGCTGAAACAAATGTTGCTGCGATTCGAGCGAAATACCAATGCCATCATCACTAATTTCTATGCGTATCAATGCTATCTCATCGGTTTTATTCAACAAAATGGCTCGCATAATAACGTCGCCTTTCGAGGTAAATTTAACGGCGTTGCTTAAAAAATTAAGCAAAATCTGCCGCAAACGCATCGGATCGCCAATCAATCGTTCGGGAATTTCAGGATCCACAAACGTTGAGAGTGACAACGATTTTTCATAAGCCTTTATCGCAATAATGTTCGCGCAACCTTCCAAAACGTGTTGAATTGAAAAATCGATAGATTCGATGTGAAGTTGTCCAGCTTCAATTTTAGAAAAATCTAAAATATCGTTGACGATAGTCAGTAA
>CAISXF010000101.1 GCA_903889445.1 uncultured Pseudomonadota bacterium
ATCGCGGGATATTTCATATTGCTGCAAGCCGAACATCGTGGCAATAACCGTCTGCGAAGTGTTCAAACGTAGATATGCCAATACGCCAACCGTTCGCTGTGCCAGCGATTGTTCGAATTTTCGTCCCGCACCAGTCGTTCGTTTGCGGTTATCTTGATTGTGTCGGTTAAGCTCATATTCGTATAATTCGGTTTCCATTTGGTCACTCTTCAACCAAAAATCCTCTGCCCGAATGGGCCTGTGAATACTTTTATCAAAGTCGCATTACTGCGTAACAGGGGTTCGAGAAACATAGCGTACACCTTGAATTTATTGCAAAGTCGCTACGATACACTCAGTCTTTCTTATTGTGCATAATTATAGCTATTGTGCCTCAAAGAAACAGTATTATTACGGCTTTGATGGCTATATCGTGATTAACTTTGGTGGTGTGATTTGTGATTATACGTTTGCGGCGGCTATATCGATGAACGGGATGTACTTCAGGATATGCCGGATGAAATTTACGGATTATTGATTGGCGATAAAAGCTTTATTCGCCCGTTGTTAAAAGAAGAGCTTGCACAACAAGGAATTGATTTACAAACACCTTTACGCAAGAACATGAAGGACGAACGTCCAAAAACTTTTGTACATCAGTTGATGAGAACACGGCGTGTTATCGGTCAGCTAACAGATCGTTTTTATATCGAAAAAGTTCGCGTTCCAGATTGCTTGCATTTAAGTAATCGTTTCATCCGCAAAATCCTTGCTCATACTTTGGTGGCGTTTCTGAATCGAATTTTGGGACATCCAATCTTGCATTTTGATGACTTGGTTTTGTCCTAAAAAGTCGAACATCGCATATCGCTATAATTTTTTACTGAATTGCAAAACGTACTGGCATAGCGTCGAGATACTCAACGTTCTGCTTGATGAGTTAATGGAATTCGTGTCCTGTTGACTTCAACGATGAGAAGCGTTTCATTGGATGTTGGAAGTAGTGCGGTTTCAAGGGGTGCCACCCTTTGAACTTTTCAAAGGGCGGTTTTTTTGTGCGGATTTACGATTATCTTAATCGACTAAAAATAGATTCGACGCGCCCGTTTCAGCCGACGATGCGCCCAAACGGAAATGCCCAAACATTTCACGTCCCATGCCCATGTGATGATTGTGAGCCGAATTCGGGGCGGGAATTCGAGCGTTAAATTCCGCGTCATCCATCAACACGTTAATATCGCCCGTTTGTAAATTCAGCGAAATAATATCGCCGTTTTGTACTTTCGCCAATGGCCCACCGACTTCACATTCCGGGCATAAATGAATCACCGACGGTACTTTGCCTGACGCACCCGACATTCGACCATCGGTGACTAACGCTACTTTGAAACCTTTGTCTTGTAACACGCCCATCGGCGGCGTGAGTTTGTGTAATTCGGGCATGCCATTCGCGCGTGGCCCTTGAAAACGAATCACCGCGACAAAATCTTTTTCCAATTCACCGCGTCGAAATGCTGCCAAGAAATCTTCTTGATCATCAAAAACCACCGCTGGAGCTTCAACGATTTGGTGATTGGGCGACAGGGCGGAAAGTTTCGTTACGCCGCGACCTAAATTGCCTTTCATAACGTGTAAACCACCACTCGCCGCGAACGGTTTCGCAACGGTGCTTAATACGTCCAAATCTAACGGCTCTTTTGGCACCGCTTCCCACACCAATTTGTGATCGATTAAACGAGGTTCTTGGCAATAATTCGCCATGCCGCGTTTGTTGGCAATCGCAATCGTGTCTTCATGCAATAAATGATTATTCAATAATTCTTGAATCAAAAAGCCCATGCCGCCCGCTGCGTGAAAATGATTCACGTCCGCTGAACCGTTCGGATACACTTTCGCCAACAACGGAACCACTTTTGACAATTTATCAAAATCATCCCAATTCAAGTTAATCCCTGCCGCGCGGGCGATGGCGATTAAGTGCATGGTGTGATTGGTTGAACCGCCAGTTGTCAACAAACCAATCACCGCATTTACAATCGCTTTTTCATCGACAACGTGTGCGACCGGACGATAGTCGTCGCCCATCGCGGTGAATTTCAAAATTTGGCGCGACGCTTCTTGGGTTAATTCGTCACGCAACGGCGTATACGGATTGACAAACGAACTGCCTGGCAAATGCAGCCCCATAATTTCCATCATCATTTGATTGGTGTTCGCGGTGCCGTAAAACGTACACGTTCCCGCGCTGTGATACGACGCGGCTTCAGCAGCGAGTAATTCTTCGCGCCCAATTTCACCGAGCGCGTATTTTTGACGAGCTTGCGCTTTTTCTTTATTAGAAATACCGCTTGGCATTGGCCCCGCTGGAATAAAAATCGCGGGTAAATGTCCAAAACTCAACGCGCCAATCAATAAACCAGGAACAATTTTGTCACACACGCCCAAAAATAACGCGCCATCAAACATGTTGTGGCTCAAACCAATCGCCGTCGTCATCGCAATCAAATCACGGCTAAACAACGATAATTCCATGCCAGGTTGACCTTGTGTAATCCCATCACACATGGCTGGAACACCCGCCGCGACTTGCGCCACGCCCCCCGCTTCATGAATCGCCGCTTTAATTAAATCCGGCGTATCTTTATAGGGCTGATGCGCTGAAAGCATATCGTTGTACGACGTGATAATGGCGATATTGGGTTTTATATTGGCGGTCAAATCAGATTTTTCTTCTGGATTACACGCGGCAAAACCGTGTGCTAAATTCGCACACCCCATGCCGACACGTTGCGGCGATTTTTTGGCATACGTTTCAATGTATTTTAAATACGCCGAACGAGTAACGTGACTGCGTTCAATAATTTCGTTGGTAACACTTTGAATAACGGGATTCATATCAGTTCCTTTTGTTTGTAGTTTTAATTTTTACCACGTTGAATCAATCTTCCCAGGTTCGACCATCACGCGCCAATAACGCATCCGCCGCATTTGGCCCCCATGTTCCCGCTGGATACGGTTTGGGCGTATCACTTAAATTTCCCCACGCGCGTTGAATGGAATCAATCCATGTCCACGCTTCTTCAGTTTCTTCGCGGCTAATAAATAACGTATTGTTGCCGCGCATCGATTCCAATAATAACCGTTCATAACCCCCCGAAACGTGTTTTTTGGTTTGATTTAAAAAGCTCAAATCCAATTTGTTTTTTTGTAACCGAATCGATCCGTCAATGCCTGGAACTTTGTTTAATACTTCAATTTCCACGCCTTCTTTTGGCTGTAAATGAATAATCAATTTGTTCGGCGGCAAATCGTAAAAACTGTCTTTGAAAATGTTGTGCGGTTGCTGTTTGAAATACACCACGATTTCCGTGCGTTTATAACTCATGCGTTTGCCGGTTCGCAGATAAAACGGCACGCCCGCCCACCGCCAATTATCAATATCGACACGAATCGCGACAAAACTTTCGGTCGCGCTTTCGGTATTCGCGCCTTCTTCTTCTAAATACCCAGGAACTTCTTTGCCTTTGACGTAACCTTTCGCATATTGTCCGCGTACCGTGCGCTTGCCCACGTTGTAATCGGCAATCGGGCGCAACGCTTGCAGCACTTTAATTTTTTCGTTGTGAATACTTTGCGCTTCCAAATTAACCGGCGGTTCCATCGCAATAAACGTCAAAATTTGCAGCAAATGATTTTGCAACATATCGCGCAACTGCCCGGATTTGTCGAAATAATCCCAACGTCCTTCGATTCCCACTTCTTCCGCGACGGTAATTTGAATGTGATCAATCGTGTTGTGGCTCCAATTCGTGGTAAAAATCGAATTCGCGAAACGCAACGCCAACAAATTTAAAACCGTTTCTTTGCCCAAATAATGGTCGATACGGTAAATTTGCTCTTCTTTAAACACGGATTGCATGGTGTCATTGATTTCACGCGACGAGTTCAAGTCATAGCCAATCGGTTTTTCAATCACAATTCGTGCATCTTTTGAAACCAATTTAGCCTTTTGCAAGCCAGTACAAATACTTTTAAACAAAAATGGCGGAATCGCTAAATAATTCACGGTGGTGCGATTTTTTTGATCCAACATCGCGCCCAATTTTTTGAATTCGTCGGCATTGCTAATATCTAATTGCACATAATCAAAGCGCGCGGATAAACGGTTCCACGCCTCGTCTACGATTGGGCAAGGCAAAAATTCAACTAAACTGTCACGAGCAATCGCCGTAAACGTTTCGCGTGTTTCGGGTAATCTATCAACCGCGATAATGCGTGTTTGGGGTTCGAGTAAATTCGATTTATCCAGCTGATACAACGACATTAACAATTTGCGCCGCGATAAATCACCGAGTGCGCCAAAAATAACCAAATCGCAGGGTTTGTATTTTTTTTCGTTCATAATTGTTCTAATTTTTAGAGTGAAGGAAAGTGGTGAATTAAAATTGTCTAGCACGCATTCGGCGTGTTATTGCGCGTTATTATCGCAGAATTTGCACGTTGTAACATACAATGCGCGTTATGTTTCTTTTTTAGGTTTCTCAAAATTTTATGACAACGCCGCTGATTTTGGTTGATGGTTCTTCATTTTTGTATCGTGCTTATCATGCGATTCCGCCGCTCACAAATGCAAAAGGTGAGCCGACGAACGCCATTTTAGGCGTGTCGAATATGTTGCGAAAATTACTCAATCATTACGACCCCACGTTTATGGCGGTGGTGTTTGATAGTTCGGGGAAAACGTTTCGGCATGAATTATCGGCGGATTACAAAGCGAATCGAACCAAAATGCCGGATGAGTTAAGCAGCCAAGTCAAACCGTTACACGCTTTAATTCGCGCCATGGGAATTCCGCTAATCAGCGCGGCGGCGGTGGAAGCGGATGATGTGTTGGGGGTGTTAGCGTGTTATGCCGCCGCGCACGGACATCATGTGATTATTGCCACCAGCGATAAAGATATGGCGCAATTGGTTAATGAACACATTACGCTCGAAGATACGATGAGCAAAACGACGTTGACGATTGACGGCGTGTTTGCAAAATTCGGTGTGCATCCCGACCAAATCTCCGATTATCTTGCGTTGGTCGGCGACAGTTCTGACAACATTGCCGGTGTGCCAAAAGTCGGGACAAAAACCGCCGCGAAATGGTTAGCAGAATATGACACGTTGGATAATTTAATCGCCCACGCTGACGACATCAACGGCAAAGTGGGCGAAAATTTACGCGCCAATTTACCGCAATTGGCTCTTGCGAAACAATTAACGGTCATTCGCTGTGATTTAGAATTGCCGTATAACATGGCGGATTTGACGCGCCGTCCCATTCACAATGAACAGCTTCGAGCGTTATTGACGGAGTTTGAATTTTCGTCGTGGTTGAAGCAAATCCCCGCCGACGTATCTTCAAAAATGGCAGCGGAAATTAACGAAACCACTGAAACTACCGCCACCGCACATTACGACATTATCACCACGATGGCGCAATTGGACGCATGGTTGGCGCGTTTGGAAAAAGCCGCGTTAATCGCGTTCGACACCGAAACCACCAGTTTGGATTACACCGCCGCGCAATTGGTCGGTTTATCGTTTGCGGTACAAACGGGCGAAGCCGCTTATTTGCCATTGGCGCATAATTATCCTGACGCGCCACCGCAACTGAATCGTGAACAGGTGTTGGAAAAATTGCGTCCATTATTAGAAAGTCCGACGCATTTGAAAGTCGGGCAAAATCTGAAATACGATTACCACGTTTTGGCGAATCACGGCGTGACGTTGCGCGGCATTGCTCACGATACGTTGTTGGCTTCGTATTTATTGGAAAGCACGGGCAAACATAATTTAGACGCACTCGCGCAAAAACATTTAAATTTAAAAACGATTCGTTACGAAGACGTGGCGGGAAAAGGCGCGAAACAATTGAATTTCTCCGAAGTTTCGATTGAAATTGCGGCGCGTTATGCGGCGGAAGATGCCGATGTGTGCGTGCGTTTGCATCATGCGTTGCAAGCGAAATTACAAGCGCAACCGCGTTTACTCAGCCTTTACACAGAATTAGAAATTCCGTTGTTGTCGGTTTTGGCGCGGCTGGAAAGTAATGGCGTGTTGATTGATGACGATTTACTCGCGCATCAAAGTTTAGAACTCGCGCAACAAATGATGTCGCTCGAACAACACGCGCACGATGCCGCCGGACACAGTTTTAATCTGAATTCGCCGAAACAAATTCAAACGATTTTGTATGAACAACTGAAATTGCCCGTTTTGAAACGCACGCCGACGGGTCAACCTTCGACCGATGAATCGGTGTTGCAAGAATTGGCGGAAGATTATCCGTTGCCGAAATTGATTATTGAACACCGTAGTTTGAGCAAATTAAAATCAACCTACATTGATAAATTGCCGCAACAAATTAACGTCAAAACCGGGCGCGTGCATACGTCGTATCATCAAATCATCACCGCGACGGGGCGGTTGTCGTCGTCGAATCCGAATTTACAAAACATTCCGATTCGTAGCGCGGAAGGACGCAAAATTCGTCAGGCGTTTATTGCGCCAGCCGGTTATAAAATTGTCGCGGCGGATTATTCACAAATTGAATTGCGAATTATGGCGCATTTGGCGAATGACGCGGGATTGATTACCGCGTTTCAAAATGACCAAGATATTCATCGCGCCACCGCTGCGGAAGTGTTTAATGTGCCGCTGGAAAACGTGACCACTGAATTGCGACGTTCGGCGAAAGCGATTAACTTCGGCTTGATTTACGGGATGTCGGCGTTTGGTTTGGCGAAACAATTGAGCATTTCGCGCACTGACGCGCAAACTTATATCAATGCGTATTTTGACCGTTATCCCGACGTGAAAACGTACATGAACGAAACCAAAGTGTTGGCAAAAGAACAGGGTTTTGTCGAAACTTTATTTGGACGACGTTTATATTTGCCGGATATTCAATCGAAAAGTGCGGTGTTGCGCCAATACGCCGAACGCACCGCGATTAACGCACCGATGCAAGGCACGGCGGCGGATATTATTAAACGGGCAATGTTAAAAGTGGATGTGTGGTTGGCGAATGAAAATGTCGATGCCAAAATGATTATGCAAGTTCACGACGAATTGGTCTTTGAAATTAAAACCGAGCAACTCGACAGCGCGATTGAGATGATTAAAACGTTGATGTGTGGCGCGGCAGAATTGACAGTGCCGTTAATTGTCGATGTGGGCGTGGGAAATAATTGGGACGAAGCGCATTAAAAATGATAGTCGATTTATTGTAGGGGTTCACTGCGTGAATCCGCATAAACAGGACGTTTGATGATAACGTTTGTGTCTTGCGGGCTTACGCAGTAAGCCCCTACGCAACTATTTATTCAACACTTGCCGACCGTTCAAGGGTTGATCTTGACGCGCGTTACCCGAATAAAAGGTTTTAATCGTGTTAATTTGTTCTTTAGACAGTTGAATTGGGTTTTTCAATACATACCAATTCACACCTTCCGTGCAAGGCGGCGTGGTTAACGAGCCGGAATAAAGGAAGAAACTTTTTTTGTCGAGTGGTAACAAATTGCTCGGATTGATATTCACACCGTTAATGGTGGCATCTTCCACTTTGGTCGGAGCGTGTGCGAGAATTTTTTGAAACTCCACATTCACCGCACCTTCTTCTGCAAACACACCTAACACCGCCAACTTTCCGTCTGGTGTTCCGTGGACAAAATGAATTTCCACGGGATACGTTTTGCCATTGATAACGTGTTCACTTGGCGCGTGAATATGATATTGCCCGCTTTGGTGTTCATTTTAACCGTGTGACCATTATTAGAAATCACTAACGGTTCTGCTTTGTATCGAGTTTGTAGCAAATTAGTCGTGGTGACCAATTTCGCCGCGCCTAAATCGACGGGCGATTGTTTTTGCCCTAAACCACATTCCTCATACGGTGGCAGCCCAGCGGGAGTAAGCGTTGAAGGAATTTCAGCCCAAATATCCTGCTCGTCGTAAGTCCAATGAGGGGCATCTGCCGCAAACGCAACGGATGTCGCCACACCCACACACGCTAAAACTAAAACTGTTTTTTGTAACAAAAATTTCATGCGGGTAAGCTCCGAGAATTAGCAGGTGTGTGTGCGGCAATAATCGACAATGTTTGTCGTTGTTGATGGTGAAGTAGGTGGTGTTTGTTCTTCAGCTATTGCTGGCGCAACTAACATCATCAGCATTAAACTTGCTAAAAGGTGTTTCATTTTTCGTATTCCTAAAGGATTTGTGAATTTTTTAATTTTACGTTGCATTGCGTTACTGCTGCAAAGCCGCGTTTAATTATGCCATGAACTGCAAATCACTACTGTCTAAATTTAACCGACCTGTAAATTGCACAAACTTGGTGGGCGCGTAATAATTTGCCGCTCCATCTGCATCGAAATATAACGCACGAGTCGTATTGTCATAAATCAAACTCGCTGCGCCCGCCGTTTTCAAACCCGTCACGCTGGCAAATCCACTAAAATCAAAATCCGTGCTGAGTTGAATGTGATCAGTCCCTTTGACAAAATCGGTAATCGTGTCGAGATTTATCGCACGAGGGGCAAAATCACCTTTGAAATCATAATCACGCAGATTAAATACAAACGTATCTGCGCCGCGTCCGCCAGTCAACATATCGTTACCTTTGCCGCCTTCCAACGTGTCATTACCATTCATGCCGCTCAACGTGTTATTCGCACTGTTGCCAATCAGCCCGTTGGACAATTCATTTCCCCAACCGATTAGTTTCGCATTACCGGTCAGCGTCAGATTTTCCACATGGCGCGGCAACGTGTAATTCATGCTACTTTGCACGCTATCCGTGTCAATCAAACTGGTTTCAATCACTTTGTCGCCCGAATTATCCACGATATAAACATCATTTCCGTCACCGCCGATAAGTGTATCGCGTCCAGCACCGCCATCAAGCGTATCATTTCCTGCCAAACCGTTCAGCGTATCGGCACGACTGGTTCCCGTTAAATAATCATTTCCGGCGGTACTTTTAGGTGATAGTGCGGCAGTTGTGACGACGGCATGACTTGCGCCACCCAAACCATCTCCGCCATAAATCCAATCTAACGCGGCTAAATCGTAAGCCTGAAACGTGGTTTTATAATCGCCTTCGTGATGGTAAGACATCACAGTATTGTCGGTGTTGTCTTGGTTAAAAGTTAGCGCATAAGGCGACTCAAACGGATGTTTCAAACCGAGCGCGTGACCGACTTCATGCAACAAAGTTTCATAACCTTGCGTGCCAGCGATTGGTGTTCCGTTTTCATCATTCCATTCCACATCATCTAAATAAACGTAAGCGTCGGCGGCGTATCGAGTCACGATATTTCGGTTGCTGTATTCATAACTGTAACTGTTGTCGCACAAACCAGCGGTTGTTGAACCGTCTAAATCCGTATTCGCAAAATGAATATCGGCGTTTTGTCCCAAAGCGACTTCTTGTAGGGTCACGCCGGTAGTGGAACTGGCATACGCTAAAATCGCCCGCGCCGCGTTTTGTTGCGTCAGATTAAACGCATCAATCGCTGTAAAAAGTTCGGAATCATCAAAATGCTGCACATCGAACGAATAATAAAGCACCGTGCGAGCGGGATTGAGATAATTCCAGTTGATGCTATTGTCCAGCAACGAATCGGTCGTTAACACACCTGAATAATTGACGCGCTTTAAATCACTGACCGTCAACTTAGAAAAAGAAATTGCCACAAAATCCTCCTGTACTAAAATTTAAATGAAGAGACTAGCGCGTACCATAAACGACAATCGTCTTACCGTGAGATGAAATCACACCCTTCAGTTCTAATTCTTTCAGCACGCGCCCCGCCATTTCACGCGAACAACCAACAATGCGTCCGAGTTCTTGCCGTGAAATATGCAACTGCATTCCATCAGGATGTGTAATCGCATCGGGTGATTTGCATAAATCTAGTAATGCGCCCGCAATCCGTCCTTCGACATCAATAAACGCTAATTCACATAATTTTCGACTAGTTGCCAGCAATCTCCCCGATAATTGCTCACCGATTAAATATAAAATATCTGGCGCACAATAAAGTAATTCTTTACGCAAAAGTTCTTTAAATCGGACATAACTAATTTCAGCTAATACACACGGTTCACGGGTTCGCACATTGACTTTTCGTATTTCCAAACCTTTAAAAATGCCGATTTCGCCAATAAATTCATTTTTGTTTAAATAGGATAAAACTAACTCGTGACCTACTTCACCATCTTCATCTTCAGCAAAAATGGTTACGGAGCCTTCAATAATAAAAAATAACCGATCACCAATGTCACCGATTTTAATAATGTCTATTTTGCTCGGATACTTTTTTTGATGACAAAATTTTAGGAAGGCAGCGAGAGATTCTTCGTAAGGTAATTGATTATAAACAGAATTCATAATTAAGAGAGTGGCTTTTGGAACGGAAACAATACGGTGGATTGCTTCTTTTTGCGGTTTTAGTGTAATGCTATTTTACCTATTTTCTGTGACATTCAGTGTACACAATGCAGGAGAAATTGTTCAGGTATGAGCCTTTTTTTGACCGGGTGGACGAACATAGAACGCCGTACCAAAAAAGAGTAATAAACCTAAAAATACTTCCAATGCCGCCAACCCGCGTTCGTTAGTGTTGGCGTAACATTCAACGGCTCCGTGCAGAATGTAAAATAAACTAATGTATGCCATCCACGAGCAACTTTTTTTATTACCGTTAAGCATTCCGCGCAACGGAATCAATAACGGCGTGATATTCAATAACAAAAGAAACACAACAGGAAAGCGGGTGGACGGTACTAAAACCGTGTTCCAAAGCATTAACAAACCAAATAAACCCAAAAATGCCGCGATTGCCAACCAATAATAATATGTGGCGTTAATTTTAATTATCATAACGCCAACACTTTTTTGGGCGGACGACCGATAACAGCTTTCGTCTCGGTGACCGCAATCGGACGCTCCAGCAAACACGGGGATTTAACGATGACTTCTAATAACTCTTGCCGTGTTAAATGCTCACTCGCGAATTGATATTCGGGTTCACCGTAGCGCATAAATTGGCGCGGTTCTAAATCCAATTTTCGCGCCAAAATATCCAATTCTTCCACCGTCAACAGTGTTGTCAAATACTCCATAATCGTCACGTCAACGTCGTTTTCTTGTAACAACGTCAACGCTTGCCGCGATTTATTGCATTGTGGATTGTGATAAAGAATCATTGTTTATGCCGCCGCCGTTTTCTCAAAATTTGGCTGAGGAAATTCAGGATGTGGCAGCGGTTCTTTGCCTGCCATTAACGCATCGATTTGCGTTTTATCAATCGTTTCCCATTTCATTAACGCTTTCGCCATGTTGTGCAGCACGGAAATGTTGTCTTGTAAAAGTATTTCGGCGCGTTGGTAATTCGCATCAATCACCACCCGAATTTCTTCGTCGATTTGTTGCGCGACTAATTCAGAGTTTTTACTGCCTTTGGTTGCGTAACCCATGAATGCCTGTCCGCCTTCTTCACCATAAACCATCGTGCCTAATTTTTCTGAAAATCCCCAACGTGTCACCATGTTACGCGCCAATTCGGTGGCGCGTTCGATGTCATTGGACGCGCCCGTTGTCACGCGGTCGCCGCCGTAAATAATCAATTCGGCAATCCGTCCACCGAACAAACTGGCAATTTGGCTTTCTAATTTACGTTTGCTCGCGCTGTATTGATCTTGATCAGGCAAAAACATGGTGATGCCCAACGCGCGACCACGCGGCATGATGCTGACTTTGTAAACTGAATCGTGTTCGGGTGATAATTGACCGACAATACAATGTCCCGCTTCGTGGTACGCGGTGAGCAATTTGTCTTCCTCTGTCATCACCATGGTGCGTTTTTCTGCGCCCATTAGAATTTTGTCTTTGGCGCGTTCGAGGTCGCTCATGCTGACTTCTTTTTTATTGGAACGTGCCGCGAGTAATGCCGCTTCGTTCACAATGTTTGCCAAATCTGCGCCCGAAAAACCAGGTGTACCACGCGCCAAATCGTATAAAACTACGTCTACCGCAGCGGGAACTTTTTTGATATGAACTTGTAAAATTTGTTCACGTCCACGCACGTCAGGTAAGCCAACATTGACTTGTCTGTCGAAACGTCCTGGACGTAAAAGAGCTTTATCGAGAACATCCGCTCGGTTTGTTGCTGCAATGACAATCACGCCTTCGTTGCCGTTGAAACCGTCCATCTCGACCAATAATTGATTTAAAGTTTGTTCGCGTTCGTCATTGCCGCCGCCCATCCCTGCGCCGCCACGTTGCCGTCCGACTGCGTCAATTTCGTCGATAAAAATGATACAAGGCGAGTGTTCTTTGGCTTGCGCGAACATATCGCGGACTCGTGACGCGCCGACACCGACATACATTTCGACAAAATCTGAACCTGAAATACTGAAAAATTTCACGCCCGCTTCGCCAGCAATCGCTTTGGCAATTAAGGTTTTACCGGTTCCTGGCGGCCCAACCATTAAAATTCCGCGTGGAATTTGTCCGCCCAATTGTTGAAATTTTTGTGGTGATTTGAGGAAATCGACTAATTCTTCAACGTCTTCTTTTGCTTCTTCACAACCCGCCACATCCGCGAATTTAACTGTTAATTTATCTTCTTCCAACATTCGCGCTTTGCTTTTTCCAAAGCCGTTGCCACCTAAACCTTGATTGCGACGCATATAAATGATCCACACCACAATCAGCAACAACATCGGGAACCAAGCGATGAAAATCTGCATCAACATCGATTGTTTTTGCGGCACTTTAGTGCGAATTTGTACGTCAGCAGCCAGCAAATCATCAATTAAATGCCCATCGCCAGGGTTAAACGTTTCGTAACTTTCGCCATCAGCGGTGCGTAATTTAATCGCTTGTCCTGAAATTTCGACGCGATCGACCTGTTTGTTTTTCACGCGCTCAATAAAATCGGAATACGCCAACGAATTATCAATGGGCGGCTCCATATTGACGCGATCAAAAATGAGAAAAGTCGCCATGCTGAGTGTAACAATAAAGAAAATATGAACTAAATACTTTTTCATTCTGTCCTGTCCTTAACGCGGTAATGTGAATTGCATTATTTTTTATTGTGAAACCAACTAAACAACATCATGCCCGCGCCCAAAGCGAGGGTAAATAAAAACGGTTCGAGTTTTCCGTCGCCAAACGCGGCGAGTACCGCACCTGGACAAAAACCGATTAAGCCCCAACCGATACCAAAAATACTCGCGCCTAAAATCAGACGGAAATCAATTGGATTGTCGATTTTGGGCAAATGAAATTCGGCACTACAAAGCGGTTGCGTGCGTTTCAAAATGAAATGCTGGGCGAGGGCTAAGGTCATTAACGCCCCCGCCATCACAAACGCTAAACTGGCATCCCAATTTCCGGTCACATCCAAAAACGCCAACACTTTGTCAGGATTATTCATCTGTGAAATCGCTAATCCTAAGCCAAATAAAATTCCGCAAAATAGAGCCACTTTATTTTTCGTCATGCTGAAACTCCCAACAAATGGCGCGTCACATAAACCGTCAACGCCGCCACTGCCATAAACGTTGCGGTAGCTGCTGCGGAACGTTTTGACAAACGCGCCAAGCCGCAAACCGCGTGACCACTCGTGCAACCGTTGCCTAAGCGCGTGCCATAACCCACTAAAACGCCTGAAATTATCAGCAATAATGTTGAACGTGAATACGTCACGGGCGCGTGTGGCGCGAATAAATTGAAAATCACGGCGGCTAAAATCAAGCCGCCTAAAAAAAATAATCGCCAATGATTTTCACTGTTTTTCACATCGAATGCGCCCGCAATCATGCCAGAAATTCCCGCGACGCGACCGTTAAAATACATCAATAACGCCGCCGACAAGCCAATTAAACTGCCGCCAAAAAATGCCGAATAAGGGGTGAAATTTTCCATCGTTTTACTCTTTGATTACGTCGTCGATTTCAGTTTCAATCACTTCGTCATCACCTTCAATCGCGTCAATTATTTCAACATCTTCAACTAATCTGGCAATTCTATCGACACCCACCACTTTTTCACCTTCATCTAATCGAATGACCCGCACGCCTTGTGCAATTCGTCCTACAACCGAAATTTCTGCGGCGCGGGTTCTCACCAATGTGCCGCCGTCGGTGATAATCATCAGTTCGTCAGTATCGTTTACCAACAACGCGCCAACGACCGCGCCATTTCGTTCTGAGGTTTGCATTGCAATCGTGCCGCTGCCGCCGCGATTTTGATGACGGAATTTTTCGACAAAGGTGCGTTTGCCAAAACCATTTTCGGAAATTGTCAAGACTTCGCCTTCGGAAGCGATAATTAACGAAATTACGTTTTCGCTTTCGGTTAAACGTAAACCCCGCACACCTGTCGCAGTTCTTCCCATCGAACGCACGTCGGCTTCGTTGAAACGAATCGCTTTGCCGTTGCTGCTAAATAGCATGATGTTTTGTTGACCGTCGGTAATTGCCACGCCAATTAACGTGTCATCCTCGCGCAAATCAATGGCGATTTTACCGCTGACTCGTTGACGCGCAAATTCGCTTAACGGTGTTTTTTTAACGGTTCCGGCTGACGTTGCCATAAAAACAAATTTGTTTTCGTCATAATCGCGAGTTGGTAAAAAGGCGTTGATTTTTTCACCTTCTTCCAACGGTAATAAATTCACGAACGGTTTTCCGCGTGCCGCTCGGCTGCCAAGCGGTAAATGATAGACTTTTAGCGCGTAGACTTTGCCTTTCGACGAGAAACATAAAATCGTGTCGTGTGTGTTGGCAATCATCAATTGATCAACAAAATCCGCTTCTTTAGTTTGCGTTGCAGATTTACCGCGACCGCCACGATGTTGAGCTTGGTAATCGCTCAACGGTTGAGCTTTCACATAACCTTCGTGAGAAACCGTGACCACCATATCTTCCTCAGTAATCAAATCTTCGTCACTCAAATCGGCACGATTTTCCATAATAATCGTGCGACGTGGATCGTTATATTGTTCTTTAATCGCCACTAATTCTTCGCGAATGATTGCCATCAAACGTGAATCGTCGCCCAGAATATGTAAATAAAACGCGATTTGTTCGAGCAGTTGCGTGTATTCGCCGACAATTTTATCTTGTTCCAAACCTGTCAAACGGTGCAAACGTAATTCCAAAATCGCTTGCGCCTGGGTTTCAGAAAGTCGATAAACATCACCCGCCAAACCATAAATCGCTGGCAAATTATCGGGACGTGAATCACCCGCATTTGTACGCTCAATCAGCGACAAAACCAAACCTGCCGCCCATTGTGTCGCGAGCAATTGTTCTTTTGCTTCGGCAGGATTTTTCGCCGCTTTAATCATATCAATCATGTCATTGATATTCGCCAACGCAATCGCTAACCCTTCCAAAATGTGAGCGCGTTCGCGAGCTTTGCGAAGCAAATATACCGAGCGGCGGGTGACAATTTCACGGCGATGATTGATAAACGCATTCAGAATTTCAAGTAAATTCAAACAGAACGGACGACCATCGAGAATCGCCACCATATTCATACCGAAAACGGTTTGGAATTGGGTTTGTTTATAAAGATTATTCAAAACGACTTCGGCAACTTCGCCGCGTTTTAATTCAACCACCATTCGCATGCCGTCTTTGTCGGATTCATCGCGCAAACCTGAAATGCCTTCGAGTTTTCCCTCTTTCACCAATTCAGCAATCTTTTCGAGCAACCGCGCTTTGTTCACTTGATACGGTAATTCGGTAGTGATAATCGCTTGACGCGAACTGTCGCCGATGTTTTCAAAATGCGTTTTGGCGCGAAGGTAAATTTTGCCGCGTCCGGTTTCGTACGCGTGTCGAATGCCTGCCGCGCCATTGATAAATGCCGCTGTGGGAAAATCTGGGCCTTTGATATGTTCCATTAAATCGGAAATCGTTGAATTCGGTTCGTCGATTAACGCCAAACACGCACTCACCACTTCGCTCAAATTGTGCGGGGGAATGTTCGTTGCCATTCCAACCGCAATGCCCGATGAGCCGTTAATTAACAACGTCGGAATTCGGGTCGGCAATACGGAAGGTTCAGATTCGGATTCATCATAATTCGGTGTGAAATCGACAGTTTCTTTGTCCAAATCCGTCAACATTTCATGCGCGATTCTTGCCATGCGAACTTCTGTATAACGCATTGCCGCTGGTGAATCGCCATCAACGCTACCGAAGTTTCCTTGTCCATCAATCAACATGTGGCGCATTGAAAAAGGCTGCGCCATTCTGACCATCGTGTCATAAACAGCGGTGTCACCGTGTGGGTGATATTTACCAATCACATCTCCAACAACACGCGCCGATTTTTTATAAGATTTATTCCAATCGTTGCCCAATTCACTCATCGCAAAAAGCACCCGTCGATGCACAGGTTTCAGACCGTCACGCACATCAGGTAACGCCCGACCGACAATCACGCTCATGGCGTAATCTAAATAGGATTGTTTCATCTCGTCTTCGAGATTGACGGGGATAATTTCTTTAGCGAAGTTTGACATGAATTCTCTTTTAATAAAGCGTTGGTGAAATTTAAGGTTCAACAAAAATGGGTTGACTGACCACTGCGAAATGTTTCGTATCTTCAATCACAGGGTAATGAAACGGTGTGCAAATTATAGCAAATTATACGCAACACGTTTACGGCGATTTTTTGTCATCGCCATACGAAAAATTCGCCGCTTAAATTTCAGCTTTTCTAATGTGGCTCGTTGTGTAAAAATGAAACACTGTTTTTAATTTGAGGGAGTTTGTTATGGCGAAAATTTTAGTTATTGATGATGAAGACCAGTTGCGTGATTTGTTAAGTCAAATGTTGACCCGCGATAAACATGAAGTAAGAACGGCGTTCGATGGTGTCGAAGGCGTACGTATTTATAATGAGTTCCAGCCCGATTTAATTATCACTGATATTATCATGCCGAACAAAGATGGGATTGAAGTGATTACTGAATTATTGAACCGTGATCCCGACATTGCCATCATTGCTATTTCAGGTGGAAGGCGAGCGATTACCGCAGAATTCAATTTAGAATCAGCGGAACTTTTGGGAGTAAAAGGCATTTTATCAAAACCTTTTACTCGTAATCAATTACGCGAATCTGTAAGTCACGCACTGGGTTTATCCTAAATATCGAAATACCCCGCCTTTTAAGGCGGGGATGTAATTTCAACAGTTCCACGCAAAAATTGCATCATGCCGTATAATTGTTTTTATTTCCATGTGAAAGGTTAAAACCACCAGCTTTAGCTGGTCAGATTTCATCATCAAATTGTACTAAAATGACCAATTTTAGGGATCAATTATGGATTATCGCTACGGTAGCCATACCGTTTTTAAAATTGAGTA
>CAISXF010000102.1 GCA_903889445.1 uncultured Pseudomonadota bacterium
CGATTTATTGATTTGCGTCGATTACAAAGAATTCAATTATCAACTCGCGAAATTTGCCAAACGAAATGGTATCAAAGTGTTGTTTTATGTCAGTCCGCAAGTGTGGGCGTGGCGTAAAAATCGGGTGAAAAAATACGGCGCGGTCATTGATATGATGGCGGTGATTTTTCCGTTTGAAACGGCGTATTATGAAGCTGAAAATGTGCCAGTTCGTTACGTTGGGCATCCTTCCGTTGATAAAGTGATTCCGCATTTTACAAAATCTGACGCGCTCGAAAAATTTTCGTTAAATCAAAATTCGCCCATTATAGGTTTGGTTGCGGGGAGTCGCGCCAATGAAATTAAACATTTGTTGCCTGTGATGTTGGCGGCGGCGGAACGGCTAAAACTCGATTTTCCCGATTGCCAATTTGTGTTGCCACAAGCTGATTCGATTTCCGATGATTTAATTCAAACGTATTTTAATCACGCCAACGTCAATGTCACCGTGATTAAAAACCAGCCTTACGATGTGATGCAATGTTGCGATGCAATCATGACGTGTTCTGGCACGGCGACGTTGGAAATTGCGTTGTTGGGCGTTCCGATGGTGATTTGTTATCGGTTGAATCCGTTGACGTATCAGCTTGGAAAACGGTTGGTGAAAATACGTTTTATTGGTTTACCGAATATCATTTTCGGTGACGGTATCGTGCGGGAATTGATCCAAGATGACGCGACGGCGGCGAATTTGGCGACTGAAATTCATCGTTTATTGACAGATTCGGAAGCTGCCCAAAATTGTCGCGCCGATTTGCAAATCGTGCGCGAAAAGTTAGGGCAGGGCGGCGGCATTCAAAACATGGCGGCGTTGGTTTTGGAAATGTTACAACGCTGATTTCAATGCCTGCAAAAATGCCTGATTTTCGTCAGGTGTTCCGACAGTCACACGCAAACAATCCGTTAATAATCCACCTTGTGGATGCACATTTTTAATCAAAACGCCTCGCGCTTTAATCGCTTCAAAAATCCGCGTCGCTTGATTTTCTGGTGTTTTGAACAGAATAAAATTCGCCAAACTTTCATAAGCAATAATGCCATTTAACGAATTTAACGCCGTCAACATCAACGCCCGTTCGCTGCAAATGGCGGCAGTTTGTTCAGTAAAAATTTCTTTGTGTTTCAACGCAAATTGCACGCTAGATTGCGTCAACACGTTGATATTGTAAGGCAAACGGATTTTGTGCAGTTGTTCAATAATGGCACGTTCGCCCGCAATGTAACCCAAACGCAAACCCGCCAAACCTAATTTGGAAACTGTCCGCATCACTAAAACGTTATTCGCCACGCGATTCATAAAACTGGAATTCGCAAACGGTTCGTAGGCTTCGTCGATAATAACCAAACCATTTGCTGCGTCGATAATTTGATTGATTGCATTAATGTCGAACAAATTCCCCGTTGGATTATTCGGATACGCTAGAAAAATAATGGCTGGATTATGTTGTTCAATTGCCGCCAACATCGCAGCTAAATCCAAATCTAAATTATCCGCGCGTAACGACACGCCGTGATAATTTAAGCCCAAAGAGTCGCTGATTTGTTTGTACATGACAAAACTCGGCGTGGTGCTTAAAACGTGCGAATTCGGCGGCAATGCCATCAGTAATAATTGAATAATTTCGTCCGAACCGTTGCCCAATAACACATCGATGCCGTCGGGTAATTGATTGAGATTTTTCAACGTCGCCGTTAATTCACGCGCTTCGGGGTCGGGATAACGATTTAACGGGCAATCTTTTAAACGCGCCAACCACGTTTGCTTGAGTTCGTCCGACCACGAATAGGGATTTTCCATTGCGTCGAGTTTGATAAAACCGTGCGCGTCGGCAACGTGATACGCCGATAACGCTAAAACCTCCGGGCGAAAAAGAGTTTGAACAGTAAATTTTGACATTGAATTTTTAAAAGTGAGAATAAAAGAATGAGCGACATTTTAACCGAAAACCAAAATGACATTGACGAAAGCTGGATGCGTTACGCGATTCGATTGGCGCAACGTGCCGAAACGGAAGGCGAAGTGCCGGTTGGCGCGTTGTTAATTAAAAATGAGCGCGTGATTGCCGAAGGCTGGAATCGTGTTATTACCACGTTGGACGCAACCGCCCACGCTGAAATTGTGGCATTGCGCCATGCTGGAAAAGTGCTGGAAAATTATCGGTTAATCGACACCACGCTTTATGTGACGCTGGAACCGTGCGTGATGTGCATGGGCGCGATGAGCCACGCACGAGTGAAACGTTTGGTATTTGGTGCGTTTGACGAAAAACGGGGTGCGGTGTGTAATGCGTTAAATTTGACGGATGCCGCATTTTTGAATCATCACATTGTGTGGCGAGGTGGCATTTTAGAAGCGACGTGTTCGCAATTATTAAAAGATTTTTTTGGTCAACGTCGCCAAAAATGAAAATTAGCCTTTTGAGGGCAAATTTTCAACAATTTCTAACAACGCCATGGGACTAAAAGGTTTCGTTAAATACATATTCGCCCCCCTTTCTAAACCCAGTTCAATATCCGTTTTTTGCCCTTTCGCAGATAGCAACACCACAAAACAGGATTTATATTCGGATGTTTTAATAAATTCACACACGTCCAAACCATCAATATCGCCCGGCATCATAATATCTAAAAAAACAATGTCGGGCGATTTACTGCGAATTAAATCCAACGCTTCCTGCCCATTTGATGCTTCAAATAATACATTATTCGGATTGGTGCTAAACGTAATTCGCAGCAACTGACGTATTTGCATATTGTCGTCCACAATCAAAATTTTCATCTTTTATCCTTCCTTTTCAATTGATTGTGATTCATGAAGTGGTAGCCACAAACCAATTTTCGTACCTTGTTCAAAAACACTTTGCACCTCAATTTCTCCGTGATGAAAATCAATAATTTCTTTTACTAACGCCATTCCTAAACCCGTGCCGATAATATCACCAACATTGTCAGCTCGCCAAAATCGGTCAAAAATATGACTGACTTGATTAGGTCTAATCCCAATTCCTTTGTCTTCAACAGTCACGCCGATTTGTGCTTCGCCCAAAACACTCGTGCGTAGCTGAACTTCTAATATGATGTTGTGACTATTTGGCGAATACTTAAACGCATTACTCAACACGTTAAGTAACGCCCGTTTAATTTGATTTTTATCCGCGTGAATCAATGACGATTCATCCACAAAATAGTACGCCTCGATTTTGCGAAGATCTTCGCACATTTTAAAACTGCTAATCGTCTCTTTGATAATCGTGATTAACGGATGTAATTCAAAATGAAAAAATTGCTGACTACGGGTTTCCATTCGCGCCAAATCCAGTAACTCATTAATCATATTAACGAGACCAGTGCATTGCTCATAAATTGCCTGCAAAACATCACGTTTGGCTGCGTTGTCAAATTCACGATTGATCAGTAATTCACTGTAACCATAAATGCTCGATATGGGCGTTCGTAATTCGTGAGCCACCACCGATAGAAACTCACTTTTCATGCGATCCATTTCGATTTCCAGCGTTACATCTCGAAAATACATAATAATTGCTGTGGTCGCATTATTCAAATAATACTGCGTTAATCGCAAAATGCGGTGAGGGGGTTGATTGTGACTAAAATTGAATTTCAGATTTTGCGATGTTTGCTCTGATGCGCGTCCAGTTTCTTTTTTTGTTATTGAAATTTCAATCAATAACGGAACCGCATTTTCTATCGCGATTTTATAAGGCTTTTTAGAATCGCACAGCATCATCATTTTTTGATCAAATTCATCTTTGCTAATCAACAATAAATCGTCACGTTGAAAACCGGTCATGGTTAAAAAGGCAGGATTAACTGAACTGACTTTATTTTCAGGTGTAAACGTGACAATCCCATCGGGACTAATCGTGACAATATCACTCAATTCGCGTTCGCGTTGCAACAGGGCTTCTTCGACGTTGCGGAGTAAGGTGACATCCGTATGCGAGCCATAAATGCGTGATGCTTTTCCTGATTTATCACGAACTGCAATGCCACGAGCCAATATCCACACCCATTCGCCTTGTTTGTGTTTTAGCCGGTGAATACTTTGGTAAAAAGTAGCGGGGCTTTCTAAAAAATGTTTAATCGTTTCTAACGCAGTTTCTAAATCATCGGGATGAACTAAACTTGTCCACGTCGTTAACGCATTCGGTAATTCGGCGGGTCTGTAACCGAGCATTTCTTTCCAGCGCGGCGATAAATAAACGTCGTTACTGACTAAATCCCAATCCCAAATGCCATCGTTAAATGAACTCGCGACTAATTCGTAACGCTCTTCGCTTTCGGTTAAGGCTTGTTGAGTGATAACGTGATTCGTAATATCGCGCAAAGTGCCGGTGATGTCGATGCTGGCGTTTTGATTTTGGTTAAGTTGTGCGGTCAGTGCGACCCATTTAACTTGTCTATTTTTATGGATAATTCTAAATTCAATCTGTCGTTCGACCGGGAAAATATCAGCCGTTGAAAGCTGCTCCCACACGGTATTTATATCATCGAAATGAATATAATTTTGAATAGAAGTGTTTAAACTTTGCTCAACAGAAACGCCGGTAATGGTTTCCCACGCGGGATTGAGAAAAGTAAAAAATCCATCTTTCATTATAAATATCACTTCGTTCAATTGAGCCGTGAGCTGACTAAAATGCAATTCGGCTACCGCTAATGCTTTACTTAAACGTGTGTTTTCAAGTAATAAATTTTGGTTATCTTGGTTATCAATGAGTATCAGATCGGACATTTTGTATCTTTAATTTAGAATTTGGCTTTTAGACAATGCTATTATTTTATTTAGAACAACAATGCTATCATTTTATTCATTCATTTTCGTAGGAAAATTTTTAATTATATGCAGTTCCGTTCATGACACAAATATCTAATCAATCTGAAGTCACGCTGTTTCAATGGATTTGGCGTTCCTATTTTAAAACATCGCTTGTTCCGTTATTGGTTGTTGAAATGGCACTAATCGGTACTTATTTTTTAAGTAACCAGTTTGCGAATAAAGAAAATATCAAAACGATTGTCCAAGTCGCAGAACAAGAACTCACGCATTTAGCGACACGCGAAGCGGAAGGCATTGATAATCAACTCGACGCGATTGTTTATGCAACAAAGTATTTACAAGCGTATTCAACGGAAGTGATGTTGGGTAAAAATTTGTTGTTGCGCGATGATGCGGCGCGGTTTACGACCAGCAAAGAAGGCGTGTACTACACCACCAAAGACACGGGGGGTAGTGCTGTTTTTTACAGCGGATTTGTGCCAATTGGTAAAACGCAAAAAGAAAAAGCCTTAAACAGTGCTTCTTTAGATCCCGCGCTAAAAGCCATTAAACAATCGTTTCGGCTGGTCGCGCAATCCTATATCAATACGCACGATTCTTTAAATCGTATTTATCCGTATTTTGACGTGATTTCGCAATATACGGCGAAAACGGATATTCCGTCTTATAATTTTTATTACGAAGCGGATGAAAAACATAATCCGAGTCGTGGCGTGGTGTGGACGGATGCCTATATTGATCCTGCTAGACGCGATTGGATGATAACGTGCAGTGCGCCCGTTTATAACGGCAACTTTTTAGAAGGCGTAGTCGGTGTCGATATTACGATTAAAACCATTGTCGATGAAGTCAAAGCGTTAGAAATTCCGTGGAATGGTTATGGTGTTTTAATTGATAAAAACGGTACCATTTTGGCGTTGCCGACGTTGGGTGAAAACGATTGGAACGTTCACAACATGACGGCTTCGGACAATTCTGTACCAATAATGGAGGATACCTTTCGCGCCGAAGATTATAATCTTTACAAAAAAAAACCAGAAATTGCCCAGATACTCAAACAAACTACCAATGGCGTGCAATATACAATATTGGATGAAAAAATGATTGTAGCGTGGGCAACTGTGCCGTCAACCGGTTGGAAATTGTTAATTATCGTACCAACCGATAGCATTTTCAAACCCAGTGTGGCTTTATCTGCACGTTTAAATACGATTACAAAGCTGATGATTTTGGGAATGTTAGTGTTTTACAGCATCTTTTTCACCATACTTTATCGTCAATCAAAAAAAATGAGCGTGACCTTGGCGGAACCGCTAAAAGAGATGAGCAACATCGTTTCAGACATTGCAGCGGGGCGATATATCAGTTCGTACCATGATTTTTTTGTGACAGAATTACATTCCACCGCGTCCGGTATTTTAGACATGGGAACGCAATTGGAATCGGCAAATCGAGCGCGAGAACTCGCTTCCGCTGAGTTGAATAAGCGTACGGAGCAATTACAAATTGTGTTTGATGTCAGTCCGAGCGGTTATTTATTGGTGAATACGCAGCACGAAATTTTGTTGACGAATAACATTATC
>CAISXF010000103.1 GCA_903889445.1 uncultured Pseudomonadota bacterium
CGATAACAAAACCCGTGAAGATGATAATCCCTAAAATAATTTCCAGCATGACGTTACCTTCCTAGAGTTGAATGCCTGAGAAAGCCATGAAGCCCAAAGACATCAGACCCGCTGTAATAAACGTGATGCCCAAACCTTGCAACGCGGCTGGAATATCACTGTATTTCAATTTTTCGCGCACGCCAGCCATAACCGTAATTGCCAACGCCCAACCAAAACCACTACCGATACCGTAAGTGACAGATTCGCCGAAGTTGTAATCACGTTCAATCATGAACAAGCTACCGCCTAAAATCGCGCAGTTCACGGTAATCAACGGTAAGAAAATACCGAGAGCTTGATACAACGCAGGGAAAAATTTATCTAAAATCATTTCCAAGATTTGCACCAACGCCGCAATCATACCGATACAGGCAAGCAACGCTAAAAAGCTCAAACCACGCCTTTAATGCCAAGCCACGCGAGCGCGTCTTCTTTTAAAAGAGTGTGATAAACGAGGTTGTTCGCAGGGACGGTAATCGCTTGCACGACCATCACCGCAATCCCCAAACCCATCGCAGTCGAAACTTTTTTCGATACTGCAATGAACGTACACATTCCTAAAAAGAACGATAACGCAAGGTTCTCAATGAAAACCGCTTTAACAAATAAACTGATATAGGCTTCCATTAGTGATGCCCTCCTTGTTCTTCGCCATGTGAAATCGACATGATTTTGAATTCGATGGCTTCACGTTGTTTTGGTTTCCATTCACGAATCGCCCAAATTGGTATCTTGAATTATCTATCATTGCCCCTAAATCGTAGTTGTTATGATGATCACAAATTTGGGAGAGAATTATGTTTTACACGATGACAAAAGAAGATACTCAGGACTTTGCACGCCAAAATAAATTAGCAGTGTCATTTTTAATAAATGCAACGAATGATTACGTTGGTGCCAGATGTTGTTTATCTAATGGTTTGCTAGTTGGTTTAGTTCTTGGGGCGCAGGCTGTTGAAAAATATCTTAAAGCATTCATCTTATTTAAGGATTCTAGTCAAAATATCAAAAAACTAAGCCATAAAATTCCAGAGCTTGCTAAAAAAGCAATAGAACTGGATTCAAATTTTACGTTATCAGCACAGGCTTTAACATTTATAGAGACACTTGAAAAACATTACAACAGTAGATACCCAGATAATTCAAATAGCTCCACAACAAAAAGTTCTGCTGAAATTGATGAACTGGATGAAATTGTCATGCTTATAAATGAACAATTAGATATTCCAATGGAAGTTAGATATAGAAACGGATTGTATGCTGTGGTCAACTCATCTTTAGAATCTAACATCAATGTAGGTTGCATAATTGAACAGTGGATAAAAACAAACAATAAAGCATTGGAACCATTACATTCTAAAATTAAAACTGAATACTTATCTGTTCGTGAACATTTGTACGACTAATCGTAATTGTTAAATAATCGTTTGCCAATTCAAGGATTACCAAATTAAAACTGAATGGCTATAAAAAAGCCCCGACTTGCATCACAGCAAATAGGGGCTTTTTTAATTCACTAACGTAGCTTCATTTTAAACAATCAAGAAACTCAGTAAATGTATTACAAACTTTTGTAACCGTTGACGTTTCATGGTCTAAAAATACAACAGGGCAACTATTTTCTTGATATGAAAAACACAGAAAGTTTCCAAATGGATCATCAGCAAAAGGTACGATTTTCAAATGTTTTGGCAGCCAATTTTCTATGTTTTTAAATACAGTAATTGGCGTTCGAGAACCATTGTTGTCTTTGAAACTTATCAACTTAACAAAGACACACCCGCTTCGATTTTCTATATCAAATTCTCGCAAAAATGGACGACCTCCATTTATATGAAACAGCGCATTTCTGAAATCAATCGGAAGAGAAAAACCAAAAAACTTTTCAACAACAATCAAGTCCGATTCGGTTATTGGAAGATCACATCTGTCCCACTCTATATCAATGGTCATCTATTTTCACTCCCACCGCCCCATTCGTGTTTTCCACCAGTGTGTCCAGTTTTTTCATGTGTCGCCTGGTCAACTAATTGGAGTTTTCCTGTATCCTCATGATGGTGCCACACATACCCATCGGGCGTTTCACCAGCCAAAATGTCAGCTCTTTGTTCTTCGCTAAATTGCTTCGCAAACTTAGGGTCATTCATGACCTTCTTTTTTAATTGCTCATTCGCGTGTTTGAATTGCACTTTGTCTGGTGCTTTATGATGTTCTTCAGGCAATTGAACGTCCATTTTAGAATCAAAAACTGGATTAGCTGCGT
Organism: uncultured Pseudomonadota bacterium; assembly: GCA_903889445.1. Taxonomy (GTDB): domain Bacteria; phylum Pseudomonadota; class Gammaproteobacteria; order Methylococcales; family Methylomonadaceae; genus UBA10906. The sequence goes on from CAISXF010000103.1 coordinate 2,306, forward strand.
TATCAAAAGGAACATTTGTTACAGGGTGTGTTTTTCCTGCTAAACCTGCATTTCTTTTAGCTCGTTCAGCAGTTTTAATATCAGAAGAAACAGCCGCAAATTTCCTGTATTTAGCCATTCTGCCAGCCGCTTCTTGCTCTGCATATCGACGGTGTTCAAATGCTCGGCGAGCAAGTGTTTTACGCTCAGATTCGACTTTTTTTGCTATTTCAACAGCTCTACTAACACGTTTTATCTTTGCAGCACGTTTCAGCAATGCGACTTCTCTAGCTTCAGCGGCTTTTCCGAAAAATGGAAAACCCTTAGCTAATGATTCACTACTGATTCCAAACAAAAAAACAGCAATCAGCAGTGAAACGATTTTATATCGATTACTTTGCATGATATTTTGCAGGTAAAGTCACATGATATTTGTTTTCCATGTGTGTAATGAATTGTTTTCTAAATGCGTCATTACCCTCTTCAAGACCATTTAAAAAATCCAACTTCGTTTGAGCAGCATTAACCTGTTCCATCCAATCATTTAGTTCGCTATCCATTTCATCGTATGAATTTCCTGGCTTTCCACTTAATAAATCTCCAGCGAAATTAAGCCCCTCTCTAAGAAAAGCACGCGGAAGACTGTTTTTAACAAAAACAGCTTCGCCGATTTTAAATCTAATCAGTGCATAATGATTTACAGATTTATTAGATAAATCCCAAAATTCAGCATTACCACTGAATTTATCAGTATAAACACGAATAACAGATTCAATAGCATAATCAGCATCAGCAAAATAAATTGAATTTAATTTGCCTACTGACGTTTCAAATGTCGTATGACAATCACCAAATTTTTTATTAGACTCGCTCAACTCTTTTCTAAATTCATCATCAAGCATAGTTCCAGTCTTTTTCAGAATATCTTCAATAAGAAGCCAGTTACATTTGCTATTTTTTGACTGAAGCGAAGGTAAAGAAGCATCTAGTTCTAAAATTTTGTCATAGACATCCATCGTTCTTTTTAACATGCGTTCATCTTGAGCTTTTTGCTCTTGTTGAATTTCAGATAACACATCTGTACCAGTTGAAACTTCTTTTGCTGGGGCAGCAGGTTTGCTTTGTTCGCAACCGCTTAAAATTAGCGTGAAAACAACACCAAAAGAGGTAATAAGGCTTTTTAATTTCATGAAGTAATCCAGGTAAAGTTTAGTTTTTAAGACTCGCACATTATAACGTCAAGTCATAATCTACGGGCATAAAAACGGCGCATTAAAATTTAATGCGCCGTTTTTTGTTTCAACGTTTTTTCAGCGAAAAACTAACCGCCAAAATCATCGAGCATAATGTTTTCAGGTTCAACGCCGCTGTTAATCAACATACTGGTCACTGACGTATTCATAATTGGAGGACCACACATATAGAACTCACAATCTTCAGGAGCTGCGTGTTTCTTAATGAATTCTGCTTCCAAAACGTTGTGAATAAAGCCCGTGTAACCTGTC
>CAISXF010000104.1 GCA_903889445.1 uncultured Pseudomonadota bacterium
ACAACGAGTTATCGCGCAAAAATCGCTCGCTAAAGTTCCTGTTGCCACGCAGTTAATTATTTTGATGATGCTAAAAGTGGCGTTGAGTAAAGGCGGCATTAAATCGCCGTTAGCATATTTGAATGCGTTGATTAACAAAGCTATTGCGGGAGAATTGGACATTACTCGTAAAACCGACTTGCAAAAACAAACCGCCAAACCGTTGCCACGTGATGAAGTAATCCGACAATTATTTGCTCGACACGGTGAACAAATTAAACTGGATTTGAGTAAATTGGATTCTATTTTCGTCAAGGAAATCGGCGTTATTAGTAAAGCTGAATTTGAAAAACTCAATTTAATCGACAGATCAACAACCTGCTCAAATGAACGTCAGACAAAAGCCCAATTTTTTAAAGATATGAAGGATTTGTTTTAATGCGCGATGTTCGACTTTTTTAACTGGTTGATTTTTTCGCACTACTTTCAACATAATCGTGGAAGGTTGTAAAATGAAAGCTGTCCTCTGGTGTGAAAACTGGAGGGCGGTTTTTAATTTTGGAGAATTTTAAAATGAAAAATTCGCTTTTATCGCAACGAGATTTAGCTGTTTTATGGCACCCGTGTACGCAAATGCACGACCACGAAACGCAGCCGCTGATTCCCATTAAATCGGGGCATGGCGTGTGGTTGGAAGATTTTGAAGGCAACCATTATTTAGATGCGATTAGTTCGTGGTGGGTGAATTTATTTGGTCATGCCAATCCGATTATTAACACCGCACTCAAAGCGCAACTCGATAATTTAGAACACGTTATTTTTGCTGGTTTTACCCACGAAGCCGCGATTGAACTCGCCGAAAAATTGGTGGCGATTACACCCGCTGGATTATCGCGTTGTTTTTATGCCGATAACGGTTCGGCAGCCGTGGAAGTCGCGTTGAAAATGAGTTTTCATTTTTGGCAAAATCGCGGGCAATCACGAAAAACCAAATTTATTACACTCGAAAACAGTTATCACGGCGAAACGTTGGGCGCATTAGCGGTTGGCGATGTGGCGTTATACAAAAAAACTTACGCGCCATTGTTAATGGATGTCATCACCGCGCCAAGTCCCGATTGTTATTTTCGCGACGAAGGCGAAAGTTGGGCAGATTATTCGACGCGCCAATTCGCACATATTGAACGCATATTACAAGAAAATGCCAATGAAGTTTGCGCGGTAATTGTTGAACCGCTAGTCCAATGCGCGGGGGGAATGCGAATGTACGACGCAATTTATTTGAAACTGCTGCGGGCGACGTGCGACAAATACAATGTGCATTTAATTGCCGATGAAATTGCGGTGGGTTTTGGACGAACGGGAACTTTATTCGCTTGTGAACAAGCCGACATTTCGCCCGATTTTTTATGTTTATCGAAAGGTTTAACGGGCGGTTATTTGCCACTTTCGGCGGTGTTGACGACGGATGAAGTTTACGCCGCTTTTTATGACGATTATTCTAAAATGACCGCGTTTTTGCATTCGCACAGTTACACGGGAAATGCGTTGGCGTGTCGGGCGGCGTTGGCAACGTTGGGTATTTTTGAAACGCAAAACGTATTGGGAAATAATCAGGTTTTGGCAGCGACCATGAAAACGTTATCGCAGCGTTTTTTGAATCATCCGAATGTGGCGGAAGTGCGACAAACTGGCATGATTGTCGCCATTGAATTAGTGAAAAATAAACACACCCGTGAACCGTATCCGTGGCAAGAACGACGCGGTTTGCAAGTCTATCGTTATGCGTTATCGAAAGGCTTGTTGTTGCGTCCATTGGGCAATGTGATTTATTTCATACCGCCTTATGTGATTACGCCTGAAGAATTAGCGTTGATGTTTGACGTGGCGTGGCAAGCGATAACGGCGTAATTTTTGAAATTTACCAATGCGTGTCGTCGCGCTCGAATTGGTTTTCAAAATACGGCGTTTGCGGCATCCGTTCGAGTTCTTCGCGCCGTTCGCGCCAACGTCTATCTTCACGGAATTGTTTGTCATGTTGCCGAAAATGCTGTTGCGGTGGCTGCATATAAATTTGAATCGGCGACTGTTGATAACTCTGTTGATAGCGCGGCATTTGCATTGCGCGTTTCTCGCGGCTTTCATTTTCATACCATTCTTCACGCTCGTGATTATCACGGCGACGGTCACGGCGTTCGTCGTCGCTGTCGCTGTAGTATTCATGCGCGTAACGGTCATCGGCATTCACATTCATCGTGCAACTTAACGCGATAATCGAGTAACAAAAAATAGCCCTCAACTTGTTCATAACTCTCCTTTTATTATTTTGTCCAAATTTACACCTTTTACCGCTTATAATAACCGCCAACTATCGTTTAAATCATACACTTCATGGCACAATCATCAATGGAAAATTTCATCGCAGGGCAACGTTGGATTAGCAATACTGAATCCGAATTGGGCTTAGGACTGATTCTCGAAGTTAGTTTTAATCGTGTTAGCGTGTTGTTTTTAGCGTGTGACGAAAAACGCATTTATGCCATCGACAACGCGCCGTTAACCCGTGTTAATTTTTCAATCGGAGACCATATTGAATCGGTTGATGACGAAAAATTAACCGTTTTAAAAGTGGTCGAAAGCGAAGGCATTTTGACCTACATTTGTGAAAACGAAGACGGCGAAACGGTCGAACTCGAAGAAATGGATTTGAATCATCACAGCCAATTCAACAAACCACAAAACCGTTTATTCACGGGACAAACTGATCCGAATGCGTGGTTTTCGTTGCGTTACGAAACGTGGCAACGTTTACAGCAGCACGCGCAATCACCCGTCAAAGGTTTATTAGGCGGACGCGCGGCGTTGATTCCACATCAAATTTTTATCGCCCACGAAGCGGCGAATCGTGCCGCGCCACGCATTATGTTGGCGGACGAAGTCGGTTTAGGCAAAACGATTGAAGCCGGTTTAATTTTGCATCATCGCGTCAATAATGGTTTGAGCAAACGGGTGTTGATTATCGTGCCAGAAAGTTTATTGCATCAATGGCTGGTGGAAATGCTGCGTCGGTTCAATTTGCGTTTCAGTATTTTTGATGAAATGCGTTGTTTGGGCGAATTAGGCAATGACGGTTTTGAAGAGGAAGACGATTTATACAATTTGGCGAATCCGTTTTTGTCGGAACAGTTGATTTTGTGCAGTCAATCGTTTTTTTCGGAATATCCAGACCGCCAAGAACAAGCGTTGGATGCGGGTTGGGACATGGTGATTGTCGATGAAGCGCATCATTTGGAATGGTCGGAAACTGCGCCGAGTGCGGATTATTTATTTGTCGAACAATTGGCGCAAATTTCACCGAGTTTGATTTTGCTCACTGCCACGCCCGAACAATTGGGCAAAGAAAGTCATTTTGCGCGTTTACGATTATTAGACCCCGACCGTTTTTACAGTTTCGCCGCGTTTTTGGAAGAAGAAAAATCGTTTGAACCCGTCGCAAATGCAGCAAAATCATTGTTGGCAGACAATCCGTTAACCGCCGAAGAACAAAAACATTTAGCCGTTTTATTGAAAGATGACAACGTGTCTAAAACATTAGAAAACTTGAACGATGCTGAAAAATCAGCCGCTGCGCGTCAAACGCTCATCAACATTTTGCTCGATCATCACGGCACGGGACGTATTTTGTTTCGGAATTCGCGCCAAACCGTGCAAGGTTTTCCAGAACGTGAATGTTTTGGTCATGCGTTAAAAGCACATCCCCCTCAATCCCCCTTCAAAGGGGGAGGCTTGGAACCCCCCTTTGAAGGGGGGCAGGGGGGCTGTGCTTTAGATTTACAAAACGACGCGCGTTATTTGTGGCTGGTCGAAAAAGTAAAACAACTGGCTGGCAAAAAAGCGTTGTTGATTTGCAAACACGCGCAAACGGCGGTGGATTTAGAAGACACGTTAAAAAATCGTGCGGGTATTTCGTCGGCGGTATTTCACGAACACATGACGATTATTGAACGTGACCGCGCGGCGGCTTATTTTGCTGACGAAGAAAGCAGCGCACGGTTGTTGATTTGTTCTGAAATCGGCAGCGAAGGACGCAATTTTCAATTTTTGCAGCATTTGATTTTGTGGGATTTGCCGACGAATCCCGATTTGTTGCAACAACGCATCGGGCGTTTAGATCGAATCGGGCAGAAACACGTTATTCAAATTCACGTTCCGTATTTGGAAAACACCGAACAAGCGATTTTATATCGTTGGTACGACGAAGGATTGAATGCGTTTCGGGCGAATAATTCTGCCGCGCAACAAGTCGCCGATTTGTTGCAAAGCGAATTGCAGCGTCTTTTGAAAAGTGACGATGCAACCGAAATCAACCTATTCATCGAAAAAACTCGCGCATTAAGTCACGACGTGGAAGCCCAATTGCATCAAGGGCGCGATCAACTTTTAGAATTGAATTCATGCCGCAAAGAAATCGCCGACGAATTCATTGCCGAATTATCCGCGTACGAAAGTGAACGCACGCTGTGGGATTACATGGAATCGGTGTTCGATTGTTATGGCATCGATACCGAAGAACATTCGGCTGGCGCGTATATTTTAATGCCGAGCGACCATTTGCGTTGTGAAACCTTTCCGCATTTGACCGAAGACGGATTGACCGTGACGGTCAGTCGCGCTCAGGCGTTAGCGCGGGAAGAGCTGCAATTTTTGACGTGGGAACATCCGTTAGTCACCGCTGCGATGGACATGGTTTTATCGAGTGAAACCGGCAACGCGACATTAAGCACCGTGAAACATCCCGATTTAAAAGCGGGGCAATTTTTCTTGGAATGTTTGTTTATTGTTGAACACAGTGCACCCGCCGAATTGCAAATCAACCGCTTTTTGCCGAACACGCCGATTCGTGTGTTAATCAATCAATTCCAAAAAGATGTCACGGCGGAATTTTCGCACGAAAGTTTAATCGACAGCGGCGTGGCGTTTGATAAAGATGCGATAACGCTATTTTTGAATAAACAGCGGGCGTTGATGTTGAGAATTTTGGCGTTTGCGGAACAACAAGCGCAAATTCAAAAAACCGTTTTGTGCCAACACGCGACCGCGACGATGTTGGAATCGTTGACCAGCGAAATTAAACGGCTGGTGCGTTTGCAAAATGTGAATCCGAGCATTAAAAACGATGAAATCGAAGCCTTGAAAGACAAAACGCTTTTGATTCATGAAAATATCCAAATCGCGCAATTGCGTTTGGACGCGGTGCGGTTTGTGATTACGCGCTAATTTTTAATCCTAATTTTTATAACTTTAACCTCAAAAAAAGAGAGAAAACATTATGTCTACTATCAAAACTTACGAAGGCTACTTTTCCGTAGAAGGCGGCAAATTTTGTATCGTATCATCACGTTTCAACAGCTTCATCGTGGAACAATTGGAAAACGGAGCTATCGATGCGCTGGTGCGTCACGGCGCAAACAAAGACGATTTACATTTGGTCAAAGTACCGGGTGCATTTGAATTACCGATGGTGGTGCAACGTATCGCCGCGAGTAAAAAATACGACGCAATTATTGCGTTGGGCGCGGTAATTCGTGGCGGCACACCACATTTTGAATACGTCGCGGGCGAATGCGTTAAAGGCTTGTCACACATTTCGTTGCAATACGATATTCCCGTCAGTTTTGGCGTGTTGACGGTCGACAGCATTGAACAAGCAATTGAACGCGCTGGCACAAAAGCGGGTAACAAAGGTGCCGAAGCCGCGTTATCGGCGATTGAAATGGTCAGTTTATTTAAAAATCTGGAATTATCATGAGTAATCCAAAAACTAATGCCCGCCAAGCGGCTGTTCAAGCGATTTATCAATGGCAAATCACGGGTCAAAATTTGAATTTGATTGAGCAGTATTTCGCCGATGAGCAGTTTTTTTTGAACGGCGAAAAAATTGAGAAAGGGTATTTTTCAGAACTTTTTCACGGTGTGCCACACGATTTGATTGCGATTGACGCGCTGTTGAGTCAATTTGTTGATCGCCCTGTTGATGCTGTTGATCCAGTGGAACGCGCTGTTTTGCGATTGGGAACTTACGAGTTAATTCATTGCACCGAAACGCCGTATAAAGTAATTATTAACGAATCTATCAATTTGGCAAAATTCTTTGGTGCGGATGGCAGTCATCGTTACGTTAATGGAATTTTAGACAAAGTTGCCCAAACACAACGCGCCGAAGAAATTAGGAATAAACGTAAACCTGAAATCAAAGCCGAAGTCGAAGCCGACCCCAACACTGAAAATGAAAATTTGAACCCTTAACCACCAAATGAGAAAGCCGAAATGACGATAGATTTTACCATTACGCTCGATAAACTTTGTTAAACGAAAAACGCCCGTCTAATTTTAGACGGGCGTTTCTTTAATTTGAAAAATCCGTTAAAAATTAACCGTTAATCAAATAATGTACAAAAATACTACCGGCATAACCGGCTGCAATCGCAGGAGTCCATTTCAAATGGCTGAAAAATGTGTATTTGTGATTGGATTGTCCCATTAACGCTACGCCAGCCGCTGAACCTACTGACAATAACGAACCACCCACGCCAGCCGTCAAAGTAACCAGCAACCATTGATATAAATCCATATCCAAACTCATGTTCAATACCGCAAACATAACAGGAATGTTATCAACAATCGCAGAAATTAAACCGACTAAAATGTTGGCAGTGGTCGCGCCTAAACCGTCGTACATCGCGCCAGATAACAATTCTAAATAACCGATATAACCTAAACCGCCCACCGCAAAAACCACACCGAAGAAGAATAACAACGTATCCCATTCTGCGTGCATGACTTTGTTGAAAATATCAAAACCTTGTTCGCCTTTTTTACGCGCTTGCATTTTCAAGTAGTAGCCGAACAACATCAATACTGACAAGCCCGTCATCATGCCCATGAAAGGTGGTAAATGAAAGACTTGTTTGAAGCTAACTGCCGCGCCAATCGTGCATAAAAACATGAAACAAATAATTAACGCACCAGGTTTCAATTGTACTGCCGCTTCATTAGTTGCTTTCGGTTGTTCATTCGGAACAGCCCAATACATAATCGCCGCTGGAATGGCATAATTCACGACAGACGGTAAGAATAATTTGAAGAAATCAAAGAATTCCGCGTAACCCGCTTGCCAAACCATCAACGTGGTAATATCGCCAAACGGACAAAATGCCCCGCCCGCGTTCGCGGCAATGACTAAATTCACGAAACCGATGCTGACGAATTTTTCGTTGTCTGCGCCCACTGCCATCACTACCGCGCCAACCAATAATGCCGCTGTTAAGTTATCCGCTACCGCTGATAAGAAAAAGGTAATAATGCCGGTAATTAAAAACAATTGACGATAACCAAATTGTTTTCTCACTAACCATGAACGCAACGCTTCAAACACATTACGTTCTGCCATCGAATTGATAAATGTCATTGCGACTAATAAAAACAACATCAATTCCGCATATTCTTTTACGTCATGCTCAAATGCTAAGTGCATTTCGTGGGTGGGAACGCCTTTTTGTTGCGCTAAAATTGCCGCGTGCGCCCAAATAATCCCCGCTGCTAAAATGACAGGTTTTGATTTACGCATGTGCGTAAATTCTTCTGTCATCACAAAACCGTACGCGATGATAAAAATCAACACGGTATAAATTCCGCGTTCCGTTCCGGTCATGTCTAAATTTTGAAAACCTTCTGCAAACGCCCATTGTGGCAACAGAAAGGCTAACAAGGCTAAAAATATCAACTTCATAATTCCTCCGCTTTAGTTTTAAAAATCAAATATACATCAACTGATTATGTTATCACCAAACTAATGGATTTTGTCATTTTATAGGCTCCGAAATCGATTTTAGTTTTCAAAAAATATAAAAACATGACGCTTAATATGACCTAACATTTACGAAACCCACGCCACCATATTTTTTAGTGGTAATTCATAAACAAGACTACAATCATTTATGATTTTCAATCTAAATTCGAGGCGCAATCATGTTGTTAGTCAACGTTTGGCTTTCCAGTGGTAAAGGCGCGTCTTGCGTGACTTTTAATCTGAATTAAACCATCCACATTTTTTTTAACACCTTGTTTGTCAGGGGTTACGTTAAACTCGAAACTCGCGAAACATTCACTCACCATAATCAGCGAAAATCTATGAATATCACCACCAGTTTTCCAACTTTAACCAGTTTAAACGATGCCCGAACCGCTGTTTTATCTACCTCGTTGCCGCTAATTACCGCCATAAATTATGCTCATCAAGCGTACAACAACGCCTTTTATTATTCTTATAGCACTTACGATTCAGCATCATCGTCAAAAGTCGCTGGAACGTTGAAGAATGGCGATTATGGTGTGGCGTATGGCAACAGCTTAACGGCATTTCCGATGACAATAACGCAAGGAGATTACACATTTGCAGGTTCAAATATAGCAGTTACTTTTTATGGTTCAGTATCTCGCCTCAACGGTTATTCATATCCAACAGGCTATCTCGACAAAATCATCGTCAATAGCGGACAAGCTATAGTTACGACGAATGGTTATGTTGATGTTTCTGCAAATAACGGTGGAACACTCAGTGATTTCAAGGTTCAAAATGGTCAGGCTTCACTTTCTGGCGTAGGTGATTTTAACGTTCAAAGTACTGGCAATGTTTTTAGTGGTTATCAATCGTCAATTTCTGAAACGTTGAGTACATTAACGTTATCGTCTGGCAGCAACGCAATAACCATCGGCGGTTCTATCAATCTTAAATCGTTAAGCAGTTACAGCAGTTTTACAGATTTCCTAGCCGCCACCATGAGCGGCAACGATAACGTCACAGGAACAAACGCCTCGGAATATCTCATGGGTTACGCTGGCAATGATAATCTCAGCGGTGGCTATGGCGATGACACGCTCGATGGTGGAGCAGGCAACGATATTTTAGATGGCGGTTTGGGTACAAATATCGCTGTTTATAGCGGCAACAAATCCAGTTACAGCGTTTCAAAAAGCGGCACGACTTATTCAATTAGCAACGCAATTGATGGCGCAGACACGTTGAGCAACATTCAGTATTTGCAATTTACGGATGGCGTTGTAGTGATTGATTCAGTATTACCCGCACCCGTACTAATTGTTCTACCTGTTGTTAATCATTTTCCAGCAGGTTTAGTTTCAATTACTGGAACACTAACACAAGGGCAAGTTTTAACGGCTTCCAATACACTCGCTGACGTAGACGGATTGGGCGTAATCAGTAATCAATGGCTGAGTAATGGTGTGGCAATTACGGGCGCGAATCAAACGACCTACGTTTTAACTGCCGCCGATGTTGGCAAAACTATCAGCGTGAAAGCGAGTTATACCGACGGTTTAGGTGCTGCGGAAAGCGTAAATAGCCAATCGACAAGGGCTGTTGAAAAATTGGTGGTTGTTCCACCAAAACCTGTTATCAGCACAAAACCGACCAGCGGAAATGATTTGCTCACTGGCACGGCGGGTAACGACACAATCAATGGTTTGGCGGGGAATGACACCATTATCGGTGGTTTAGGCAATGACACGTTAAATGGTGGCTTAGGTGCCGATACCTTAACAGGCGGGGCTGGCGCGGATACGTTCAAGTTCAATGACATCAAAGAAACGGGTTTAACAGCAAAAACTCGTGATGTAATTACCGACTTTAAAACGAGCGACGGCGATAAAATTGGTTTATTTGGCATTGATGCCGATACGACTAAAGCCGGCAACCAAGCGTTTTCAAAACTCGATATGGGTGCAAAATTCTCTGGTAAATTCACTGCAACAGGTCAATTATTTTTTGATACGACCGACCACATTTTGTACGGCTGTGTAAATAATGACGGGGCAGCAAGTTTTGCCATTCAACTCAACGGCGTTAGCAATTTAGTCGCAGCAGATTTTGTGTTGTAACACAAGTTAGTTTTATCGTAAAAACCGCCCTTTGAGCAAACTCGAAGGGCGGTTTTTTTGTTTAGTAGAATTATCGAAATTAAGAGGTCTCTAAACCCCGCTTAATCCACAACTTTCAAATCGATCAGCGGATTATTAAAGATGGCAAAATTCTGTGCCTGTATTATGCAGTTTTAACCGATTGTATAAGTTAAGATGACGGTCACACGTCGTTAAGCCGACGTATTTGAGTTGTTCAGAAACGCCTCAGCTTTTAGCTAGTGCGTTTTTTAGTAGACTATTACAATTTTTCAATTTCATATTTTGTAGAGGCGCGGTTTTGTACAAATTGAATCGCGTGCAAACGAGTGTACGCGCCATTTTTTGCTAACAATTCGCGATGCGTGCCTTCTTCAACAATGCGTCCCGCGTCAATCACCAAAATTTTGTCTGCATTTTCAATCGTCGATAAACGATGCGCGATCACCAACGTGGTGCGATTGCCCATGACTTTTTGCAACGCAGCTTGAATATAACGCTCCGATTCGGTGTCTAACGCCGATGTCGCTTCATCCAAAATCAACAGTGGCGCGTCTTTCAATAACGCTCGCGCCAAGGCTAAACGTTGACGTTGTCCACCCGACAGTTTCACGCCATTTTCGCCAATTTCCGTGTCTAAATCCTTTTCAAATTTGTTGATAAACTCAATCGCGTAAGCATCCGTTGCGGCTTGCGTAATCGCTTCACGACTTGCACCAGCCAAACCACCGTAAGCGATATTGTTGGCAATCGTGTCGTTAAACAGCGTCACTTGTTGATTCACTAATGCGATTTGTTGACGCAAATTGTTCAATTGGTAAGCGTTAATGTTTACGCCATCGAGCAAAATTTCGCCTTGTTCATAACGGTAAAATCGTGAAACCAAATTCACCAGCGTACTTTTACCGCCGCCCGACGCACCGACTAACGCAATTGTTTCACCTGCTTTTGCTGTAAAACTAATGTCAGTTAACGCAGATTCTTCTGTGCCGTCATAACAAAAAGTCACGTTTTTAAATTCTAAATCACCGTGACAACGCGCGACGTTATAAACGCCGTCGTCAATTTCAGATTGTTCGTCTAACACTTCAAACAACGATTCGGCGGCAACAATTCCGCGTTGAATATCACTATTTGCGTCGCTGAGTTGGCGAATTGGACGCGGCAATAAAAACGCTGCCGTTAAATAACCGACAAATGAACCGACGCTCGATTGTTCCATAAAAAACAACGCAGCGTACATCAACACAGCCAACGCAATCGCAATAATCAGCTGCATCAATTGATTGTGAATCGCCGAGGTACTAATAAGTTTCAACGATTGACGACGATTGTGTTCGCTGCTGTCGATGAAACGTTGACGCTCATAATTTTCGCCGCCATAGCTACGCACCACACGATGCCCATTCACCAATTCGGACGTGATATGCGTCATGTCGCCAATCGATTCTTGAATTTTTTTACTCAACATCCGAAGACGTTTGCTAACGTATCGTACCAACATTGCAATAATCGGCGTAATCACCAGAAAAATCAGCGACAACCGCCAATCGATATAAAACAAATAACCCAGCAAACCGACTGCGGTCAAACCTTCTTGTACCACTTTTCTGACGGCATCGGTCGTGGCTTGCGCGACTTGATTCACGTTGTGCGTGATGCGCGAAATCATGTAGCCGCTGTTGTTAGAATCAAAATGTGCGGTCGGAAGTTGCGTGTATTTCTCGAAAATTTCACAGCGCAAAGTATGAATAACGTTCGAGGATACTTTGGCTAAAAAATAATTGCCAAAATACGAACCGATGCCGCGCACGATAATCAAACCGCTAAACAGCAACGGTAAGTAATAAAGTTTTTCGTGGGATTTCGCTTGTAACGTATCAATGATTTCTTGAATCATTTTGGCAAACAAGGGTTGCGTCGCGGAATACACCAAAAAACCAATAATGCTGATGAAAAATAATCGGCGATGTGGTTTAACGTAAGTGATAAGGCGTTTGTAAATTTCTAAATTGGTTTTTTGCATGAGTTGAATTTAAACGATGTCGCCTAATTTTTTGGTAATGGTGAAATAGTAGCTTTCGAGTTTGGTTTTTTTAGCAAAAATCTTGTTGAGAATTTCAACCAATTCTTCACTGTCATCTTCGTAATCATGTGCGAGTTGATTGCGAATTGTGCGTAATTCAAACCAGCCATCAATGTCTTGCAGATATTGCAATTGCTCAAGTCGATTCAAAATGTCGATGAATGATTTTGCCGACGTTTCTTCTTTTTTGTAATCCAAAACCGCTTTGAATAATTTTTGTCCGATGCTATCTTGAAGTTTTGAAAATCGATACAAATACTGATCCAAATAACTCGTTTGGCTTTCATCAAAAGCGTTATAAACCATTTCAGTTAAAGGGAATGAAGTGTGCAATTTGTTGTGGGCGGTATTGAGTTTTTCAATGTGTTTATTGCATTCAAAAATAATTTTTTGCAGCCGTAATTTTTCAATATTCATAATTCGATGCCTGTTTGTTTGGCGATTTCGTAAATAGCTTTTTCTTTAGTAAAACTATTGACGATAAGGTCAATTTTTTGTTCACCCAGCGCGAGATTTAACGCCGTTAAAAGTTTAATTTTTTTGTCCAAATTCGCTTCAGAATTTTGTGTTTCGATATATAAATCAATGTCGCCGCCTTTAGCATTGTCATCGACCCGCGAACCAAAAAGCATCAAACGTGCGTCAATGCCAAAAATTTCAGCGGTTAATTTTTTGATAGTGGTTTGTTGGTGTGAAGTTAGGCGCATGATATTTTTTGATAAAGCTGGTAATAATCGCCGCAAATTTTATCAGAACTAAAGGCTTCTTTTCGTTCAAAACCCGCTTCAGCGTAGTAATTTCGTAAGGTTTCGTCTTGATACAATTTCATGATTTTTTCGGCTAATTCATGGTCATCAAACGGATTAACCAATAAACCATATTTGTTATCGCCCAAAATATCAGGAATTCCGCCAACCTTTGCCGCAATCACCGGTTTTTTAAAATGAAAGGCTTCCAAAATTGCCGAACCCAAACCTTCTTCTTTCGATGGATAAACGAAAATATCAAACAGCGCGAAATAATCGGCAATGTTCGTTTTGAAACCTTCAAAAATGACGTTGGTCAAGTTCAATTCATAGGCTAAATTTTTCAATTTTGTTTCGTCTTTGCCCACGCCTAATAAGATGAAAACAATGTTTTTATGTTCGCGCAGCTGATTTGCCGTTTTTAAAATTAGCGACTGATTTTTGATTGCATCGTCCAACGCGCCAACGTGACCGACGATGAATTTGCCTTCAAATTGTGCTTTTAAATTGGCGATTTCTGTTGGATTAGATTCGAGTTGACGCGCAATATCGGGAATAATTTTAAATTTTTGATTCGGGCAAAACTCACGCATTACGGCATCAATTTTTTGGGAAATTGAAACGATTTGAGCCGCTTTTTTATACGCATATTTCGTTAGCCATTTTTCGCGTGGTTGATTTAAAATTCGCCGCGTGACCAAATACTGCAGACTAAAAAGTAAATTTACAACTAATGCAAAATAAATACTGCGCCCTTCATGAACATGAATTAAATCAAACGATTTTAATTTTGCGACATTCAACAAAAAGGGTTTGTGAATCGCAATGACTGGAATGTGAAGTTTCACCGCCTGTTGTTCAAGCAAACTATTTTTGCGGCAAATTAACGTTTGCTCAATCTCAAAATTTTGCAAGCCGTGGATAATCGCCAGAGTTTGATTTTCGCCGCCGCGCAAACCTTTTGCTAAATTGATGTGAGCAATTTTCAGCGACATTTGTTTTGTAATTCGAGCAGTTTTAGATATTTGTAATAAACGCTTTCTGCGCTTGAAATGGCTAACATTAAACCGTGTTTTCCGTCTAAAAATGCGGCTTTCACAAAATAGGTTTGAATGAATTTCCATAACGCGCGAAAAATTGCTTTTGATAATGAACTTTTCACGCCGCGTTCAAATAATTTTTGCGCGTTCAACGACGAATAGCTGTTCATTTTTTCTAACATTTCGCTCAAATCGCTGTAAGATTCGTGCAAAATTGGCGCGGTCAATTTGCCGATTTTACCTTCGACAATCACCCGCTCATGAATTACGTCATCGGTAAAATGTCCTAATTCGCAACGAAATAAACGCAAAATATAATCGGGATACCAGCCACCGTGTTTGATGAATTTACCGCAATAACTCGATAATCGTGGCAACAAAAAAGCGTCGTGCTGATTTTGATTTATTACGTATTCAATTTCGGCGCGTAACTCAGGCGTGATAATTTCATCGGCATCAATCGACAACACCCAATCGCCCGTTGCTTTATTCAATGCCCGCTGTTTTTGAACACCAAAACCTTGCCAATCCGTTTCAAAAACGTACGGTGTAAATTGACGACAAATTGAAACGGTCTCGTCAGAACTACCCGAATCCAACACAATGATTTCATCTGCCCATTTCACCGATTCTAAGCATTTTGCAATGTGAAATTCTTCGTTTTTAGTGATGATGATGACACTTAACATTTTAGTTATTTCAAAAGTTGGTAATGTTTTTTGCTTAAATCTAAAGAAAATAGTTTTTCAATTTTTTTAACTAAGCGATGTTTTTTTTCACGAGTTGATAATTGGTAATCAGGATTAAAACTAAAATTTTGCTGTGCTTCTCGATTGAGCCAATCTTTCATAATTTTCGGATGTGTACCTGCAAACGGCTGTAATGATTGCTTATCGACATTTCCATAATTAAATTTTTCAGGTTCATGCGCCCAATACTTGCTCACTTGATTAAGTTTTTGCTGCATAGAATCCGAATTTCTAACATAACCATAGTGATAAATACTTGCATCAATCAATTTTGCGTTCGGCATTCGCCCTTTTTTGTGTTTATCCATAATTACCCAAAACAAGCCATCTGGCGCATAACTTCTAATCGAATTTCTAATCATGCGTACTTCAGTTTTATACCAAGCAGGTGAATCCAAATAAATATTTGCATCACCATAAAAATGAAAATACTTAAACGCAATCGCTTCAACGCGCTTGTCATCATGATAATTTTTGACAGCCGCTTTAATTTTTTCTAAATCATTTTCGTGCAAAAGTTCGTCGCCTTCTAAATAAAATGCCCAATCACTAACACATGAATACTGAGCAATCATTTTTTGTTGTGCATAAACAAAACCGCGCTCGCTCATTTTCTCATTCCAAATTGTTTCAATGATGCGAATTTTTGGCTCGTTTAAGGCTTGAATCAATTCGAGAGTTTTATCTGAACTTTTGCCTACTGCAATCACAAACTCTTCCACAATCGGAAGCAGTGATTTAATTGATTCAATGAATGGATAGCCCAATTCAACGCCATTGCGTATAAATGTAAAGCCACTAATTGTTGGATAAGTCATAAAAATAGAAAGTTTAGTGAGACATCAAATCGCGATAATCATTTACCATCGATTCACCCCATTTTGCAGTGATTGAAATTAAATTATCCGCATCCACAAAAGGGGGATATTTTTTTTTCGCCGTGAGACGAATGTAATGATGCACAAATGAATCAAGGCAAATATGAACAGGTTTTATATCACCAAATTTTTGTGCGCGTTCAAGTGTACGAAAGTATAAATCAAAGTCCGCGCCTTGTTGCCTTTCATCCCATAAGCCAATTTTATCAATCGTGTCACGCCTTATTACAACAGTATTCCCGACAAAACCTTGCCGAATTTGCTTTTCAAACTGTTTGTAACGCTGTTCACAAAAAGCTGACCAATTTAGATACATTAATTTATGTGATAAAGATAATAAACATTTTGATTGTCCAAAAATGGACATCAATAATTTAACTTTATTCCAACGTCTGCGTAGTTTTTTTGTTTCAATTTTGTTTTCAAGTTCCTCCACTCCACAAGCCGTTGCAACATCTAAATCATTAGCTATCATACTATCGATAATATGTTTATCCCAATCTGGTGAAACAATAATGTCATTATTTAAAAATGCCAACCAATCATGTTGAGCGATTTCAATCCCTCGGTTTTGACAGTAAGGATAAGAATAATTCGCCCCATTACGAATAACTTTTGCACCAACAGATTCAAAAAACTCCGCGCTACCATCATCTGAACCATTGTCAATTATAATCAGTTCAAATTTATGATGTGTGTGTTTAATTAAATTCTCCCAAAATAATTCATTCATGCTTTTTTGGTTGTAAACAGCAGTGATGATGCTTAACAAAATCCTCTCCCTCTCATAAGTTACACCTTACCAGTCATTCGCATAAACAACATAAAAATAGAAACCAATTGAACTAATCCAACGCCCACACCGACGGTCAACATGGTGCGTGATAATTCTGCTTTCGCGTCCGAAATATCACGCTTTAAATCGGCTCTTACCAACTCAATTTCTTTTCGCACTAACTCAATTCGCAATTCGGTTTCTTTAATTCGAGCATCCAAATCTTTGTTAGTCGTTATATCGTCAAGTCGATAATCACGCTTAATCTGTTCAATAATTGCAGTATTGGATTCTTGAATGGCTTTGTTAAAGGCTTGTGCGATGGAATCCGCTTGTTTGTCTGGAACGCCCGCATCCACGAGCGAATGCGTAAAAGCAAAAGCGTCAAAAGGAATTGCGCTCATTGGGAAGCCTGACGTTGATTTTGTTGCTTCCTAAAAACTTCAATCATGGCTAAAACCATATCCAGTATTTCAGCAGGCACAAACACATTTTTGCCTATTTTTTCTTTTTTAGGTCTTCCCAGTTTTGCGTTCATTTTCAATCCTTTCATTTTTCGGTTTGTAAAATAGAGTCAAATTATCGGTTTTTATTAGATTAAGGTCAACTTATCGAAATGTAAAACTAATTATTCACATTCCAACGCCTTTACTCGTTGAAGACCACGCGGCAACAGTGTTCCGCGTTTGGCGCGAGTTCCAATGTAAGGCACCAAATCGGTCACTTTCAACGTTAAACTTCGTTCCCCAGCTACGACTTTCAACGCGCAATCTGGTTTTAACACCGTAAACATTTTCACAAAATCAATTCCCGTTTGTAAATCATTCGCTGGAATTAGAATCAATTTATTGCCTTTTCCTTTCGGCAACGTCGGCATTTCATTCAACGGAAAAATTAACAAACGCCCTTGTTCCGTGACAACCGCCAACAAATTCGATTCGTCGGCGGTTAATAATGGAGGCAACAGTTTTTCATCATTCGCCAATGTTACCAATGTTTTCCCCGCTTTATTTTTACTCGCCAATTCTTTGAGCTGCGTTTTAAAACCGTAACCCCAATGATTCACCAAAATGACAAAATCGTCCGGATTCCCCGCGATTAAATGTGTAAATGTCGCGCCTTCTGGCGGATTAAAACGCCCCGTCAACGGTTCGCCTTGCGTTCGCGCCGACGGCAAATCATGCGTCGTCGAACTGTAAACGCGCCCCGTCGAATCAAATAAATAAACGTTTTGCGTCGAACGAGTTTTCACCGCCGTTTGAAAACCATCTCCCGCGCGATAATTCAAATTTACGACTTCCACATCGTGACCTTTCGCCGCTCGAATCCAGCCTTTTTGCGACAAAATTACCGTCAACGGTTCATTTGAAATTAACGCCGATTCATTCAACGCTTGCGCGGCTTGGCGCGAAACGATGGGCGAACGGCGTTCGTCGCCGTAAACATTCGCATCTTGTTGTAATTCTTTTTTGATGAGTTTTTTCAGCAACGTTTCAGAACCCAGCGTTTTTTCCAGTCCGTCGCGTTCTTTTGCCAATGAATCTTGTTCGCCGCGAATTTTGATTTCTTCGAGTTTAATCAACTGGCGCAATTTCAATTCTAAAATCGCTTCCGCTTGAATTTCGCTTAATCCAAAACGTTCAATTAACACAAATTTTGGCGCGTCTTCGGTGCGAATAATCGCAATTACTTCGTCGATGCTCAAATACGCAATCAACAAACCTTCCAAAATATGCAGCCGCGAAAGCACTTTATTCAGGCGATGTTGCAACCGACGGCGCACCGTTTCGATTCTGAACGCCAGCCATTCGCTCAAAATTTCGTGCAAATTTTTGACTTGCGGACGACCGTCCAAGCCAATCATGTTCATATTGACGCGATAACTTTTTTCCAAATCCGTCGTGGCGAACAAATGCGACATAATTTCTTCAGCGTTAATGCGTTTCGATTTCGGAATAATCAGCAATCGGCACGGATTTTCGTGATCGGATTCGTCGCGCAAATCTTCCAGCATCGGCAATTTTTTCGCCAACATTTGCGCGGCAATTTGTTCCATCAATTTTGAGCCAGAAACTTGGTGTGGCAACGCGGTAATAATAATCACGCCGTCTTCCAATTCGTAAGTTGCTCGCATTTTGACCGAACCGCCGCCAGTGCGATAAATTTTCTGCAAATCCTCGCGGCTGCTGATTATTTCGGCTTCGGTGGGATAATCGGGCGCAGAAACGAACGTTAATAATGTGTCTAAATTGGTGTCGGGTGCGTCGAGTAATTGCACGCACGCACTGACAACTTCGCGCAAATTATGCGGCGGAATATCCGTTGCCATACCAACCGCAATGCCCGTCGTGCCGTTGAGTAAAATGTTCGGCAACCGCGCTGGCAAACGTTCGGGTTCTTTCAGCGACGCATCAAAATTATCGCCCCATTCGACCGTACCTTGTTCGATTTCATTGAGCAACGTGTTGGCGTAAGGCGTTAAACGCGATTCCGTGTAACGCATCGCGGCAAACGATTTCGGGTCGTCGGGCGACCCCCAATTTCCTTGTCCATCGACCAACGGATAACGATACGAAAATGGTTGCGCCATTAACACCATCGCCTCGTAACACGCCGAATCGCCGTGCGGATGATATTTGCCCAACACATCACCGACCGTTCGCGCCGACTTTTTATATTTCGCTTGCGAGTTCAAACCGAGTTCCGACATCGCGTAAATAATGCGGCGTTGCACGGGTTTCAAACCGTCGGAAATATGCGGCAACGCGCGATCCAAAATCACATACATCGAATAATCGAGATACGCTTTTTCGGCAAAATCTTTCAGTTGTTGTTGTTCAAAAGTATCCGCAAAGCTGACCATTTAACTATTTTCCTTAAATTGTGTAGTTTCAGTTTGAAAAGTAACTCGCGTTATCGCGGTTGTCGTGTTTTACCGTTCCGATGATTGAGTGAATTATTTTGTGTCGCATGGGCTAAGTTTAACTTAAATTTTGAATTTCGCGGTTGTAATGTCCACGCGCATTTGTTCGGTTTTGCAATTAACTGAAAAATATATATAATTGCCACTCTTTTACGAGCATCCTGCTCCTCCTTGCTTTACCATTTTTTATAATAGTGATGGAAGGCTTAACCCAAAAGGAAACAAAATGCGACACTACGAAATTGTCTTTTTAGTTCACCCTGATCAAAGCAGCCAAGTGCCTGCGATGATTGAGCGTTACAAAACAATCATCGAAGCTACATCAGGAAAAATTCACCGTTTAGAAGATTGGGGTCGTCGCCAAATGGCGTACCCGATTAAAAAAATTCACAAAGCGCATTATATTTTAATGAATGTTGAATGTGACCAAGTGGCATTAACCGAACTTGAAAGCGGTTTCCGTTTTAATGATGCGATTTTGCGTAACCTGATTTTGATTCAAGAAGAAGCGATTACAGAACCGTCTATCATTGCGACTTCAACAGCTGAAGAAAATAGAGCGGCTGAAATCCGTGCTAAAGAAGCAGCCGTCCGCGAAGAAAATGCAGCACGCGAAGATGCAGCGGCACGCGCAGCAGCAGCTTTAGCACCTGCAAGCGACATCGAATTAGATGACGCAGATGAAGATTTTGATGCTGATGATTCAGCAGAATAATCCTTTTTCACTTTCATTACGGAATTAACATGGCACGCAACATTAGACGTAAAAAATTCTCCAGTTTTAGCAATGCAGAAAACAGCATTAAAATTGATTACAAAGATTTGGGTTTGTTAGGCGATTACGTTACAGAAACCGGTAAAATCGTTCCAAGTCGTATCACAGGAACACCTGCGAAATATCAAAGACAAATCTGCACCGCCATTAAGCGTGCGCGTTACATCGCGTTATTGCCTTATTGCGACGCACACAAATAAATTGAAAATCTGATGGGATTCTTAGCCACTTACATTATGCGCGGACGTTGGCAAGCCATTACGGCGGCTTTCGGACTGGCGTTTTTGTCTTTGTTTATGCCACCCATCAGCATTGTCAGTTCGGCGGCGGTGGCATTAGTCACATTACGTCGCGGTGCTGTCGAGGGATTAACGGTTTTTGCGATTGCCTTGGCGACGATTGGCGTGCTGGGCGCGTTACTGGGTAGCGCACAGTTTGTGTTACTTTACGGCGTAGTATTATGGGTGCCTATTTGGGTTATTGCGGTGTTACTGCGAGCAGGTCGGCAACTGTCACTCGCTATTGAAAGCGCGGTTTTATTGGGCGGCGTTGGCATTATTGGCTTTACTTTGTATAAGCCCGATGCCGCCGAAATGTGGCAAAAACTTTTGGCACAAATGGCTCCCGATAACACTTCGCTAGAAACTATGCAGCCGAATTTAGAAGCCATTGCCCATTACATGACCGGAATTGTTGCAGCGGGTACGGTATTTAGCTGGATATTCGCGCTATTCTTGGCTCGTTGGTGGCAAGCACAATTGTATAATCCAAACGGATTTAGAACCGAATATCTGGCTTTATCCACATCGTCGCGTTTAGCGTTGGGCAGTATTGGATTGGTTGGTATTGCGGCACTCACGTCGGGCGGACTTGCCGAATTGGCGTGGAATCTAAGCATTCTCGCTTTCGTGTTGTATACCTTCGTGGGAACAGCCGTGATGCACAGTTTGCTTGCCCCGCTGAATCAAGGTCGCTATATCGTTATTGGTTTTTATGTGACGGTGTTTTTGATTCCCCATCTGTTGATTCCAGTCGCGACGATTGGCGTGGCGGATGCGTGGTTGAATCTACGTCAAAAATTCCAACAAAAATAAACAAAAACCGTTAATCAATCACAATTAAGTGCGTCAAAATCGGCGCGAAACTTTATACAAATACCGAGGTTGTAACGATGGAAATCATTCTTCTTGAGAAAATTGCAAATTTAGGCAGTTTAGGCGACAAAGTCACCGTTAAAAATGGCTACGCTAGAAACTATTTAATTCCACAAAGAAAAGCGGTTGTCGCTTCTGCGAAAAAAATCGCTGAATTTGAAGTGCGTCGCTCAGAATTAGAAAAAGCGGCAAACGAAAAATTATTAGCCGCTCAATCACGCGCTGAAGCATTAGGCAAATTGCATATCACAATTGCACATAAAGCCGGTGAAGAAGGTCGTTTATTTGGTTCAATCGGCACACACGCGATTGCTGACGCGATTGCAAAAGCAGGTGTTGATGTTGATAAAAGTGAAATTCGTTTGCCACACGGCACAATTCGTCATTTAGGCGATTTCGAAGTTCATGTCCATTTGCACGCGGACGTTAATGCGATTTGTGCAGTTAAAATCACTGCTGAGGCTTAAAAACAGCTTGAAAGGCGCGAAGTTTAACTTTGCGCCTGACGCTCTCACACTATGCGACGACTTTATTCGCTTCTGTTTTATTTCGTAATTCCCTTCGTTATTTTGCGTCTTTGGTGGCGCAGTCTTAAAAATCTCGCTTATCGTCAACGTTGGCTCGAACGTTTTGGCATTTATTCGCAAACATATTCGCAAAATGTCATTTGGTTTCATGCCGTTTCAGTCGGTGAATGCGAGGCATTATTTCCGTTGATTTTTTTAATTCAAACGCGCCAGCCAAACCATCCCATTTTAATTACCACCACCACGCCAACGGGTTCAGCACGAGTTAAAACCGTTTTGGGCGAAAGCGTTCAACACGTTTATTTGCCTTACGATTTACCGAATGTGATTGCGCGATTTTTGAAAACCTTTAAACCCAAAATAGCTGTGATTGTCGAAACAGAAATTTGGGCAAACCTTTATCACGCTTGCGCTGTCGAAAAAATTCCACTGTACTTAATCAACGCCCGTTTATCGGAAAAATCGGTGCGCGGTTATCAAAAAATTCCGTCTCTCGTGATTCCAGCCTTAAACGCGATAACAATTTGTGCCACCCAAACTGAAAATGATAAAACACGTTTTATTTCAATTGGTGCAAATCCCAATACTGTGCAAAATTTAGGCAATATCAAATTCGACGTAACCGTTTCAGATGCTGTTTTTTCAGAAGGTCGCGCGTTGAAAAATACGCTTTTCGCGCAACGCTTTATTTTATTAGCCGCCAGCACCCACGACGGCGAAGAAGCGTTATTGCTCGCGTGTTACGCAAAATTAAAATTAAAAATTCCCGAATTATTACTCGCCATCGCGCCGCGTCATCCAGAACGTTTTGCAACCGTCGAAACGTTGGCAAAAAATGCAGGCTTCAATATCATCACGCGCACATCGCAAAAATTCTGCGATAATGAAACCGACGTTTTTTTAATTGATACATTGGGCGAATTAAAATTATTTTATGCCGCCGCTGATATTGCGTTTGTCGGTGGAAGTTTTGTGCCGATTGGCGGTCACAATGTATTAGAACCCGCTGCTGTTGGCGTGCCAGTTTTATTCGGTTTAGAAATGCGAAACTTCGCACAAATTGCTGAAAAAATGTTGCTCGAACAAGCCG
Source organism: uncultured Pseudomonadota bacterium (assembly GCA_903889445.1). GTDB lineage: Bacteria > Pseudomonadota > Gammaproteobacteria > Methylococcales > Methylomonadaceae > UBA10906. The sequence continues at coordinate 22,698 of CAISXF010000104.1, forward strand.
CCATTCAATGCAAAAATACGACCGAATTAGAAACCGCTGTTATTAAACTTTATACTCAACCCGAATTGCGCCGTAATTTCATAACACGCGCTAAGAACTTTATCGTGCAAAATCAAGGCGCGACAGAACGAATTTATAACTTACTAAACCTTTAACTTTTCACCCAAAATTATGACCCAAAAACTTTATATTCAAACCAATGGTTGCCAAATGAACGAATACGATTCGGACAAAATGCGCGACGTGTTGCAAGCCTCGCACGGGTTTGAATTGACCGACGATCCAAAATTGGCGGATGTATTATTGCTGAACACTTGTTCGATTCGTGAAAAAGCACAAGAAAAAGTATTTTCCGCGTTGGGCAAATGGCGAAAAATAAAAGACATTCGCCCCGACGTTATTATTGGCGTGGGCGGTTGCGTTGCCAGTCAAGAAGGCGCAGCGATTCAAAAACGTGCGCCGTTTGTCGATATTGTTTTTGGGCCGCAAACTTTGCACCGTTTGCCGCAATTATTGAATGAAGTGCGCGAAAAACATAAACCCGTCGTCGATATTTCATTTCCCGAAATTGAGAAATTCGACAATTTGCCTGAACCCAAAGCCGACGGCGTAAAAGCCTTTGTGTCGGTGATGGAAGGGTGCAGCAAATACTGTACTTTTTGCGTCGTGCCGTACACGCGCGGCGAGGAAATCAGCCGTCCATTGGAAGACGTGTTGGCAGAAATTCGCGTGTTGGCAAAACAAGGCGTGCGTGAAATCAATTTATTGGGGCAAAATGTGAACGCCTATCGCGGCGAAATGTCCGACGGCGAGATTGCAGATTTTGCGTTGTTGCTTCATGCGGTGGCAGCGTTGGAAGGCATTGACCGCTTACGTTTTACCACGTCGCACCCGATGGAATTTACTGATAATTTGATTGAAGCGTTTGCGGAAATTCCGAAACTCGTCAATCATTTACATTTGCCTGTTCAAAGTGGCTGCAATGCGATTTTGCAAAAAATGAAACGCGGTCACGTTGTCGCCGATTATAAAGAAATCATTCGCAAACTGCGGCTGGTGCGTCCCGATATTAGTTTGTCGTCCGATTTTATTATTGGTTTTCCAGGTGAAACCGATGCTGAATTTGAAGAAACGATGGCGTTTGTGGATGAAATTGGTTTTGATTTTTCGTTTAGTTTTATTTACAGCCCACGACCTGGAACGCCCGCCGCCGAAATTCCTGACGATGTGCCGATGGACGTAAAAAAACTGCGTTTAGAACGTTTCCAAAATCGCATTAACGAAATGACGTTGGCGATTTCTAACGGCATGATTGGCACGACGCAAACCGTTTTAGTGGAAGGAGAAGCGAAGAAAAATGCGTTGCAATTACAAGGTCGAACCGAAAATAATCGCGTGGTAAATTTTATCGGTCATCCGCGTTTGACTGGTCAATTTGTAGACGTGATTATTACCGAAGCGATGCCGAATTCATTGCGCGGTCGTATGATTGATTTAACGTCACCAAAATGAACATTATCGAAGTTCAACGAATTTGTGCAACCCCTTCACAGCCGAGTAAGGAACAATTGGAATGTTGGGTCAACACCGTTTTAGCGAATTTAGACGAAGAATGTGAACTGGTTATTCGCATTGTGGACGAAACCGAATCCGCAGAATTGAATGAAGCGTATCGTCACAAAAAAGGCGCGACCAACATTCTAAGTTTTCCGTTTGAAGAGCCTGAAGGCATTGATTTAGTGTTAAATTTATTGGGTGATTTAGTGATTTGTGCGCCTGTTTTGGAACGTGAAGCGGCGGAACAACAGAAACTATTGCATCATCATTGGGCGCACATTGTGATTCACGGAACGTTGCATTTGTTGGGTTACGATCACATTGACGACGCGGAGGCTGAGGAAATGGAAGCGAAAGAAATTGCTTTATTACACACATTATGGATTCCTAATCCTTATGAAAACGGTGCTGATTTATGAGTGACGACTACCCCCCTGCCCCACCCACTAAAACATGGCTCGATAAAATCAGCCACTTACTCACTGGCGAACCGCAAGATGTTGACGATTTAGTCGAATTATTGCGCGAAGCCAAAGCGCGAAGTTTATTAGATACCGACGCATTGGCGATGATTGAAGGCGTGTTACAAGTTTCGCAAATGCGCGTGCGGGACATCATGATTCCGCGTGTGCAAATGGTGGTGCTGCCGAAAGACGCGACGCTCGAAAGTATTTTGCCGCTCGTGGCGGAATCGGGTCATTCGCGTTATCCCGTGATTGACGGCGATAAAAGCAAAGTCATTGGCGTATTGCTCGCGAAAGATTTATTGGTGCGAATGCAAGAAAATAAAACGCTCAAAGTGCAGGATATTATGCGTTCGGTCAGCATCGTGCCAGAAAGTAAACGCTTGAATGTGTTGCTCAAAGAATCGCGCACGAATGGCAATCACATGGCGGTCGTGGTCGATGAATACGGACAAGCGGCAGGATTGGTCACGATTGAAGATGTGTTAGAACAAATCGTGGGCGACATTGAAGATGAACACGATGATCCAGACGATGAAAATTATGTATTTCAGCGCAGTGAAAGCGAATATATGTTGAAAGCGTTGATGCCGATGGATGATTTTGACGAGTATTTTGGCACGCAATTGGCGACGGATGAATACGACACAATTGGTGGATTTATTGTGAGTCAGCTCGAACACATGCCGCATAAAGGTGAAAATTTGACCGTGGAGGATTTGAAGTTTGAAGTGATTAAAGCGGACAATCGTCGTGTGCATTTAATTAAACTCAAAAAAATAAAATGAATAAATCGAATCAATTTATCGGCTTGCACTGCATCAGTAGCGCGGTGAAACGTTTTTTGCCGAATCCGCAAGCCGTGTCGCTGGCAATTATTTTGCTCGTCAGTTTTCTGCTAATTTCGTCGTTGTCGCATTTATTGATGCCGGTGTTTGTGTCAATTGGCATTGCATATTTACTCGAAGGTATTGTGCGTAAAGCAGAACGTTTCAATATGCCGCGATTTCCTGCTGTGACTTTGGTTTTTTCGTTGTTTGTCGCCTGTTTAGTTTTTCTGCTGTTTATTTTGATTCCGATTATTTCGCAACAAGCGGTGGAATTGGTGCAGCAAATTCCGGATATTATCAGTCACGCGCAAATTGGCATTATGAGGTTGCCGAAACTGTATCCGAAATTGGTTTCTGAAAGTAAAATCCAAGAAATTATGTTGGTCGTGCAAACAGAATTGCTCAGTTATAGCCAAAGTTTATTATCCGTTTCTGCCGCGTCGTTGATGGGGCTGATTAGTGCGATGATTTATTTATTTCTGGTGCCGATGATGGTGTTTTTTTTGTTGAAAGACAAAGCCTTGTTGATGGCGTGGTTCATGCAATTTTTACCCAAAGAACGTCATTTAAGTGTTGGCGTGTGGCGCGAAGTCGATACGCAAATCGGTAATTATGTGCGCGGCAAATTAGCCGAAGTGTTGATTTTATGCGCGGTCAGTTATGTAACGTATGCGGTGATGGGCTTGAATTACGCGCTATTGTTGGCGGTGTTGATGGGATTGCAAGTGATTTTGCCGTATATCGGCGCGACGTTGGTGACGTTTCCCGTTTTGGGTGTAGCATATTTTCAATGGGGTTTGAGCAACGACGATTTTATGGCGATTGTGATTGCTTACGCGATTATTCAAGCAGTGGACGGCGTGTTGCTCGTACCATTACTTTTTTCCGAAGCGGTGAATTTACACGCGATTGCAATTATCGTGGCGATTTTATTTTTCGGTGGATTGTGGGGATTTTGGGGCGTATTTTTAGCGATTCCACTCGCCACTGTTGTCAAAGCGGTTTTAACTGCGTGGCCGCGTTTAGGTGAAACGAATGAATTTTCTGCAGCCGTTTAAAACGTAAACATCATGGAATCAAAACTGGTTGCCCAACTTGAAAGCCTAAAAGCACAAGGTTTGTACCGTTCACGCCGAATTATCGACGACAAAACGGTTGTTAATTTTTGCAGCAACGATTATTTAGGTTTGGCAAAAAATGAAACCGTCATCGCGGCATTCAAAAAAGCAGCGGATATTGATGGCGTGGGAAGCGGCTCGGCGCATTTAATTTGCGGACATTCTCACGCGCATCATGCTTTAGAAGAAGAACTCGCCGAATTTACCGGACGTGAACGCGCGTTATTATTTTCAACGGGTTACATGGCGAACGTCGGAACCATCAACGCTTTGCTCAAACAGGGCGACAGCGTATTTGAAGACAAATTAAATCATGCGTCATTATTGGACGGCGGTTTATCGTCGAGCGCACATTTTAAACGTTATCCACACGCGGATTTGAACCAACTCGAAAAATTATTAACGGGTGCAAGCGGACAAAAATTGATTGTTACCGATGGCGTTTTCAGCATGGATGGCGACGTAGCACCGTTGCGCGAATTAGCGAAAATCGCCACACAAAAATCGGCGTGGTTAATGATCGATGACGCACACGGTTTTGGCGTTTTGGGAAAAACTGGCGGCGGTTTAGTTGAAGAATTAAATTTAACACAAAACGACGTGCCAATTTTAATGGGAACGCTGGGCAAAGCGTTTGGCACATTTGGCGCGTTTATCGCGGGTTCAGAAACACTAATTGAAACGCTAATCCAATCCGCTCGGACTTACGTTTACACAACCGCTTTGCCGCCTGCGATTGCTGAAGCCACCCGCGCCAGTCTAAAAATTATCATTCATGAAACATGGCGCAGAGAAAAATTACAATCGTTAATCGCTCAATTCAAAACGGGTGCGGCGCAACTGAATTTGCCGTTAATGCCGTCCGATTCGCCGATTCAACCACTGTTAATTGGTGATAGTTTTCGCGCCACGAAAATGAGTGAACAACTTTTAAACGCTGGTTTTTTGGTGAGTGCAATTCGTCCGCCGACTGTACCGAAAAATAAAGCACGGTTACGGATTACGTTTTCAGCTTTGCACGAATCCGAAGACGTAGCGCGATTACTGGAAACATTGCACCGATTATACAAATTGGAGAATTGAAAAATGGTCGAATTCACGTTGCCGAAAAATTCTGTGGTTACACCCCCCCCCCGCCCCCCTTCAAAGGGGGGAGATTTTCAGCGAGTTGAAGTGTATCGTTGGTCGCCAGATTCGGGTGAAAATCCGCACGTTGACACGTTCGATATTCCGCGCGACGAATGCGGTTCGATGGTTTTAGACGTGTTGCTGAAAATTAAAAATGAGTTGGACGGCTCGTTGACCTTTCGTCGTTCTTGTCGTGAAGGCGTTTGTGGATCGTGCGCGATGAATGTGAATGGTAAAAATACGCTCGCTTGCACGAAATCGCTGGAAAGTTACGCCGGCGAAACATTACGCATTTATCCATTACCGCACATGAGCGTGGTGAAAGATTTGGTGGTTGATATGACGCATTTTTACGCGCAATATGCAGCGATTAAACCGTGGCTCGAAAATGAAACAGCACCCGAACGTGAACGTTTACAAAGTGAAACACAACGCGCCAAATTAGACGGTTTATATGATTGCGTGATGTGTGGCTGTTGTTCGGCGAGTTGCCCGAGTTATTGGTGGAACAGCGACCGTTATTTAGGGCCAGCGGTTTTGTTGCAAGCCTATCGTTGGATTGCTGACAGCCGAGATGAAACTTTGGACGAACGTTTAAATGTGCTGGATGATGCGTTTAAATTGTACCGTTGCCACACAATTATGAATTGCGTCGATACTTGCCCGAAGGATTTAAATCCTGCGAAAGCGATTGCGGACATTAAACAATTACTGCTAAAACGCGCGTGAAAACAGCGCAAATTTATTGGCAATGCCGACGTGGTAGTTTGGAATTAGATTTACTGCTGAAAAATTATTTAGAAGGCGATTATTTGCACCAAACGAAACAAAAACGTGAGCAATTCGCCCAGCTTTTAAAACTTGAAGATGATGATTTATTACCCGCGTTACTGGCTTTTTTAACTTAACCAAAGAAGGTTTTACCATGAAAAAAATACTTTTAGCTTTAGCATTAACGACTTTATTTGCTGCGCCAACATTCGCAGAACCGCAAAATTTAAAAGAAAACGAAGTTGAACAAATCGTGATTAAAATTCACAACGAAGCGACTCACGGTGGTTATGAATTGTTGTCGGTGGGCGATTTGAAACAAATGCTCGAAGGCAAAGAAAGTTTCGTACTTATCGACGCGCATCCACAAGCTCAATTCAACGAAGCCTCTGTTGCTGGCGCAAACAATTTTGAATTTCAAGGGAAATTCACCCACAAATGGAGCGAGGATGCGTTAGGTGGAGCGCAAGACGTTTACAAATCTCTTCTAGGTCATGATTTAAACAAAAAAATTGTGGTGTATTGTGGCGGCAATCAATGTGGTCGTTCAAATACCGCTGCCATGTGGACAAAAGAGTTGGGTTATCACCACGTTTACCGCGTCACGAGTGGCATTAAAGGCTGGCAAGATGCGGGTTTCCCAGTGGAATCTGCGAAAAAATAACACCACGTCGTTCCCATACATTGTGTGGGAACGACTCAGCAAACTCGGAGAAAATCCTATGCAACCCATTGAATTCCAAGCCACCGCCTTTCAACACACGATTAAAATTCCAGATTACGTTCCAGATGGAATTTCTTTTCGTGTGTTGCTACTTGTTGAAGATAATTTAGCGAACGTGCCGAACGCTGAAACTATCAAAGCAATGGAAGATGTCAACAATGGCAATGTTCAGCGTTATGATTCGTTGGAAACAATGTGGGCGGATTTGGATAGTGAAGATGCGTGAAGTCGTTTTAACGTCGTCTTTCAAACAAGATTACAAGCGATTAAAACGGTCTTCTGGTCAGCACGAGATGTTGCAGTTACAGGCGATTACAACGCAATTGGCGAATGACGAAATTTTGCCTGAAAAACACCGTGATCACGCACTGGCTGGCAATTGGAATAATCACCGAGAATGTCACATAAAACCCGATTGATTGCTTATTTACCAACTAAATAACGTTGAACTTATTTTAGTTCGTACGGGTTCACACAGCGATTTGTTTTAAGCATTCAAAATTTATCATCAATCAAAAAATAATATGACAAAAACAGACATCGAAAACCATTTAAAAACCTTCATCGATCCGCATTACGGCGTGGATTTAATCACCGCGAAAGCCATTAAAACCATTGAAATCGACGGCTCAAATGTGCGCGTTGAGGTGGAATTAGGTTATGCCGCGCAAAGTTATTTAGAAACATTAAAAGCCGATCTCACCGACCTTTTAAAATCGTTCCCAGAAATTGGTGAAATTAGCGTGAATGCGCGGGTGAAAATTGCCTCACACGCGGTTCAGCAAACGTTAAAACCCTTGCCGAACGTGAAAAACATTATCGCGGTCGCATCGGGAAAAGGCGGCGTGGGAAAATCTACTACGGCGGTGAATTTAGCGTTGGCGTTGGCAGCAGAAGGCGCGAATGTCGGGATTTTAGATGCCGATATTTATGGCCCTAGCATTCCGATGATGTTGGGATTATCGGGCGCACCCGAAAGCCGCGACAACAAAACTATGCAACCAAAAACCGCGTTTGGCGTACAAACGATGTCGATTGGTTATCTCGTGGCGGAAGATCAAGCCATGATTTGGCGCGGGCCAATGGTGACAAGTGCTTTGCAACAATTGCTAAAAGAAACGTGTTGGGAAGCCGTCGATTATTTGATTATCGATTTACCGCCTGGAACGGGCGATATTCAATTGACGCTCGCGCAAAATGTTCCCGTCAGTGGCGCGATTATTGTCACGACACCTCAAGATATTGCCTTGCTCGACGCGCAACGTGGTTTGAGTATGTTTGAAAAAGTGAATGTGCCGGTTTTGGGTTTGGTCGAAAATATGAGCGTGCATATTTGCAGTAATTGCGGGCATGAAGAAGCGATTTTCGGCACCGGCGGTGGTGTAGCGATGGCGGAAATTAACAAAATTGAATGTTTAGGTGCGTTGCCGCTCGATATTCAAATTCGTTTGCAAGCGGATGTTGGCGCACCGATTGTGATTTCTCAACCCGAAAGTCGTGCAGCAGAAATTTACCGTGAAATCGCCCGTAAAATGGCGGCAAAATTAGCGTTAAAACCCAAAGACTTCAGCAGCAAATTTCCCAATATCGTGGTGCAGAATTCCGCTGCGTAATGTCAGTAATAATTTATGCGATAATGCGCCATTCTTAACGTTTACCCAAATTCAGGAAAAATAAATGTGGTTTAAAAATTTGAGCGTATTTCGCTTAACTGAAACGTTCCCGCTCGATGCTGAAGCGTTATCTGAAAAACTTGAAACACAAGCGTTTCATCCTTGCACCAGTCAACAAACATTTAGTTTTGGCTGGACGGCTCCACTCGGCAAAGGCGCAGAACAATTGGTGCATAGTTCAAACGGCTTTTTGATGATTTGTGCGAAAAAAGAAGAACGTGTGTTGCCCAGTTCCGTCGTCAACGAAATGCTGCAAGAGAAAATCGACGAACTTCAAGAAAAAGACGACCGCAAACTGTCCAAAAAAGAAAAAACCGAACTCAAAGACAATTTGATTTTTGAATTATTGCCCCGCGCGTTCACCTTTTCGCACAACACGTTTGCGTATATCGACACCAAAAATGGTTTCGTGGTGGTTGATACCGCTTCGACGAAAAAAGCCGAAGATTTATTGAGTGCGTTGCGTAAAACATTGGGTGGATTGGCGGCGATTCCACTGAATACGGTTGATAAACCCGTTTTGACGATGACGGAATGGTTGTTGAATCAAAATCCGCCGTCTGAAATCACGATTGAAGATGAATGTGAATTGCGTGCGCCTGAAGAAGATGGTGGGATTATTCGTTGCAAACGTCACGATTTAGCCGCGCCAGAAATCAAAAATCATTTGGATATTGGCAAACAAGTCATCAAATTAGCGTTGACGTGGGAAGAGCGTTTGTCGTTTGTGTTAGATGAAAATTTAGGTGTGAAACGGTTGAAGTTTTTGGATTTGATTCAAGAACAAGTCGGCGAATCGGAGGCAGCAACATTTGAAGAAAAATTCGACATCGATTTTTCAATTATGACCGCCGAATTAGCAAAATTTTTACCCAGTTTGTTGGCAATTTTTGGCGGCGAAAACCGCGCTTAATTCACACAATTTGATTGTGTAGGGGTTCACTGCGTGAACCCGTTATTTCTACTACTTTTCGTAATTGGCGGGTTCACGCAGTGAACCCCTACAAATTTAAATTTTTATTTTCGGAGACTTGAAACATGACTATGGATGACCGCGACGGTTTTATTTGGATGGATGGAAACTGGGTGGATTGGCGCGACGCGAAAGTTCACGTTTTAACCCACACGCTGCATTATGGATTGGGCGTTTTTGAAGGCGTTCGCGCTTATCACGCAGAAAAAGGCACGGCGATTTTTCGTCTGCAAGAACACACGGACAGATTATTTCGTTCGGCGCACATCATGAATATGAAATTACCGCACTCGAAAGAAGAATTAAACCAAGTTCAAATCGATGCCATCAGAAAAAACACGTTAGACACGGCGTATATTCGCGTGATGAGCTTTTTGGGTTCGGAAGGAATGGGTTTGCGTGCGGATAATTTGAAAGTTCACACAATGGTTGCAGCGTGGTCGTGGGGTGCGTATTTAGGCGCGGACGCAATTGAAAAAGGCATTCGCATTCGCACATCGTCTTACACCCGAAACCACCACAACAGCACATTCTGCAAAGCGAAAGCCAACGGCAATTACATCAATTCAATTTTGGCATTACAAGAAGCGCAAGCCAACGGTTATGACGAAGCGTTGATGCTAGATCATCAAGGTTTTGCCGCAGAAGGTAGCGCGGAAAATTTATTCATTATTCGTAATGGAAAAATTTACACACCTGAAACCACGTCAGCGTTAGAAGGCATTACACGCGATTCAGTCATGACCATTGCACGAGATTTAGGTTATGAAGTGATTGAAAAACGCATTACGCGCGACGAAATTTATGTGGCGGATGAAGCGTTTTTCACCGGTTCAGCGGCAGAAGTGACACCAATTCGTGAATTGGATAATCGTCAAATTGGTAGCGGTAGTCGCGGTGTGATTACGGAAAAATTGCAAACCGCCTATTTCGATGCCGTTCACGGGCGCGGCGACAAATATGCAGATTGGTTGACCTACGTTTAAATCGGTACAAACCCTGGTTTGTACTCCGTATTTTTTGATTGGAGTGCAGACCTTGGTCTGCATTTAAGAGAGAAAATCCATGATTCCCATTCGAGATACCGCGTCCTGCCACCATCGTCCGATTATGACATGGATAATTATCGCGCTTTGCACCATTATTTTTGTCGTGATGCAATGGGTGTTGCCCGACAATATCAGTTATCAGGCAATCAATCAGTTCGGCATGATGGCAATTCGCTATTCCAATCCACAATGGGCGCATGATTTTGGCTTGCAGCCAGATTACGGTTTTTCGTTTATCAGCAATTTGTTTTTTCACGCCGATTGGACGCATTTATTAGCGAATATGTGGTTTTTGTGGATTTTTGGCGATAACGTCGAAGACCGAATGGGACGCTGGCGATTTTTACTTTTTTATCTTTGGTGTGGCGCGTTGGCGACCTTTTTACAATGGTATTTTGATCCGTCTTTGACGATTCCAGTGATTGGCGCATCGGGTGCAATTGCTGGCGTGTTGGCGGCGTATTTCTTTTTGTATCCACTCGAGCGCGTCATTGTTTGGATTCCCTTTATTTTCCCCATTCTTTTGCCCATTCCCGCGATTGCCTTTTTAGGTGTGTGGGTGATGTTGCAATTGCACAACGCCACGGAAGCCATATTTTTCACAGGTGTGGCAGCAAATGTCGCGTGGTGGGCGCATTTAGGCGGATTCATCGCAGGTTGTTTAAGTTATCGCTGGTTTTTGAATTCAACATCCACTGACGACGACACCAATTCTTTACATTGAGATTTTTTAAAACATGAATATAACGGTTTTTGGAAGCGGTTACGTTGGCTTGGTCACGGCGACATGTTTAGCGGAAGTCGGGAATGACGTGGTTTGCATGGATATTGACGCAGACAAAATCGCCAAACTTCAGCAAGGCATTATCCCGATTTATGAACACGGCTTAGAAGAAATGGTGAAAGAAAATCAGGCGATGGAACGTCTGCGTTTTACCACCGACGTAAAAGAAGCCGTGGCGCACGGTTTATTTCAATTTATCGCTGTCGGCACACCGCCCGATGAAGACGGTTCGGCAGATTTGCAATATGTGTTAGCCGTCGCGAAAAGTATTGCCGAAAATATGGACGATTATCGCGTGATTATCGACAAATCAACCGTTCCCGTGGGTACCGCCGATAAAGTGAAAGCCACGATTCAAGCGATTCTCGATGCGCGGGGTAGCCAGTTGGAATTTGATGTGGTGTCAAATCCGGAATTTTTAAAAGAAGGCGCGGCGTTAAACGATTTTATGAAGCCGGATCGAATCGTCATCGGCACCGATAATCCGCGTACCGCCGAATTATTGAAAGCGTTGTACGCGCCGTTCAATCGTCGCGAAGAACGCATTATTATTATGGACGTGCGTTCTGCGGAACTCACGAAATACGCTGCTAATGCGATGTTAGCGACCAAAATTAGTTTCATGAATGAGCTGGCAAATTTAGCGGAATTTTTAGGCGCGGACATTGAACACGTTCGCCACGGTATCGGTTCGGACAGCCGAATTGGTTACAGTTTTATTTACGCAGGTTGCGGTTATGGCGGCTCGTGTTTTCCTAAAGATGTCAAAGCGTTAGAACGCACGGCGGCTGAAATGGGTTACAAAGCAGAATTATTAACCGCCGTCGAAAACGTCAATCATCGCCAAAAACAACGCCTGTTTGAAAAAATTACCGCGCATTATCACGGTGAATTGAACGGCAAAGTGTTTGCGTTGTGGGGATTAGCGTTTAAACCCGACACCGACGATATGCGCGAAGCCCCAAGTCGCGTGCTAATTGACGCTTTATTGGCAGCGGGCGCGAGCGTTCAAGCCTACGATCCCGAAGCGATGAAAGAAGCCGCGCGTTTGTACGATGAAACAGCGGCAATTCGCTTTTGTCATTCTGCGAAAGAGGCTCTCGAAGGCGCGAATGCGTTGGCGATTGTGACGGAATGGAAGCAATTTGCCAGCCCGAATTTTCAACGCTTGAACGAATTGCTGATTGATAAAGTTATTTTCGATGGTCGGAATTTGTACGAACCCGCCACGGTCAAACGTCACGGGCTGCAGTATTACGCGATGGGACGCTAAAGTTCACGCCAAACGCGCCACCCAAATCATAAATTTACTATTTTGGGCAACGAGTTTCACGTTTTGTTTTTCAAAAATACGCGCCAACGACACGCCGTAATTCAAATGACGATTGCCAATTACCCACAATTCACCGCCGTTTCGCAACACGTTTTTCGCTTGTTTAAACATCGTTTGAGCAATGAAATCACCGATAACGTGTTGCTGATGAAACGGCGGATTACACAAAATAATATCGGCTGAATTCGCCGCAAAATTGGTCAAACAATCACCAACGTGAAAGTGCGCGAGGCGCGAATTAAAAGCCCGTTCAAAATTTTCCCGCGCCGATTCCATCGCCATAAATGATTCATCCACAAAATGAATCTGTGCCGCCAAATTCGCTTTCGCCGCCATCAAACCAACAATTCCATTTCCACACCCTAAATCCACAATATCGCGGAAATGTTCAGATTGCGGCAAATGCTCCAGAAAAAAGCGCGTGCCAATATCTAACTTTTCACGCGAAAAAACGTTCGCGTGATTGGCAATTAAAAAATCGGTATTTTCCAAAACGTAACGAATCGGATACGGATTTTGCTGCGTGGGTAAATTCGGATTGAACGTGGCGAAAATCAGCCGCGCTTTCTTTTGTGCCAACGATGTTTGGGTTTCGCCAATAATTCGCGCCACCAAATTCCAAACGCTAGGCGTGAGCATTTTCACCATTCCCGCCACGATAATCTGCATTTTTTCAGAAATAACGCCGCGCAATTGCAATAATTGAAACTCCAGCAACGCCAACGTTTTCGGGACTTTAATCACCACCAAATCGACCGCATTCGGCAATAATTCCAAACTATTGAGCAACGTCACCGCATCGTCAGGCAAATGATTTTCGGCTAAATTCAATCGCGTCGCCTGTTGCGAAAGATAAGAATCCGACAGCGCGTGCGGGTGAAATGACTGCAACGCCACCGCTAACGCGCCAAAACTATCGTTCATCAACAGAATTTTGGTGGTCGGCGATAAATTCAAATTCGCAACGTGTTCTAAAATATATTCATCCGCTGCATCCCACGCGCGTAAAGGTTCTTGCGTTTGTTTGGGCAAACGCTGCAAGATAAATTCACCTTGAGAAACACACAATTTTTCCATCACACATTTTCCAAATGTTGTGGAAATAATAATCTAAACGTCGTGCCGTGGTTTTCTTCGGTCAAATCTGAATCAATCAAAACGTGTCCATTTGACGAATGCACCATGCCGATGACGGTTGATAATCCCAATCCCGTGCCTTCGCCGACGGCTTTTGTGGTGAAAAATGGATCGAATATTCGGTCAATAACTGACGGGTCAATGCCTGTTCCATTATCCGACACGCTCAATTCAATAAAATCGCCTTGAATCATTTCAGCACACGCGACACAGTGCACCGACACATTCGGCGCGGTTTTCAATGTAATCGTAATAACACCGCCGTGTTCTTTCATCGCATCACGCGCATTCACCGTCAAATTGGTTAAAATTTGGTGCAAATCAATGGCATCAATTTGAATGGTTTGCTCACAGTCAAAAACCACGCTCAGATTGATTCGGCTGGTTAACGCAGGACGCAACATACTCACCACTTCGTTAATCACTTCCTGCGTCGGTTTTACGTCCATGCTGGTTTTGTGTATATCTTGGCGCGAATAATTCATCATTTTTTTAATTAAATCGACGGCGCGATAACCCGCTTTTTCAACCTGATTCGCATTATTCAAAATGTCCGTTTTCAACGCTTCATCCTGAATATCTTCGGCAGAAAATTTATTTAATTCGTTATAACCCAAAATGCCGGTCAAGATATTATTGAAATCGTGGGCAATGCCGGACGTTAAACGGCTGATACTTTCTAACTTCTGCATTTGATTGACCTGACGATTTAACAGGTTATTTTCATTATTCGCCTCCAGCAGTGCGATGACATTTTTTTGTTTTTCTTCACGCATAATTTGATAGCGGTCGATTAACAGAAAGGTGAACACCAGGAGTTCTAATGCGGAACCAATTTGCGTGCTGTAAAGTGTAAAAATGTTGATGGGAATAATTGCTAACACCAGCAGTCCATTTGTAATTACGCCAATCGCTAATAAGAAAAAAGCGGCGAATAAAAAATAAGCGTTACGTTTTCCTTTTCGCATTCCAATGACACTGACAATGAGGATAAACAGAGCGGAAATCGCAAAACTAACAGGGATAAATTTGGCGAGGTGAAATGTAAATGCCAATACAATAGGGGTAAGGAGTTGTATGCCAATAAGCAGTTTTAAAGCATCATCTATTTTGGGCGCAAGAGTGGGAGTATCGAGTATTCGGCGTATAAAAAATAACTGTGATACCAACGCGAGCGCACCGAAAGATAACGGCGGTAATATCCGAGTTAACCACGGTGAACTATGCCATAAAAATTC
>CAISXF010000105.1 GCA_903889445.1 uncultured Pseudomonadota bacterium
GGCGTGATTTGGGGCGGTTATGCGTATTATTTGAAACTCAAAAATGTGCCTTATGATATTGAAAAAGAGCCGCTTTTAGTTGAATACGCGCATTCGTTTTTCCCCGTCGTGTTGATTGTATTTTTGTTACGTTCGTTTATCGCTGAACCGTTTCGGATTCCGTCCGCGTCGATGATGCCAACGTTGTTGGTGGGCGATTTCATTTTGGTGAATAAATTCACTTACGGCATTCGTATTCCCGTTATTAACAAAAAAATTATTGAATTAAACCAACCGCGACGCGGCGATATTGTGGTGTTTCGGTATCCAAAAAATCCCGAAGTCGATTACATCAAACGGCTGATTGGTGTGCCGCACGATAAAATTTCGTATGTGAATAAACGTTTAACCGTAAATGGTCAGGCGATTTCGGAAGTGTCTTTGGGTGCGTTTCAAGGCGTGGGGCAAGGCGAAGATATGACCGGTTCGGCGAACTTTTTGGAAAATTTAACCGGCGTGGAGCATCAAATTTTAAATCGTGACGGCGTGCAGTCGGTTGAATTTACTTACACTGTTCCCGAAGGTCAGTATTTCATGATGGGCGACAACCGCGATAACAGCAACGACAGCCGTTATTGGGGAACCGTTCCCGAAGAAAATTTAGTCGGCAAAGCGTTCTTCATTTGGATGAGTTGGGATTGGCAACATAAAGGCGTTGATTTTGAGCGGATTGGCACGGTCTTGAAATAAATGATAAAAAAACCCGAAGTATTAAGTAAAAAATTAGGCTTAGTTTTTAATAATCCACAACTGTTTGTCCGCGCGTTGACGCACCGCAGCGCAAGTTCTAGCAACAATGAACGGTTGGAATTTTTGGGCGATGCCATTTTAGGTTTTGTGATTGCCGAACAGTTGTACACGCTATTTCCGAAAGCTCCCGAAGGCGTTTTAAGTCGATTACGCGCCAGTTTAGTGAATCAACGTTCATTGGCGGAGTTGGCGCGGCAACATAATTTGGGCGATTATTTGTTACTCGGAACGGGAGAATTAAAAAGCGGTGGCTTTCGCCGCGATTCGATTTTATCCGATGCCGTGGAAGCGATTATTGCCGCGCTGTATCAAGATCAAGGCATGCCAGCCTGTCAAAAATGGGTGATTGAATTATTCGCCGAAAAGCTGAAAAATTCCTCGTTAAACACCGGTCAAAAAGACCCGAAAACTCGTTTGCAAGAATTCATGCAAGCCAAACAACTCGATTTGCCGCAATATGATTTGGTGACGATGTCGGGTTTGGCGCATGAACAAACGTTCAAAGTACAATGCAAAATTTCGTTATTGCCCACCGCGTGTATTGGCGCAGGCGTAACCCGTAAAGGCGCGGAACAAGCCGCTGCCGAAATCATTCTCGAATTATTATCAAAGGAAAACATCTTATGAATTGCGGTTACGTCGCGCTAATCGGTCGCCCCAATGTCGGCAAATCGACCTTAATGAACCATTTACTCAAACAAAAAATTAGCATCACCTCGCGCAAACCACAAACGACGCGCCATCGGATTTTAGGAATTAACACGACGGACGCGGGACAAGCCATTTACATGGACACGCCCGGAATGCACGCCGATCAAAAGAAAGCGTTGAATCGCCAACTGAATCGCACCGCCGACACCACGTTGTTGGGCGTGAATGTGATTGTGTGGTTGCTCGACGGATTAGCGTTTCAAGAATATGACGAAGTGATTTTTGAAAAACTGAAACAAGCGGGTTTGCCGGTGATTTTAGCGGTGAATAAAATCGACCGCGTGGTGGACAAAGACAAAGTATTTGCCTTTTTTGCGGCTGCCCAAGAACGTTTTCCGTTTCACGCAATTTTTCCGATTTCTGCCTTAAAACGTATTCATTTGGACGAGTTAGAAAGTTCGATTATGGAATTATTGCCCGAAGGCAATTTGATTTATCCCGCTGATCAAATTACCGACAGACCGGAGCGGTTTTTGGTCGGTGAAATTATCCGTGAAAAATTGATGCGCCGTTTGGGGGCAGAATTGCCGTACGAATTGACGGTCGAAATTGAGCGTTACGAAGAATTGGAAAACATCAGCAAAATTTACGCGATTATTTGGATTGAGCGGCTGTCGCAAAAGAGCATTATTATCGGCACGGAAGGCGAGATGCTGAAAAAAATTGGTACCGACGCGCGGCTGGATATTGAGCGTTTGATTGGGCAAAAAGTGTATTTACAGCTTTGGGTGAAAGTGAAAAAAGGCTGGTCGGACAACGAACGCGCGTTGCAAAGTTTGGGTTATCAGGATTGATTTCTGACAAATTTTGCACACAAAAAAGGCGATATTTCTATCGCCTTTTTTGTGTTTGACTAATTTTTTGTCAAATATCGTTCGATTGCATTAACTTTTCAAAGTGATTATCAAACAAAAAATTTATATCTGTGGCTGACAAATAAAGATGACCAATAGATGACCAATAGATGACCAATAATGGAGCCAGAAAAAAGTTCAATAGAACACCAGAACACCAGAACACATCATCTTATTACGAATGGATTTTAGTTGCGCCCAAGTGTGATCAATCGGATTGAAGTCGGGTGAGTAAGGTGGGTAATTGTCTGCAATACAACCCGCTGGTTGAATACTTTGAATAATGTCATTACGTTTATGGAATGACGCATTAGGCACTTTAGGCAATAAATCTTACGTCATCCGCGCAATTATCGCTCCAAATTATGATAGTTGTGAATTCCATATAAAAGTATCTATGGTCTTCTAAACGCTTCAACGCCAATTGCTGCCCCGATAAATCGGATTAGTCTCAGATAAGCTCTGCGTTCGTATAGCATTGCCAACTCGCAATGCTCCTTTCGCAATCAAACCGAAAAGTGTTAAAGAGTGTAATTGAAGACTGTTATTTTTAAAATGTTTTTTGTTATTTAGTGGATAAATCGTGTTTTTGAATACAACAAATGACTATATTTTGATATAAATTACTATAAATAATGTAAAAGAAAAACATACTTCGTTTGTCTAAAACAGTATTTGGAAAATTCGTCTGAAATGTATCCCAAATTGTTCGGTCATATTGATTCGCCCAAAGCGTGTGAAATCCTGCTTTTTCAAACCCTTCATCTAATCCTCCACCACCTGAAAAAAATGATGCTATTTTCATACGTTGTTTTTTTAGCGCGATGAGTAAATTTGAATTCATTTATTTTTGATTCTTTAGTTTTATTTTTTATAAAAGTGGCAATTATTCCACTTGTTGATGAAGTCAAAACCCCGTGTTTTCGAGCATATTTTTCAAATATGCCGCGCCAAAAATAAACGTTTAACGCTTAACCGATTGAAACCTAAAAATTTTTATCAAATTGCGGTTCGCTGACATAGAAGGTGGCGCGTTCAAACTCGCTCATTTTCCAAAAAATCGGTCTAAACCCCGTGTTTTCGAGCATATTTTTCAAAGTCGCCGCGCCAAAAATAAACAGTTAACGTTTAACCAATTGAAAAACAAATACTTTTGTAAAATCTCGGTTCGCTGACACAGAAGGTGGCGCGTTCAAA
>CAISXF010000106.1 GCA_903889445.1 uncultured Pseudomonadota bacterium
AAAAATCGCCAAATCAATGCGCCACTGATAACCGTCTCTTTTCAACACCAAATTTTGCAGCAAAAATTGCCGATAACTCAGTTCAGGAATCCACTCGGCGAGCCACAATTCGGCTTGCTTTCGATTAGCTAATTCGGCGAGTGGTAAATTTTGCAACGCTTGAATTAACGGATTGAAACTGTGTTTATAGTCAATCGGCGCAATGTCCACCACGATTAAATTTTGTACACATTCCGAATCATTCAACGCCACCCACATCGCCGTTTTACCGCCCATGCTGTGACCCATCAACGTGACATTTTTCAATTTATGTTGACTAATAAACAGCGTCACATCTGCCGCCATCGTTTCATAAGTCATCATTTCAGCGTGCGGCGATGTGCCATGATTCCGCGCGTCTAAAATATAAACGCAAAAATTTATCGCTAATTTTTCACCAACATATCGCCAGTTTCGTGACGAAGCAAAAAATCCGTGCAAAATAATCAGCGGCGGATTTCCTACTTCACCAAATTGTTCAAACGCTAAATTCACAGTTTGCATTTTAGACAAAAAAACTAAATACGCCGCCCAATAATCCACCAATTACGCCGCCCCACACCACGAGCCAGCCCAAATGTTCTTGGATAATGGCTTGCACCATTTCTTTAACCAATTGCGGCGTGAGTTCGCTCAAACGTTTATCAATGACGGTTTCGATTTTGCCTACTAAATCCGCACTGATTTTTTGCGCGTTCAAACCTTTTTGTAACGCGGTTTTGAATTCGCTGGAATCGACCATTTCAACTAACGTGACTTTGACTTTTTCGATGAACGGTTCTTTCAACGGCACCAACGCTTCCACGCCGCCCATCATCATCAACATTCCGCCGAATGACGATTCTAAAATCACTAAAACTAAACTGTCATAAATTTTGTCGTAATCGACCGCGTTCAAAAGCGGTTCTAAATTGAGGATTTTTTCGCCGCCTTGTTCTTCGGTTTCGATAAATTGCTCGATGTTTTTTGCGGTGAAAAATTGCGACATCATCAACGTTTTAATCGCGCCTTTGAATTCTTCAAAGCGTTCCGGAATTACACCAGAGCCTTTTAAATACGGCACTTTTTCAAACAACATGTGAACTGCGAGCCAATTGGTAATCGCACCCGAAAGCGCGAAAAACCCCACCGACGTGATAAAACCTGAGCCGCTCGCCAATCCTAAAACTGTCACGCCGGACGCAACCGCATTGGTCGAATAATTTTTGTCGTGCAGCACTTTGTTTACTAAATTTTTACACATTATTTTTAACCTCTAACCTTTTCAATTTCTTGTTTTTAAACATCTTAACAGTCACCATTTTAATTGGAAATTCACTCTCATACTACGGATTTTAATTGACATCCTCCCCGCCCTAAAGGGAACGGGGATTCCCAATATCGCTAATGAACTGGCACGGTCAATTGACAACGCTTTATCTCTACGTTTGCAAACATTATGAACAAACGCTTTGGGCGTACAGTCAACGCATGAGCAATCATGCAGATTGAAGTTTTACACCGGCAGTGAATTTGTCGTTGAAATGGGAAATAATAATTTAAATTCGGTACCGTGATTCAATCGACTTTGATTGGATTCCACCAAAATATGTCCGCCCGATTTACGCAGTAGCCCTACCACCACCGATAAACCTAAGCCCGAGCCTTCGCCTTGGGGTTTGGTGGTGAAAAATGGATCGAAAATACGGCTGATTATGGTTGGTTCGATGCCGGTGCCATTATCCGACACGCTCAATTCAATAAAATCGCCATCTATAACGGCGGCGCACACGGAACAATTGGCTTTGACATTCGTCACGATTTTCAACGAAATGGTCAGAATTCCCCCGATCTCTTTCATTGCATCACCCGCATTCAGGGCTAAATTGGTCAAAATGTGCTGTAAATCCATCGCGTCTATTTCAATCATTTCGTCACTCTCGAACACTGTTTCAAGTTTGATTCGACTGGTTAACGCGGGGCGCAATATCATCAAAATATCTTCAATCAAGGTTTGCGCGGGATGAACGTCTATTTTTGCGTTGAGCGTATCTTCTTGGCGACAATACGTCAGCATTTGGTTAATTAAATCCGCTGCTCGTTTCACTGATAAATTCACCTGCTGGGTGTTATTTTCCAATTCCGCTTTTAATTTTTCATCGGTCATATCGTCGCTGACATCTTGATTCATCTCGTTATAACCGAGAATACAACCCAAAATGTTATTGAACTCGTGAGCAATACCAGAAGTCATCCGTCCGATACTTTCTAATTTTTGTATGTGATTCAATTGACTGGTCAACAAATCGTTTTTAATGTGAAAATCGGCAAGTTTGACGGCGGTTCTTTCTTGTTCATCATTCATAACGGCAAGTATTTGAAGATTCACCGCAATTTCTTCGTTAACGTCAGTAAGATGTTTGTTTACTCTAGCCAGTTCATCCATTCGGTCTATTTTTTCTCTATTTTGAAACGCCAACTCGATATTTGCCATTTCGAGTTCATGCGCTCGTTCTTCTTTTTCCACATTTTGCACCGCCAATTTTGCATTTGCTTGTACCAATTCTAAATTTAGTTCTTCAATCAAACCCATCAACCACAGCACGAAGAACAACGTCATTATTATCACCGCGAAGGCGACTATGAAAAAAATGGTGAGGTGTTCCCACTCATACTCTTCAATACTTTCAGCGGATATGTCAACGCCAACAATGCCATCGAGTTTGCCGGAAGCCGTAAAAATCGGGGCGTAAGCGGATAACCACGTTCCCCAGTCATCCTTATAAATGTTGGGTTCTGTGTAAATGGTGGCGGTTTCTGGCGTGGCATTCAATGCGCTTCTTAATGTGTCGGTCTCCGATTTTTGTGGATAAACATCACCAATTTCATTTTGATCTTTTTCTGAAGCATCCACGACAAGAATAACCGTGCCATCGTCGAGTTTTCGCATGGTGTAAATGTTAGCGATGCCGGCAGTTTGTTGGCGCGTTTCCTCTAAATCTTTTTTTATTGTAGTAAACGCGGCACTTTTCTTATCGGCAAGCGTTCGCACTTGACTATGCAAATCGCCATCAATCACATTTTTAGCCAGGATGCCGACCACGTTGGAGAGTTTGACGCGCAATTCATCCTCAAGCATTTGATTGGTTTTGATGGTGTTCACACCGGTTAAAATTAAAATAGCGAATATCGTCAACCCACACAAAGCGTATGTAATCGACGTGACAGAATGTTTTTTAGGGGTAATTTTTTTAATTTCCATTTTTGCATCCTCGGTTGTGTTTTTGGTTATGTTACTAAACAACCACCAGCTCAAGCTGGTGGGTTAGTGAGCTAAGAACTAAAAGTTCAGGATACACGTCGGCTAAACGACGTGTTGTTAAGGTTCAATATCAAAATTACTTCCCGTATCTGGTTCAAAGTGATGTGCGAGAT
>CAISXF010000107.1 GCA_903889445.1 uncultured Pseudomonadota bacterium
AGACGCAAAAAATGGTTTGTTAATCGACGCGGGAAAAGCGTTGCCGTTTATTGATAAAGTCGTTTTTATGCTCGAAAAAGAAACGATTCCGTATTGGACGAAGTTTTTGCAAGGTTATTATGATTTGTCGGGGATTTCGTCGGACAGTTTTGACCAAGCGGTGCAATTTACGGGAAGTGGCGGCGTTGCGCTCACGCCTTCGATGATGGAAAAAGGCATTCAATTACAAACTTCGGTGACGCTTTCCGATTATTACCTCGGTTTTAATATGCAAGATTCAACGGTTGGCGGTTCAACCGAATCCGCCCGAAAATTGCGCCAAGCGATTGCGATTGCGGTGGATTACGAAGAATATATTTCGATTTTCATGAATGGTCGCGGCGTTCCTGCACAAGGCGTTTTGCCAGAGGAAATTTATGGTTTTGCCGAAGGTGAAACGGGCATGAATTCGGAAGTGTATGATTGGAACGGCAAGTTAGAACGAAAAAACATCAGCGTCGCTCAAAAATTACTCACCGAAGCGGGTTACGCCAACGGCATCGACCCTAAAACGAAAGAAGCGTTAATTTTATATTTCGACACCACGTCAACCAGCACCGACGACCGCGCCCGCATGAATTGGTATCGCAAACAATTTGAGAAATTAGGCGTTAAACTCATTGTTCGCGCCACCGACTACAACCGTTTTCAAGAAAAAATTCGCACCGGCAACGCACAAATGTTCTTTTTAGGGTGGAATGCAGATTATCCCGACCCCGAAAACTTCTTTTTTCTACTTTACGGCGCACATTCCAAAGTAAAATTCGGCGGCGAAAATGCCAGCAATTACGAAAATTTCGAATTTGACAAACTTTTTGAGCAAATGCGAAACATGGACAATAGTTCTGAGCGTTACGAAATTATTCAAAAAATGCAGCATATTTTGCAACACGACGCGCCGTGGGTGTTTGGGTTTCATCCTAAAAATTTCGCGCTTTATCACCAATGGTTTCACAATCTAAAACCGAATTTGATGGCGAATAATCAACTCAAATATGCGCGGCTCGATGTTCAAACTCGTGAAAAACTGCGCGAAAAATGGAATCGTCCGTTTGATTAAACCAATCGCCGTAACGCATACAAACTCAATCCGCTGACGAATAAACTCGGCGAAATCGCCATTAACAGCGGATTGAAATCGTAAATCAATCCAACGTGACCAAAGATTTTATCGAGAATGTTAAAACTCATCCCAATCACAATACCAATCATCATGCGACTGCCGACATTCACGCCGCGTTTCACACCAATCACAAACGGTGTGGCGACGAGCAACATCACAAATGTCACCAGCGGATTTACCACGCGCCCCCAAAATGCCAATTCAAACGTTTGGGATTTTTGCTGATTACTTTTCAAAAATTCAATGTATTGCGCCAAATCAATCAGCGACAAATTATCGGGATTCACCACCGCGATTTTCACCAAATCCGGCGCAATCGTGGTTTGCCACGGTTGTTCGGTTTTAACATTCGCCTGCATTTGCTCGGTCGAAATTTGCGATTCGGTGATGTTTTCCAATCGCCAGTTTTTTTGTTGCACATAAATGGCTTTTTCCGCGTGCGCGATACTTTGCAATTGCGCCTGATTATTCACGTCGTAAACGCTAATGTCTGCCAATTCACCGCTATTTTCCAGCTTCCGAACGTTGATAAATTTATTCCCTTCGCGCAACCATAAACCGTATTTTGCATTGGACACGAGCGGCTGATTTTGCGCGGTGGCGCGGAGTAATTGCGCGTGTGCTTCGGTTGTCGGCGCAATCAATTCACCGACCCCGACAGAAAATGTCGCTAAAATCGCACCCGCCACCAACACCGCTTGAATAATACCTAAAATCGACAAGCCCGCCGCTCGCATCGCAATCAATTCACGATTATTTCCCATCGCGCCCAACACAAATAAACTGCCCAATAACGCTGCCGCTGGCACTAATTCATAACAAACTCGGGGCGAAGTTAGCGCAAGAAAGGTGAAAATTGCGGTTAAATCGTACGCGCCTTTGAGGTCTTTGAGTTCGTCGGTCAACGTGAATAAATTGAACAGCGTCAGTAACAAAACTAACGCGATAAACGACCCTTTTAAAATCTCTTTGACGATGTATTGCGTTAACACATTCATGTTGCACTTCCTTGTAAAAACTGCGATTTCAACCAACGCCAGCCGTAAAATTTCGCCAACAAAAAACTACCGATTATCAGCAATAAAACGTTCACGCTCGCTAATCCTAACCACGGCGAAATCGTTTGTTTTAACACCCAACTTTGCGACACGCTCAACAAATTGCCGTAACTGAAATAAATCAAAAATCCGACCAACATATTGCCGTAAATTCCGCCGCGTGGCGATAATTCGGCAAGCGGAACGGCGATAAATCCCAATAATAAAATGCCCAACGGTACCGAAAAACGACGTTGTATTTCAGCGGCATCGATACTGGTCGCAGATTGCCATAATTCGACAAACGGCGCGGCTTGTTTGGCAATAATGAGCGGTGAAACTTTGGTGTCAATTCGCACCGCGTATTCGTCGAAACGTTCAATTGCGTAATTTAATTCGCCTGCCCTGCCCTGTACGCGCTCGCCATTTTTCAAAACCATGTATTGCCCGTCTTCTAAATCCATTAACCGCCCCGATTCAGCGTTAATAATGGCGACGGAATTGGCTTGTCGATGTTGCACAAAAACGTGGTGTAATTGTTTGTGTTCGTCGATCGTTTCAACATAAAACACAATATCGCCTTGGCTGTATTCGCTAAACTTTCCGGCAACTAATCCGCGTAAATCCGCAGATTCTTGGTCGTGATGGGTTCGCGCTTCGATTTGACTTTCTGCCCACGGCGACACGTTTAAGGATAAGCCCGCCGCGACAAAACTTAACGGCACTAACACCAAAAATACTGCGCGGTAAATTGTCCACACGCCGCCGCCCGCTGACGAAATTGCCGCCATTTCTTGATCACGATACATTCGTCCCAACACCATCAACACCGCCATAAAGGTTGCAGCGGGTAAAAAAGTAATGCACGCAATCACAATTTTCAAACCCAAAATCACCATCAATGTGTCGCTGGCAATTTGCCCTTCAATCACTTGATCCAGCACGCGAATAAATTTGCGGCTGACAATAATCACCACCAACACTGATAAAACGGCGGATAAAGTTTTCACCAAATCACGCATAATCATTTTGTTTATGACGCTAATCATAACGCGCTACACCATCCGATAAATTTCATACGGCAATTGACAAAAATCAATCCGATTTGCTCGGCACGTTTCATCATCGACATATTTTGCAGGCGCGAAAACTAACCGCTGTTTGCCGTTATATTTCGGCATTTCATTTACACGATTTAACGTCAACGCATTTTGTTTTAACCATTCAATTTCGGGTTTGTAAAACATATAAACGTCGTGATTTTTACTCGTTCCGATAAAACCTGTGCTTTCGTTAATGACTTGTTCATTAAATTCTTCGCCCGTTGCCGTGTAAAAAATATAACGCGCAAATTCAACAAAACTCGGCAACGTTTCACCGCGCAAAATACTTTCCATTTCAATCGGCTCGCCCAATTTGAAATAACTAAATGTGCCACCCAAACCATTTTTGAGTGTTTCATTTTTAGCGGTTTCAACGCCGTTAATGACACGCCGTACACGTTCTGCGGTAATTGTATTCGCGTAATCTTCTTGTTCAATCAAAATGAATTTACGATTACCACCGTCTTCTTTGTTGAGTTCCAAAACAGCGTGCGCCGTTGTGCCGCTGCCTGCGAAACTATCTAGGATAATGTCGTTTTCGTTTGTGTAAATTCTTAAAAGATGTTGAATTAACTCTAATGGCTTTGGATAACTAAAAGAGTTGTCTTTTAACAACTCGCCTAAAAGTTCTTTTCCTGTTTCTGTTCTTCCAAATCTTGAATCAATTAAAAGACTTTTAGGCGTTACTCCATCTGGTCTGTAGTAGCGTGTATAAACTTTTCCATTTTTGAAAACCAGTAGGTCAAAATCCTTTTGTACTTTTGCTTTCGACCATCTCCAGCAAGATTTCTTACCTTTTACTTCTCTTGGAGAATATATATTTCCATTTGTATCCTCAATTTCAAAAACCAAAGAATCACTTTGCCTTATTGAAGATTTATCAAGTGTCACTAAACCATATTCACCTTTGTCATCTGAAAATGGATAAAGAGCATCGTCTAATTTATGCTCGCTATCAAGATTAAAATTCAAACCATGTTCACTCTTTAAATAACAAATTACATATTCGTGTTCAACGACAATACTTTTTGAATCATTACCACCACCTTGTTTTTTCTTCCATATAAAATTTGTAATAAAATTACTTTCACCAAAAATTTCATCCAACAAACAACGTAAATGATGTTGTTCATTGTCATCAATCGAAATGAAAATTGCGCCGTCTTCGCTGAGTAATTCGCGCAATAATTTCAAACGCGGCATCATCAAACACAGCCATTTATCGTGGCGCGTCATGTCTTCTTTATCGACGGTTTTGCCGAGCCAATCTTTAATCATTGGACTGTTGACGTTGTCGTTATAAACCCAGTTTTCATTGCCTGTGTTATACGGCGGGTCAATGTAAATACATTTGATTTTACCCGCGTAAGTCGGCAGCAACGATTTCAACGCGGCTAAATTGTCGCCGTGAATAATCAAATTATCGTGCAGCGAAAGCGTATCAGTTTGGCTCAATTCTTTTTGCGGAATGAGTTGATGATGTTTGACGGCTAAATGGTGATTTTGAACAAAGGTTTTACCTTTGAAATTGAGTGTTGGCATAAAGTTTTTTTAATTTGAAGTTGAAGATTGATGTTACACAGTTGATAAATTTAAAGCACCTCCCCCTGCGGCTATCGCCGCTCCCCCTCCAAAGGGGGAAAACCATTAAAATCAAAAGCACGCTTTTTAATCTTTAGCCCCCTTTTGAGGGGGCAGCCCAATAGGGCTGGGGGAGAGCGAAGCGAGGGGGCTTGCTTTATTTTTCATTGCATTAGTTTGTTAATGGCATTTTGCCATTCATTTTCAAGCACAAGTTGAAATTCAAAACGTTGTGCGGGGAATTGCTGCGCTAATTCATCCCACGCTAATTGATTGCACAATTCAAACACGTTTTTCTTGTAATTCGTATCGCTGTTGCCGCTTAAATGGTCGCCTTTCGTTTCAAGTACGAAAACGGTTTGATAATCGTCGTCATCGTCGGGAGATTTTTTTGCGGCAATAAAATCGGGATAAATTTTGTGTCGTTGCCAACCTTGAATGTGAAAATCTTTTCTAGCGCGATTACGATACCACCACAGCAATTTTGCTTGTTCATCAAGATAAATCGCCACGGCTTTTTCGGTGTCATTAAAATCTTCTTCGCCAATGTAATCGAACAACGAACTTTCCACCGCAGAATTATCTTTGCGAACCAGTTTTTTATCGCTTTTGACGGTGATTCGAGTCGGCAATAAATGTGTGCCGTCTTGTTTTAACAGAAAAAAGCGTAGCGTTTTATCGTCAATCATTCGCCTAAAAATCGCTTCGGCTAATCGATTTTTTTCAGCGTTTAAAATCTTTTTCAGTTCTTCGATGATAAAAACGAAATTGCTCGCAACCAGTGCTTCACCGTGTTTGTCAAAAAGCAGTTTTAAGGCTTGTTGTGCGAATTCAAACGCAATCCACGGATTTACAACGCTTTCATTGAGTTGTTTCGCTAAAAATACGTCGTCAATTTGAAGCGTTCCTTTGGATTCCACGCGGCTGACTTCACCAAAAGATTCGTTTTCATCGCCGCTAAAACCGAGCGTGAAAGCCTGCTCTTTGCGTTCTGTGGTATTCAAAACAATATCTGCGATGCTGTCGATATTGGCTTTTGCCCAATCGATTTTGCTCAAAATGTCGATTTCAAAAATCAAATCGCGGTAATTTTCGTCATCATCTTGCACGACAAATTTAGGCAGATAGATTTTGCCTTCAAATTTTTTGAACTTGTCGCGGTAGATGGTTTCGCGGTTGGCGAGTTGTGGCGCGTTACCGACTTCGTCATTCACAATGCGCCCTGCAATATCGCCCAAACCTTCACTTTCTAAGCCATTTTTAATTTCTCGCACTAGCGTTGAAGCGTTGGGTTTAAAGGTGAAAATATAGCATTCGTCTAAGGCTTGAACGCCTGTTTTAACCGCGAACGGTTGGCGCAAAATCCGTCCGACTAATTGCGTAATGCCTGTTGCCGATTGTGGATTGGTGAGAATGGTCAAAATATAGGCAAATGAACAATCCCAACCTTCTTGCAACGCTTGTTTGGTGATGATGTAGCGAATTTCGCAATCTTTGGCGAATAAATCTAAGCCCTCGATGTCGTCTTTTTCGCTGCTTTTAATCGCAATCTGCGCTTCAGGAATGGCGCAATTTTTAATCAAAAAATCTTTAACGTGTTCGGCGTGAATTTCGGCGTTTTGAATTTGGTCTTTGCCTGTTCGTTCAACTTGAATTAAACAAATTGGGCGAATGTACTGCCCCGTATTTTGTTCGTAATTTTGAGCGAATCGCTCTAATTCGTTTCGTTTTTCAAAACTCGCCAGCAACGTGTCTTTCCAATCTAAACTCGTTGCATTTTTCAAATGAATATCGAGTTTAATCATGTCTTCGTCGTGTAATTCACGCCCTGTAATTTTGACCAATTCATTACTATTCGGTGGTGGCGTGGCAGACAATTCAAGAATAAACGATGGGTTGAAATTTCTAACCGTATTTCGCGCCAATTCGCCATAAGCGCGATGCCCTTCGTCAATAATAATCAGCGGTTTTAACACTTTGAGCGTGTTGCCTAACGAGGTTTTAATTTGCCGTTGAAAAACGTCGTTACCCGTCCCGAAATAATCAAGATTTGGAATTTGCGACAACAACATTTCTTGATGTGGATAATTATCTTCATTCGGAAAAAAATCTGTAAAACCACCTGCGTCACGAAATATTTTGAGCGTGTCTTTATTTTGCCGATTTGCTGACGGCAACATGAGCATCAAAATCACTAAATTTTCGACAACATCTAAGCGATTAAAAGCGTCCGATTTTTCTTTAATCAAAACGCGCCCACCACTGGATTGTTCTAAAATTTGGCGATAAGGATGAGTTCTATCTTTGAGAGCTAAAATCGTTTGGCGATAAATTTGTGTACTCGGCACAATCCATAAAACTAAACCTGTTTGTTTTTTCAAATAGGTTTGATGAATTAAATCGATGCTGTGACACGCCATTAACGTTTTGCCGCCGCCCGTTGGAATTTTCAAATACACGTCAGGTAACGGTTCATCTAAGCCGTTTGTTTTGGAATGAAAAATGTTTTTGTTTGTAATTTGAACAAAGGCTTTTTTAGCAAAATCAAAATCCTTTGCCATTTCTGCATCGAATTCTAAGGCTTTGTCATATTTCGTTTTGAATTCACTTAACGCACTTAAATAACTTTTAAGCGTGTGGATGACTTTGGTTTGGTAGCTTTTTAGTTGCATCGTTTTATTGAATTCATAGTTAAAAATCTCAATGGATAATTTTGTGCTGATTAGTATAACGGATTGCGCCTATCTTTCGATTGTCAGAAAATAGCCTGTTGGTAATCGTTCTAAGGTTTGTAATTGATTGCAGCGTTTTTTGTCGTGCATTGAACCAGGAACAGGTACACTGACTGCTGCAATGTGCCAATGACCATCTGTTGCGTTTTTAAGGTAAATTCATGCTGTTTCACAGAAAAAAGAACTCAACGCCATTTTCATAAAAATAAAACCAAGGAATCAACAATAAATGAATACAAATTTACTCATCGTGCTAAAAAACATTGTCGATAATCCCATTACAAGTTTAGTTTCTCATTACAGCTCTTCAAATCGAATGAATAACATGGGCGAAGCATTAGAACTTTATGTGAAAGATATTTTTTGTAATTCGCTTGAAGTCGAAACGCTTGCGGAAAAAAACGAAATTTTTTCAAAATATTTTTCTTACATTGGCAATCAAAATAATCCACCTGATTTGATGATAAAAGGCGGCGATGCGATTGAAGTTAAAAAAATTGAAAGTTTAAATTCAGGCATTGCGCTTAATAGTTCTTATCCAAAAAATAAACTTTATTCTCACAGTGCAATGATTACAAAAGCCTGTCGTGAATGTGAAAACTGGACTGAAAAAGATTTACTTTACGTTGTCGGCGTTACCAAAAATGATGTTTTAAAATCTCCGTGGTTTGTATACGGCGATTGTTATGCGGCAAGTAGCGAAATTTATGAAAGAATCCGCGCTAAAATTTCTTCGGGTTTGCGTGAATTAGCAGATGTCGAATTTGCCGAAACTAACGAATTAGGGCGCGTCAATCGTGTTGATCCATTAGGAATTACTTATTTGCGAATTCGGGGAATGTGGCACTTCGAAAACCCGAATAAAGTTTTTGATTATGTTACAGAAACAAATATGGCTGATTTAACAGTCAATGCGCTGATTCTAAAAAGTAAATACGATTCTTTTCCTGTTAAAGATAGAAAATCTATTGAAGCTATTAAAACGGACGATTTTTCAATTAAAGATGTTTCAATAAAATCACCCGATAATCCCGCAAAATTACTGAATGCAAAACTGATTTCTTTCAGGTGCAACGCATGAAAATAGCGTCATTTTTTTCAGGCGGTGGTGGTTTGGACAAAGGTTTTGAAAATGCAGGATTTCACACGATTTGGGCAAATGAATACGACCGCACAATTTGGGATACCTTTCAGGTAAACTTTCCAAATACCGTTTTAGACAAACGAAGTATTACTGAAATTTTGAGCAACGATGTTCCCAATGTTGATGGCATTATCGGCGGGCCACCGTGTCAAAGTTGGAGTGCGGCGGGTTCACAGCGCGGCATTGATGATAAACGCGGGCAATTATTTTTTGATTACATTCGGATTTTGAAAGAAAAACAGCCCAAATTTTTTCTGGCTGAAAATGTCGCTGGAATTTTACAGCCCAAACATGCGTTAGCTTTTGCAAACATCATTCAAAAATTTGAAAATGCGGGTTATACGCTGTCTTATAACCTGTTGAATGCTAATAATTATGACGTGCCGCAAGACCGTTTGCGGGTAATTATTGTCGGTTATCGCAGCGATTTAGGGAAAGTATTTAAATTCCCAGAATCACAAAAATACAAACTCGTTTTAAGTGATGCGATTGTTGATTTGCCAAGACCCACACCCGCAAAAGAAGCGAATAAAACCAATGGCAACGCATTAAACATTCCGAATCATGAATATATGACGGGCGGATTTTCGACGATGTTCATGTCGCGTAATCGAGTTCGCGAGTGGCATGAACCGTCTTTTACCATTCAAGCGAGTGGACGACATGCGCCACTTCATCCGCAAGCTCCCAAAATGGAATTAGTCGCGCAAGATAAACGTATTTTTGTGGCGGGAAAAGAGGATTTATATCGACGTTTATCGGTGCGTGAATGCGCCAGAATACAGACTTTTTCTGATGATTTTATTTTCAAATATCACAATGTTAACGATGGTTATAAAATGGTCGGAAATGCCGTGCCAGTGAATTTTGCTTATCATCTTGCGAAAATAATTTATGATGATTTTGTTTTATAAAAGGAAAGTTTTCTTGAAACTAAAAATCCTCACAGCTTGCATCACGCTTTTATCGGCGTGCGATTCACAATTAAATAATCCGTATTCCGACAACGACGCAAATCAATCGGTTTTATACGAATCGTTCAGTGAACGCCCGAAACATTTAGATCCTGTCGCGGCTTACAGCTCGAATGAATTTGCGATTATTGGGCAAGTTTATGAACCGCCGTTGCAATATCATTATTTGAAACGTCCTTATGAACTCACGCCATTGTCAGCGACAAAAATGCCAACCGTGCGTTATTTGAACGAACGCGGCGAGGTTTTAAATTCGCCCAAAGACAGCGAAATTGCGTTCACCGATTACATTATCGACATCAAACAAAACGTAAATTTTCAGCCACATCCTGCTTTTGCGAAAGATTCGGCGGGGTTGTTTGTTTATCACGCGCTGACTTCTGAGCAAATTTCCGCCGCAAAAACGCTGGCAGATTTCACCCAAACTGGCACGCGCGAATTAACCGCTGACGATTACGTTTATCAAATCAAACGGCTGGCAAATCCCAAATTGCAATCGCCGATTTCCGAAATGATGAAAAATTACATTGTGAATTTCGACAAATCCAATGAAGCCGATTTTGGCGCGAAAGCCATCAATCGTTATCAATATCGGATTCGGATTAAAGGCAAATCGCCGCAATTTATTTTTTGGTTAGCGATGCCATTTTTCGCGCCGATGCCGTGGGAAGCCGATGCGTTTTACAATCAAGCGGGTTTGCGCGACAAAAATATCACGCTGGATTGGTTTCCGATTGGCACGGGTGCGTATTTTTTGGCTGAAAATAATCCGAATCGGCGCATGATTTTGTTAAAAAATCCGAATTTTCACGGCGAAAATTATCCGACTGAAGGCGAACCCGAAGACGCAAAAAATGGTTTGTTAATCGACGCGGGAAAAGCGTTGCCGTTTATTGATAAAGTCGTTTTTATGCTCGAAAAAGAAACGATTCCGTATTGGACGAAGTTTTTGCAAGGTTATTATGATTTGTCGGGGATTTCGTC
>CAISXF010000108.1 GCA_903889445.1 uncultured Pseudomonadota bacterium
CGGCTACTTACCAAACCACCGAAACGCATTCTTCATCGTTTTCACATTCTTCAAACAGTAGCAACGCGAAGGTGGATGCGTTAGAGTCACAATTGCAATCCATGCAAGCTGAAATTCGCAGCTTGAGAGCCGCTTCAGGTCGTCCGCACATTGATCCAGACACTGCAAAAGTTCAAGAATTGGATCAGTGGATGGGTTCAATGAAAGAACATAAAGAACATCACAAAAGCGACAAAGACAATATGGTGTTCTTCCGTGGTGGTTACGGCTACAACGTTGATAAACGTGGTGGTACTTTAGATCCTACAGCGGCAAATGGTGTTGGCGCATTAAACGGTGCTATCAGCAACCGTGATGCTTGGTATTTTGGTGCAGGTTTTGACTTTAGCATCAATGACAACCTATTCGGCATGATGCAAGGCACCGAAGTGTTGGCTGAATTGATGTTCGATTACAAACAATTAGGCGAAAGAAAAGCTAACGGAATTACACCAGCAATCGGTGCAGCTACAGGTTTGCCAGGTGTTAATAATCAAACAGCGACTGTCAACTCATTGTCATTAGCAGCATCACCAAAAATCAAATTCTTAAAAGGCAGCAATTTCCGTCCTTGGTTGATTCCAGCTGGTTTTGAATTATCTATCATCAGCCCACCATCTGACGCAATTACCGTGTTAAATCCAGGCATGATGTTCGGTGCTGGTGCTGATTATAAAATCTGGAAAGACATTTACGCAGGTGCAGACGTTCGTTGGCACCAATCGTTTGATAACCTTGACGGCGTAAATACTGACGGCGTAACGGCAGGTGGTTATTTAGGTTTAGGTTTCTAAGGTTGTCGTAAAAAAACAAACTCGAAACAAAAAAGAGAGCGTAAAAGCTCTCTTTTTTTGTCTAAAATTTTACGTCCGCGAATGACTTTCTTCATTGAAGACGATTTTTACGCGCTTAAAATTATCATCCCCCGATATTTTTTCACACAAAACCCGCGTTAGCCTTTATCATATTGATTCATTTTTTAGAATTTTATAAGGTTTTAACATGCAAATTAGTAACAACACCGCCGTTTCCATTCATTACACCCTCACCAACGAAGAAGGCGAAGTTATCGACAGCAGCGTCGGTAATGATGTTCTCTCTTATTTGCACGGCACTGGCAGCATCATTGCGGGTTTAGAAAAAGTTTTAGACGGTAAATCTGTTGGCGATTCATTTACCGCACACATTCCTGCATCGGATGCTTATGGACAAATTATGGAAGATCGCGTGCAAACCATTTCGCGCGATATGTTTGAAGGCATCGACAACATCCAAGTTGGAATGCAATTTCACGCAGACGTGAGTGAAGGTCCTGGCATTGTGACCGTCGTCGCCATTGATGGCGAAAACATTACCATCGACGGCAATCACCCGTTAGCGGGAATGCCGCTGAATTTTGACATTGAAGTGATTGAGGTGCGTCCCGCGACTGAAGAAGAAATCGAACACGGTCACATTCACGGTGCTGACGGACACCACCACTAATCGTTTCGATTTTCAGGAGTAGCGTTTATGGCTTTTATGCAGGGCAAACGGGTTTTAATTGTGGGCTTAATCAGCAATCGTTCGATTGCGTGGGGAATTGCCCAAGCAATGCGTCGTGAAGGTGCCGAACTCGCGTTCACTTATCAAAATGAAAAACTACAAGAGCGCGTAGCAAAGATGGCGGCAGAATGTGGTTCGTCAATTGCGATTGAATGCGATGTGAGCAGCGACGACCAAATTAACCATGTTTTTGCAGAACTCGGCAAACAGTGGGACGGTTTAGATTGCATCGTGCATTCAGTCGCGTTTGCGCCGCGTGAAGCATTAGACGGTGATTATGTCGAAGCGACCACTCGCGACAATTTCCGAATCGCGCACGATATTAGTTCTTACAGTTTCACCGCGTTGGCGAAAGCAGGACGTTCAATGATGGCGGGTCGTAATGGTGCGTTATTGACGTTGAGTTATTTGGGTGCCGAACGTGCCATTCCGAATTACAACGTGATGGGCGTAGCGAAAGCGAGTTTAGAAGCCAATGTGCGTTATATGGCGGCGGCGTTGGGTGCTGAAGGCACGCGCGTAAATGCAATTTCCGCTGGACCAATTAGAACATTGGCGGCTTCGGGTATTAACAATTTCAAAGCAATGTTAGGCAAAGCAGCCGATGCGTCACCCTTGAAAAAGAATGTCACGATTGAAGAAGTAGGCAATGCGGCAGCGTTTTTGTGTTCAGATTTAGCGTCAGGTATTACGGGCGAACTCACTTATGTTGACTGTGGTTATAACATTATGGGATTGGCTGCGGTTTAGTTTTAGTTAAAAATGGCGGTGATGTTTTAACGAATATCACCGTTAACAAAAGTAAAAATAGCGTATTATTTGACTTGGCTTTTGTAAAACTGAATGGGGATTTTTCTATTTGAAAGATTGCGCCGTTGAAGGTAACTCTGAGATGGTGCCCGGGGGCGGAATCGAACCGTCGACACAAGGATTTTCAATCCTTTGCTCTACCGACTGAGCTACCCGGGCGACACTTGTAAAAGAAGGCGTATTAAACTTGATTACACGCGCCTCGTCAATCACTAATGTGATTTTTAACAACATTAGCCTACTAAATCGCGTAAAATTACCGATTTTACCGCGAAATTTACTATATTTATGGTTTGGAAACCTCATGTTACTGTCGCCGCGATTATTGAACGCGAGCAACGTTTTTTACTGGTTGAAGAAACCACGCCGTATGGTCTACAATTCAATCAACCCGCTGGACATTTAGAAGAAAACGAAGATTTATTCGCCGCAGTCAAACGCGAAGTTTTAGAAGAGACTGCGTGGCATTTCACGCCCGAATATGTTTCTGGCGTGCATTTATGGCGACGAAATCCCGACAGCCCAACATTTGTCCGATTTTGTTTTGTGGGTGAATGTTACGACCATCAACCCGCGCAAGCCTTGGATGACGGCATTGTCGCGACGCATTGGCTAACCCGTGACGAAATCGCCACAAAACCATTACGAAGTCCGTTAGTTTTAACGTCAATCGATGACTATTTAAACGGTCAACGTTACCCACTTTCACTTTTACAATCATTTCTGGATTATGCCTAAAAACATTATCGTCGGTATGTCCGGCGGCGTTGATTCCTCTGTCACCGCGTTATTATTGCTGGAACAAGGTCATCACGTCACCGGCTTGTTTATGAAAAATTGGGAAGAAGACGACGGCACGGAATACTGCACCGCAATGCAAGATTTAGCCGACGCGCAACAAGTGTGCGACACGCTGGGCATCGAATTAAAAACCGCCAATTTTGCCGCTGAATATTGGGATGAAGTTTTCGAGGTTTTTTTGTCTGAATTCAAAGCGGCTCGCACGCCAAATCCTGATATTTTGTGTAATAAACACGTTAAATTTAAAGCCTTTTTGCATTACGCGATTGATGATTTAGGCGCGGATTTTATTGCGACGGGGCATTATGCGAGGGTCACAGAAAAAAATGGCGAATTTCAATTGCTCAAAGGATTAGACCCCAACAAAGAGCAAAGTTATTTTTTATACACGCTCGGACAAAAACCATTGTCGCGCACATTGTTCCCCATTGGGCATTTACACAAACCTGAAATTCGCGCCATGGCTGAACGCGCGGGCTTTACCAATGCGAAAAAGAAAGACAGCACCGGAATTTGTTTTATTGGTGAACGTAAATTTAGCGATTTTTTAAAGCGTTATTTACCCACACAACCGGGTGAAATGCGAACGCCTGAAGGTCAATGTATCGCAAAACATAACGGATTGATGTATTACACGTTGGGACAACGTCAAGGATTGGGAATCGGTGGCGTGAAAAATGCGCCCGATGAAGCGTGGTATGTGTTGGATAAAGATGTTTTGAATAACGTGTTAATCGTCGGGCAAGGTCATTATCATCCGTTGATGTTGCACAATTCACTAATCGCCAGTCAGTTGGATTGGTGCAGCAATCGTCCGCTCACGGAATCACTAAACTGCAAAGCCAAAACCCGTTATCGTCAAGAAGACCAAGATTGTGTGGTCAACCCGTTGGAAAATGGACGTGTGGAAGTCCTCTTTTCCCAACAACAACGCGCCATTACCGAAGGACAATCGGTCGTTTTTTATCAAGGCGATGTCTGTTTGGGTGGTGGCATTATTGAATCGAAAGCAAATATCTAATATCATTTTTTTGCTTTATCAGCCATCTCCCTTTTAATTTTTTGCGTAATTACACGGTAAAACATAAGTCAAAATGAAATTATTGAGCGTTGCACTCGAAAAAAGAAAACTCAGCACCAAACTATTTATCAATTTTGGTATTAGCTTAGTGATTATGTTGCTGATTGGTTTCAACGCCATGAACAGCCTCAAAGTAATTAGCCAAAAAACGCAAACTATTTATGAAGAAGAATTATTGGGTATTTCGCATCTCAAAGAAGCGAACATCAACCTTATTCTCATAGGCAGAAATATGCGTCAAGCACTGCTATTAACGGACGATTTTGCTGGACAAGAATCGGCAATTTCGGCGATTGAGAAATCGATCGCGAATGTGGAATTAGACATCGCCGAAGTGCGTAAACGTGTTTCTATCGATAAAAATAAACAACTGTTAACGCAATTCGATGAAAAATTTTTACAGTATAAAACCAACGTAAATAAAGTGATTGCATTGGTGCAAAAAAATGAATCGATACCACAAAGTAAAGCCACGAATTATGTATCGTCCGACAGTTATATGGAAGTGGTGAATGCCGTTGATAATCTGTTGATTGAGCTTTCTCACAATCAAGAAAATCGAGCGCAGAAAAAAGCCGAAGAACTTAAAAAAATGGATAGAGACGGTCAGCTCATTTTACTGACATTGATGTTATGTGGATTATTCGTAGGCATTATCGTTGGTATCATGACAGGCAAAGCGATTGGTCGTCCGATTCAAAAATTACAAGAATCCATTGAAAGTCTGGCAAATGGTGGTTTGGATATTGAAATTCCGTATTTGAATTATCCGAATGAAATGGGAAAAATGGCTGCCGCGCTTAAAATTCTGCAACATGTTTGTCAAAATATGGAGGCGCAACGCTGGATTAAAGAACACGTTGCTGAAATTTCGGCGGAATTGCAGCAAGCTGAAACATTTCCCGAGCTGTCACAAAAATTTATGTCTATCGCCTGTCCTTTGTTGAATATCGGTCACAGTGTGTTTTATATTCATTTGAATAATCAATTACATTTGTTAGGCAGTTATGGTTATCGTGAACGTAAAAATCTGAATCACATTTTTGCTATCGGTGAAGGTTTAGTCGGTCAATGTGCGCGGGAAAAGAAACCCATTACGCTCACCAATCCACCCGCCGATTACGTTAAAATCAATTCCGGCTTGGGAGAATCCGTACCGAAAGTGATTGAATTACTGCCTATTTTGCATTTAAACCGTGTGATTGGTGTATTGGAAATTGCGGCTTTTCAATCCTTGAGTGAAACTGAAAAATCGTTACTCGATGCACTGATACTTATATTAGCCCTAAATATGAGCATTATTGAACGCAACGATAAAGCTAAAAATTTACTACAAGAGACTCAAGATTTAGTGCATCGAATGGAAGAACAGACCGCACAACTTGAAGAGCAAACCATTGAAATGGAAATACAACAGCTCGAACTCAAAGACACGGAAGCGTGGTTTAGAGGTATTGTAGAATCTGCGCCCGATGCGATGTTGGTGGTGAATGAAAAGGGTGAAATTATTTTATGTAATCCCAAAGCAGAAGAAATTTTTGGTTACGATTCAGGCGAATTGCATTGGAAAATGGTTGATGAACTGGTGCCGCGTGAAATGCGCGATCATCATCCTGCCTTGCGTGCCAAATTTATGACTGAAAAAGATAGTACCCTCGCAATAGGTGCTAAGGTGCTAGATTTATGCGGTATTCGCAAAGATGGTAGTACATTTTCGATTGATATTGCTTTAAGTCGTTTACCCGATTTAGGCGGCAGGGGATTGTGTGCGTGCGCGGCGATTCGTGATATTACAGCTTCTAAAAAATTACTGACTGAAACACAAGAGTTAGCGCATCGAATGGAAATACAAGCGGCTAAACTTGAAGAGCAAACCGATGAATTAGAAATACAGCAAGCCAAACTCCTAGAAACAGAGGTGTGGTATCGTGACATTATTCAATCCGCTCCCGTCGCGATATTCGTTGCGAATCAAGCGGGAGAAATTATTCTTTGCAATTCAAATACTGAAAAAATGTTCGGTTACACGGCGGGCGAATTGCAATGGAAGAACTTCAGTTTGCTGGTGCCGTTAAGTATTCGTGCTAATGATTCTACGATGCGTTCAAAATTTATCGGGGTCGAGAATTTTAACGT
The DNA here is from genome assembly GCA_903889445.1 of uncultured Pseudomonadota bacterium. Taxonomy (GTDB): domain Bacteria; phylum Pseudomonadota; class Gammaproteobacteria; order Methylococcales; family Methylomonadaceae; genus UBA10906. The sequence goes on from CAISXF010000108.1 coordinate 6,413, forward strand.
GGTGAGTGAAGCGGCAGATTTGAAAGGCGTTCGGAAAAATGGGAGTGAATTCCCCATCGAAATTGGGTTGAGTTACTTACCCGATTTAGGTGGACGTGGTGCGGGCGCGTGTGTGTCAGTCATGGATATTTCCGTTTCTAAAAAATTACTGACCGAAACGCAAGAGTTAGCGCATCGAATGAAAGAGCAAGCCTCGAAACTTGAAGAACAAACCGTTGCTTTAGAATTGCAACAAGCCGAACTTATCGAAACGGAAGCGTGGTATCGTGAAATTATAAAATCTGCACCGGAGGCGATGCTGGTAGTTAATGAGAGCGGCATCATTATTTTGTGTAATCCCAAAGCCGAAAATATCTTTGGTTATAGTGCCAATGAATTAAACTTAAAAATGATGAATGATTTGTTAAGTAAAAGTATTTTCACTGTCATTTTTGAATCTGATGTAACCGGAATACGCAAAGATGGAAGCGAATTCCCAATTGAAATTGCGTTAAGTCATTTACAAGATTCTTGTGGTCAAGGTGAGTGTGTCTTTGTCGCCGTGCGTGATATTACGGTAGCAAAACAAATCGCTGATGAAATTCGCCAAGCCAAAGAAGTCGCTGAAAATGCGACTCGAATCAAGTCAGACTTTTTGTCAAATATGAGTCATGAAATTCGTACGCCGATGAACGCGGTTATTGGCATATCGTACCTGGTATTAAAAACCGATTTAACGCCAAAACAACGGGATTACGTCAAAAAAATTCACAACTCTGGGCAGTATTTGTTGGGAATCATCAATGACATTTTAGACTTTTCTAAAAATGAAGCGGGACAACTCAATATCGAATCGATTGATTTTGAAATAAACAGTGTATTGGAAACGGTTACTAACTTAGTGGTTGAAAAAACCAATGGTAAAGGTTTAGAACTTATCTTTAATATCGCGCCAAATGTACCAAAATACTTAATCGGCGATTCATTGCGATTAGGGCAAATTCTGACCAATTATGCTAATAATGCCCTTAAATTTACTGAAAAAGGCGGCATTGTTATTTTAGTAACCATCGTCGAAGAAACCGAAGCTGACGTATTATTGAATTTTAGTGTGCGCGACACCGGCATTGGTATGACAGAAGAAGTAAGAGCTAAATTATTCCAATCATTTCAACAAGCCGATTCGTCAACCAGTCGTAAATATGGCGGAACCGGTTTGGGATTAGCCATTTCAAAACAACTCGCCAATTTAATGGGCGGAGAAGTGGGCGTTGAAAGTGAAGTCGGCAAAGGCAGTAATTTTTGGTTCACGGCTCGATTGGGTAAATCCTCTCACAAAACGAAAGCACGGATACTTTCACAAGATTTGAACGGTTGTCATGTGTTATTGGTAGACGATAATGAGATGGCGCGGGAAGTGTTGCATAGTATGTTATCGAGCATGGCATTTAAAGTTGAACAAGTCCCGAATGGCGGGGATGCACTAACCTATATAAAAAAGGCGGACGAATCAAACAATCCTTATGAAATCGTTTTCTTAGATTGGCGAATGCCTGAAATGAATGGTATCGAAACCGCCGTCGCGATTCATCAACTGCCATTGCAAAACGCGCCACGCCTTGTGATGATTACGGCGTATGGTACGGAAGAAGTCCGTCAAGAAGCGCGAGAGGCCGGATTAGAGTATTTTTTAACGAAACCAGTGAATTCATCTTTATTGTTTAACACCGTGATGAATGTATTGAATGAAAAACCTCGGTTGGTTAAGTTGTTGGTTGACCCATCGATTCAAAATACGTCAAATATCATTTCCGAACTGATGACAATTCAAGGCGCGTCAATTCTGATTGTGGAAGATAACGAACTCAATCAAGAAGTCGCAATGGGTATTTTAGAAGAAGGGCATTTTACGATTGATGTGGCTAACAACGGTGTAGAAAGCATAGAAAAAATTCTCAAAAATCATTACGATATTGTGTTGATGGATATGCAAATGCCCGTGATGGACGGCGTAGCCGCGACCATTGAAATTCGCAAAGACGCACGATTCAAAGATTTGCCGATTGTAGCGATGACCGCTAATGCCATGCAACAGGACAGAGAAAAGTGCATCGCCGCGGGCATGAATGACCACGTTGCTAAACCGATTGATCCCGATGAATTATTTAACGCCTTGTTAAAATGGATAAAACCTAAACATCCATCATCCGTGGTCGCGCCACTTGAAATAGCCGATAATATGACAGATTCCCAAAAACAGCATTTACCGGTGATTGATGGTTTGGATGTGGAACTGGGTTTAAAACGGGTAGTAGGTAAAAAATTGCTTTATTTGAATTTGCTACGAAAATATATTCTTAATCAAGAAAACACACCGATGGAACTTCGTGAGGCATTGAATTTAGGTGATTTCGCCTCGGCGGAACGTATTGCTCACTCTTCAAAAAGTGTGAATGCTAATATCGGCGCGTCCGATTTAGAAAAGATGGCAGGTGAAATTGAAAAAATGCTTAGTGACAAAGAGGTTCGCGAAGTCATTGACGTTAAACTTGGGAAGTTTGAAAATGTTCAAGCCTTGATGATTGCAGCTCTTAAAGTAGCGGTTCCGCCCGTTTTTTATGAAGCAGTTTCATCGGTTGAAGCGTCAACAACAACCAAAGTGTTAAACCAACTCCAAAAATTACTGACGGATGATGATAGTGAAGCCGCCGATTTTTTTGAAGCGAATTTTGCTTTATTACAATCGACACTCGATGCAGATATATTTTCCAATGTAGACAATGCCATTCGACAATTTGATTTTGAAGAGGCGTTGCAGTTGTTAAGCCCGATAATAAATGCGAGAGTTGACATCCACCCCGCCCTAAAGGGTTAAAACGGGGATTCCTTAGTACAGCCCTCCATGCCCGAAGGGGACGACTCTGAAAATCGTCTTACTTCACGCCATCTCAGTTACCCTGATGGCAGGAGATACACAGCAACAGCGCACCCAACAGAAGAAATTATAGATGATAACCAAAACAAATCAAGAGCATCCTTACATCCCCCACCTAAAGGAAGGGGCTTTAAGGAAGGGGCTTTACGGAAGGGGCTTTACGGACTTTTTTGGTAAAAAACAATGAATGAAACTGTATATTCCGCAGAAAAAGCCACCATTTTAGTGGTCGATGATACGCCTGATAATCTCATGCTTATTAGTACGTTACTCAAGAAATTTTATAAAGTAAAAGTGGCTAATAGCGGTGAGAAAGCACTCAAAATAGTGGAATCGGAATTTCCGCCAGATTTGATTTTACTGGATATTATGATGCCTGAAATGGACGGTTATGAAGTGTGTAAACGTTTAAAAGCGAATGACAAAACAAAAGACATTCCGGTGATTTTTTTAACGTCTAAATCCGATGCGAATCATGAAACGAAAGGGTTTGAATTAGGCGCGGTCGATTACATTACGAAACCGATTACGTTGCAGGTGGTTTTGGCTCGCGTTAAAACGCATCTCGACATGGAAAAAATGCAGATGTTTTTGCGCGATCAAAATAGTTTTTTGGAATTAGAAGTGGCGAAGCGCACCGCCGAAATTATGGCCATTCAAGATGTGACCATTCATGCGATGGCATCTTTAGCGGAAACACGCGACAACGATACGGGCAACCATATTCGCCGAACACAACATTACGTTAAATTGTTAGCAGAAAAGTTGCGATTTCATCCGCGCTTTTCGCATTTTCTGGATGACAACAAAATAATTGAAATACTGTTCAAATCTGCGCCGCTGCACGATATTGGCAAAGTGGGCATTCCAGATAAAATTTTGCTCAAACCAGGTAAATTTGAACCCGAAGAATTTGAGATAATGAAAGCACACCCTGCATTAGGTCGCGACGCGATTCTTCAAGCCGAACGCGAATTAGGGATTGACGTCCCTTTTCTCAAATACGCCAAAGAAATTGCTTACTGTCATCAAGAAAAGTGGGACGGTTCAGGTTATCCGCAAGGTTTGTCTGGCGATAATATTCCCATTTCTGCACGGTTAATGGCGGTGGCGGATGTGTACGACGCGCTAATTAGTCGGCGAGTTTATAAAGAGGGAATGTCGCACGCCCAAGCCGTGCAAATTATTAAAGATGGCAAAGGTCATCATTTTGATCCGGACATGGTGAATGCTTTTCTTGAATTACAAGATGAATTCCAAGCGATTGCTGCGCGTTATATTGATACGGATGAAGTGATGGCGAAAAAAGCGTTATATCTCAATAGTCTGCTATAAACGAAAATGATGCTAAACACGCAAGATAAAAAATTTAAGCGACTTTTTAATTCGCAAAACCTGCACAAATACGACGGTGTGTTGATTCATCAAGATTATGATGATGATGGCGCGATTGAAGTCATTGATGCAGACGGCGTACGTTCGTTGCATTTTGGTTCCATTCCGCGTCAAAGTTCGATGTTGTTGAGCGACCCGAACCAACTTTATTTGGAATATGCCCGCACGATGTCCAGCTGGCTGTTATTCAAAGAAACCTTGAACGATGACGCACTGTTGATTGGTTTAGGGGGCGGTTCGATTGCGAAGTATTTATTGCATCAATTCCCCGATTGTCAAATTAAAGCGGTGGAATATCGAAAAAGCGTGGTTAAAATTGCCCGAAGTCATTTTGGCTTGCCGTTGGATTCACGCTTAAAAATCGTGGTCGATGATGGTGGGGAATACGTTCGTAAACGGCTGGATAGCGAAAGAGCCTTGTACAGTTTGATTATGGTGGATGCGTTTGATGCCACCGGAATGGCGGATGCGATTTGCAAGGCGATATTTTTTGAAAATTGCCAAAAATTATTGAAAAAAGATGGAATGCTGGTCATTAACTGCTGGGGCGGTGTCAGTCGTCCACAATTTCAGCAAATCGCATTGTGGTTAGGACGATTATTTAATTGGAAATTGTTATTTGTCCCCGTCACAGGACGCGGAAATATTATTGGATTAGCATTCAACAGCGGAACACCGACTTACGCTTTAAGAGATTTACGCACCCGCGCCATTGTGTTGGAACAACTTTATCAAATCGAATTCACCCGTTTTTTGCGTGATTTGGTCAAACATAACACCAGCGTACTTCAAAACATTATTTATAAATAAATGTTAAAAATCGGATTGACGGGCGGAATTGGTTGCGGAAAATCAACGGTTTCTCGTTTGTTTGCCGATTTTAGCGTGCCAATTATTGATGCCGATGAAATTTCACATCGTTTAGTGGCGCGTCATCAACCTGCGTTAGAAGAAATTGCACAGACATTTGGTGCGGAAATGTTGCACCCGAACGGCGAATTAAATCGTGTTGCGTTAAAAACCCTTATTTTTACAAATTCCACCGCGAAAACAGAATTAGAAAAAATTTTACATCCCCGCATTTTTCAAGAAATTTCACATAAGTTACACGCCGTCACCGCCGCTTATTGCATTATTAGCATTCCATTATTATTTGAAACGCACGCGGAAAAGTGGGTAAATCGTATTTTAGTGGTGGATTGTGACGTGGGAACACAACTCGAACGAGTGAGGCAGCGGGATAATTTGACGATTGAACGCATTCAAGCGATTATTGCGACGCAAGTTTCGGCCGATTTTAGAAAATTGCACGCGCATGATATTTTGGATAATTCAAACAATAATCTGGCACTTGCAGAACAGGTTAAAAAACTGCACAATTTCTACCTTTCATTAAGCCATTTCTAGGACACGCTACCGTTGTGAACACCCCCATTAGTTACGAATTTCCGCTTAACGAACGCATTCGCGTTTTTATTCGCCTTGAACAACTTCTCCACCAATTTAATCACCATTTATACCTTGCCACGACGGCTGATAAACGGGCGGCAATCAGCATATTGCTTGATATTATCGCGATTTTTAAACGCAACGATTTAAAATCTGAAATTCTAAAAGAATTAGATCGACACACGAACGTTTTAAACAAAATTGCGACGAATGCTAAACACGATATTGATACGCAAAAAATACAAAACTTGTTGATGCAATTGAGCGGAATTAGCCAAAAATTGTATGCTACGACAGGGAAAATTGGCAATCACCTTATGGACAGTGACTTGTTTCAAAGTATCGCGCAACGTAGCACGATTCCAGGTGGAACGTGTTCGTTTGATTTACCTGAATTTCATTATTGGTTAGCGCAAGAAGACGAAACGTGTTTTCAAGATTTAAATCAATGGAGTCGCCCCTTTTCGGATATTGGAGTGGCGATTGATTTGATTTTGAGCTTCATTCGCAACAGTCATACGACAACGGAAGAAATTGCACCGGCAGGATTTTTTCAAATTACTTTGGACACGACTTTGTCGAATCAATTGCTCATCGTGAGTTTAGATAGAGCGTTGCCTTATTTTGTTGAAATTAGCGGTGGAAAACATCGTTGCACTGTTCGGTTTATGCACCCGTCACACAATAATCAACGGGCGAAGCAAAGCACCGAAAACATTCCATTTATATTAACGAATTGTATTTTTTAATTATCCGATAATTTTTTCTTAACATTATTTAACATAAGTTAAGCAACGCTAACTGCGACTGTGAAACAGTCGGGTTTATCTACCAATGCACGCAAAAGGATATTACGCGCTCCGACGATGTCTCTGTGAACCCACTCCCCAGACAACAATCGTATTCTTTTTGCTCCGCCCACTTGCTTAATCTCACCTGTTTCGGGGTGTGTTTTGCTGGTGTAGGCTTCGCAAACATCCATAACCGTTTTGCCGTGTTCAAAGGCTTTATTTTTCAAAAATTGCTTAAAGCGATAATGTGCAAACGTCAGCATATTGCGAACTGTTTTACTTCTGATTTTGCGCCCTGAACGCCCTACCATTTGAGACGTTTCAAAGGTAGGCAGCAGAATACAATCAAAGTTTTTAACCAGAAATAACGCCGTTTTGTGGTGCAATTCGTCAATCAAATTCTGCACTTTTTGACGCATTCTAAGTCCAGCCAGCATCATGCGCTTTTTCTTTTGCTTGTTTGCTTTGGTCGCACGCGACATCAAATTGTCTAAATAATGCGCCATTCGCTGAATGCGTGAAAAATCCGCACCGCCTAAAAAACCACAGCTTTCGGTGGAATAAAAAGTAGCAAATGTTCTTACGCCTGGGTCAATCGCCACAATAGATTGTGTCACACCGTGGGCTTGGTTATCGCCAGAAGGTACGCGGTGTTTCGATGGGGCAGCTAAGAAGAATTTGCCCGCTTTCCAAACCAGCCTCGAATCTAAACAAGATTCGGGTAAAGATTCGGCATAACCCAAACCTTTACCAGAAATTTGTGGATAAATGCCGTTTGTGCCGATGGCTGATTTTGGGATAAAACAAGATTTCACAGGGTGTTTGCGGCTACGAAAACGAAACGTCGTCGGTTTGCCACTGCCTTTATTGGCTTTGCAGGTTTTCCAAAAAGCGTTATGCGCGTCTTTAATCGCCATGCCTTTGACTTGAAATGGCGTGTCTTTTGTCCAGTCGGGCAACAAGCGAGTGAACATCTTTTTAATATCCATCCACGACGGCTTTTTGTCGCCTTCATAATCCCGCAACAACGCTATCGTGGTGTTATAAACAAAGCGGCTCACTTTCAGCCACTGGTTGAACTGCATCTTGTTCTGCGCTGTTGGACGTAGCTTGAGCAACTTGCTTTTTGTAATTTCTAAGTCCGTGCATTCGGCAACTGAAGACGTGTAGGATATTGAGCAAGTCTTTGGTGAGTTCAGATTCGGGTGAGTGTACAGTTTGGTCGAGAACCACGAGTTGTCCACCATTGAACTCAATAACTTGTTTGATGAGTTCAACCCCAAATCGTGCAAGTCGGTCTCGGTGGGCAACCACAATGTTGAGCTTATCACCGCGCATTGCGCGTTCCAAAAGGGCTGTAAGTCCTTTGCGTTTGAAGTTGAGACCGCTGCCGACATCTTTGATAATTTCAGCGGTGGGATATTTTCCTCGCATGAATTCAACTTGTCGTTCAAGGTC
>CAISXF010000109.1 GCA_903889445.1 uncultured Pseudomonadota bacterium
GAGTTGTTCTCAAAGGGCGGTTTTAAAAAAATTACAACAAAATCACTTCGTCAAAATAAAATCATCCGCCGTTAAAAGTCTCAACGCCCGTTAATTCTACAATTTGTGCTTGGCTAGAACTTTCACCACCATCCACTTCAATGTCACGCGCGTTCAGTTTTTCACCATCCGAAAATTGAATAATTTCAATGTTCGTCAACGTGTCGCGCCCATCGTAATTTTCGTCATTACCAATGTATTCAACGACAATTTGATCCACACCTTCCGTGTCAACATTGCGCGTTAATTGATAATAATCTTGTTCAAAATCAAAAATCGCCGTGTCCGTTCCTGCGCCACCGTCTAATTCGTCGTTACCATCACCACCGATTAACGTGTCATTTCCACCTTCGCTGCTTATCGTGTCATCGCCACCCATACCATTAAAACTGTTCGCTACGGTGCCGCCGTCGCTTTCTTGTAGCGAATTATTCAGCCCATTGCCATCGCCTTTAATCGCTTTTTTACCTTCCAACGTTAACGATTCCACATTCGGGCTAGCGTTTAAATCATAACTGACCGTTGCAATGACTTGGTCTTGGTCGTCCGTATTTGCCGTTTCGATGATTTTATCTTCGGTGTTGTTCATGTAATAAGTATCGCTACCTAAACCGCCTTCAAGCGTGTCCATGCCTAAACCACCGTCTAATTCGTCTGCACCTTCACCGCCCAACAAATAATCATTCCCCGCATTTCCTTTCAGAATGTTATCGGCGATATTGCCTTGAATGCGATTGTTGAGATTATTACCCGTCCCGTTGATTTCGTTAATGCTTTTTAAAATCAAATTTTCGAGATGGTCGCCTAAGATGTAAGTCAACGTACTTTCAACCGTATCGTTACCCCCGAGTGCGGCATTTTTAGCATCTTTGCTATTTTCAACTACCGTGTCGCCGCTGTTATCCACAAAATAATAATCGTTGCCGTCACCACCGTTCATTTTATCAACACCCAAACCACCGTTTAACGTGTCGTTACCTTTCTCGCCAGTGAGTTGGTCGTTATCTTTGCCGCCCTCCAATTTATCATTACCGCTGCCGCCGAGAAGTTTGTCGTTGCCATCACCTCCGATTAAAACATCGTTCCCCGTTTCACCCACCAACGAATCATCACCTAAGCCGCCGTCTAAGCTGTCATTTCCTGCCAAACCATTCAGCGTATCGTTACCTGCCAAACCCGACAGAAAATCGTCTTTTTCAGTGCCGACTTTTTTGTTGTTATCGGGTTTGCCGCTCCAAGTAATTCCCGTGACTTTTCCAGGGGTCAAAATTTCGACTGGAATGATTTCAACGGGTGACGTTGTTATTTCTTCAATTGGTTTGGGTTGGACTTGTTCAGCTTCGATTGAAAAACTCACCGCGCCATTTACAAATCCTGATTTTCCATCACCGACCGCATAATCTAATGTTACGTTGCCCGAAAAATTTGCATCAGGTGTGAAAAGCCACATTCCTTTTTTGTTTTCAGAAAGTTGTCCGTTATTCACATCAGGCGCGAAAACAGTTAAAACATCGCCGTCCGCATCGCTGAAACCTTGTAATAATTGGGCTTCTGAAATGGTCAACGTTTGATTTTGCTTAATTCCGTTTAAGCTGAAGATTGAATTGCCTGTTGGTTTTGAATTTGTCATGATTTTTTCCTTCGAAATTGAAAATTGTGCATATGTAGGGGCGAAAAATTTTTCGCCCTTACAATACGAAAGCCTAAAAATGCTTGCGATTATTTCACCGACACAACCGCTGATTTTTTGTTGTCGTCGTAATTGGCATCGTCTTTGTCCGAATTCACCAACCCGACCACACTCAACGCGCCTTTGCGTAACGCCGTCATCGAAAACGTTTGTGTCGCGCTTTGATTCGCGCCCAAATCCGACAACGCACATTCAATAATTCTGCCGTTCAAGGTGCAATTTTTGGGAATGTCCACCGTCGCAATCGATTTGCGTGGCACAACAAAATGCGCTTTCACGCCTGTTGCGGGGGCGTTGCCGTTGTTGGTGGCGGTTAATTGATAGGTGGCTTTTTCGGCGGTTTTAACGCTGGTGGGGGCGGTGAGGGCGAGGCTTAAATCAATCCAACTGGCAACCTTTTCTTTGCCTTCGTAAAGCTCCATCACTTCCGCTTCCGTTAGGGCGCGGTTGTAGATGCGAGTTTCGTCTATTGAACCTTTAAATAACTGAGTGCTAAGACTGGAATAATGTCGTGCGATATAAAAACCGTTACTTTGCTTTAAAGCGAACGGTAATGTTTGAGAATTCTTTATTAGAGTTCCATTTTCATACGCATAAACAGTTGGCACGCCGTTTTCATAAGTTATAACTGCGAAAATCCATTGATTGATATGTGAATCTAAATCAATGAAAGTGCCTTTTGGAGTCGAGCCTACGCCATTGATTCCTAAATAATTACTATTTTTTATAACAACACTATTATCATCGGCACCTCTAAAAGTCATCACAGGGGCATTAGTTACACTATTTGTATTATTAGAAAAAATAGCTTCCCAAGGCGTGCCGTATCCAGTGTGATAAAACCAAGTCGAAATTGTCCAATTTCCTGCAAAAGCATCTGAATTTATAGAACCGTCCAGCCAATCATTTGAACCATCAAACGAAAACGCCTTCCCTTTAACGCCGTCAACACATTGAGGATTGCCGTTGAGGGTGCCGTCGTGACCATTGCCGCTGTTGTCAGTGGCTTTGCAATCATCAAATGACCAATGGGCAACTAAACCGTCGTTTAAATCGGCAGCCGCATTTTGTTGAATTCCCATGCTCAGAATGAAGGCGATGGCGGTTGTGAGTAGTTTTGTTTTAAACATTTTGTATCCTCGTTGTGATTGAAAAAATGATTTATGAAAAACTTCAGACAATAAAAAACCCGCGAGCGCAATGCACTCGCGGGTTATCGAAAAAGAAAAATTTGACGCAGCTTAAAGCAGCAACATAATTTATTGCTTGCTTGCTTGCTTGCTTGCTTGCTTGCTTGCTTGCTTGCTTGCTGTGGTCATAACTTTTCCTAAATTGTGGGTTTGAAGTTCGGCAGATTGTAAATTCAATTGCTCAATCTAACAGCATTTATTTGTGCTATTTCAATTTAACGCCCATGAACATGTTAAAATCCAACTCAATAATTACTTCCAATTTGACAGTTTAGGCTATGAAAAAAATTAACGTTTTATTTGTTTGCATGGGCAACATTTGCCGATCACCCACCGCTGAAGGCGTATTTACACAACTGGTTAACGACAAAAAATTAGCGCATCATTTCACTATCGATTCTGCCGGCACGCACGCTTATCACATTGGCGACGCGCCAGACGGACGCTCTCAAGCGGTGGCGTTAAATCGTGGCATTGATATTAGTCATTTGCGCGGACGCAAAGTGGTGTTTGGCGATTTTGAAGATTTTGATTTTGTTCTTGCAATGGACGACGCGAATCATTCAATTTTAATGGCAGCCTGTCCGCCGCACCTTCAATACAAAATTCATTACTTTTTGGATTTCGCACCAGAATTGAAAAATCGCGAAGTTCCCGATCCCTATTACGGCAGCGGAAACGGATTTGAGCGCGTTTTGGATATGATTGAAGCGGCAAGCGAAGGCTTTTTACAGCATTTACACGACACCCAAAAATTAGGATAAACATGGCAATTATTACCAACACGATAAATTACGTCGATGGCGACACGCTTTTAGAAGGATTTTTTGCGTTCGACGATGAAATTCAAGGACAACGCCCCGCCGTTTTAATCAGTCATCCGTGGGCGGGACGCAGTGAATTTACTGAAAATAAAGCCCGCGAATTAGCAAAATTAGGTTACGTTGGATTTGCGCTCGATATGTACGGTGCAGGAAAATTGGGACAAACCGACGCAGAATGTAGCGCGTTGATGAATCCGTTAATCGCAGACCGTTCATTATTGCAACGGCGAATTTCAGCCGCGTTGGCAAATGTTCGATTATTGCCGTGGGTTGATGATAAAAAAATCGCCGCAATGGGCTTTTGTTTTGGCGGATTGTGCGTATTAGATTTGGCGCGAATCGGTGCAAATGTGAAAGGCGTGGTCAGTTTTCACGGCAATTTAACGCCGCCGAATAATTTAGAACATTCCAACATCAGCGCGAAAGTTTTAGTTTTACACGGTCACGAAGACCCGCTCGTGCCGCCTGAACAAGTCGCTGCTTTTGAACGCGAAATGACGCTTGCGGGCGTGGATTGGCAATTGCATTCTTACGGCAACACCGTTCATGCGTTCACCAATCCATTGGCGAGCGATTTTGCCGCTGGTTATCAATTCAGTGCGAATGCAAATCGTCGTTCGTGGCAAGCGATGGAAAACTTTTTCACTGAGATTTTTGCGTGATTTTGAATTCATGACGCAGTCAAAATATCTGCCGATTTTATCGATTTTCGCTTTTTTAATTTTTTGGTTTGGGCTGGCGGTATTTCTGCAAAGTCGCTTGTTTCCGTCGCCCGAAATCGTGGCGCGTGTCTTGTGGCAACAGTGCGAATCAGGCGAATTGCCGTACCATTTGGGCGTAACGCTTTTGCGTTTGGTGGTGAGTTTTACTATTTCGATGTTGCTCGGTTGTGGAATTGGTATCGCGTTGGGACGCAGCGAAAAACTCAATGCGTTTTTCGATAATTGGCTGATTATTTTTCTCAATATTCCCGCGTTGGTGACGATTATTCTGTGTTACGTTTGGTTTGGTTTGAATGAATCAGCGGCGATTTTGGCAGTCATTTTGAACAAAGTGCCGAATGTGATTGTGACGTTGCGCGAAGGCACGCGAGCGTTGGATAAAGAGTTGCTCAACATGGCGAAATGTTACCAATTCAGCCGAATGAAAACGTTGCGCCACGTTATTTTGCCGCAATTACACCCGTTTTTAATGAGCGCGACCCGCTCTGGTTTGGCGTTAATTTGGAAAATTATTTTAATGGTGGAATTACTCGGACGCAGTAACGGCATGGGTTATCAGTTACATTTGTTTTTCCAATGGTTCGATATTGCCAGCATTTTGGCGTACACCGTCGCCTTTGTCAGCGTGATTCAAGCGTTGGAATTTTGGGTGCTAAAACCGCTGGATAATCGCGCATTGAAATGGCGATAACATGACCGACGTTCACATTCACATTCACGAAAAAATCCATCTTGGCGCAAAATTACCCACGATTGAAAATTTTGCATTGACGTTAAATGCGGGCGAATTCGTCTGTTTGGTCGGGCAATCGGGTTGCGGCAAAACCACGTTGTTAAACAGCATTGCCGGATTAGATTCCCATTTTTCCGGTGAAATCCGCGTCGGCAATCAAACCAAAAATCCTAAAATCGGTTTCGTTTTTCAGCAACCGTGTTTATTGCCGTGGCGAACCGTGCGTGAAAATATCGACGTAGTTTTTACGAATCAAAATGCCGAACAAATTTTATACGTCGATAATTTGCTGGATTTTATGCAATTGACGGCGTATTCAAACGCTTATCCAAAACAACTTTCGGAAGGCATGCGGCGGCGCGTGTCGATTATTCGGGCGTTTGCGGTGAATCCAAATTTGTTGTTGATGGACGAACCGTTTGTGTCGCTCGATGCGCCGATGGCGCGAGAAGTGCGTTTTTTGTTGCAGCAATTGTGGCAACAGCGTCCGCACACCGTGCTATTTGTGACGCATGATTTACGAGAGGCGATTGCGTTGGCGGATAAATTGGTTTTTTTGACCAGTCGCCCGATGCGCGTGTTGCAAGAAGTGACCGTGTCGATTCCGCGTAAAAATCGCCACGATATTCATGCGATTGAAAATTTCCGTGAATTCTTGATTCAAAATTATCCTGAATTACAGCCGCTGTTGTAAATGCCGCCCAAAATGACGGGATGATTTGCGCCTGTTACGGCTTGTAAATTCCCCGATTTTTGATTCATGGTTTGTTTCGCCAACCACGCAAACGCAATCGCTTCGACGTGATCGGGATGCAAATCAAAATCCGCCGTCGATTGCACAGAACAAAAAGAATGTTCCGCCAGCAACGCCATTAAACATGGATTATGCACGCCGCCGCCACACACCAAAATCCGCGCCGTTTCGGGGGCGAATTTTTCAATCGCGTCGCAAATCGTGATGGCGGTTAGATAACATAAACTCGCTTGGACATCTTCGGGCGCGTAATTTTTCAACTCACATTGCGCTTCCAACCACGCCAACGAAAAATAATCCACGCCAGTGCTTTTGGGCGGTAGCGCGTGAAAATACGGCTCTTGTTTGAGCAATTCAATCAACGCAAAATCGACATTTCCTGTGTTTGCCCACGCACCATTCGCGTCGTAAGCGCAATTCAAATGTCGCTGCATCCATTGATTTAATAAGACATTGCCCGTTCCCGTATCAAAACCCATCACGGGCGCATTTTCATTCGCGGGTAAAATCGTGACGTTCGCAATGCCGCCGATGTTCACAATGCAGCGCGTTTCACTGGAACAACGAAAAACCGCATTATGAAACGCGGGAACCAACGGCGCACCTTGACCACCCGCTGCTAAATCACGTCGGCGAAAATCCGCCACCGTAGTAATTCCGGTTTGTTCGGCAATACAATTCGGATCGCCAATTTGTAATGAAAATGGAAATCGCCCCGATGGTGCGTGATAAACCGTTTGACCGTGACTGCCAATGGCAACAATGGCGGCAGCGGGAACGTTTTTTTTTCGTAGTAAATTTTTCACCACAGTGGAAAATAAATGCCCCAATCGTGCGTCCATTTCACCGTAATCGGATAACAAAATTTGGGCGTTCGGCGCACTAAGAGAATGTAATTTGCGTTGGATTTCAGCCGAAAAAGGCAAATACTCAAACGCAATAAGTTCGACGTGGTCGCCGCTTAAATTTACTAACGCCGCGTCAATACCATCGAGGCTAGTGCCGGACATGAGTCCAATATAAAGTTCAGCTGATTCATCAAGTAACAAATGCAATGTCAATCCACGCTAATATCTATAATTGCGAGTCGCACACACGAAGCAGTTTGTTTGTACGACTCGTTGAAAATACCGTGAAGATGTGCCGGAAACAGAACATTGTCGGCACGTTTTAGAATCAGATTACACTGCTTTTTGCTGGTATTTTCTTTTATCTCCGTAAAATAGTTATTCCAACTCTCGACACTTTCAGTGGCAACAAAATCCGCAAAACTTTTCGCCATCAATTCGTCGCGTTCGACACCGAATAAAAATAAACTGGCGAAATTGATTTCTGTAATGAAACCCTCGATGTTCAACGTGATATAACTTACCTGCGCAATGTCATAGAGCATCGCATAACGAGTTCGTGATTTTTCTAACTCTTCTTCTGCTAGGCGTAGATTCTCATTTTGTATTTCCAATTCGATTCGATGCACTTCTAATTCAAGCGTCAATTCATCAAAATGGTAATTCTCCAATGTATCATCAAACTTCGTTATCATTTTTTCTGCCATTCTTTCTTGCAGCTGTTCTTTTAAATGTAAATAACGTGGGTGTGTTTTATAGCTCATAAAATTAAACTCCAATGTTTAGTATCGTAACGTGTAATAACGGCAATTTATTTTCTGCTTCAAAACCCCATACATAATCGAGACGCGCTTTAAACATCGTGCCGTCCGCCCGTTGCAGCATAAGTTGAGAGTGTTGTTTGCCGATTTGTTTTTTGCTGCTAATAAAACGATGATTCCAAAGCATTTTATCGCTTCGCTCGATATATTTTGTAAAATGCTGGTTTCGCAATTTCCACAATTCACTTTGACCGAGTAACTTAGCAGCCATAGAATTGATTTCAACGATTGTGTCATTGGTACTCAGCGTAACATAACCCATCGGTGCAAGTTCAAACAAACCCGCGTAATAATCACGAGATTTTTCTAACTCGGTACAAATCTTCACTAAATCTTTGTGCTGAATTTCGAGTTCTTTAACACATTCAACTTCAAGCTCTTTAATAAAATCATTGATTTCATTTTCTTTATTGTTCATTTCGCAACTCCAATTACAAATGCAATTATAATGCACGCATTCGTAATTTATACCTTTACTTTTTTCATGACAAATTGGCTCAAAAATACTCCTCATTTACTCGGTGGCGGTTTAAAAGGCATCGAAAAAGAAAGCCTTCGCATTAACGTACATGGTTTGATTTCACAAGCGACTCATCCGCACGCGCTGGGTTCAACGTTGACACATTCGCACATCACGACGGATTATTCGGAAGCATTGATTGAATTGATTACGTCGCCGTTTTCGGATATTCGGGACACGTTGGGCGAATTGCAGCACATTCATCAATTCGTTTATGAAAATTTGGGCGACGAGCAATTGTTATGCGCGAGTATGCCGTGTGGCATCAATGGCGACGAGAGCATTCGGATTGCGGAATACGGCAGTTCCAATATCGGACGTATGAAACACGTTTATCGGCATGGTTTGTGGCATCGTTACGGGCGCACGATGCAAGCCATCGCAGGCATTCATTTTAATTATTCGGTGCCAGAACCGTTGTGGAAATTTCTGTACGCTCAAAAGCACTGCCCCCTCAATCCCCCTTCAAAGGGGGAGGCTTTAGAACCCTCCTTTGAAGGGGGGCAGGGCGGATGTGCTTTAAGTGATTTCAAAAATGCCGCCTATTTTGGCTTGATTCGGAATTTTCAACGAATTGGTTGGTTGATTTTGTATTTATTTGGCGCGTCGCCGGCAATTTGTAAGAACTTTTTCAACAGTCGCCCGTCGTTAATGGCACAATTTGAAGAATTCGATAACGGCACGCTTTATCATCCTTTCGCCACGTCTTTGCGGATGAGCGACATTGGTTATAAAAGCAAAAATCAGGCGGATTTGGCGATTGATTACAATTCGATTAACGGTTACGTTGAAAGTTTGAGCGCGGCAATTAGCACGCCTTACGCGGATTATGAAAAAATTGGCGTGTGTAAAAACGGCGAATATCAGCAATTGAACGCCAACATTTTACAAATCGAAAACGAGTTTTACAGCATTATGCGCCCGAAACAAATTGCGTTGTCGGGTGAAAAACCGACTTCGGCATTGCGTCGCGGCGGTGTGGAATATGTCGAAATGCGGGCGTTGGATTTAAATCCATTTCAACCGTTAGGCGTTGACGAACCCACGGCGCGTTTTATTGAAGCATTATTATTGACGTGTTTATTGACGGAAAGCCCTGAAATTACCGCTGATGAATTGCGTGTGAATAATGCTAATCAGTTAATCGTGGCGAATAACGGACGCAAACCAAATGTGGAATTGGTGAAAAATGGCGAAACAATCACGCTGCAAAACTGGGCGCGTGAAATTCTAATTTCGATGCAACCGATTTGTGAAGCGTTGGATTCGAGTGAAACGAATTCGCCGTATTCTGAAGCGTTGAAATTGCAGCGTGAATTGGTTGAAAATCCTGATTTAACGCCGTCAGCGCGAGTATTGGCTGCGATGCGTGACACTAAAAAACCATTTGCGGGCTTTGCACTAAATCAATCGGCAGAATTAGCAAAAATCTTCGCGGCGCAAACGTTAGATGAATCCACACGGCAGAAGTTTATGAATTTGGCGGCAGAATCTCACGCAAAACAACGTGAATTAGAAGCCGCGCCACAACTGCCTTTTGAACAATTTTTGAATCAGTATTTTTCGGGTTAAACACGTCACACTGAAAGGACGAAATTATGAGTTTAAACTATGCGGTTAATTACACCAGCGAAGAAGAGTATTTAGAAAACGAACAAATCAGCGACATTAAACACGAATATATTGATGGCGTTTGTTATGCGATGGCAGGTGCGAGCCGTAATCACAATCAACTTTCACAAACTGTTTCGCGGCTATTCGGTAATCATTTGGACGATACCAAATGCGGTGTTTATTCTTCAGACATGAAAGTCAAAATTGCCGATGAAACGAGCAGTAAATTTTTTTACCCCGATGTTTTGGTGGCTTGCGATGACGACAACGGCAACGATTATTACACGAACAAACCACGAATTATTGTCGAAGTTTTATCGAAAGGCACCCGCCGAATTGATAAAACACTCAAATTAGCTGCTTACAAAACAATAACCAGTTTGCAGGAATACGTTTTAATCGAGCAAGATTTCGCAGAAATTGAAGTTTGTCGCCGAAATAATCAGTGGATTTCAGAACACTATTTTTTAGGCGACGATGTGACGTTTGAATCGATTGATTTAACGCTTTCTGTGGAAGCCATTTACCGTCGCGTCCAAAACCAAGACGTTTTGGAATACTTAGAATCTCAAACAAAAACAGAAACACATGAACATTGAAACGTTACAAACCGAACTCGCGGGCAAAAATCCGCGTGTGATTTTAAAAGCCGCGTTAGCACAATTCGACAATATCGCGATTTCATTCAGTGGCGCGGAAGACGTTATTTTGATTGATTTGGCGTTGAACATTCGCAAAGATATTTCGGTTTTTTGCCTTGACACGGGACGGCTACATCCTGAAACTTATCGTTATATTGAACAAGTGCGAAAACATTACGGCATCGAAATCGAGGTATTAAGTCCGAACCGTGAATTACTCGATGCGTTTGTGAAAACAAAAGGGTTGTTTAGTTTTTACGAAGATGGGCATTCGGAATGTTGCGCGATTCGGAAAGTGGAACCGTTGCGGCGCAAACTCGCGAACGTCGATGCGTGGATTACGGGTCAACGAAAAGACCAAAGTTTAGACACTCGCCAAGACATTCCTGAAGTTCAAATCGATAGCGCATTTTCAACGCCCGAACACACGTTGATTAAATTTAATCCGTTGTTGAATTGGACTTCGGCGCAAGTTTGGGATTATATCGAAGCGTATCAAGTGCCTTATAATCCGCTGCATCAACAGGGTTTTATTAGCATTGGTTGCGAACCGTGTACCCGCGCGATTTTACCGAATCAACATGAGCGCGTCGGGCGTTGGTGGTGGGAAGATAGCACGAAAAAAGAATGTGGTTTGCATGCGGGAAATGTGAAACCGTAAACACAAAAAAGTGGGCGCAAATTTATTCACGTCCACTTTTTCTTTTTTTAAAATCAATCCGTTTCAGCTTGTTCAACTAAAAACTTTTTGTAGTTAATCGACACTTTCAATCCCGCAAAACGTCCCGCCATGCGTGTTAATTCCTGCGTCTTTTTATCAAACGAAAGTTTAACTTCATTCAACGCGCGGTCTTCATAGCCTTTTTCAATTTCATGCGTATCGAGTAAGAAATGATAAACATAAATTTCCTGCTCAGGTTCGTCTTTGATTTCTAACGGTTCGCCCAATTTCGCTACAACCACGGCTTTTTTCGGCAAATCGGCAGAAATTTTTTCCAACAACGCGCTATTCGCTTTGAGTTGATGC
>CAISXF010000110.1 GCA_903889445.1 uncultured Pseudomonadota bacterium
GTTTTGTTTGGCGTTGACGGTATCGACGGCGAATTGATTTTGCTAAAATTAGACCAAAAAGGCATTTGCTTATCGAGCGGTTCAGCGTGCGCCAGTGGCGCGTCAGAACCCAGTCCCGTGTTAATCGCGATGGGAATTTCTCCCGAAAAAGCACAAACTGCCATTCGAGTCAGCCTTAGTCACCAAAATACACCCGCCGAAGTGTTAGAATTCATCGAACTTATTACCCCTTTTGGAGCTTAAAAAAATGTCTGTTTCAATTACAGAAAGTGCCGCCGAACAAATTCAAAGACAATTACTCAAACGTGGCAGCGGTTTGGGCTTGCGTTTAGGCGTAAAAAAATCAGGCTGCTCTGGTTACGCTTACGTTTTAAATTACGTCGATGAATTGGAAGCATTGGATAAAACATTTGAATTATCGGGCGTAAAAGTCATTGTGCGCGACGAAGATTTGCCATTATTAAACGGCATTGAACTCGATTATCGCAAAGAAGGCTTGAACGCCGCGTTTAAATTCAACAATCCGAACGTCACAGGAATGTGTGGCTGCGGCGAAAGTTTCGCGGTTTAATTTATTGAATTTTGGGCGTATTCCAATATGTCCAATCGCTCGACAATTGCCATTGTGGGTTTGCAATCACTTGAGTTTGCAGCGGCAATGGCAATTTTTCATCTTCAAAAATAACTTTAATTCCCACTGAATAATGCGCGTCAGCCAACACATTTTTGGCGGCAATCACACGCACATCACGCACCGTCGCCATGACATTTAACGCCGCCGCCAACGTTGAAAAATTCCGCACTTCGCCAGTATTTTCATTCCGCACCCGATACATATTCAACAGTGCGTGATATTGCAATCGATACCGCAGCGCGTATTTTAACTGCGTTTGATTGAACCAAAAATCACGTTTTTGTTGCAATTTAACGTTAATTTTCCAGAATAACGGCACGCCATTTTGTAACGCTTCATTCGCTTGTGGACTGAGATGATAATCCAAATCCGCCATCAAAATATAATTGCCATGTTGCACCACAGTTTCCGCGTGTTTAATTTCCGCCGCGAATTCATTGGCGTGAGCGGCATTAAATCCAATCGCCAAACTAAAAATTAAAACGAGTCGGCGCATTATTTCGCTTGTCCGCCCGAAAATAATCGGTACGCGGGATTGTGCGTTTCTTCGTGAAAACCAAAACCCAATGCGTGCAAACAGGCGTGAAAATCGGTTTGTTGTGCGGCTTCGATTTGTAGACCGATTAACACTTTGCCAAACGCTGCGCCGTGGTTGCGATAATGAAACAAACTGATATTCCACCGCCCGCCCAATTCCGTTAAAAAACTGAGCAACGCGCCTGGACGTTCGGGGAATTCCACGCTGTAAATCACTTCGTTTAAATCGCACGGCGCGTGACCTCCGACCATGTAACGAATGTGTTCTTTCGCCAAATCGTTCGCCGTCATATCGACCACGTCGAAGCCTTTCGTTTGTAAATCGCCAATTAACGCGGCACGGTCTTTGAATTCGCCACTGCTCGAAATGCCGACAAAAACTTGCGCGTTGGCGGCATCAAAATAACGATAATTGAATTCGGTGATATTTCGCCCGTTCAATAATTGGCAAAAATGCAAAAAACTTCCCGCGATTTCGGGAATGGTGACGGCTAATAAAATTTCTCGATATTCGCCAACTTGAGCGCGTTCGGCAACGTAACGCAAGCGGTCAAAATTGATATTCGCGCCGCTGTCGATAGCGACGAGCGTTTGACCAATTATCTTTTCGCGTTCGGCATATTTTTTCAAACCAGCAATTGCCAACGCGCCAGCGGGTTCCGCAATCGAGCGCGTATCGTCGAAAATATCTTTAATCGCCGCGCAAATTTCATCGGTTGAAACGGTAATCACTTCATCGACATATTTTTGCGCCAACGCAAACGGTCTTTCGCCAATTTGTTTCACCGCCACGCCGTCCGCGAATAATCCAACTTGCGTCAAAATCACCCGTTCACCCGCTTTCAAGGCTTGATTTAAACAATCGGAATCTTCGGGTTCAACACCAATAATTTTAATATCGGGGCGCACAAATTTGGCATAAACTGCAATTCCTGCAATCAAACCACCGCCGCCAACCGGCACAAAAATCGCGTCTAATTTTCCCGTTTGTTGACGTAAAATTTCCATTGCCACCGTCCCCTGCCCTGCAATCACGTCGTCATCGTCGTAAGGATGCACAAAAACGCGCCCCGATTTTTTGGCTAATTGGTTCGCGTGTTCGTAAGCCTCGCTGTAAGAATCGCCGAACAAAATTATATTTGCGCCCATCGCTTTGACGGATTGGATTTTGATTTCGGGCGTGGTCGTTGGCATCACAATCAGCGCGTCAATGTTCAACCGTTGCGCCGATAACGCCACTCCTTGCGCGTGATTTCCCGCCGAAGCCGCCATCACGCCGCGTGTTTTTTCGCTTTCACTGAGCAACGCCATTTTGTTGTACGCGCCACGCAGTTTGAATGAAAACACTGATTGCAAATCTTCGCGTTTTAGAAAAACGTGGTTTTGGGTGCGAGTCGATAACGCGCGGGCAAAATCCAACGGCGTTTCAATCGCCACGTCATAAACAGACGCGCGTAAAATTTTTTCGATATAACGTAAAGGCATTTGAAGTGTCGCTAATAAAAAAAGAATAATGCGTCATTATTGCACAGCTTGAGTATCGCGGCTGGCATCGCTTACTTTATTCGGCAACGTTATCTGTACAATCGCCCCGTGATTATTATCCAACGTCAAAGTCCCGTTATTATTTTTCACAAAACGTTGCACCATCGCCAAGCCCAAACCCGTTCCGTGTTCACGGCTGGTACGGAATGGACGAATGCCATAATCCAACCAGTCTTGAGCAAAACCTTGTCCATTATCGCGCACTTCAATTTGCACATTTTCAGCGGTTTGGCTGACCGAAATGAAAATTTCACCACTTTTTCCTTCCAGCGCATCCGCCGAATTCAGCAACAAATTTAGCAACGCTTGGCGCAAACCACTTTCGGGTAAATAAACCGTCACAGCGTTCGGCGCGGCAAATTGCAATTGCAGATTTTCGGGAATTTGATAACGCACCAACGTCACCAAATCATGAATCAACACGCTTAAATCAAATTGGCTGGGAATTTCGGGCGTGTGTTTGCTGGCATTCAGCATTTCATTGAGCAAACGCGCCAAACGCTTCAATTCGCTATCAATCAACGCCATCCGTTCACATTGATTTTCATTGTCGATTTCACGGCGTAAATTATTAAACGCCATTTGAATCCCCGCCAACGGATTCCGAATTTCGTGCGCCAATTCCGCCGACACTTCGCCAATCGCAGCCAATCGTTCCGCTCGCGCCAAACTGTGTTGCTGTTCCAATAACGCTTGCGTCGCCAAACGCACTTCGCGTTGCAACGATTGCGCGTATTCCCGTTTCGTTTCTTCCAGTTCGCTGAGATGTTTCACCATACCGTTGTAACTGTGAAAAACGGGCAACAACAATGAATCCAGATGTTTCGTGGCAATCGGCGTGTAATTTTCGTCGGTGATATGCTCTAAAAGTTCGCGCAAATCATTCAACGGGTGCAAAATTCTCCTCTTCAAAAACAAAATTGTGCCAATAAAAATCGCGCCAAATATAACCAGCGCAACGTACAATTCTGATTGCGTATCGAGGTTAATATCTTCTAACATTTGTTCACGTTGCAGCGTTTCATTATCCAAAATTTCGCTCATCGCCTTCAACACGAAAATTAAACTTTGTTGTTGCTGATTTTTGTCGAGACTTTGACTTTGCGTCAATAACGCCCGAACGCTTTCTAAATGTTGGCGGGTCGTTTCCGACAAATAATTGCGATCCGTCATTAAACTGTCGATTTCTGACAACAACGTGGTCGGTAATTTCGGCGACGCATCGGCGGTTTTATCAGTTAAACGTGCAATGACCGATTGTTGCAAATCCACCGACACATTTTGAATGCGGTGCGAATAATTAACGTAAGACAGCGCGGCTTCAAAATGATGATGGGTGCGCCAAATCATGCCGCCTAAAATGCCCAGCGTGATTAACAATAAACCTAAAAAAGCCAGTCCGCGTAATCGCGCCAGACGGTAAAAAATGGGATTCATAAAAGTGGTTTCTTAAAGCGAATGGGTGGCGGGACGGTTATTTTAACGCTGAATGGTTTTATTTTTATTCTAAAAACGGAGATTTTATGCACGCGACACTTGAACAACTCGAACGCACTTTTTCACCGTCGATTTTAACGCCGATTCGCTCGCCTTTTTTGGAAAAATACGGCGTGGAATTGTGGTTAAAACGCGATGATTTATTGCATCCGATTATTTCCGGTAATAAATGGCGCAAACTGAAATACAGTTTGAATCACGCGCTCAACCTGAACAAAACCACGTTAATCAGCATGGGTGGCGCGTATTCTAATCATTTGCACGCGCTGGCGTTCGTGGGAAAAATGTTGGGTTTGAAAACGGTGGGTTTGATTCGCGGCGAAGAAATCGACACGCCCACATTGCAGGATTTAAAAGCCTTCGGCATGGAATTACGTTTTGTTTCGCGCGGCGATTATCGCACCTTGCGCGATTATAAAACGTGGGACAGTTTCCCGAATGGTGCCGAAAATGAATACTGGTTGCCCGAAGGTGGCGCGTCAACGTTGGCGTTGCAAGGCGTGCGCGAATTGGTGGACGAAATCGAACAGGATTACGACGTGCTTTGTGTGGCGTGTGGAACGGGAACAACCTTGGCGGGATTGATTTCTGTGGCACCTGAAAACGTCGAAGTGTTGGGATTTGCTGCGTTAAAAAATGCCGCCTTTTTGAATCAGGATGTCGCGCAATTATTAGTGGAAAAACCGCGTGATAATTGGCGCATTTTTTTGGATTATCACCACGGCGGTTTTGCAAAAACGACCGTGGAATTGCACACGTTTATGGCGGATTTCACGGTGCAAACGGGCATTTTGTTAGAGCCGATTTACACGGGAAAATTGTTGTTTGCGCTGGTTGATTTGATTGCGAAGAATCATTTTTCGCGCGGGCAACGTATTATTGCGTTGCACACGGGCGGATTGCAGGGAAATCGCGGCTTTACGCATAAAACTTTGCCTTAAACCAAAACGCCACGTTGACCAATAAAATCAGCGCGGGAACTTCAATTAACGGGCCAATCACACCCGCAAACGCTTGTCCGCTGTTGATACCAAACACGCCAATCGCCACCGCAATCGCTAATTCAAAATTATTTCCTGCTGCGGTAAAGGCGACCACCACGTTTTTGGCATAATCTTTTTCAAAATAACGCGCCAATCCAAAGCTACTGAAAAACATAATCACAAAATAAATCGCCAACGGCGCGGCAATTTGCAACACATCCAGCGGAATCCTGACAATCAATTCGCCTTTCAAACTGAACATCAACACAATCGTAAACAACAACGCCATCAGCGTCATCGGTGAAATGCGCGGCAAATAAACGGTTTCGTACCAAATTTCACCTTTCCATCGAACCAAACCAAAACGGCTCACGATGCCAGCCAAAAATGGAATTCCTAACTAAACAACCACCAGCTCAAGCTGGTGGGTTAGTGAGCTAAGAACTAAAAGTTCAGGATACACGTCGGCTAAACGACGTGTTGTTAAGGTTCAATATCAAAATTACTTCCCGTATCTGGTTCAAAGTGATGTGCGA
>CAISXF010000111.1 GCA_903889445.1 uncultured Pseudomonadota bacterium
GAGCTTATCACCGCGCATTGCGCGTTCCAAAAGGGCTGTAAGTCCTTTGCGTTTGAAGTTGAGACCGCTGCCGACATCTTTGATAATTTCAGCGGTGGGATATTTTCCTCGCATGAATTCAACTTGTCGTTCAAGGTCGTCTCGTTGTTTGGGACTGGATACTCGACAGTAGCAGATGGTAATGGCTGTTCCATTGACGTTGAGAAACTCGTCGAGGTTGTAGCGTCGTTGTCCCGTGGCGGTTCGAATACTTTTGATTTTTCCACTGTCTGCCCATTTTCGTAGTGTATTGGCGTGAACGCCCAGTATTTTCGTGGCTTCACCGTTGCTGTAGTATTTCATCGTTAGCTAATATTATAAAAAGTTACTTTATGTTAACGTTTTAGATACTATATGGAAACCTCATAACTTTGATGGTGATGAAGTGGTGTAGCGAATTTTTAACCTAAATCGCCTGCGAGCCTTGTGTTATATTACCGCCATTCATTTCATTACCATCACAAGAGATTTTACATGAGTTTTAAAGCACTCGGCTTAAACGAAGAATTACTGAAAGCCATCAGCACCCAAGGTTACACCACGCCAACGCCCGTCCAAAAACAAGCCATCCCCCACATTCTCGCGGGCAAAGATGTTTTGGCGGGCGCACAAACGGGGACGGGTAAAACCGCTGGATTTACGTTGCCCTTATTGCAGCGATTAATGGAAAACCACGATCCGCATCAAAAACCGCGTCGTATTCGGGCATTAGTTATCGTGCCAACTCGCGAACTCGCCGCGCAAGTGTTTGAAAGCATTAAAACCTACGGCGCACATTTACCGCTCGTCACCGAAGTGATTATCGGCGGCGCGAGTATCAATATGCAAATTCGCCAATTGCAACGCGGTTGTGATATTGTGGTAGCGACCACCGGACGGTTGTGCGATCACATGCACGAACGCCACATCAATTTGAACAATGTGGAAATGTTGGTACTCGACGAAGCGGACAGAATGTTGGACATGGGCTTTTTGCCAGACATTAAACGCATTTGTGGCAATTTGCCGAAACAACGTCAAACGCTGTTATTTTCAGCGACCTATTCAACAGAAATTAAAGCCCTTGCGGCGCAATTGTTGCAAAATCCTGTTTCTGTGGAAGTCGCCAAGCCGAATATCACGTCCGAAAACATTTCAGAATTGGTTTATGGCATCGCAAGAGAAAACAAACGCGCGTTGTTGTCGTATCTGATTGGCAGTAATAATTGGCAACAAGTTTTAGTGTTTGTTCGTACCAAACACGGCGCGGATAGATTAGAAAAACAATTAACGATGGACGGCATTCGTTCAGCGGCGTTGCACGGCGATAAAACCCAAGGCGCACGCACCAAAGCGTTGGATTTTTTCAAAAACGGCAAAGTGTCGGTATTAGTGGCAACGGATATTGCGGCGCGTGGTTTGGATATTGACGCATTGCCGCACGTTGTGAATTACGATTTGCCGCAAGTGCCAGAAGATTATATTCACCGTATCGGTCGTACCGGACGCGCGGGTTCAAGTGGCGCGGCGATTTCGTTGGTATCGCCGGAAGAATCGCAATTGTTGTTTGAAATTGAAAAATTGTTGAAACGTCATTTGCCGCAAATCGCTGACACAGGTTACGAAGCCGTATCGTTGAAAGTCGCCGATATGCCGAAAAAAGTGGTAACGAAAGAAGGCGCAAAGAAAGATTTACGCCACACGAAACCGTCCGATAAAAAAGGTTACGTCGCCAGAAATCAAGCTCCCAATGCGCGTCCTAAAACGCAAGGTTCACGCAGCCGAAGTCGTTAAATTTAGGTTCAAAGGTTCAAGTTTTGTATCTTGAACCTTTACCAAAACCGTTTTTGCAATCGCACCACAATCTGCCGCAGAATAAAAAGCAACGCAAATAATCCCAATATCGCCAACATCGTTTGTTGAACATCCGACGTAATTTCAGTCTGCGGCAAACGCGCCACCATATCCCCGAAAAAATACCCAAATCCCGAAAACGCCATTGCCCAAATCAGTGCGGCAATCGCATTCCAAAAAGCGAAAGTTTGCCAGCGTAATCGACTCATACCAATGGCGATGCTGCTGACATTTCGCACGCCGTACATAAAACGATATGACAAAATAAACACAATCGCATAACGCGCTAACCAGCCGGTCACACGCTCAATTTTGGCATTTAGTGCGGGAAAGCGCGTTAAAATTCGCGTACCAAAACGACGCCCCAACCAAAAAAAGATTTGGTCGCCACACAAACTGCCGAGCCACGCCGCCGCACATAAAAGTTCAATGTTTAAATAACCCCGCTGCGCCGCAAAGCCCGCAAAAAGCAAAAACGTTTCGCCTTCTAACGCCGCCCAAACAAACGTCAGCAAATAAAACCACTCTCCGTATTGAAGAATCAGCGCGTTAATTTCATTCATGCTAATTTTTCACTCTTGAACTAAAATCCACGGTTTGACCACCACCGCCCACAATTCCGCATTCGTTTCAAACCAGCGCAACGCCTGTGCATCGGTCACTAATCCGAGCTGTTTATTTTCCAAACAGCGTTGAATATCCGCTTTATTATCCAACGAAAACTGATAGCCGGCTTCGACCAAATCCAACTCATTTGAAATCCAAACCGCTTCACCTTTAGCAAAAAAGCGTTGCAGTTCTGACCAATAAATTTTTGCCGTTTCTAAATTCACTTTTTCTTTTTCACATTCATTCATAGCAAGCCGCCAGCGTTTGTTTCATTTTTTCCAAACCCAATTCGCGGGTTAATTTAACGTTATTGTCGGGAATTTTTTCAGGATTTTTATAATTCGCCAACGCCCGTTCCAGGCTACTTTCACGCAATAAATGCAACATCGGATACGGCGACCGATTGGTGTAATTTGCCGCGTCGTTTTCTGCCGAACCTTCAAAACAATAATTCGGGTGAAAACTCGCCAACTGATAAACGCCTTCGTAATTTTGCACTTCTAACAACCCTTGCGCGAGTTCCAGAAAATCCAAATACGCCTCAAAATCGGCAAACGTATTCGCATAAATCAACAACGTGGTTTCGATGTTTTCGTCCGTGTCCAAACGTTCACATTCGAGAATCAAATTTAACAAACACGTTTCGATTTCCGTTGCCGTTTCAACCTCAAACCGAATGCCGTTATTTTTAAAAACCCGTTCGGCAAACGGGCAAATGTTGTGAGCAATCACCACGGTTTCTAGCCATTTTTTGGTTTCTAAAATGGGTTTCATACTAATTTTTCGCCTCGCGCCAATTTTGGTAATGCGCCATCCAAACCCATCGCGCCACGCATCACTTTATTTTTTAATGGTTTCACTCGTTCGGCTAATCCTAAACCCAAATTGCGTAAGAATTTCAGCGGCAAAAATTCGTTGCTGAACGCTTGATAAAACACATCCATCACGGTCATCATTTTCAAATTTTCGGTGCGCCGCATTTTTTCGTAACGTTTCAACACGCTAACATCCGAAATCGAACGCCCTTGTTGCGTGGCTTCTAAAATCACTTCTGCCAATGCCGCCGCGTCGAGTAGCCCGATATTCACGCCCTGCCCCGCCAGCGGATTTATCGTGTGCGCCGCATCGCCGACTAACGCTACGCCGTGTTTCACATAATGTTGTGCGTGTTGGCGTTTCAGCGGAAAACTCGTGACAGCAATTACGCGCGTGACTTCACCCAATTCTTCGGGAAATGTTGCCATCAATTCCGCTTTTAAATCGTCCAGCGACACCGCTTGCAAACGTTTCACTTCATCGGGTGAGTTATACCAAACAATCGACCCAAAATTGCCCGTCAATGGCAAAAACGCTTGCGGGCCGCTGGCGACAAAACGTTGCCACGTTATATCTTGTTGCGGTTGCGCCGTTTCGATGTAAATCACCAGTGCGTGTTGTTCATAATCCCAACTCGTTACGCCCAGCCCCACGCCGTGACGGATTTTCGATTGTGCGCCATCCGCTGCCACCAGTAATTTAGTCGTCAACATTCGCCCGTTATTTAAAATCAAGTCGCTGTCATCAGCGTTGGAATAATTGAGCGTTTCGATTCGTGCCGGACAAATCAATTCGATATTCTCAAAGGTTTGCAGCCGTTCCAATAATGCCAATTGCGTCACGCGATTTTCGACAATGTAACCCAATTCGCTGCGCCCAATATCGTCACTGCAAAATTCCGTATCGCCCACCGTTTCCCACACGCGCATTCGTTTGAACGGACAAACGCGCCGATTTTCCACACCTTGCCACGCGCCAATCATTTCTAAAATGGTTTTTGACGCAATGCTTAACGCCGACACGCGCAAATCGTGCGATTGGTCGGGGGAAAATTCGGAGGGAAATTCGTTTTCAATCACCGCGATTTTTAAATCGCTTCTGCCCAAACCACACGCTACCGCCGCGCCCACCATGCCGCCGCCTACGATTACGACATCAAATTGTTCTTTCATAAATACTCGCCAATTGGTTAGTTTAAAAATAATAAGGCATTCTAAACGATTGCCTATTTTGAGAATTGGAATTTTTAACTACGAGCTTAAAGTTGCTAAATTTTTTTTTGGTGTACAAAATAGGGCAGCTGACAAAAAGCGTGTTTTTTTAGGGGCAAATTTTTTACTGATTTTTCATAATTCAAAAAGGGTGTTTTCCATGCAAACAGAAAATTTAAAATTAACGAAAAATTTGGTTTTACACGGTGAAAAAAAAACCTGCGGTTAAGGTGCAGCCGAATCCAGCAGCAATATCGTCAAACCATTTTGTGTTAACGCGATTGACCGCGTCATTAGAAAAATGCAATCAAGATTTCGCATCGGTGGCGGCGTTCACAAATCAGATGATTACTGATTTAGTGATTTATACTCACGCTGAAGTGGGCGCGTTTTATTTGTGGAATGAAGAGTTGCAGCGGTTAGCGTCATCGAGCTTTTACAACATGGGCGCGAGCGAAAAAATAACGTCGGAATTCTTATTGGACGACGATTTAATTCAAAGCGTGATATTAGAAAAAAAACCGATTTCCATCACGCATACCGGCGACAATCATTGCACCATGAAAATCGGGAACGTTTACGCCGATGAAATAATGGTCGTGCCGATTTTTCACAACAGTTCGCTCATCGGCTTAGTGGAATTAGGTCACAGTTGGCAAAAGTTTAGCGACGAAACGCTTGAATTATTGACGCTGTCGAGCCAGCTCTTCGGCATGAAAATAGCGGAGCTTGAATCAAAAATCACTATTCAGAAATTTTCGGTAAAAGCCATAAAAAACAAAAATCAAATTGATGCACACGAACAAAATCTTTTGTTGCATCAAGCTGAATTGTATCAAGCGAATGAAGAGCTGAAAAGTCAGATAACGCTCTTGCAAGAAACCGCTTCTCTGCTGGCGGCACAACATGAGGAACAAGAAAAACAAGCCCTGAAATTGGCAGCGCAAACGCTTAAATTGAGGCAGTTGAATGAAAAGCTAGATATTGAAGCGCGTGAAAAACAAAAACTGGCTGAAGATTTGGTGATGATGAGTGAATTCGCGCGAATAAATGTTGAAAAAGCCAAACATCTCGCCAGTCTGGGGGAAGCTAACGAGAAACTTTTTTCTGTCAATCAAGAGTTTATTGCACTAAACGAGGAGCTGCATAAACAAAATATTGAAAAAGAAGCGCGAGCGGCTGAACTTCTGATTGCGAACGTTGAATTAGCTTTCCAAAACCGTGAAAAAGAAGCACGAGCCGCCGAACTCGAAGAAGTCTACACGGCAAAAGAGGAGTTGCGTTCTCAAGTGAACCACATGCAAAAATTAGAAATGATTGGGCGGCTGACTTCGGGCGTGGCACACGATTTCAATAATATCTTGTCGTGTATATTGGGTTACAACGAAATGAATTACGATGTTTCTAATATGATAACGGATAGTCTGTTACGCGCGGAGTTGGAAAATAACCTCAACCAAATCGATTTAGCGGGTCATCGGGCGGTGTCGTTAATTCAGAAGATGCTGACGTATTGCCGTAAAGAAACGTCCAAAGAAAAAATGCGCGTGATACCTGCACAACAAGTCATTGACGAAGCGTTACAAATGCTGCATCCGTTGTTGACCAGTCAAATCAAAATGGAATTTATAAACAGGTGCCTCATCAATGAAGGCGATTGTATCAATTGTGATTATCGAAATAATTGCGATACGCGCATCGAGGTGGATGTCGTGGAACTGCATCAAGTCCTAATGAATTTAGCGGTGAATGCGCGAGACGCGATGAAATTGCGCAACGGAATTATCACTTTTTCATTGCAGAAAAGGCTGAATGTGAAGGATTTTTGTGTCGCGTGCGGCGATAAAATAACCGGCAATTTTATTGAAATAAACGTGGCAGATAATGGTACGGGAATCTCGCCTAAAATTATAAACAAAATTTTTGATCCTTTTTTCACCACCAAAGAACAAGGCGCAGGTACGGGTTTAGGTTTATCGGCGGTGAGCGGCATCGTGCATCATTCCAGCGGACATATTTTGATTGATTCTGTTCAGACCGAACCGAATCACGGCACGACATTTCGATTGTTGTTTCCGATTCCGCCACAGGTTTTGGATTAAGCCAATCTCCGTCTTGTCCCCATTTTTAAAGAGGGATTTGCTTTAAGCATCCAGAACATCAAAACTCGAATTCAAAACGATTTTAAACAAGAGTTTAGCGGGATTATGCGATAAAATACGTCACTATTTTTTATTTCATTCCATTTTTAAAGCGAGACGTTGGAGTCATTCATGCACATCATTTTGTTAGGCGGCCCAGGTTCAGGTAAAGGCACGCAAGCACAATTTATTATCGAAAAATACGCAATTCCCCAAATTTCAACGGGCGATATGTTACGCGCCGCAGTTCGCGAAGGCACGCCGCTCGGTGTCGAAGCCAAAAAAGTGATGGACGCAGGCGGTTTGGTATCGGACGACATTATTTTGGGTTTGATTAAAGAACGCATTGCGATGGACGATTGCGCGAATGGTTTTTTGTTAGACGGTTTCCCGCGCACAATTGTGCAAGCGGAAGGCTTGAAAAACATGGGCGTAGTGATTGATACGGTGATTGAAATTGATGTTCCTGACGAAAAAATTGTGAATCGCATGGCGGGGCGCAGAGTGCATTTAATTTCTGGGCGCAGTTATCACATTGAATATAATCCGCCGAAAGTCGAAGGCGTTGACGATGAAACGGGTGAACCGTTAATTCAACGCGCTGACGACAAAGAAGAAACCGTGCGAAATCGTTTGGCGGTTTATCATGAACAAACGAAACCGTTGGTTAATTATTATTCTGCGCCCGAACAAAACGTAAAATTTAGTTCAATTATGGGCGTGGGAAATGTGGAAGACATCACCGCGAAAATTTTCGCCGTTTTAGGATAGAAAATGACAGGCAAAACCTTATACGACAAACTTTGGGAAGATCACGTTGTTCACACGGAAGACGATGGTTCGTGCTTGATTTATATCGACCGCCATTTGGTGCATGAAGTTACGTCGCCGCAAGCCTTTGACGGTTTGCGTTTGGCAGGTAGAAAACCGTGGAATGTGGCGCGGAATTTAGCGGTGGCGGATCACAATGTACCAACGAATCACCGCGACAAAGGCATTGCCGATCCGATTTCACGTTTGCAAGTGGAAACGTTGGATAAAAATTGCGCGGAATTTGGCATTACTGAATTCGGTATGAACGATATTCGCCAAGGCATTGTTCACGTTATTGGCCCTGAACAAGGTGCGACGCTTCCAGGAATGACGGTGGTTTGTGGCGATTCGCACACCTCGACGCACGGTGCATCGGGCGCGTTAGCGTTTGGAATTGGAACTTCGGAAGTTGAACACACGCTCGCGACGCAATGTTTGGTTCAGAAAAAAGCCAAAAATTTATTGATTTCAGTCGATGGCGAAGTCGGCAAAGGCGTGACGGCGAAAGATATTGTACTTTCAATTATTGGCAAAATCGGCACGGCGGGCGGCAACGGTTTCACGATTGAATTTGGTGGTTCTGCAATTCGCGCGTTATCGATGGAAGGTCGAATGACCGTTTGCAACATGGCGATTGAAGCGGGCGCACGCGCAGGTTTGGTCGCAGTCGATGATGTGACGATTGAGTATTATCGCAACCGTCCACTTTCACCAAAAGGCGACGATTTAGTTCTTGCCGAACGCGCTTGGCAGAATTTGCATTCTGATAACGATGCCGTTTTCGACAAAGTGATTAACCTCGATGCCACAAAAATTAAACCGCAAGTTACTTGGGGAACGTCGCCAGAATTAGTCGTTTCGGTCGATGCGGTTGTGCCCAATCCAGCCGATGAAGCGGATGCCGTGAAAGCGCAAAGTATGCAACGCGCCTTAGATTACATGGGTTTGCAAGCGGGTCAAAAAATCACGGATATTCAAATCGACAAAGTGTTTATTGGCTCTTGTACCAATTCACGCATTGAAGATTTACGCGCGGCGGCTGTGGTCGTTGAAGGTAAAAAAGTCGCTGCGAATGTGAAATTAGCGTTGATTGTTCCAGGTTCAGGTTTAATCAAACAACAAGCTGAAAGCGAAGGCTTAGACAAAATCTTTATCGAAGCAGGTTTTGAATGGCGCGACGCAGGTTGCTCAATGTGTTTAGCGATGAATGCTGACCGATTAGAAGAAGGCGAACGTTGTGCGTCAACCTCGAATCGTAATTTTGAAGGACGGCAAGGCTACGGCGGACGAACGCATTTAGTGAGTCCCGCAATGGCAGCAGCGGCTGGAATTGCAGGGCATTTTGTGGATGTCAGTTCATGGATGGGAGAATAAAAATGCGAGCATTTACCACTTTAACGTCAATCGTCGCGCCACTCGACCGCGCCAATGTCGATACCGACGCGATTATTCCAAAACAATTTTTAAAATCGATTCGCCGCACAGGTTTTGGCGTGTATTTGTTTGACGAATGGCGATATTTAGACCAAGGGCAACCCGATATGGATTGCACGAATCGCCCAATTAACAACGATTTCGTGCTGAATAAACCGCAATACAAAAGCGCACAAATTCTATTGACCCGCGAAAACTTCGGTTGTGGTTCGTCACGCGAACACGCCCCGTGGGCATTAGAAGATTACGGTTTCCGAGCGATTATCGCGCCGAGTTTTGCCGATATTTTTTACAATAACTGTTTCAAAAATGGTTTGTTGCCGATTGCGTTAGACGCTGAAATTGTGGACGGTTTGTTCAAAGAATTGACCGACGATTATGCGTTGACGATTGATTTAGCCGCGCAAACGATTTCTACGCCAAGCGGTAAAAAAATTGCGTTTGATGTTGATGAAAATCGTAAATTCCGTTTGCTTAACGGTTTAGATGATATTGGTTTGACGTTGCAACACGCGGATAAAATTCGCGCTTACGAAACCGAACGCGCCAAACGTGCGCCGTGGTTGTTTCGGTAAATGAATTTAACGTGGGATGAGAAAAAACGGCAAAAAACAATCATTCAACGTGACTTGAATTTTGCCGATTTAAAATTTGTTTTTAGTGACACGATTAAAATTGAGTTCAAAGATGACCGCGAAAATTACGGTGAAGACCGAATGATTACAGTCGGTTTTTTACACAAACGAATGGTGGTTGCCGTTTGGACACAACGCGAACATTCCCGTCGTATTATCAGCATGAGGAAAGCCAATGACAGAGAAATCGAAAAATACAGTCAATTACTCAATGCGCTATGAAGACGATTGGATTGACGAAGATGACGCACCCGAATTAACGGAGGCAGATTTTAATCGTGTGGATTTAGTTTGGAGTGTTGGCGATAAACAATTAAACGAAACGGAAGGCAAAGTGGCTTTTCAAGCTGCGCTAAAAGAACAAAATGAACACGAGGCGATTGAATTAGATGCGGACGTTATCGAATGGTTTAAACAGAAAGCCGACGGTAAAAATTATAAAACGTATATCAATAATTATTTAAAAGAGCTTGTGCAGCGCGATGCTTACCAAGTCGCGTTATAAAACAAACAGATTACAAATTTCAATTTAAAAAGGTTTTAATTACATGACAAAAAAAATTGCAGTTTTACCAGGTGACGGCATCGGCACAGAAATCGTCGCTGAAGCGTTAAAAGTTTTAGATTTTCTCAACGCCGATATGAATTTAGGGTTTGAGTTTGAACACGGTTTAATTGGTGGCGCGGCTTATGACGTTTACGGCACACCATTTCCACAACAAACAATCGATTTAGTGAAGCCTGCCGACGCAATTTTATTAGGTGCGGTCGGTGGTTATAAATGGGAATCGCTCGATATTTCGGTGCGTCCTGAAAAAGGTTTGTTGGGTTTGCGTTCCACGTTGGGTTTATTTTCAAATTTACGTCCTGCGATTTTATATCCACAACTTGCGGCGGCTTCGACCTTAAAACCAGAAATCGTTTCGGGTTTGGATTTGATGATTGTGCGCGAATTAACGGGCGGCATTTATTTTGGTCAACCGCGCGGCATTCGTATTTTAGAAAACGGCGAACGCCAAGGTTTCAACACAGCAACTTATACCGAATCTGAAATCCGTCGCATCGGACATTCTGCGTTCAAAATTACTCAAAAACGGAACAAAAAATTATGCTCCGTCGATAAAGCAAACGTGTTGGAATGCACCGAACTTTGGCGCGAAATCATGACCGAAGTCGGCAAAGAATATCCTGACGTTCAACTTTCGCACATGTACGTTGATAACGCCGCAATGCAGTTGGTTCGTGCGCCCAAACAATTCGACGTGATGGTGACGAGTAATTTATTTGGAGACGTATTGTCAGATTGCGCGTCGATGTTAACGGGTTCGATTGGTATGTTGCCATCGGCTTCGCTCGATGCGAATGGCAAAGGAATGTACGAACCAATTCACGGTTCTGCTCCTGATATTGCGGGCAAAAATCTTGCGAATCCATTGGCGACTATTTTGTCGGTGGCGATGATGTTGCGTTACACTTTCAACAACGAAGAAGCCGCAAAACGTATCGAAAAAGCCGTGAATGACGCGCTCGATTCAAATGTTCGCACGGGCGATATTTATTCGGAAGGGATGATGAAAGTGAGTTGTTCAGAAATGGGCGACGCGGTGGTGAATGCGTTGAAAAAAGGAAGTTGAAAAATGACTAAAAAATATAACGTCGCCGTCGTGGGCGCAACGGGTGCAGTCGGTGAAACGATGCTGGAAATTTTAGCCGAACGCAATTTTCCCGTCGGCGAAGTTTACGCTTTGGCGAGCGCAAATTCGGTTGGCAAACGAGTTGAATTTAAAGGCGGCACGTTGGTTGTGCAAGATTTAGCCACTTTCGATTTTTCAAAAGTGCAAATCGGTTTGTTTTCACCAGGCGCGTCCGTTTCTGAAATTTACGCGCCCATCGCTGCTGCCGCAGGTTGCGTCGTGATTGATAATACCTCGCAATTTCGCTATGTCGATGACATTCCGCTCGTCGTTCCCGAAGTGAATCCCGAAGCGATTGCGGATTATAAAAATCACGGCATTATTGCGAATCCAAATTGTTCGACAATTCAAATGCTCGTCGCGTTAAAACCGATTCACGATGCAGTTGGCATTACGCGCATTAACGTCGCAACGTATCAAGCGGTTTCTGGCACGGGCAAAGAGGCGATTGAAGAATTAGGTCAGCAAACCGCTGGTATTTTTAATTCGAAAAAAGTCGAGCCTAGCGTTTATCCTCATCAAATTGCGTTCAACGTGTTGCCGCAAATCGACGTGTTTATGGAAAATGGCTACACCAAAGAAGAAATGAAAATGGTGTGGGAAACGCAAAAAATTATGGGCGATAAAAACATTTTGGTGAATGCCACGGCGGTTCGTGTGCCTGTTTTTTACGGACATTCCGAAGCGGTTCACATTGAAACACGCGATAAAATCACGGCTGACGAAGTTCGCAAATTACTCGAAAATGCACCAGGAATAACCGTTGTTGATGAACGTGTAAATGGTGGTTATGCGACCGCCGTCACACATTCAACAGGACAAGATGCCACGTTTGTCAGCCGTATTCGTGAAGACATTTCGCATCCACGCGGCATTGATTTGTGGGTGGTTTCTGACAACATTCGCAAAGGCGCGGCGTTGAACAGTATTCAAATTGCTGAAGTGTTAATCCGCGATTTTCTCTAATTTCATTCGGAGTGCAAACCTTGGTTTGCATTCCACTTCACTTCATTCGTCTATCAAATGCCTACCTTTCTTCTATTTTTATCACTGTGGTTAGCGGGTTTTTCAAGCCACGTTTTCGCCACTGACATCACGGTTTCACTTGATAGAAGTCCTGTCAGTGTAGACGAATCTTTTCAAATTATTTTCACCGCTTCGGAATCACCCGATGCGGATCCTGATTTCAGTCCGTTGGAGCAAGATTTTACGATTCAAAATCAGAGCGAAAACAGCCGTTTTGAATTTGTGAATGGCAAATCGAATCGGATTATTCAATGGATTCTCACGGTGATGGCGAACGATTCGGGCAATTTAATTATTCCCGTGATTAAGTTCGGCAGCGATGCGAGTCCCGCGTTGAAAATCGTGGTTTCGCCCAGTGCGACGGTGAATAAAAACGCCGCGTACGATGATGACGATTTGTATTTGGAGGTCACGACGAACACCGAAAAACCGTTTATTCAATCGCAAGTTTTGTACACGGTGAAATTGTATCGGCGCGTGGATTTGGCGAAAGCGAATTTGAGCGAACCCGAATTAAACGATGCGGTGATTGAAAAATTGGCGGACGATGCGAATTACACCACGCAAGTGAGCGGCGTGACGTATGTGGTGATTGAGCGAAAATACGCAATTTTTCCACAAAAAAGTGGTGTGATTATAATCACACCGCTGGTTTTGACAGCAGACACAGTGGCGCGTGGACGGCAAAATAATTCGTTTTTTAATTCCCAAACGACGCAACGGCGCATTGTAAAATCGAATGCGGTGACACTCAATGTGCAGCCGATTCCCGCGACATTTACGGATTCACATTGGCTTACGGCGGAACAAATTGAATTAACGCAAACGTGGTCGGGCGATACGTCACAAATGAAAGTCGGCGAACCGTTGACGCGCACCGTGAAATTAGTGGCGCGGGGTTCGACGGTTGGGCAAATTCCAGAATTAAATAGCACCAAAATTGATCCGCAACTCAAAGCCTACAACGATCAACCTGTTTTGCACGAAGAGAAAACCGTTTCTGGAATCGTGGCAAGTCGGGAAGAAAAAATTGCGTTTATTCCCGCCAAATCGGGGAATTACACGTTGCCCGCGATTCAAATTTCGTGGTTCAACACACAATCAAAAAAAGTTGAAATGGCGACTTTGCCTGAAATAGCGTTGAATGTGGTGGCAAGTGAAAATGCCGCACCCGTTCCAACAATGCGAGTAGTTGAGGAGGCAAAACAAATTCTTCCTTCAAAAATAGAAACGAATAATAGCTTTCCGTTGAAAACGGACGTTGAGAATGTGTTTTGGGGCTGGCAATTCGTCGCCATTTTTTCAACCGTTGGCTGGTTAATGACGCTAGGATTTTGGTTTTTAAAATCGAAATTCACCGCAAAAAATGTTTCAGAAACGGTAGAAAGTCCAGCTGGAATCTCATTGAAATCCAGCGTTAAAAAACTGAAAAATGCGTGCATGACAGATAATTCCGAAGCGGCAAAAACCGCCTTGCTCGAATGGGGGAAGTTGCAATTTAACGAAACCAGTTTGGGAGCCATCGCGCCACATTGTGAGGCAAGTTTGCGCGACGAAATTTTGAAACTCAACGCCACGCTTTACGCTAAAAATGCTGAAATCTGGCAAGGAAAATCCTTATTTAAAGCCTTTGGTGAAAACAACGTACGAACGAAATTTACTTCTCGCGCCAACGTTGATGGGCTGCAACCGCTGTATAAATTATGATTTTTTTACCGAAAAGTTTTATTGAAACCACCGAAGGTTTGCTTTTTGCAGTGGTTGCCGAAGGGTTGGAATCGGGAAAAGTGCGTTGTTTTTTGCGTTATGTTCGTCATGAAAATGGACAATGGCGCAAAGTTCAAACCGATGAAGCGAATGATTTACTTGCCAAAAATCATCCCAATTATTGTTTTCATTCGCCCGAATTGGATGCGTTTTTACACGCCGTTTCCGTCGAACAAATT
Source organism: uncultured Pseudomonadota bacterium (assembly GCA_903889445.1). Taxonomy (GTDB): domain Bacteria; phylum Pseudomonadota; class Gammaproteobacteria; order Methylococcales; family Methylomonadaceae; genus UBA10906. Next base: position 14,198 of record CAISXF010000111.1, read on the forward strand.
ACTACGCACCATTGTCCAAAAAATCGTTTGATGCAGTTGTTAGCAAGTTCGCCGAATGACGAAATCGAAAATGATTGTGTGAATTTGTGCCGATTATTTGAACAGGCAGGCATTGATTTAAATCAGTTTGGCGTAACGGGTTCGTTGTTAATTAAGCAGCAAAAAGCGTCGTCCGACATTGATTTGGTTTGCGACAATTTGACCACTTTTCATCAATGCAGATTGGCGATTTTACAGCTGAGTTTAACAGGCGAATTAGGATTATTAAGCGAACAAGATTGGCTGGATTCCTACGAACGCCGCGATTGTGATTTAAGTTTTGATGATTACGTTTGGCACGAATGCCGCAAATCGAACAAAGGTTTAATCAACGGACGAAAATTTGATTTAAGTTTGGTTGAAGTCGAACAATCAAATGCCGCGCGTGACGTGACGACGTACAAAAAGCTGGGTGCGGTCGTTTTACAGGCGACTGTTTCAAAGGATGTCCGTGCTTTTTGTTATCCCGCCGAATTTGAAATTTCACATGCTACGATTCAAAGCGTGGTGTGTTTTACGGCGACGTATGTTGGGCAAGCTGTTATCGGCGAAACGATTGAAATTTCGGGGCAACTCGAACAAGATGAATTCGGCAATCAACGCCTCGTCGTGGGTTCAACTCGTGAAGCTCGCGGGGAATATATCAAAGTGATTCAGCTCGAAACGAATTGATGGTTATATTTCAAAAGCCCACAAAAAAACCGCCTTAAAGGGCGGTTTTTTTTGATACGTTGACGCGGCTTAAAGTGGCAATGCCGGTTTTTGAACTTCAGCGGCTTTATTCGGCAACACTAATTTGCCCGTTTGTCCGCACGCGGTCAGAAATAACGTCAAAACAACGGTGAAAAGGATTTTATTCATGATTTAACCACTGGTTTTTGCGGTGATTTACTTCTTCTGCGACGTTTTTTCTTCGCTGACGTGACAGTTTCGGAATCGATTTTCGCTTTTACGGGTTCAGGTTTTTTCGCAGCAGGTTTTTTTGCCGATCTACGTTTCGTTTTCGGTTTAGAATCCGATGATTTAAAAGGTGTTTCGGTGTTTGATTTCGACCTCGTCGTCACGCCCACCAACATAAAATCAATTTTCTTTTCGTCCAAATCGACCCGCGCTACTTTCACTTTCACAGTGTCGCCCAAACGATAACGCACATTGCTGTGTTCGCCTTTCAGCTGATGACTGAGCGCGTCAAAATGGAAAAAATCCTGCCCCAAACCGCTGATATGCACCAAACCTTCGACGTAAATATCATTCAATTCGACAAAGAAACCAAACGACGTAACGGCTGAAATCACACCGACAAAATCCTCGCCCGTTTTGTCCATCATGTATTCGCATTTGAGCCAATTCGTCACGTCGCGCGTGGCATCATCGGCGCGGCGTTCATTCGCGGAACAATGTTCGCCCAACATCACCATATCCGGTACGCCGTAAACAAAACTATCCGCTTTTTTATCGTGCAAGCAATGGCGAATAGCGCGGTGAACCAATAAATCAGGATAACGGCGAATCGGCGAAGTGAAATGCGCGTAAGCCTCTAATGCCAAACCAAAATGTCCTTTTTCTTCCGCGCTGTAAACGGCTTGCGACATCGAACGCAATAACACCGTTTGAATCAAATGCGCGTCGGGACGGTCTTTAATACTTTCAATCAGGTTCATATAATCGACCGGCGTGGGTTCATTA
>CAISXF010000112.1 GCA_903889445.1 uncultured Pseudomonadota bacterium
CTCGCACATCACTTTGAACCAGATACGGGAAGTAATTTTGATATTGAACCTTAACAACACGTCGTTTAGCCGACGTGTATCCTGAACTTTTAGTTCTTAGCTCACTAACCCACCAGCTTGAGCTGGTGGTTGTTTAGTTTTACGGCGTTTTCGATGTCAAACCACGATTTAATTGCTCAACTTTCAAAACAACTCGAAACCTGTCTTAGCAAAGACAAATCCCTTTTAAAACGCCAGCTCGATTCGTTGCGCCGTAATAAAAAAGCCGAACCTTCAACGTTTGAAGGCTTGCGAAATCGCATCGAAAAATCAGTCGTCCATTTTGAAAAACGTCGCGCCAGTTTTCCCGCGTTAAACTTCCCAGATTTACCTGTCACAGGCAAAAAAGACGACATTGCCGAATTGATAAAAAACAATCAAGTTGTGATTATGTGCGGTGAAACGGGTTCAGGCAAAACCACGCAATTACCCAAAATTTGTTTATCGATTGGACGCGGCGCGGCGGGTTTTATTGGTCACACGCAACCGCGTCGAATTGCCGCGCGAACCGTTGCCGACCGAATTGCTGAAGAATTGGGCGAACCGATGGGCAAATCGGTCGGTTATAAAATTCGTTTCAATGACAAAACGCACGCGGGTTCGTTGATTAAATTGATGACCGACGGGATTTTGCTCGCCGAATCGCAAAACGATCCGTATCTCAGTCAATACGACACCATCATTATCGACGAAGCGCACGAGCGCAGTTTGAACATCGATTTTTTGCTCGGTTATTTGAAATGGTTATTGCCAAAACGCCCCGATTTAAAAGTTATTGTTACGTCGGCAACCATTGATACGAAACGTTTTTCGGAACATTTCAACAACGCGCCGATTATCGAAGTTTCGGGTCGAACGTATCCCGTTGAAATGCGTTATCGTCCGATTGAAGAAAAAGAAGAAGAGAAAGACGACGAAACGACGGACGATTTGCAAAATGCGATTTTAGACGCGGTTGATGAGTTGTATCGGGATTTGCGCGGCGATATTTTGATTTTTCTAACAGGTGAACACGAAATCCGCGAAACCACCGAATCACTGAAAAAACATCATCCGAATCAATACGAAATTCTGCCGCTGTATTCAAAACTCAGCGTGAGTGAACAAGAGCGCGTTTTCAAACCAAAAGGCGGCAAAGTTCGGATTATTTTAGCGACCAACGTAGCGGAAACGTCTTTGACCGTGCCGAACATTCGCGGTGTAATCGATACCGGTCACGCGCGAATTAGTCGTTACAGCCCAAAAAGTAAAATCCAACGTTTACCGATTGAACGCATTTCGCAATCGAGCGCGAATCAACGGGCGGGACGTTGCGGACGGGTTGCGGAAGGGATTTGTATTCGACTTTATTCCCACGATGATTATTTGGTGCGTCCTGAATTTACCGAACCAGAAATCATGCGGACGAATTTGTCTGCCGTAATTTTACAAATGACGGCGTTGAATTTGGGCGATATTGCCGATTTCCCATTTCTCGAACCGCCCGACGACAAAATGATTCGCGACGGCAAAACGTCGTTGCTCGAAGTGAACGCGCTCGACAAATCGGGCAAACTCACTGAAATCGGCAAACAACTTGCCAAGTTCCCGACTGACCCAAAATTGGCGCGAATGCTGATTGCCGCGCAAGAACAAGTGTGTTTAAAAGAAGTCAGTATCATCGTGGCGGCGTTGAGTATTCAAGACCCGCGCGAAAAACCTGCCGATAAAATGCAACAAGCTGACGCAAAACATATTGTGTTTCGTCATCCTGAATCGGATTTTTTAACGTTGTTGAATGTGTGGAATACGTTTGGCGAACAGCAAAAAAAGCTCTCGAACAACAAACTTCGCAAATACTGCTCGGATAATTTTCTGTCGTATATGCGAATGCGCGAATGGCACGACAATCACAGCCAAATTTTGCAGGTTTTGAAGGGCGATTTGAAAATGCACCCGAATGAAAACGATGCAAGTTATGATCAAATTCATCGTGCGTTGTTGACGGGTTTATTGTCGAACATCGGTTTTCGTCATGAACAATATGAATATCTGGGCGGACGCGGATTGAAGTTTTTTATTTTTCCCGGTTCGGGTTTGCACAAATTGCGTCCGAAATGGATTGTCGCGGCAGAACAAGTCGAAACCAGCAAAGTGTATGCGCGAACCGTGGCGCGAGTTGAACCAGAATGGATTGAAGAATGCGCCTCGCATCTGGTTAAACATAACTATTACGACCCGCATTGGGAGAAAAAAAGCGCACGTTGCATGGTTTATTCGCGCACGTTGTTACACGGTTTGACGTTGCAAGCGGGGCGAAAATTGCCGTATGACCACGTTGACCCGAAAGCCGCGCGGGAGATTTTTATTCGTAGCGCGTTGGTTGACCACGATTATCACAGCAACGCGCCGTTTTATAAGGCGAATCAAAAATTGCTCGAAGAAGTTGGCATGATTCAACACAAAGGTCGGCGCGTGGATTTGGTCGAAGATGAAGAATGGTTGTATACGTTTTATGACCACAAATTGCCACCCGAAATTATCAGCGGCGTGACGCTCGACACTTGGCGGAAACAAATTGAACGTGAAAATAAGCAGTTTTTGTTTTTAACCAAAGAAGATTTAACGCGCGAAAAAGGCGAGGAATATGTCAACGAGTGGGATTTTCCTGACCATAAAAAAGTGGGTAAATTGACGATTGCGTTGCAATACCGTTTTGAACCTGGACACGATGAAGACGGCGTGACCGCGATAATTCCCGTGCATCAACTCAATCAAATTACGCAAACGCCGTTTGATTGGCTCGTACCTGGAAGGTTGGAAGAAAAATGCGTTGCGTTGGTCAAAGCCTTGCCGAAAAACATTCGCAAACATTTTGTGCCTGTGCCTGAAACCGTGAAACGCTGTTTAGAAATCGAACCCGATTTTAAAGGCGCGTTAGAAGAATGGCTCGGTTATCGATTACGCAAATTGACTGACGAAGCCATTCCGCTGAATGCGTGGAGTTTCGACGGGTTGATTGACCATTTGAAAATGAATTTTCGGATTGTGAACGACGATGGGCAATTGTTGGATTACGGGCGCGATTTGAAAAAATTGCAGGCAAAACACGTCACGCAAGCCGCCGAAAGTTTTGACCAAATCGCCGCCGACGAGTTGAATTTCACGGGTTATATTCAATGGGCGTTTGATGATTTACCGCAGCAATATAGTTTTATGCAAAAAGGGCAGGCGTTTATTGGTTATCCTGCGCTGGTCGATGAAGGCGAAACGGTGGGCGTGAAAATTTTTGACACGCAACGCAAAGCCGAATTGCAACATCAAGCGGGTTTGATTCGGTTGTTTCAATTGCAACAACGCAAAGAATGTACTTACGCGCTGAAAAATATGCCGAAAAATGCCGCGTTGGAATTGGCTTATAACCGTTTGCCAGCACATTCGATTTTGAAATCGGAACACATTGCAGAGTATAAAAATGATTTACTGACCTTGATTTTGAACAGCGTTTTTGTGGAAGGTAAAACCATCCGCACCCAAGCCGCGTTTGAACAAAGTTTCAAAGAAAACAAAAGTTTGTTAGTTACGCGAGCGACTGAAATCAGCACGTTAGCGTTAGAAATCATGAAAGGCTACGGCGAACTAAAAACTAGTTTACAACGTCTAAATGCGGCTGACCCGCTGACAAAAAGCCTTGATGAACAACTAAATTATTTGATTTATGCGGGTTTTATTCGCACGATTCCGTTTGCTCAATTAAAGCAGTTGCCGCGTTATTTGAAAGCCATGCAATACCGTTTAGACAAACGCGATAACACGCCGCAAAAATCCAATGAACTCGCGCGTTTTCAGATTCGTTATTGGAATTCGGTTTCGCAACGTCTGAAAAAAGAAATCATCACGCCTGAAACGGAAGCGTTTCGTTGGATGTTGGAGGAATTTGCGGTTTCGTTGTTCGCGCAACAGTTGAAAACGGCGATTGCTGTGTCAGCGCAGAGGCTGGAGAAGGCTTGGAGGTTTTAATTTAAAAGAGATTGGAATTTTATAAAATGAAAATCTGAGTCGATATTTTTTGTAATGAATTTCACAACCTTGTCGCAATCCATAAAAAATTCGTTCAGATCTTCATAAATTAGTGGTGAATTTAAAGGAGTTTTGTGCTTGCTAAAATTGTCTATAGCAACATCTAAAAACTCTCCATCTTCATTATATAGAGTGCGTTCACCGATAGGCTTATCATGAACGATACTGTTTCTAAAATAGGCAAGTTCATCAACAATTTTTATAATTTCAATTAGTTCATTTTCTGAGCAAATAAGTTGCTCTTCACTCATATTAAGCACAACTATTTTTTTTGATGCCTCTGAATTTGGATTTAGTGATGGAAAACGACTTTTAATTTTTTTATTATCAAAAAAATTATTGATTCCATTTATTATTTTACCAACAGAAGTATTTTCTGAAAAATTAACTCCAACAGTTTCATCCTCACTACATTCATAAATAATTTGTAAAATTTCGTTATCTCTAATTTGTTCAGCTACAACATGATTTATTGCAGATTCTATGGTTATTGCTACCCAAACCATCAACATTTCAACTATCACGGATTCTTCCCGAATATCACATGATGTTTGAAAATTTGAAAAAAAATCTTGTTGGTCACGATAATCAGACTTTTTAAATCGTTTCCTATAATCAGAGTTTTCGGTGACCTTGTACAAATTTTGAACAATAGAAAATATTGAAATAACGCGATTCCAATTATCTTCTAATCTACTGTGAATCCTACCGTGATAACGCATGTTAAGTTCCCATCAATTTGATTATAAAAAAGTTAAAAAATTAGATAGACATACGCGCCCTAATTCTTTTGGTTCTATTTTGTACATTCCACCGCCATATACACGACTTTCGTCGAGCATATCATCGCGTGTAATGTTGTTTAATTCATCGAATATAAATGTACAAAGTTCAGGATTATCTATTATTTTGTCGGCTAATAATTTTTTGGGATAAAGAATTAAATACGAATTTGAAACAATAGCTTTTGAATAATTTAAAACAAACCTAAAAGGTTTATTCTTTTCATCATCAGAACGTCCGATATAGGTGCAATAAAAAGGACTTTCTATTCTATTTTCTTGTGCGTACCACAATTTTCTTTTTTCACACAAATAACGCTTTGACACACCATCTTCAATTCCTTTCAACAGATATTGATAAAGATTCGGATAGCTAGTTTCCAGTTCATCAAAAGGCAGTTCACAATTCAAAACGAATAGTTGATTTTCTACTTGAGGAATTCCATCAGAGTTGGCATTTATTACATTTTGATTCAAGTTTCTAGGATTCGGTAAAATTGGTTTAAATTGAGATAAAGGCAAATCACGTTTTAAAATTTCATCCAAAGACAAAATAAAATACTTGTTATGACCTGTAGCAATTCCTCTTTTTATCGTAAAAAAATCACTTAATTTAGCTTTATCGCTCGTAATTCTTTCTGGCAGTAATGGAAAGCGCGTCCATTTTTTTTCTTTTAAAAGAATCGCGGCTGAAATTTCTTTTTTATGAATTGGAGCATTTATAGTACCTCCGTATGTAAATACTACTTTATTGTTTTCAGGCGGCTTTTTATTTTTTAACCAAACTACAGCAGATGAAACTAACGCATCATCAAATTGAATATCATTAGGCGTAAATCTGTGTATTCTCAACAACGTGACTTCATTTAATAAGTATTCTCTAATTGCTTGACCATAATTTACATCCATAAATTCACTTGGAACAAGCCAAACAGCTACACAATCGGGTTGCATCCACGAATGTGCCAACATCATAAAATAACAATACATTCCAGATAAACCTGATAATTTTATTCCTGTCGAATCGAGTATTTTTGTTTGTAAATAAGTTTTATGAATACTTGGAATGTGATGATGTCGGATATAAGGAGGATTGCAAATTAACAGATTGAATTTTTCTGAATTATTTTCAGGTACAGCCGATTGAGTAAAATCTTCTAACTTATAATTAACAAAGGTATTTTTCCAAATATCACGCGCTGGTTTGCCGTAATGCTCATCAATTTCATAACCTTCTGCGAGTTTAATTTTTTCGATAGAAAATGTGTTTTGTAATGACGAAAAGAAAACCCCTGTACCAGCAGCTGGATCAAGAAAACGAATTGAATTATCCGCCGAGAATAATTTTTTAGTGTAGTTGCAAATGTCGTTCGCAAGTTTAACGGGTGTTGAGTATTGCCCTAATAAATTGCGCTGTTTTAATGTTTTTGAATTATCGCAATAAATTTGGATTTGTTGGCGTTGTTTTTCAATTGCAATCATCAAAGCCCAAATCCTACTAAATCATCAATGCGATGTTCCCAAACCCAATCAATTCCTTCTGCTGCTTCATATCCCAAGTAACCAGAATCAAAATAGCCGCATAAAAACAGGTTAAAGGCTACTTTTTCACCATACGTTTTTCTTAATTGTTGAATTTTTATAGCTTCTTCTTTTCGACGTTTATTTGTATTAGTAAAATCACCAGCAGATTTAGCTTCTATCAGCACGGGGATTTGACCTTGTTTTGCATTTTTCGGCATTATCAGCGCATCCACGGGAATGTTGATTTGTTTGCCTCCTTCTAAAAAAACAGCAACATTGAACCGAAATGAAAATGTACCATTAGGCATTGACATAAAATCATCGGCTTCATTTTGGTTAAGTTGTCTATAACCACGTTTTTCTAGCCATTCTTTGATTGCCAAAAGTTGACGTTTTTCTTGAGCATTTCTTATAATGGGGTCGGCAACAGAACCACAAAGACGGTCTGCAATTACTGTTGAAGCTCTTTGAACTTCTTCGATAGAGCCTTTGTCACCACGTTCTTTCCATACAAGAATATCTGGGTCAGCCATACATTCGATAATGTGACCAATTTTTAGCAAATTTTCGATTATTTGAGCATGGGGCATTTTTGGCGGAACACGGTTTTCAATTTCCATGCTTTTAACCAAATTTGGAGAAACGTTTGCTAAACCAATTAGTCTATCTCTGGCAATTGGTGGACAAGTAGCCATGCGAAGCATTGGCAGAACAGACGGATTTTGTTTTAGTGTTTCGGGTCGAATATCTGTTAGATTCGAGGTTAGTTGCAAAGCAATCTCAACTTGTTTGGTTGTTTCTATGCGAGTTTCTCTAAATGCTTTTGGGGCAAACATCATGAACCAGTTGTTATAAAAATCGACTGATGTTGCAACGTCAGCTTTCCACAAGTCAGGTTTGTTACGATTTACAGTCATTTTTGAAATGTCCTTATTTTTAAGTATTAAGTTTTAGCGTGCCACTTTACTACGTTCAGTTAAATATGAAAGGCAATTTTATCAAATTGGAACAAGTCGAAACCAGCAAAGTATATGCGCGAACGGTGGCGCGAGTTGAACCCGAATGGATTGAAGAATGCGCGTCGTATCTGGTTAAACATAATTATTACGACCCGCATTGGGAGAAAAAAAGTGCGCGTTCGATGGTTTATTCACGCACGTTGTTACACGGTTTGACCTTGCAAGCAGGGCGAAAATTGCCGTATGACCACGTTGACCCGAAAGCCGCGCGAGAGATTTTTATTCGCAGTGCATTGGTTGATCACGATTATCACAGCAACGCGCCGTTTTATAAGGCGAATCAAAAATTGCTCGAAGAAGTTGGCATGATTCAACACAAAGGTCGGCGCGTCGATTTGGTCGAAGATGAAGAATGGTTGTATGCGTTTTATGACCACAAATTACCGCCCGAAATTATCAGCGGCATAACGCTCGACACTTGGCGCAAAAAAGTTGAACGGGAAAATAAACAGTTTTTATTTTTAACCAAAGAAGATTTAACGCGCGAAAAAGGCGAGGAATACGTCAACGAATGGGATTTTCCTGACCATAAAAAAGTCGGCAAATTGACGATTGCGTTGCAATACCGTTTTGAACCTGGACACGATGAAGACGGTGTGACGGCGATAATTCCCGTGCATCAACTTAATCAAATCACGCAAACGCCGTTTGATTGGCTCGTGCCTGGAATGTTGGAAGAAAAATGCGTTGCGTTGGTTAAAGCTCTGCCGAAAAACATTCGCAAACATTTTGTTCCTGTGCCTGAAACCGTGAAACGCTGTTTAGAAATTGAACCTGATTTTAAAGGCGCGTTGGAAGAATGGCTCGGTAATCGATTACGCAAATTGACCGGCGAAGCAATTCCGCTCAATGCGTGGAGTTTCGACGGTTTGATTGACCATTTAAAAATGAATTTTCGGGTGATTGATGACGAAGGGCGTTTGCTTGATTACGGGCGCGATTTGAAAAAATTGCAGGCAAAACACGTCACGCAAGCCGCC
>CAISXF010000113.1 GCA_903889445.1 uncultured Pseudomonadota bacterium
CAACAATTTTAAAACCCGCCACCTTCGCGCCACACACTGTTAGAGAGCATCATGACAACTAAAAATCTTTACACCCAACTCAAACAAGCCAAAAGCGAAGAAGACATCAAAGACGCTTACATCAAAGCTCTTGGATTAAAAAACTTTACGAAAGGCTTAGTCGACATTCAAACTAAAGAAATTTGGTTTGAAGCCAAAGACGGACGGCACACCATTTTTAAAATGTTCACGCAATTACTGCATTATGTTCAGGACGCACGAACCAAAGGCGAAGAAGTCCCGCCATTATTAGCGGTAATCGACAGCGAAAAAGCCGCGATTATGCAAACTCACGACGCTTTGACGCTTCTCGATGATAAAAAAAAGCCTATTCCTTGGGGGAAATCAGCAAGCAATGTCACGCCCGAAGCGTTAGAAATCGTGTCGGCACACATCGGCACACACTTTGTTAAATACAACATTGCCACGCAAGAAGATGAATTTATAACTGCCGTTAAAGAAGCCATCAAAACAGGCGGCATTATTCGCACACAAATTACGCCCGACAACCTGCGGCAGGTTTTTGATAATTGGTGTGAATTGATTGGCAGTGAAATCGCCAACGTAGAAAAAGAAGATTACGCGCTGTTATTTTTTGCCGACATCATGCACGACGGCAAAACAAAAACGCATGAAAATTTACCCGCAAAGTTGTTGCACGAAGGCGACGCGCCCGTTTTCAGTTTAAACGGCACGCTCTACGAATTAGGCAATCAAGACGGCTATCACCAATTTTGGACGCTGTACCACAAACCGCCCAACGCCGAATATCGAGATTATTTATTAGCTCGCCGCGACAGTTTAATTCCACTCGATACCCGTTGTTTTAAAGGCGCGTTTTATACGCCGTTAATCGTGGTCGAAAAAGCCTACGACAAACTCACTGAAACCCTCGGCAAAGGTTGGCAAAAAAATTACATCGTTTGGGATATGTGTTGCGGCGTGGGAAATTTAGAAACCAAACACGGCAACCATAAAAACCTTTTTATGAGTACGCTCGACAAAGCCGACATCGACGTAATGAAAGCCACGAAAACCTGTCCAGCGGCACACCGTTTTCAATACGATTATTTGAACGACGACATCACCGAAGACGGCGCGATTGATTACACGCTGACAAACAAAGTCCCAAAAGAATTACAGCAAGCAATCAAAGACGGTAAAAAAATCTTAGTGTTAATCAATCCGCCTTATGCGGAGGCAACAAACTTTGAAAACATTGCGACAGGATTGGAAGCCGAAAATAAACAGGGCGTAGCAAAAACAAAATTTGCAGCTACTTCAATGACAGATTACGGCAAAGCGAGCAATGAATTATTCACTCAATTTTTAGCGCGTATAGCTCAAGAAATGCCGAAAGCTACAATTGCGATGTTTAGCACAATGAAATACGTTAATGCGCCAAATTTTGAAAAGTTTAGACAAAATTGGCAGGCAAAGTATTTAGGCGGTTTTGTTGTTCACAATAAAGCATTCGACGGTTTAACTGGAAAATTCCCAATTGGATTTTTGATTTGGCAAACTAATCAAAATGCAGTTAAAAAAACGCCGATTACTGAAATTACGGTTGATGTATTAGACAAAAATGCGTCTTTAATAGGAGAAAAATTGTTTTATAACTTACCAAATAATTTATTTCTTAATGTTTGGCTGTCGCGTCCAAAAGCAAACAAAGACCCCGTTCTACCACTAAAAAACGCAATTTCTCCAGTTGTAACAGTTCCAAGGGTTAAAACATGGTCAGATAACGCAATAGCTTATATGTATTGTGGCGTTAATGACTTGCAACACGCCGAACAACAAACCGTCATTTATTCTTCCGTTTATGGTGGTGGTAATGGTTTTTACATTACGCCAGACAATTTATGGCAAGCCGCAATCATATTTTCAGTACGGCGTTTGATTGCACCAACTTGGTTAAATGACCGTGACCAATTTTTACAACCCACTGCGTCGCTTTCTGATGAATTCAAAAACGATTGTGTAATTTGGATGTTATTTAATCGGTGTCAAAGAACCGCGAGCGCAAACGGGTTGGAATGGAACGGCAAAACATGGTCGATTGTGAATCATTTTATTCCGTTCAATCAAACCGACGTGGGCGCGGCAGAACCGTTTGAATCTGATTTTATGGCGAAGTATTTGAAGGGAACGAAACAATCAGCCGAAGCGAAAGCGGTTTTAAACGCTGGAAAAGTTTTGTGGTCGGCGTATTTTGCAAAAAAAGACAAACTGAAAACCAGCACGAAAGACGATTACAAATTAAACCGCCTCGATGTGGGTTGGTATCAAATCCGCAACGCTTTGAAATCGTTTGATGATTCAACTAATGCCGTGAGTTTTGCGGATTTTAACGAAGCGTATAAAGCGTTGAGCGAAAAATTACAGCCGCAAGTTTATGAATTGGGATTTTTGCGGGATTCCGAAAATATGATTGAAACTAATATGGAGATACTCAAATGAAAATTTTAGTGACTGGCGCAGCAGGTTTTATTGGTGCGGCATTGAGTTTGCGCTTGCTTGAACGGGGCGACGACGTGATTGGCGTGGATAATTTAAACGATTATTACGACGTAACGTTAAAACACGCGCGTTTGGCGCGTTTAACACCGTATAAAAATTTTAAATTCATTCAACTCAATATCGCTGACCGCGACGGAATGGAATCCGTATTTTCGACCGAAAAATTCCAGCGCGTGGTGAATTTAGCGGCACAAGCAGGCGTGCGTTATTCCATTACGAATCCCCACGTTTACGCCGAATCGAATTTAATCGGTTTTCTGAATATCTTGGAAGGTTGCCGAAATCACGACGTTGAGCATTTAATTTATGCGTCGTCGAGTTCCGTTTATGGCGCGAATACGAAATTGCCCTTTTCCACTGACGATAAAGTCGATAATCCCGTTTCGTTGTACGCCGCCACCAAAAAAGCCAATGAATTGATGGCGCACAGTTACAGTCATTTGTACGATTTTTCCACAACGGGTTTACGCTTTTTCACGGTTTACGGCGAATGGGGACGACCCGATATGTCACCGTGTATTTTCGCGCGACAAATCATGGCGGACAAGCCGATTGATTTGTTTAATTATGGCAAACACAGCCGCGATTTCACTTACATTGATGATATTGTCGAAGGTATTTTGCGCGTCATTGATACGCCGCCGACTGCAAAATATCGCATTTACAACATGGGCAATAGTCAGCCTGAAGAGTTGCTCACGTTTATCGACACATTAGAAAAGCATTTGGGCAAAACGGCGGTTAAAAATTTATTACCGATGCAAGCCGGTGACGTTCAAGATACTTATGCGGACGTGAGTGATTTGATGCGTGATTTTGATTATTCGCCCCACACGCCGCTAGATGTTGGCATGGAAAAGTTTGTGAATTGGTACAAAAATTTTTATGAAAATTGAACGAATGACACAATTCATAGATAATTAGCCTTATTTTTAACGACACACTTAGCAGCCATTCATGCAAATTACCTTGCTCAAAGCCAAACTTCATCGCGCCACTGTGACTAATTCGGAACTCGGTTACGAAGGTTCGTGCGCGATTGATAGCGATATTCTCAATCTCGCTGGCATTCGTGAATACGAACAAATTCAAATTTACAATGTCAATAACGGCGCACGTTTCACCACTTACGCGATTCGCGCAGAAGCCGGTTCCAAAACGTTTTCGGTCAACGGCGCGGCGGCACGATTAGCGTGCGTGGGCGATTTAATTATTGTTTGTACTTACGCGCAATTTTCACATGAAGAGGCTGACCATCATCATCCGAAATTAGTCTATTTCGATAAGCCAAATCAGGTTGTCCGAACGGCAACAGAAATTCCTGTGCAAACGAAGTAACGCTCAAAAATGACATTTTCCCTTTTTTTACCAGACAGCGACGCGACTGAACAATTCGGCGCAGAATTGTGGCGACGATTACCCGAAAAATCGTTGGTATTTTTGCACGGCGATTTGGGCGCAGGCAAAACAACCTTAGTGCGCGGACTATTACGCGCGGCGGGTGTGACGGGCGCAATCAAAAGTCCAACGTATGCGGTGATTGAAGAATACAGCGTCGCCGAACGCACAATTTTTCATTTTGATTTGTACCGACTCGCCGATCCCGAAGAATTAGAATGGATTGGCATTGACGATTATTTAAAGCAATCGGCGTTATGTTTGATTGAATGGGCAGATAAAGGGGTAGGAATTTTGCCCAAAGCCAATGTGAATGTGACGTTAATCGCGCAAGATGGCGGGCGATTAGTACAACTTGACGGGTTACAAATTTAAAACTACTGAATGACCGCATGAAAAAACAACGACATACTGCTATAATCTAAACCATATTGTCACGGGTGGGTTATGGTATGCGTCGTTATTGGAAGTTATTGATTGTTCTATTGAGTTTGCACTGGTTAATTGCAGTAGGTTACGCCGAAGAAGCCTTACAGGTCAATTCGTTGCGTTATTGGACTACGCCTGATCAGTCACGAATTACGCTTGATGTTAGTGCTTCGGCAAATCAAAACAAAGTGCAGTTTTTTGACAATCCTGCGCGTTTGGTGATTGATTTGCCGAACGCCGTGGTAGCGAAAGAGCTTACGCCTCCGCCTGCGTCGCATCCTTTATTTTCCAGTATTCGTGTGGGTGCGCGAAATGGCACAGATTTACGCATCGTGATTGATTTAAAAAAACCACTTTCGACAAAAACGACAACATTACACACTGACGCATTGGGCAAAAATCGTTTTGTGGTGGAATTATTAGATAAAGGTTTAAGTAATCAAATCGCTAAAGTTGACCCCAAAATCGAATCAAAATCAGCTAGTAAAGTTCAGCCAATCGCCGCAATTGCAGTCGAAAAAACTCAGCAAAAAATAACGCCCGTTGCCAAACTCATTCCTGTCCAAAACACCGAAATTATAAAAACCAAAACGGCAAAATCGTTTATTGTGGCGATTGATGCAGGACACGGCGGCAATGATTCTGGCGCACAAGGTTCGGGTGGAACGTACGAAAAAGATGTGGTATTTTCGATTTCTAAAAAATTAGAAGCTCTCGTCAACGCCCAAACCGGCATGAAAGCGGTCATGATTCGTCAAGGCGATTACTACGTCGGTTTACGCAAACGCATGGATATTGCTCGCGCTGCCAGAGCGGATATTTTTATTTCAATTCATGCTGATTCAATTAAAGATACCGGTGTGCGTGGCGCGTCGGTTTATGCGTTATCAACCAGTGGCGCGTCCAGCGAATCGGCGTATTGGCTCGCACACAGTGAAAACTCAGTGGAATTTGTGGAAGGTGAACAGCTTAATGATGATGAAAATGGTTTGAGTCATGTACTGTTGGATTTATCGCAAAGTGCCACGCAAGAAGCGAGCGTTTTGTTAGCAAATAAAGTGTTGCACAATTTTGAAACGGTTTCGGAATTGCATTTTGAATCGGTACAAAAAGCCGGTTTTGCAGTATTAAAATCGCCGGATATTCCATCCATTTTAGTTGAAACGGCCTTTATTTCGAATCATACTGAAGAGTTAAAGTTACTAAATTCTGGGCATCAATTAAAAATTGCCAACGCCATTTTGCGTGGCATTCACAGTTTCATGAAACAACCGAACAACGAACAACAACGCATTGCCGCGTTATAAAAAACGATTTCATAAATTTAACTGTAGGCGCGAATAAATTCGCGCCTTTTTTATTTCAGAAAAAAACAGCCCATGTCTATTCATATTCTTCCACCTCAACTCGTTAATCAAATTGCCGCCGGTGAAGTGATTGAACGCCCCGCGTCGATTGTTAAAGAGTTGCTCGAAAATTGTTTTGACGCGCAAGCCACGCACATTATGATTCAAATTGAACAAGGCGGATTGCGTTTAATTCGAGTTTGCGACGACGGCGTGGGCATTGAAAAAGACGATTTACCGCTCGCATTATCGCGCCACGCCACAAGCAAAATCGCGAATCTCGACGATTTGGAACACGTCACCAGCATGGGTTTTCGCGGCGAAGCGTTGGCGAGTATTAGTTCCGTCGCGAAATTAACACTGACTTCGCGCTGTGAAAATTCGTCACACGGTTGGTCGGTGTGCAGCGATGGCGCGGAACAATTTTTCGACGTGCAACCCGCGCCACATCCGCAAGGTACCACCGTTGAAGTGTGTGATTTGTTTTACAATACGCCCGCGCGACGCAAATTTTTGAAAAGCGACAAAACCGAATTCAGTCACATTGACACCGTTGTCAAACGTATGGCATTAAGTCGATTTGCGTTGGGTTTTACATTATTTCATCAGCAAAAAGAAGTGTTGAAACTCGCCCCCGCCTTAGATTTAGCGCAACAAGAACGGCGCGTTTCCTCAATTTTTAGTTCTGATTTTATCGACAACGCGCTGCATTTAGATTTTGAAATTTCGGGTTTAGCATTGAGCGGTTGGATTAGCGTGCCGACGTTTTCGCGCAGCCAAACAGATATGCAATTTTTGTATGTGAATGGGCGATTTGTGAAAGACAAAACGATTGCACACGCCATTAAACAAGCCTATTCGGACGTGCTTTTTTCGGGACGACACGCGGTTTTTGTGTTGTATTTAACGCTCAATCCCACCGAAGTTGATGTCAACGCCCATCCCGCAAAATTGGAAGTTCGTTTTCGTGAAAGCCGCGCCGTGCATGATTTTGTAGCGTCTTGTGTGAAACGGGCGTTGGCGAATGTGCGTCCGACAATTGTGAATTTTGGCGAATTGCCGACACGCTCTGAACCCGAAAGTGAATTTGAACCTGCTCAAAATTTTGCGCCACGTTATCAACAACAATCGTTCAACCTTTCAGAATCCGAAAGCAATCCAACCGGCTATTTTCAGCCGAATGAATTGCCGCGCGAAACTCCAAAAACATTCGATGCAAATCCGAATTTAATGGTTTTGGGTTATGCCGTTTCACATTTACACGGCATTTATATTGTGGCGGAAACTGCGACGGGAATGGTTTTGGTCGATACGCACGCCGCGCATGAACGCATTACTTTTGAGCGATTAAAACATCAATACGCCGAAGGTAAAATTGCCACGCAGCCGCTACTTTTGCCGATTAAAATGACGGTCACAAAAGCGGAAGCGGAATTGGCTGAAAATTCGGAACATTTTTTTGAATCGGTCGGTTTTGAATTAAATCGAATTGCGCCCGAAACGCTTTTATTACGCGCTCAACCGGCATTATTGCAGAATTCGGACGGCGAAAAATTGGTGCGTGATGTGTTGGCGGATTTGATTGAACATGAAGAAAGTTATCGCATTCAGACCGAATATAACGACGTGCTGGCGAAAATGGCGTGTTACGGTTCGGTGCGAGCGCATCGGATTTTGACGCAAGATGAAATGAATGCGTTGTTACGCGAATTGGAACAAACGGAACGGGGCGGACAATGCAATCACGGTCGCCCGACGTGGGTTTCATTATCGACACAAGATCTCGATAAATTTTTCCTACGCGGGCAATGAACGCTAAAACGATTTAATGACTTTTGGCTTTGGCACGACGAGTTAAACGCTCACGTTTTTTGACTTCCCATTCGGTTTGTTTGGTTTTCAAACCGTGGAATGGATTCACGGGCGACTTGAACACAATCCGAATTGGCGTGCCGCTTAAATTCATGGCAGTACGGTAATAGTTAATCAAATAACGTTTATAGGATTCGGGCAACACGTCCGTTTGTGCGCCATGAACCACCACAATCGGCGGATTTCTTCCGCCTTGATGGGCGTATTTCAATTTAATTCGTCGTCCATTCACCATCGGTGGTTGATGCGCCGCAACCGCTTCTTTCAACATCCGCGTCAGATTTGGCGTAGACATATCAAGCATCGCCGCTTCGTACAAACTTTGCACCATATCGAACATTTTGCCAACACCGTTACCGTGCAGCGCAGAAATTTGGTGTTTTTCGGCGAATTCCACAAACGACAATTTCACATCTAATTGGCGGTTAATAGTATTTTTTTGTTCGGTGCTGATGCCATCCCATTTGTTCAAACCAATAATCAACGCGCGACCCGCTTCCAAAACTAAACCCAACAAATGCGCGTCTTGATCGGTAATGCCTTCTTGAGCATCGACAAGATAAATAACGACGTTGGCTTTTTCGACGGCTTGCAACGCTTTTAATACGCTGAATTTTTCAATCACTTCATCGATGCGTGACCGACGACGCATTCCAGCGGTGTCGATTAACGTGAATTTGGTGCCGTTGCGTTCAAACGGAATATAAATGCTGTCGCGAGTGGTACCCGCTTCGTCAAATACAATAACCCGTTCTTCGCCAAGCAATCGATTGACCAATGTTGATTTGCCCACGTTTGGACGACCGACCACTGCAATCGCAATGTTATCTTTGTCTTCGATTTCTTCTTCAATCATTGGCGGCAATAATGCGTCCGCCAATTTTAATAATTCTGGCACGCCCGTTCCGTGTGAAGCGGCGATTTTCACAGGTTCACCCAACGCCAAACTGTAAAAATCGGCAATCGCGACAAATGTGTCTACGCCATCAGTTTTATTCGTCACCAAAATAACGGGCTTGTGAAGTTTGCGTAAGGTGTTGGCGATGACTTTATCGGACGCACTTAAACCAGCGCGTCCATCGACCATAAAAAAGACAATGTCGGCTTCTTCTAACGCAATTTGTACTTGTTGACGGGCGACGCGCTCAATCCCTTCGGCATCGTCGGCAATCCCGCCCGTGTCCACAACTAAGCACGGGCGAATATCTTTGTGTTTGACGCGCCCATATTGGCGATCACGGGTTAAACCTGAAAAATCGGCGACAATTGCGTCGCGCGTGCGAGTTAATAAATTAAATAAGGTCGATTTGCCCACGTTGGGGCGACCGACTAAAGCGATAACAGGTAACATAATTTTAGGGGGAGTTTGAGGTAAAAGAGGAACGATTCAAGATCAAAAACCTTGAATCGATTTGGTTTTATTTAATTTTTAATGCGGCAAGTGTGCCGTCTTTAGCGTAAATATAAATGACATCATCGATCACAATCGGTTTAGCTTCAATCGCGCTGTCAGCAACTTGGGTTCGTCCGAGAAGTCGCCCATCGGTGCTACTGAGCCAATGCACATAACCTTCAAAATCACCCACCACCACATAATTTTGATAAATGACGGGGGCAGTTAATCGACGATGATGCAGGTCTTTTTGTTGCCACAAACCACCGCCCGTACGTTGATCTATTTGCCAAACGTGTCCGTGCGAATCGCTCAAATACAGATAACGAAAATCGTGACTCAAACCAGAATACGATGAAATACTTTCGTTGCGCCACATAATGTCACCGTCAGACGCGGAAATCGCCGCGATGCCTCCGCGATAACTCGCAATATAAATCACGTCGTTCGTTTCAATCGGGTCAACGTCTAAATCCACCAATCGCTCGACTTCGGAACGTCCTTTTGGAATGGCAATGCTGGTTTCCCAGGCAAATTTACCATTGTTCAAATCCAATGCAATCAATTTGCCGTTGTCGTAACCGGTAATGACTTTATCGCCCACAATTAACGGCGTTCCGGTGCCGCGAATACTTAACGGAGGCACATTGTGTTCATAACTCCATAATTTCGCGCCAGTTTGTTCATTTAACGCTGAAACCGTGCCGTCCGTGGTGCGAACGATAACAATATGTTTGGCAATAGTGGGAATCGACAACACTTCGCCCGACACTTTGACCTGCCAAAGTTTTTCGCCGCTATCGCTATTTAACGCAATGACTTCGGCATTACTCGAACCAAAAATAACCGTGCCTGCGCCCAATCCTGCGCCACCCGATAAACGTAATGCGGTTTCCACTGACCACACTTTATCGCCAGTTGTTAAATGTCGCGATTGCACAAATCCTTCGCGGTCGGCGGTAATAATGTTTTGGTTGTGAACGACGGGAACTAATTTTACCGTTTGTTCATTCGCGCCCACGCCGATTGACGCATCCCATAATTTTTCAACTTTCACTTCTGGAATAAATTCAGTCAAAATCGCAGGCGGATCGGCGTTATCTTCGCCACCCGAAAAGTAATCAGAAATACCTGAAACGGAGTCTTTTACAGTGTCAAACGTCGTGCAAGCGGTCAGTGATAAAACAGTCATCAAAAGCAATAAACG
Source organism: uncultured Pseudomonadota bacterium (assembly GCA_903889445.1). Classification (GTDB taxonomy): domain Bacteria; phylum Pseudomonadota; class Gammaproteobacteria; order Methylococcales; family Methylomonadaceae; genus UBA10906. Next base: position 10,208 of record CAISXF010000113.1, read on the forward strand.
GCGCATTATTTCGTACTTTCCAATTTTTCAGAGGCGGTTAAATCGTCGATTTTGAATTGCAATAACGGTGATTGATAACCGTTGCGTAAGGCTTTTTCATACGCGCTACGCGCTTCGTCGGTGCGGTCTAACGCCACATATAAATCGCCCACTAATTCGTCGTAATTATCGGAAAAACCAGCGGTCGTTTTCGGATCAACGGCGTTAATGAGTTGCAGCCCTTTTTCATATTCGCCCGTTGCCAAATATAAACGCACCAAACGTAATTGCGCTAATTGACTAAGGTCGCCAGATTGATTCGCCAAACTTTGCAATAATTCTTTTGCGCTAGCTAAATCACCCGCATCAATTTTCGATTTTGCTTGTAACAACGTGCTGTAAACCGCGTATTCGGTGGATTTAAATTCGGTTTTAAGTTTATTAGCGACGGTGTCAATCGCGTCTTTTTGATTTTCATTCACATTTTTTAACAATTGATCGTACATCGCCGAGGCTTTGCCGGTTTCAACTTTTTTGTAATCGAGCCAATAATTCCAGCCCAAAATTGCCACTAAACCAATGCCTAACCCAATGAGCGAGGCGGTGCCGTTTTCTTTCCACCACTTTTGCAGGGCTTCAACTTGTTGTTCTTCTGTTTCAAAGGCTTCCATTAACCATTCCGTTTGTATTTTTAGATTTATCTTGATTGGCGCAAAAATTCAATGACTTCGGACATGGCTAAATTTTGCTGTTCCGATTTTTCGTCTCGCAATAATTTTACACCGATTTCACCCCGCGCCACTTCATTTTCACCTAAAATTAGTGCGACCGTTGCGCCGCTTTTATCGGCTTTTTTAAACTGACTTTTCATGCTGCCACCCGCGCAATCGACTTGGCATTTCAACGTTGGCAGTTCAGTTCGCAATTGTTCGGCTAAACGCAAACCGACTTTTTCAGCTTGTTCACCGACCCGAATCAAATACACATCAACCGCATTTTCGACTTGAATATCGTCAAGCGTTTCAAGCAATAAAACCAATCGTTCCATGCCCATTGCAAAACCGATTGCTGAATTTTCTTTGCCGCCGAGTTGTTCAATTAAACCGTCGTAACGTCCGCCCGCGCAAATTGTACCTTGTGAACCGAGTTCGTCTGTGACCCATTCAAAGACGGTTTTGCTGTAATAATCCAAACCGCGTACCAAGCGCGTGTTTATTTCATAACTCACGCCTAAATCAGTCAGCGTGTCTAAAATCGTTTGAAAATGCTGGCGCGAATCGTCGCCTAAATAATCCATCAATTCGGGCGCATTCGCCACCACGTCTTTCATTGCAGGATTTTTTGTGTCTAAAATTCGTAGCGGATTCGATTTCAAACGCCGCAAACTATCTTCGTCCAACGCTTCCAAATGTTGCTCAAAATACGCAACTAACGCTTCACGATAAACTAACCGTTCTGCAATTGTGCCCAGTGAATTTAATTGTAAACGCACTTTTTCACGAATGCCCAAGCGTTTCCATAATCTATCCGTTAACAATAATAATTCAGCATCAATATCCGCGCTCGCCATGCCATACGTTTCAACGCCAAACTGAAAAAACTGGCGATAACGTCCTTTTTGCGGGCGTTCATGGCGGTACATCGCGCCATAATACCAAAGCCGATGCACTTGATTATGGAGCAAACCGTGTTCTAAACAGGCTCGCAAACAACCTGCCGTACCTTCGGGACGCAAGGTCAACGAATCGCCATTTCTATCGTCGAACGTGTACATTTCTTTTTCGACAATGTCCGTCACTTCGCCAATGGAGCGTTTAAAAAGTTCCGTTTTTTCAACAGCGGGTAAACGAATTTCGCTGTAACCGTAATTACTTAAAACCTCACGGATGATTTTTTCTGCATATTGCCATAAAGGCGTTTGGTCTGGCAGGATGTCGTGCATCCCGCGAATTGCTTGGATATTTGCCATTAACTCACCACTCTTAAAATTTTTTCACCAACACAAAATCATCCGCTGTCAAATTCTTAAAGCCCGTCAATTCAATTTCCATTTCGGTGGTTTTCGGGTCGTTGTCGAGGTTCAATTTCACAATCGTGGTCGATGTTGCAAAGTCAAAATCGTAGCGAACTTGATTGTTGCCGCTAAACGGTTTCATGGCTTGATAACTCAAACTACCACCCGCAATCGCGCTTAAATCCAGTGCGTCGCCTGATGGAACATCAAAATCGGTAATCACGTCACGTTTCGCAACCGTCACGCCTTTTTCAACAACAGGAACGCCAACGCCTGAATCGCCTTTTGCGAAAACAAACGTATCGGCACCGCCGCCGCCATTAAAATTGTCAACGCCCGTTCCGCCGTTTAACGTGTCATTTCCTTCATAACCAAATAGTGCGTCATTTCCTGCGCCGCCCATGAGCATGTCATTGCCAGAATAACTGTAAATCAGGTCATCGCCCGCGCCTCCGATTAGCACGTCATCAGCGGTTGCACCATACAATTTGTCGTTTCCCAAGCCACCCGATAACACATTTTTGGCTGAATCATTAAATCTATCATAGCCAATGTAAGTATTGACGGAGTTATAATCGCTACTACCAGAATAAGTGTTGTAATATGTCCCTGCACCCAACCAATCATCCCCCGCGCCACCCAACAATGTGTCAGCCGTATTGTCACCACCAAAAATTGAATCATTGCCTTCGCCGCCATCAATCCAACGAACCGCACTGCCGCCTTGAAGTGTATCGTTGCCTGCTAATGCCATAATTCGCACGTTTATCGCGCTGGGTAATGAACTCAAATCAAGCGTTTCAGCGTTTTCAGTTTGTGAAAAATCCCAATCAAAAACCATGTCTTTGGGCGGTTTTGTTGCCGCGCGTTCAAACGCATCGTTGCTGACGGTTGGCGTGGCGGGTTTCACAACAACGGGCGTTACAATCGGTGTTTCGTCAACAGGCGTTTCATCCACAACCGTTGTGTCCGTTGGCGCGTCTACGGTTCCAGCGATAACATCCGCCGTGTTAATAGTTGTGCCGTCCGAAAACTGGATGATTTCGATGTTCGATAAAATATCTTCGCCTTCACCGCTGGAATCGCGGTTGTTGCCATCGCCGCCGATGTATTTCACGATGATTTGTGCGACACCGCTGCCGACGCTGGATGTGATTTGATAATTTTTTTGCAGGTCGTTATAAATCGCGGTGTCTGTGCCGTCACCGCCTTCCAAAATATCGTTCCCGTCGCCCCCTTCTAACGTGTCGTCACCGCCTGCGCCGTCGAGCGTGTCATCGCCGCCCATGCCGTTGAGTGAATTCGCGACTTTGCCGCCTTCTTTTTCTTGAATCAAGTTGTTGGAATCGTCGCCGGTGCCGTCGGTGGCATTTGCGCCGGATAATTCGAGGGCTTCGACATTCGGACTGGAGCCTAAATTGAATGAAACGGTGGCGTTGACTTGGTCTAAATCGCCGCCGTCTGTGGTTTCGACGATGGTGTCTTCGGTGTTGTCCATGAAATACACATCGGAATCGTCGCCGCCAATCAGCGTGTCGATACCAAACCCGCCATCGAGCGTATCGACACCCGCGCCACCGGTGAGCGTGTCTTTGCCTTCGCCGCCGCGTAAATAATTGTCGGCAGCATTTCCGGTGATAACGTTGTCGGATTTATTACCGCTGCCATTGCTAACATCGGTGCCGCTTAAAATCAGATTTTCGACGTTGGTCGGCAGCGTGTAATTGAGCAACACACTATCGACGGTATCTTTGCCGCCGCTGGTCACAACTTTGTTACTTTCGCTGATAAAGTCTTTGAGATTATCGACAAAATAATAATCGTTGCCGTCGCCGCCGGTCATAGTGTCAGCCCCCGCACCACCGTTTAACGTGTCGTTTCCTGCTTCACCAGTGAGTTTGTCGTTATCTTTGCCGCCGTTTAATTGATCGTTACCGCTGCCACCGATTAAGGTGTCTTTACCATCGCCACCGAATAACGTGTCGTCGCCATTTTCACCGTTGAGCAAATCGTTATCCACGCCGCCATCGATAAAATCATTGCCCAAACCGCCGCTTAATATGTCCGCACCCGCTAAACCGGTGAGCGTGTCGTTAGCGAGTGAACCGTTATTTTTGTCCGCTTTGGGTGTGCCTTTGAACTGTGCCATGTTTGAACCTCGATAGTGAAAAAAAGAAAGTTATTTGGTTGATTTAAACCGTTTCGCTTCAGCCGAAAGCGGGAACTTCGTTAAAAGCAAAGTTTCATAATGTTTCGCCATTCCGGCATTACCGGACGCGCCTTCAATTTGCGCGGCAATTAACAAGGATTCCGACGTGGGTTCGGCAACTTGCGCGAAACGCTGCAAATACATTTTTGCCACCATAAAATTACCTTGTTGATAATTCACTTTTTGCATTTCGAGTAAAGCGGGCGGGTAATTCGCGTTGAATTGTAACGCTTGTTCAAAATAGGCTTCGGCTTCTTTATATCGCGCCAATTGCATATAACAACGCCCTAAATTGGTCATTGCCAACCACGGACGATCATTCAGCCCATCTTTCGTGGCAGTCATCAACAACGCCATGCCTTTTTCGCTTTCCCCTTGTTCACACAAAAACCGCCCGTAATTATTTTTAACACTTAAATCATCCGGCGTTAAATCCAACGCGATTTGATAATGTGACCGAGCCGCGTCTATTTTATTCAGTTTTTCGTCTAACACACCCATCGCGTTAAAGGCTGGCGCGTTTTTATTGTTTAATCGAATAGCGTGTTGCAGATTTTCTTTAGCGATTTCTAATTTGTTCAAATTCAAATAACGCACGCCGAGTTGAAAATAAATATCCGCCGTACTGCCTTCAATCGTTTTTTTATCGTCGGTCGTCGCGCACGCCATTAAACCCAGTATCGACGCGCCCAATATGAACTCCTTAAACGAACGCACAGACTACGCCCCGTTTGGAAATTTCAAATGTCGCCGACTTTTATCCGCTACTTTCCCGACTAATTGACCACACGCGGCATCAATATCTTCACCGCGCGTTTTGCGAACGGTGGTAATAATTCCTGCATCATTCAGCAGCGTTTTGAATTTTAAAATGGTTTCTTTATTTGAACAGCGATAAGACGAATTCGGAAAAGGATTGAACGGAATTAAATTGAGTTTGGATGGTACCGTTTTGAGTAATTTAATCAGCCCTTTTGCGTCTTCTAGGGTGTCATTGATGCCGTCGAGCATCACATATTCAAACGTGATAAAACGACGTGGCGCGATTTTGGCGTTTTCACGGCACGCATCCATCAACATTTTGAGCGGATATTTTTTGTTAATTGGCACGAGTTCATCGCGTAATTCGTCGCGTACCGCATGAAGTGAAATCGCTAAACTGACATCGCACGCTTCGCCCAACCGTTCAATCGCTGGCACAACGCCGGATGAACTAATGGTGACGCGCCGTTTTGATAAACCGTAGGCGAAATCGTCCATCATCAAATTGACTGACGCGACTACGTTATCGAAATTCAACAACGGTTCGCCCATGCCCATCATCACAACATTGGTAATTCGGCGGTCTTTGCCGACGCGATTTTGCGCGACAAATAATTGACCGATAATTTCAGACGTGGCTAAATTGCGATTAAAACCTTGTTGCGCGGTCGAACAAAATGTACACGCCAACGCGCAACCGATTTGTGACGAAATGCACAGGGTATTGCGGTCATCTTCGGGAATAAAAACGCTTTCAATCCGATTGCCACAATGCGTTTGCATCGCCCATTTTATCGTGCCGTCGGTGGCGATTTGTTCCACCACAATTTCGGGCGTTTCAATCACACAGTTTTCGGTTAAATACGCTCGAAGTGATTTGCTTAAATTGCTCATTTCGTCGAAGTCGTACACGTTTTCGTGATAAATCCACTTCATCAATTGTGTGGCGCGGAAGGGTTTTTCGCCTAAAACAACAAAAAAGGCGGTTAAGCCTTTTCTGTCGAAGTCGAGCAAATTAACCTTTTTAGGATTAACGAGTTCTTGCACAGATTTCATCTGCTGAGAAGAAATAAGCAATTTCGCGTGCTGCGGTTTCTACTGCATCCGAACCGTGAACGGCATTTTCGTCAATGCTTGCAGCGAAGTCAGCGCGAATAGTACCCGCAGCCGCTTCTTTTGGATTCGTTGCGCCCATAATGTCGCGGTGTTTTAAAACGGCGTTTTCGCCTTCTAAAACTTGCATCATCACAGGACCCGAAATCATGAAAGACACTAAATCACCGAAAAAACCGCGTTCGCTGTGTTCAGCATAAAAACCTTCTGCTTGGTCTTTCGTCAAATGAACCATTTTCGCTGCAACGATTTTCAAATCGTTTTTTTCAAAACGGCTGTAAATTTCGCCGATAACATTTTTGGCTACTGCGTCAGGTTTGATGATAGAAAAAGTACGTTCGATTGCCATGGATTTAAAACTCCTAATTGTAAATTAAAAAATGAGCGTGAATTATAGCTGATTACCGTTTGCGTGGTTAAGGCAAATGCGCGATGTCGGAATTGTCTTTCAAGGGAATCATCAAATCTGCGGGGCTGATGCCCAACATCAACGCCGCTGGACTGGCGATAAAAATCGATGAATAAGTACCGAAAAATACGCCGAATAAAAGCACGAGTGCGAAATTATGAATCGTTTCGCCGCCTAAGAAAAATAGCGACACTAACACCAATAAAACCGTCAACGAGGTCATAATCGTGCGGCTCAACGTGACGTTGACCGAAATATTCATAATTTCTTCAGTCGATTTATCACGCAACGCGCGGAAGTTTTCACGAATTCGGTCATAAACCACAATCGTGTCGTTGAGAGAATAACCGATTAAGGCTAAAACCGCCGCCAAAACGGTTAAATCAAACTCTAAACCAAGAATCGAAAATAATCCCAACGTGACAATTACGTCGTGAAACGTAGCGATAATCGCGCCGAGCGAAAATTTCCATTCAAATCGCCATGCGATATACGCCAAAATTGCCAGAGATGAATAAAGTAACGCTAAAAATCCGTCTTCTGCCAAATCGTCGCCGACCTGCGGGCCTACGAATTCGACGCGGCGCAAACTGGCTGGCGTGGCGACATCTTTGTTGATACTTTCTAATACTTTGGTGCTTAAATCCGCGCTGCTTACGCCTTCTTGAAGTTTCAGGCGAATCAACACGTCTTTTGCGGTGCCGAAATTTTGCACGGTCGCGCTTTCAAAACCTTCCGCGTCGAGTTTTTGTCGAAGCGCGTTTAAATCGGCGGGTTGTTGATAACCGACTTCGATAAGTGTGCCACCTGTGAAATCGATGCCCATGTGCAAGCCTTGCGTGGCGAGCGAAACAATCGAAATCAGGGAAAGTACGCCCGAAAAAATCAGGGCGATATTGCGATTGCCAATAAAATTGATGTTTGTTGTTTTCATTTTTTGAATTCTAAATGAGGGGTTCAGCGTGAAATGGGCAGACAAAAAGTTCGCCTACCCGTTAGCATTTTCTAAATCGACAATTTCTCAACGTGCTTGTCGCCGTAAATCCAGTTGATAATCATCCGAGTGCCAGTAATCGCCGTAAACATTGACGACAAAATTCCGATAATTAACGTCACCGCAAAACCTTTCACCGAACCTGTACCGAAGGCAAATAACACAATCGCCACGACTAAATTGGTGAAATGTGAATCTAAAATCGTCGCAAAGGCTTTTTCGTAACCCGCAAAAATTGACGATTGCGGCGTATTGCCATTATTGAGTTCTTCTTTAATTCGCTCAAAAATTAACACGTTCGCATCGACCGACATGCCGACTGTCAAAATAATCCCCGCAATACCAGGAAGCGTCAACGTTGCTTGCAACATCGATAAAACCGCGACCACAATCACCACGTTAAACGCCAACGCTGCATTCGCAATCATGCCAAACAGTTTGTAATAAACCGCCATAAATAAAACGACTAACGCAAAACCAACGATAAACGACATCATGCCTTTGTTGATATTATCTTGACCAAGACTCGGACCGACGGTACGTTCTTCCACAATATCAACGGGTGCCGCTAACGCTCCAGCTCGTAACAATAGTGATAAATTACGCGCCGCTTGTGGATTGTCTAAACCCGTTGTTTGAAAACGTTTGCTGAATACGCCCTGAATCGTCGCGACACTAATCACTTTTTCGACTTTTTCTTTGTGGCGAACTTTTTGACCGTTCACAATGCGCGTTTCGTTTTTGTATTCGATAAACACCACCGCCATTGGTTTGCCAATGCTGATTTGGGTGAGTTTACCCATTTTCGATGCGCCAATCCCGTTCAACGAAATACTCACCGACGGACGACCATCGTCATCGCTGCTGGAAGACGCATCGACAATTTGATCGCCGGTAATAATAATGCGTTTATCGAGCAAAATCGGACTGCCATTTTTTTCATAATACAAA
>CAISXF010000114.1 GCA_903889445.1 uncultured Pseudomonadota bacterium
GTATTGACCTCAACAGCCTTGGTTTTGTTTATGACAATTCCAGGGCTTTCGTTGTTTTACGGTGGCTTGGTTAGCAGTAAAAATGTGTTATCTATTTTGATGCAATGTTTTACGATTACGTGTCTCGTGTCGATTTTATGGCTCGCGGGCGTTTATAGTTTAATTTTTGCAGACGGCGGCGAATTACAAGCGTGGATGGGCGGTTGGTCAAAAGCCTTTTTACCGGATATTAACACGACGGTTTTAATTGGCGACATTCCCGAAACGGCATATTTCATGTTTCAAATGACCTTTGCCATTATTTCTCCGGCGTTAATTGTCGGGGGTTTTGCCGAACGAATGAAATTCTCTGCGATGTTGTGGTTTAGTGCGTTGTGGTTGATTTTGGTTTATGTGCCGATTTGCCATTGGATTTGGGGCGGCGGTTGGTTGGCAAAATTAGGCGTAATGGATTTTGCCGGCGGCATTGTCATTCACGTCAATGCAGGTGTTGCGGCATTAGTGGCGGCAATCGTTTTGGGTAAACGCAAAGGTTTTCCGCACGTCGCAATGCCACCACACAACATGACAATGGTCGTCACTGGTGCAGGTATGTTATGGGTGGGTTGGTTTGGTTTTAATGGCGGCAGCGCGTTGACCTCCGATGGTCGTGCGGGAATGGCAATTTTAGTCACACATATTGGCGCAGCTTCTGGCGCATTAACATGGATGACCATTGAATGGCTACGTTTTGGAAAACCCAGCGTACTGGGTATTGTAACGGGCATGGTGGCTGGTTTAGGCACAATTACGCCCGCGTCTGGTTTTATCGGGCCATTTGGTGCGTTAGTCATTGGCGTGACAGCAGGAATCGTCTGTTTTTACGCGACGCAATACGTTAAACGCAAATTGAAAATCGATGATTCATTGGACGTTTTTCCCGTTCACGGTGTCGGTGGCGTAATCGGTTCATTATTGACGGGCGTATTTGCGACAAGTCAATTCGGCGGTTTAGGATTACCCGAAGGTGTAACTATTAGTCACCAAGTTGGCGTACAGGCTTTAGCAGTTTTAGTCACCGCAATATGGAGCGCGGCGTTTAGTTTTGCAATTCTCAAAGGTTTGGACGCATGGATTGGTTTGCGTGTAACCAGTGACGAAGAAGTGCAAGGCTTAGATATTTCGCTGCACGAAGAAACCGGTTATCACAGTTTGTAATCGATGAAGGCACGAAAAACAAAATCATTAGACATCTTTCCTAAATAAACCTACGAATTAACAGGCTTTGGTAAAATTCAAAATGACTCTAGCAATCGTTATTAGAATGAAACCTTACGCAAAAATTAAAACAAAAAAGACAGCTCAATTTGAACGTCTCGTAGGCATATTCCAAGAAAATTTCCGCCATGTCGTCAATTGGCTAAAATCTTACCAATCCGAAATAAAAAAGCACACCGGTCTAAAAATACGCAGATTAAATACGTTAAAAGTATCACTGGAAGACCGAGTGTTGCTCACTTTCTATTATCTTCGCCCTTATCCAACGTTTGCTAATTTGGCTCCGATTTTCAACATGAGCGAATCTTATTGCCAGAAGAGTTACACTCAAACAGTGCGGGTGCTGGCAAAATTCTTGACGCGACTTTCTCGTAAAGAATTGCTCACATTTGATACGCTCATTATCGATGTTTCAGAGCAACGAATTGAACGACCGCTGAAACATTTTATTCGGGCAAAAAACATTACCGCACCCTCAAAGCCCAACGCATTATTTGTGCTTTGATTGTGTAACGCATTAGTTGCGATTTCCTGTTTGTGAAATCATGACTGCAATCTTTGCAAAGCAATTTTATAAACGTCGTTGCGTTCACGTTTGCCAACTGCAATCACCGTGACGGTTACAACATCATCAAAAACCTGATAAACCAAACGATAACCCGATTTTTTGAGTTTAATTTTGTACAAGTTTGCGCCACCTGATAATTTTGCTTTTGGAATGTGCGGCATTTTCAAAATTTCGGTGAGTTTCTTTTTCAATTGCACTCGCAAAGTATCATCTAATTTTTGCCATTCCTTCCACGCGCTGTCTTTAAATTCCAACTCATAAATCATCGAGCGAAACCTTAATCGTTGGTTCGTTTTCACGCGCTTTCACAATCGCCAAAAGTTCCGCGTCTTCCAACGCTTCATCAAACGAATAAGGTTCTGTTTGTCCCGTTAAAACTTCGTTTCGACCTTGCAAAGCGGCGTTAATAAATTCAAAACTTAAATCAGGATTTTCTTCGGCAATTTTGCCAATTTTTGCCCAATGGTCAATTTGGCTGTCGATGCTGCGATGACAAACTTTCGCTTGTGAAATTGCCGCTTGGGCTAATGGCTCTGAAATAGTGACTGAAATCATAATTTAATCCTCCAAACTGACATTTGTTGTGCTTTGATTGTGTAACGCATTAGTTGAAATCTCCAGTTTGTGAAATTACGGTTTGAGCTAATGATTCGGAAAACCCAAAGCCTAAAATATCTTAGGCTTCGAGGGATTTGGCTGAATTAGTTGAATCAGCACGGATGAACGCCAGAAATTACAGGATATTCACAAATAGCTTCAATTCTCTTTGAATATGAATCAATTAAAAACTGGTCATTGGTACATTTATTTCTAACAGACAGCCATTTTTTTTGTGTTGAAATTAAATCTTTTATCGATCCTTTTCCAATATCGGAATTTTTCATTGCTTTGAAGTTAGCCCCCAATTCATCATCGAGTTTGCCAATTTCTTCGTTATTGCAAATAGCCTTTTCAACAAATGTAGCTGCTTTATCGCAATTAAATGATGCCGCAAATGAACTCGTGCTAAAAACCAAACCCGCTACTACTAAAACTAATTTTTTCATAAAATTTTCTCCTGTTGATTTGAAAAAGGCTCAAAACTTTAAATTCTGAGCCTTTATAATTTTTTAAAACCTACTTCAACCCAGCCAAAACCTTCGCTACCATTACGTTTAAGAAGTTGCATTTTTATTGCGTGAATGTTGCTTTTTCAAGTAATTCCAACCCGCGTTGCACTTTACTAGCACCACGTTGAGTGAGAATTTCAAATTGCGTTTTCAAATCAAACTCCGCCACTTCGTCTAATAAATCATCAAGCAAAACCTTAATTGTCGGTTCGTTTTCACGCGCTTTCACAATTGCCAAAAGTTCCGCGTCTTCCAACACTTCATCAAAATAATCATTGAGATATTTTGCCAAAACGTTATTCACAACTTCATCAACAGAGGCTAGCGTTTGTTGTGCAATCACGCTAATTTGCTGGTTTAAATTTTCGTTCAGTGTGATGGTTGTCATGTTATTTGCCTTTGCTTGGGAAAATCGCCTCTTTTTTCAAAATAGCCGATGAATAACGCAAAAATTCATCTAAATGCTGCGTAATCACATTAACCGTAATCACATATTGCAATTTTTTGTAATCATGCACAGCAATGTTGCGAAATCCCACCATTCGTTTGAGTGATTCTGCCAGAGTATCATCAATCCAATTTGCCTTCGCTAACAGCGCAAAAACATCACGCGAACTTTGTGGCACGCCCAAATTATCACGACGAATTAAATGTTGCCCCATATCTAATGCGGCTTCACACGCTCGTTGAATGTTTAAAATGGCAGCATCTTGACGGGTGTAATTAGTTTCAAAACTATCAGGATTAAAATCGTATTCTTCTCGAACTCGTGCCACGCAACGTTCAATCGTGTCGGCTTTATTGATTAAGACATCATCCATAAACTGTTCCTCTCTTTTGAATATCCGCTAATAGTCCAGCGCGAGATTGGTCAAAATATAATTTTTCGCTTAAAACAAAACATTCAAATAAATCGGCTTCTAATTTGTTTGCCCATAAACAGCGACCCGTTTGCAAAATTTGATATTGCATGACCGTTGAAGCCGCTCGCATATCGAGTAAATCCACGTCACAACCTGCGATTTCAGCTAAATCATTCGATATATCCCAAAGTTGCAAAGGCTCTGCATAACCTGCAACCAATACGGCTAAATCTAAATCACTGTCTGAATTTGCTGTGCCGTTAGCACGACTCCCGAAAAGATAAATAGCTAATGTGTTAGGAAATGCGGTGCGAATACTTGAAATCGCCGCTTGGGCTAATGGTTCTGAAATAGTGACTGAAATCATGATTACTCTCGCTTACGGAAATTTCTTGTAAAAACTTTCACGACTACCGACGCGCAAAAACTGGATTGTTTCATTCTCAAAATAAATTCCAATCCGATAACGGTAATCGAATTTGATGCGGTAAAAACTGGGATACCCCGACATTTCTTCTAAATCACTCAGGCTAATCAAACTTTCAATTTTCTGTGCATCAAGCAAAACTTGCTGAATTTTTAACAGAATCCGTTTGTCAGTGATTTTTTGCGTGTCTTTGACAAATCGTTTCGTGATTTCAATTTTCATTGCGCCAAACTTTTAATAAACGCTTGCGCTTCGTTTTCGCTTAAAAATTCGTTTTCGTCTTTGGCTTGTTTGCAATCCAAATAAAACGCGAGGTCTTCAAGTTCTTGGCTTTTCTTTTGCCATAATTCTTCAAGAAAGGCGCGTTGAATCGTATCGGGCAATGTTTCGTAAAGTGCGTAAAGGCTGTGAGCGGTATTTGCGTTAGATTGTTGTGTGTTCATAATTTCCCCGCATTTGTTGTGCTTTGATTGTGTAACGCATTAGTTGAAATCTCCAGATTTTTTCATCAACGCAACGATTTCTTCCAAACGTGCAATGTCCCGCTTTTGTAATTCCATTATTTCTTGTTGAAATTTTACTTCAGATTTTAATTTTTGAATTTCAAAACCGATTTCGGCTGATGAACCAATCACACAACTGGTGCTGTTATTGTTACTTTCTGAAACTAAATAAACATTTTTGTCATCTGCTAACAAATCAAGAACATCAACATTTAAAAATTCGGCAATTTTGGATAATTTAGGATGTAAAACATTCGTTTCGCCGCGTTCAATTCTGGCGTAAGTATTCACATCAACATCTAACTTTTCAGCCATTTCTGCTTGTGAAATGCCTTTTGATTCTCGAAGAATGCTCATTTTTCTCCTAACTTTCATAAATCACCATAAATTTGAGTAGTTCAACCATTTTTTTGTCATTGTAGCGACTTCAAGGCAACTTTAGAATTTACTGACCTTAATTTGAGGTTTTAAATCTGGAGAAGTTTATGAAAAAAATTATTACACCACTTTTATTTGGATTGTTGTTTGTAGTTTCTAGCGTAAATGCTGGTGATTTATCTGTTCAATCGAAAAGTGTAAATTCAGCAGCTACTTTAAAAAAAGGAAATACAAGCTCTGAACCAATTTACCAAAATAAACGAATCTGTGGAAAAACTAAGCGATACAACTGTCTGTAGTGGTGCTACACAAGTAATGCTCTAACAAAGACAATTCATAAATAAAAACTGCGACTTTAAAAAGTCGCAGTTTTTTGTTTTTTAAATATGAGGTTGAGGATTTTGATGGGCTTCCCAAGCCTTAATCACCGCGTCCCTGTCATTTCTCAAATTTTTGACACCAAGCACACCTTTTGATGGTGCAGTGGGAGTAAATCCAAATATACCTTCATTCCAATCTATCCATTTAGCTCCAAAGCCAACCGTATGAGCATATTCAAAGCCTTTATCAAACCGATATGATCCAACTAAATCATTTGAAGGTAAATCCAAACTATTTGAAGGCATTTGACATACCCCTTTAACTGTTCGCCCTTCTAAAGCAACAATTAAATCTCCTTTTTTTAATTTCATAAGATTGTAAATAACAAACGGACATCTTTTTGCATTTCGGTCTTTATTTTTCCACCAATCCGCACCGTTATATGAAATGTCTCCAAGTACCTGAATGTTTTGAATGAATTGTTTTTTGTGATTTGGATGAAAAGGTTTTAATGAAACCAAATCACCTAAGCCACTCCAACCTTGAGCAACAACTTTTCTATATTTCAATTCAAGATAACTTGAATGGTCTGTGTCTACAGCTAACCAATATGTGTTCATGTTAATTCCTCAATGTTAAAAAATCAGTTCTTACAAAAAAGCGAAGACATTTTCACATCTTCGCTTTTTTAAAATTTAAACCTACTTCAACCCAGCCAAAACCATCGCCACCGTTTCACCCATCGCCGCAGGCGTTGGACAAATCGTTACGCCTAAATCACGCAACATCGCAACTTTTTCCGCCGCACTTTCACCCGCTGACGAAATAATCGCCCCCGCGTGACCCATTCGACGACCTTCTGGCGCAGTCAAACCTGCAATATACGCAATCACAGGTTTTTTCATATTCGCTTGAGCAAAAATCCCCGCATCGACTTCTTGCGGGCCGCCGATTTCACCAATCATCAAAATGACTTTGGTTTCGTCGTCTTGCTCAAATTGTTCAAAAATATCACGGTGCGAACTGCCGTTAATCGGGTCGCCACCAATGCCCACAGACGTTGAAATACCAATGCCTAAACGTTTCATTTGGTCGGCGGCTTCATAACCGAGCGTGCCTGAACGCCCCACCACGCCAACATTACCGCGCATATAAATATGACCAGGCATAATGCCGAGCATTGCACGTTCGGGGCTAATCGTTCCCGCGCAATTTGGGCCTGTTAAAACCATGCGTTTTTCGACGGGGAAACGACGTAAATAACTTTTCACCGTCATCATGTCTTGAGTCGGAATGCCGTCGGTAATTGCCACGCAGTATTTAATGCCCGCGTCTGCCGCTTCCATAATCGAATCCGCCGCAAACGCTGGCGGTACAAAAATAATGCTCGCTTCTGCGCCTGCCAATTCAACGGCTTCTTTGACGGTATTGAAAACGGGACGGTCTAAATGTCGTTGTCCGCCTTTTCCTGGAGTTACGCCGCCGACCACGTTGGAACCGTAGTTAATCATGTCTTGGGCGTGGAATGTGCCGATTTTGCCCGTAAAACCTTGAACAATAATGCGGGTGGTTTCGTTAATAAAAATTGCCATTGTTTATGCTCCTGCAGCTTGATTGGCGACAACTTGATTGCGTGCGGCAACCGCTTTTTCAGCGGCTTCGGCTAAGGTTTCAGCGGTAATAATCGGTAAACCACTTTCCGCGATAATCCGACGACCTTCTTCAACGTTTGTGCCAGACAAACGTACAATCAACGGCACTTTCATGTCGATTTTTCTGACCGCTTGCACCACGCCTTCTGCAATCCAATCGCAACGGTTAATCCCTGCGAAAATGTTGACCAACATCGCTTTAACATTGGTATCAGCTAACACCAAACGGAACGCTTTTTCAGTGCGTTCAGCCGACGCGCCACCGCCAACGTCCAAGAAATTCGCAGGTTCACCACCCGCCAATTTAATCATGTCCATTGTCGCCATTGCTAAACCCGCGCCGTTAATCATGCAACCGATGTCACCGTCTAAACCAACGTAGCTTAAACCACGATCAGCCGCCGCCGTTTCGCGTGGGTCTTCTTGCGTTTTATCGCGTAATTCAGCGATTTTTTGACGACGGAATAACGCATTTTCATCAAAACCCATTTTGGCATCGAGCGCAATCAATTCGCCGCTGCCAGTGATGGTTAATGGGTTGATTTCAATCATATTCGCATCTAAATCACGCAACGCGCGGTAACAACCTTTCATGGTTTTGACCGCGTGACTGATTAACGACGCATCCAAACCTAACGCAAACGCCATTTCACGCGCTTGAAAATCCTGTAAACCCACAGCCGGTTCGATTTCAATTTTTACAATTGCATCAGGATTTGTCGCGGCGATTTCTTCAATGTCCATGCCGCCTTCTTGCGAACCAACCATGACAATTTTTTCAGAAACGCGGTCTACCAAAAAGCAAAAATACAATTCTTTGGCAATGTCTGTTCCCGCTTCGATGTACAAACGGTTACAAATTTTGCCAGCCGCGCCGGTTTGATGCGTGACTAATTTTTTGCCGAGTAACGCTTCAGCAGCGGCTTCAACTTCGTCGTGCGTTTTGCAAACTTTGATGCCGCCTGCTTTGCCGCGTGCGCCCGAATGAATTTGCGCTTTTACCACCCAAACGTTACCGCCGATTTCTCTGGCGCGTTGTACCGCATCTTCGGGGCTGTAGGCTAAACCACCTTCAGCGATTTTTACGCCGTAGCCACTTAATAATTCTTTGGCTTGATATTCATGAATATCCATTTTTTTCCTCTTGTATTGAAATAAATAACTGGTATAAACCAACGGGCATTATAAAGCCTTCTAAACAACTTTGGAGAACGACATGACAATCAACATTTTGAGTAGTCTTTTAGGCTGGGCAACTGTCATTAACTTGAGCATCGTGACAGTATGGTTTTTGGTGTTCATATTTTGTCACGATGGGCTGTTTCGATTGCACAGCAAATGGTTTAAATTGTCGGAAGAAAAATTCGACACCATTCACTATGCAGGGATGGCTTTTTACAAACTCGGCACTTATTTGTTTAATTTAGTACCGTTTTTAGCAATTAAGATTGTGATTTAGCGCGTTTTTGCCGCAATCGCTTCAGCTGCACGAACAACGTTATTTGCCATTCGTTCCGAAGCTGCGTCAATTAAACGACCATCTAACGCTGCCGCGCCTTTACCTTGTGCAGCGGCTTCTTTTAAGGCTTCTAAAATACGTTTCGCTTTTGTGACTTCGGATTCAGGTGGCGTGAAAACGTCGTTTGCCAACGCAATTTGTGACGGATGAATTGCCCATTTTCCTTCGCAACCCAACGCCGCCGCACGTTTCGCACCTAAAATGTAACCTTCGGGATCTTTAATATCGCCAAACGGACCATCAATTGGGCGCAAACCGTAAGCACGACACGCAACCGTCATTCTGCTCAACGCAAAATGCCATTGATCGCCAGGATAATCAGGATTCAAGCCGCCAATGTTCACAGTTCTAGCACGATTACTCGCCGCATAATCCGCCACGCCAAAATGCAACGCTTCTAAACGTCCGCCCAACGCGCCTTGTTTCGCAATATCTTCCACGTTCGCCATGCCCAACGCAGTTTCAATTAACGCTTCAATGCCGATTTTGTTTTTCAAACCTTGTTGCGTTTCCAATTGGTTCAACATCGCTTCAACCATATAAACATCAGAATAAACGCCCACTTTTGGAATCAAAATCGTGTCGATTTTACTGCCCGCTTGTTCGACCAAATCGACTACGTCACGCACCATATATTGCGTATCCAAACCGTTAATACGAACCGAAACCGTGATGCCGTGACCTTTCCAATCCAAATCGTTAATCGCTTGAATCACATTTTTACGAGCGCGTAATTTATCATCAGGCGCAACCGCATCTTCCAAATCTAAAAAGATAAAATCCACGCCGCTTTTTAATGCTTTTTCAAACATTTCTGGACTGGTGCCGGGAACAGCTAATTCACAGCGTTGTACACGTTGTACATTTGCTGAATATAAAGTGTGGCTCATGGAGTTTTTCCTATGTGTAATAAAATAAAAATTTTGTGATAAAAAAACGATTCATTCTACTTTTCAAGCCAGCAAAGTCAACATCAACGGGACTTAACTGGCTTGATTTCGTTCTTATTATTGCAGTTCGGGTAACGAAAAATGTTGCTTCAAATCCTCCAAACGTGGCTGATTTTCGTACACGTTATCAGGATAATAACCGATGTGTTTTGCGCCCAATTTTTTCAATAAATTCAACTGTTCGACAAAGATATTGCTCGAGATTTTTTGCTGATTTTTCCAATTTACGGCTTGCAACTCAAACACCGTTTTTTTCAAACCGTTCGGTTCTTTTGCCGCCGCTTTCACCAAGTCCGTCAGCCATTGATTCGGATTTTTCGCTTCTTCCATAAACGGCATCGCTTCAATCGCCACATAATCGTAATGCGTCAAAAACGATTTAAACGATTGCGCGTACCACTCTTCGCTGTACGGTTCGAGCAAAGGCAGCGCGTAAAAATTGCGAGCCGTTTGAATAGCGGGACGATAAAAACGCACGCGATTGGTTAATTCGTCAGTGAATTGCGCCATCAATTCGGTTTTGTGTTTTGCCCATTCCAAACGATTTTTACTGGTCGCACGCAATTGATTCACGTCATCCGAAATCCCCCAAACTTGTTTGCCGTACGCCAACGCTTTCGGTGAAACATCTTCAAAATCAGACAAAATGCCATCATCATGAAAAAGTATGCCGTCAAAATTGCAGTATTTGCTTAAATCCTCATAAATTTCAGCGACAAATTGACGCGCTTCCGAATTGAATGGTGATAAACGTTTGTAAATATGCGTCGAGTCTTGTGCTTTTCCGTCGCGCCATTCTTGAACGTACCACGATTCATCAATGTCGTCGCCTTGATACGCCATCATCGGCAACCACGCATAAACTCGAACGGCGGCGCGTTTTTTCAATTGCCACGCAACGCGATTAAATAAATCCTGTTTAACAGGCAAATGACGATTCGGAAAATACAACGCTTCGGCATTTCCGTCACCGTCTGGGTCTGCGTAAGCCTGTAAATACACGGTGTTGATGTGCATATCTTTAATGCGTTGAACCAAACTGCCGATATTTTTTTCCGTTTGTTCGGGGTCTTTGTCGTACAAATAATCCATATCAACATGAGCCACTCGAAGATGCTGTTCCACGCGCAAACCCGTTACAATTTCAGCGAATTTTTCAACTTTTGGATCATCGACAATAATCAATCGGTGCAAAACATCTAAATTCGCCAACGTATTAAACCCATCGACCAAACCCATCGTAATCGTCATTCCCGCTTCTTTTGCCTCGGCAATGGAAATTTCGTTGTATTCGCCATAAGGCCACACCATGACGCGCGGACGAATGCCAGCGTGTTGAAAAATAAACTCGGCACTTTTAGACATCGCGGCGTGAATTCGCGCTTGATATTGTCCGTCGGTTTCGTACACCAACATCGGGTCATCGTACAAACGAGTAACGGCGGCAGCTTGCGTATTACCTTGCGGATTGCCAACAATGCCGTTGTGTAAATCGTAAGTGTGTGACGCGATTTCAACCAAACCAGATTTTGCGACTTCACGGACTTGATCCCAATTCATTAACGGTTTCCCTGGTTCGTCAGCGGTAACGTGACCATCCATCCACGTTCCGACCAGCGCAACCGTCGCTGGATAATGATATTTTTTCAGCAGCGGAAAAACTTTGCTGTAAAAACTCAAATAACCGTCGTCGAACGTTAACAAAACCGCTTTTTCTGGCAATGGCGATTTTCCCGCTGCCGCGTCTAAAACAGCTTGAACGCTCACAACGCTGTAATCATTTTTTTTCAGCCAAACGAATTGATCTTCCAAAAAATGTTTATTAACTTCCATTCGGTCAAACGGTGCAACGATGTCTTCTTCGTCAATAATATCGTGATAATTTAAAACTAAAAAATGCCCGTCTTTGCTGTGTGCGACAGGACTAAACGCCAATAATGCAAAGAGAAATGCGGCGAATTTCAAACGGGAAAACGTGTTCATTTAGGTGCGCTCAATTCTAAGAAATGACGAGAATTATTGATGACGGGTGGCAAACCGCCCGTTTTTGGTAGGGAAGACAACGGCAATTTTGATGTGGGAGCATTTTTTGACGGAGCAAAATTTTTCGGCGCAGGCTTTGAACCCGTTGACGATTGGTCATCGTCTATCAAATCAATATCATCTTCGGCAGGAACATTGCCATCGTGAACCAAATAATCGCGGCGTTGCTGATAAGCATTTTTGATGAAACTGTATTTGTCTGTCGCGGCTTCGTTAATCATTTTTTCCGTTCCCATTAAATTCGCCCGCGTATTTGTCGCATCCAACGCATTCAGGCTGGAAGTCGCCGCTGTCATTGCAATGCCACCACCAAAAAGAAATGTGTAACTAAACGGATTCAACAGCGCGTCGCCCAACAAACCCACGGCTTCACGCGGTGAACTTGGCCCTAAAAGTGGCAACATTAAATAATCACCCGACGGCACGCCCCAAAATCCCAGAGTTTGCCCAAAATCTTCGTTATGTTTCGGCAAATCAATCATTTCAGCCACATCGAAAACGCCCAAACCGCCCGCCGTGGTATTTACAATAAAACGGCTCGCGTCCATGCCGCCTTGCGTCATTTTGAATTGCAATAAATCGTTCACCGTCACGCCGATGTCGTCGATATTATTGAAGAAATTGGTCACGCCTTTTTCAACAATGGCGGGCGCAACCCACTGATAACCTTTCGCAACAGGTTTTAAAATCGCCGCGTCCAAGCCTTCGTTAAACGATTGCACGCCGCGATTCCAACTTTCAAAAGTATCTTTGTTTTTAGGCGCAGAGGTTTCTGGTTTAATCGGCGTAGTTGAACAAGCGACGCTTAACAGCACGCACGTTGTGGTGAAAATTTTCCGTAAAGTCATAAGTTAGAAAGTAATCAATGGAAGTTTTTAGTTATTGTGGCTCTTACTGTTAATCCACGTTGTCAGCGTAAGCATCAACTTGTTCTTGTAAATCTAACCACGTTAATTCCGCGTCTTCTAAGGCTTTGTCGATCTGTACTTTTCGTTCTAAAACGGTTCGTAAACGTGATTTTTCGCTGTCGGCATAAATTTCTGTGTCCGCGAGTTGCGCTTCTAAATCACGTTGTTCGACGTGATACTTTTCCATTATTGCTTCGGATTTTTTCAGCGCGTCGAGCAACGGTTTTTGTTTTTGGCGACGTTCGGCATCGAGTTTGCGTTGATCTTTGCGCGATACATTGTCCGTTTTATCGGGTGAATTCGTCGCGTCATTATTGCGTTTTTGTTCGGTCAGCCACGCGCGGTAATCGTCCAAATCGCCATCGAACGGCACGACTTTTTCATTTGCCACCAGCAACAACGTGTCCGTGACGGAACGCAATAAATGTCTGTCGTGCGACACCACCACCATCGCGCCTTGAAAATCCTGCAACGCCACGCTCAACGCATGACACATATCCAAATCCAAATGGTTAGTCGGTTCGTCGAGCAACAATAAATTCGGATTTTTATAAACCAATATCGCCAAAACCAAACGCGCTTTTTCACCGCCCGAAAACGGCTTCACCGCTTCCACAACTTTATCGCCACAAAAATCAAAACCGCCTAGAAAATTACGCAATTCTTTTTCAGTCGCTTGCTTGTCGATTTGTTGAAAATGCCACAACGGATTTTCATCCAGATGCAATTGTTCAAGTTGATGTTGCGCGAAATAGCCGATATTTAACGCATCGGCTTCCAAGCGTTTGCCCAATAACGGCGGCAATTCTCCCACCAACGTTTTTAATAAACTGGATTTTCCCGCGCCATTTGAACCGAGTAAACCAATTCTATCGCCTGCCGCAATCGACAAACTGATATTCGGCAAAATGATTTTGTGTTCATAACCAATCGTCACCTCGTCCAACGTCAACAAGGGATTCGGCATTTTTTTCGGCGCGGGAAAGGTAAAATTAAACGGCGAATCAACGTGCGCCATCGAAATCAATTCCATTCGTTCCAACGCTTTAATCCGACTTTGTGCCTGACGCGCTTTCGTGGCTTGCGCTTTGAATCGCGTCACGAAACTTTGAATGTGAGCAATTTCGCGCTGTTGTTTTTGATACGATGATTGTTGTTGCGCGAGTTTTTCGGCACGCATTCGCTCAAATGCCGAATAATTGCCGGTATAAATTTCGGCTTGCCCTTGTTCAATGTGGACAATGTGATCGGTAATTGTGTCGAGAAAATCACGGTCGTGCGAAATTAACAACAACGTTCCCGTGTAATGTCCGAGCCAATCTTGTAACCACAAAACCGCGTCCAAATCCAAATGGTTCGTAGGTTCGTCGAGCAACAAAACATCCGAGCGACACATTAACGCTTGCGCCAAATTCAGCCGCATTCGCCAGCCGCCCGAAAATGAACTGACAGAATCTTGCATTTTGGGCGCAGTGAAACCCAAACCGTCCAACAATCGCGCCGCGCGTGAAGCCGCGCTGTAACCGCTAATCACGTCTAACGCCGCGTGCAATTCGGCTTGTTTCAAACCGTCGTGATTTTCTTCGGCGATTTTTAATTTTTGTTCTAATTGGCGCAATTCCACATCGCCATCCATGACGTAATCGAGCGCAGAACATTCGACCGCTGGCATTTCTTGGGCAACGTGAGCAATCGCCAAATCGGGCGGCATGGTGAAATCGCCTTCATCGGCGTGCAATTCATTTTTCACCATCGCAAACAAACTGGATTTACCCGCGCCATTTGCGCCAGTGAAACCCACTTTTTGCCCGTTATGCAACGTGAACGAAGCGTTAGAAAATAAAACTCGTGTGCCGCGTCGAAGCGTGATATTTCTGAAATTTAACATAAATTTTATTTACGCTGCCCGTTCAATCATTTGTTCCGCTTGTTTGGCAAACGCTTTTACGTCACCTTTTTTCACGGTTTCGAGCGGAATGACTAACGCCGTCGCCAAACTGATGTAAATGTAGACGTAATGCTTGCTGTATTCCACGCGCACCAAATCCGACCACAACATTTTGTGTTTGCCGCTGGGAGATTTTTCCAACAAATGCTGCGGTTGTGCGGGGTCAATCGTGAGCGTGTACATGCCAAACATCGCATTTTTTTCTTTGTAAGAATAATTGGCGAGAATTTGGCGGCGCAAATCTAACATCATCACTTTGGGCGATAACCAACCCCACAACCCCGCAATCGCAACGATGTACGCGGCAGAATTGATGTCGCTGTAATAAAAATAATAAAAGCCACCAATCAACGCCATCACTGCCGGTACCAGCCAGCGATTTTTGCGAATGTTGCTTTGGATGTCTTCGTTTCGAGTGAACTGTACTTCATTAAAGTGGATTAAATCTTCTTCGCGGAATTCGTATTCTATTTCAAACATTTTTTTATTCTTATAAGTTGGTGAAAGGATTTTAATTTATTTTTATTCTAACGTGCGGTGCATTATAACGAATCATTGACGCTGTGACTGATTTTGCATTGCCAAATTAAAAGATAATCCATCAATCGTAATCAGGGCAAAAAATTAAGCGACTTTTGGGGCGAAAGAAATTTTCTGCACATGTTTTTTGTAATTGAATAGTATATTATA
>CAISXF010000115.1 GCA_903889445.1 uncultured Pseudomonadota bacterium
GAACTAGTGCTTGAGCAACCGGTGTTTCAATTCCAGGTGCTTGAACTAGTGCTTGAGTATCCGGCGTTGCCATTTCAGACACTTGAACTAGTGCTTGAGCAACCGGTGTTTCAATTCCAGGTGCTTGAACTAGTGCTTGAGCAACTGTAGTTTGAACGGTTGTCGTGCCAACTGGCGTTTCAATTGACGCAGCAATGACAACCGGTGGTTGTGCGGGCATTGTCACAACGGGCGTTTTTATTGGCGTAGCCATTACAACTGGCGTTTGCTGTTGAGCGACCACGGTTTGAACAGGAGCCATGACAACCGGCGCATCAATCGAATTTGGTGCTTGAGCGACCACGGTTTGAACGAAAGTCGTGCTAACCTGCGTTTCAATCGAATTTTCTGGTTGAACAATCGCCGTTTGAACAGGAGCAGTGACAACCGGCGTGTCAATCGAATTTTGCGGTTGAGCAACTACGATTTGAACAGGTGCCGCAACAACCGGTGTATTTGTAACCGCTTGTTGAACTGCCGTTTGCATACTTTGTTGTGTTAATTGGGACGCTGAATTTGCCGTCGGTAATTGCACTGTTTGCCCAGCTGGTAATATGTCGCCTAATTTAGCACCCGACGCAATAAATTTAAGCGTATCGGTTACGGTCGATAAAATCGCGGTATCTTTCGCACTCATCGTAGTTACAGCGGTTGCAACAGGCGCATTTGCAGTAGCCGTAATCAATTGAGTATTCGTCGTGTTGACCGTATTTTGCTGCAAACTGGGCGCAGTTATTGTCGGCGAACCATTTGTTAATGTTGGGTTAATCGATGTCAGGTTAGTGGTGGTTGACGTTGTTAAAAATGCTGTCGGCGCACTTATGTCCAGCGTGGCATCTGTCAATGTTGGTGTGAGTTCATTCGTCACAACAGGCGCAGTCATTGTCGTCGCAATCCCCGCAAGCATCGCCGGTGTTGGCGCAGTTAACATTGCCACGTTCATTGACGGTTGTGCCAGTAAATTTAATTGTGCCGTCAACATCGTTGAAAAGCCTTCAAGCACCGGCGCACCAGCGACAGCAGTGGGAGATACCATCATCGAACTGTCAATGGTTGGTGTTAAATTCGTTGTAAGTAGCGTAGTCGCTGGAGAAGCTGTTGTGGTAATCATAAAAGTAACCTTCGTTTTGTGTTATTCAGTGCGATTAAACGGAGCTAGCGTTGATGGATTTTTTGCGCCCTAAACGGGAAGCGTGTTCGTCTTGTTCAGATTGTTCGCGCTTATTTTCTTGTTTTTGTTCGATTTTTAACGCTGATTCACGCACTTTTTGAATGGATTGCGTGCCTCGGTGCATGGTTTCCCACATACGACGTTTGGCTTGCACATCATGTTCCATGTGGTTTAGCACCCGTTCTTGACCCACAATCGCCACATCGAGCTTATCAATAAACGAGCGGAATTCAATTAACCGCGACACTTGCACGCCTTCCCGCGCAAACGCATTACATTTATCAACATAATCTTTGCGATAAACCGTCAATCCGTCAACCTGCCCTTTCATTTGTGTATGTTGGCGTTGCGATTGCCCCAACGTTTCCAATGCTTTTTGTTCTTGATTGGCTTTAATATCTACAATCACTTGTAATCGTTTTGATCTTTTCATGACGACCTCGTTTTAACGTAAATTCAATAACAATTCGAGTTCATGCAAACTTCGACCGATACCGACCGATTCTTCCATGTCTTGCTGTAAAAATTCCAGAATAGCAGGGTACTTTTCAATCGCTTTATCGATGCGGGGATCCGAACCAGGTTGATACGCGCCCACACTGATTAAATCTTTGTTTTGCTGATAAAGGGAATATAAACGGCGTAAATCACGCGCCAATTTCAAATGATTGGCATCGGCAATATCCGGCATCACGCGGCTGACGGACGCTTCAATATCAATCGCGGGAAAATGCCCCGATTCCGCCAAACTGCGTGACAACACAATATGTCCGTCTAAAACGCCTCGCGCGGCATCGGCAATCGGATCATTATTATCGTCACCTTCCGCCAAAACGGTATAAAAAGCAGTAATCGAACCGCCACCCTCGTCCGCATTGCCCGCACGTTCAACCAAATGCGGTAATTTTGCAAATACCGATGGCGGATAACCTTTCGTGGCAGGCGGTTCGTCAATCGCTAAAGCAATTTCTCGATGCGCTTGTGCGAAACGAGTGAGAGAATCCATCAACAATAAAACGTCTTTGCCTTGATCGCGGAAATACTCCGCAATACTGGTCGCTAATAACGCGCCATGAACCCGCATTAACGGTGGACAATCCGCTGGACTGGCGATAATCACCGCCCGTTTCAAACCTTCTTCGCCGAGAATTTTCAACACAAATTCGTTGACTTCTCGTCCACGCTCGCCGACTAATGCCACCACGACAATATCGGCGTTGGTAAATTTGGTCATCATGCCCAGCAAAATACTTTTACCGACACCGGTTCCGGCGAATAAACCCATTCGCTGTCCGCGTCCAACGGCAAGAATCGCGTTAATCGCTCGCACGCCGACATCCAACGGTTCCCGAATCGGCTTGCGCGTTAACGGGTTAATCGGCGTACCGGTTAATGAAACTTGAGCGGTCGTTCGCAAAGGACCTTTGTCATCTAACGCATTGCCCGCGCCATCTAACACGCGCCCTAATAAACCAAATCCGACTTTTGCCAAACTGTTTTTGCCCATTGGAATCACGCGGCAATCCGGTTCTAAACCGTGAACTTCAGCGGTTGGCATTAAAAAAACTTTTGAACCCGAAAAACCGACGACTTCGGCTTCAATTCTGCGTCCATTTTTAGTTTCGATTTCGCAACGCGAACCAATCGCCGCGCGACAGCCAATCGCTTCCAAAGTCAAACCCACCATGCGCGACAATTTTCCTTCGACAATTAAATCGTGCGGTATATTGGCGCGTTCGGTGTAGGGCTTCAAACGATTTAACCAAATATCGGAACGGTTCGCCTTGGGAATCATAATAGAACTCCAGCACTCGAAATTTCTGGCACAAAATCATCGCCAAACATCGTTTCCAACACCGCATCCAAACGACTTTCAATGGTCGCATCAACGTGTGAAATTTCGGTATCGATTTTGCAGCCGCCGCGCGTGATAGTCGCGTCTTCTATAATTATCCAATTCGACGGCGTATCGTCTAAACCCAACACCACTCGCACCACGTCCGCGTCTTCAGGATGCAAAACCACGGTCACTTTTTGAGAAGCAATCGGCAACGCCGCAATGGCGGCTTTCACAGCGGCGATAACTTGCCCCGAATCCAATTCAATTTCTCGATGCAAAATTTGTTTGGCGATTTTGATGGATAAATCCGCCAACGCCCGCTCCACATTTTCGTCAAGTAATTTAAACGGCGTACTTAACGATTCGAGTAAATTCACTAATTGCGTTGTCCGTACTTCAATCAGATGCACATTTTCGTCATACCCTTTTTTTGAACCGTCAACAAAACCGGCTTGAAAACCTTCTTGTTTACCTAATGCCAAGCCTTCCGCGTACGCTTGCTGCTGAATCGCTTCAATTTCTTCAACGGTCAAAGTTGGCGCAGGCGGTTCGACTTCTTCAATTATTATTTCTTCAGACGTAATAATTTCCTGAGGCTTGTCTTCCTCGTTGAAGTAAGGAGTCGCCCACAATCGTAACGACTCTAATTCAGTAGCCGAAAAACGGGGACGATTAGACAAACTCATCACCACCACCGCCTATATTGATTTCACCGGATTCTGATAAACGTTTCGCAATGGACAAAATATCTTTCTGTGATTGTTCTACATCACTGAGTTTCGCAGGCGGCGAAGCATCTAAATCGTCGCGTAACATTTCAGCCGCGCGTTTCGACATATTCGAGAAAATTTTCTCTTTCAACGCATCATCTACGCCACGCAATGCTAAGAGCAAGTTGCCCGTTGGTACTTCGCGCAACAGCGTTTGCATTCCACGATTATCAATGTCAATAAGGTCGTCAAACGTAAACATTTTTTCTTGAATTTCTTGTGCCAATTCGGCGCGTTGCTCGGTGATTTCATTCATCACCATTTCGGTTGCCGCTGATTCCATGAAGTTCAAAATACTAGCCACCGTTTCCACACCACCTAAACTAGTAGATTTCGCGTTATCTGAGCGAGTCAATTGCTTCTCCAAAACTTGATCTAATTCGCGCAATGCTTGAGGTTGAATGCCTTGCATCGTGGCGATACGCATCATTAAATCGGCTCGCGTCGCTTCACCAAAATACATAACCACTTCCGCTGCTTGTTCGGGATCCATTAACGACAATAATGTGGCGATAATTTGCGGATGTTCGGCGCGAATCATATCGGCAATTGAGTGAGAATCGAGCCATTTAAGCTGTTCAATCCCTTTAGAACTACCGCCTTGGAAAATACGATCCAAAATACTATTCGCTTTGTCCGCCCCGAGTGCATTCACCAAAACGGTACGAATATAATCGTCAGAATTCATGCCCAAAGCCGTCTGTGTTTTTACATCGTGAATAAATTCTTCCAGAATATCTTCAATCAATTGCACATTGATGTCGCCCATATTTGCCATGGCGGCACAAACGGCTTGCACTTCGCGTGGGTTCATTTGTTTTAAAACAAAGGCAGCTTTATCCATGCCAACAGCCAGTAGCAAAACAGCGGCTTTATCCGCATAACGCATTAAAATTTCGGGGGCATTAGACATCTTTTCTAATCCATGATTTTAGTACTTGAGCAACGACTTTCGGATCTTCATCTACTAAACGTTTCAGATAATCCAAACGATTTTGATATGTTTTAGGTAATTCCATTGATTCCAACAATTCGTCAATTTTATGTTGTTCATCTTCGGTGAGTGATAACGGGGAACCGTCACCATCCAGAATAAATCCAGCAGCCAATAATGCTGCGGCACGCGCTTGTTCTTCGGCTTCGAGAATTGCCCGTTTTTCGGCTTCGTCTTTCGCCATTAAACCGCGAATGGTGGGACGTAATACACCGAAAATCAGGAACAAAATTGCTAAAACCGCCACCACTTGTTTCATCAACTCGATAAACCAAACTTCTTTCCACAACGGTAATTCAGGCAGTGAATCTAAATCCGCGCCTCGGAAACTCACGTTTGTCACCGTCACTGCATCGCCGCGCCCGCTGTCAAATCCAACGGCTTGTTTCACTAAATCGTTGAACCGATTTAAATCTTCTTGGGCGTAAGGTTGTGCTTTTGCTGCGCCTTCAGTTTGGGTAATGTGTCTATCATCCACCACAACCGCGACCGATAAACGTCTTAATAAACCCGAAGCCAAGCGCGTGTGCGTAATGGTTTTATCTAATTCATAATTGCGCGTGGCGGTTTTAGAGCCGTAACCTTGTTTGCCGGTTGTATCTACGGCAATTGAATTCGGTTGGGCAGGTGGAATCGCTTCAATCGCCGCGCCAGCCGGTGTCGGTTGATTGGTCAACGCCCCTGGAACACCTTGGGGATTTTCTTTATTATGTTCGTCCGTGGTTTGTTCACTGCGTAACGCCGGTAAATCAGGGTTAAACATTTCCTGCGTTTTATCAGTTTCAGTGAAATCTACGTCAGCTGAAATTTGGACGCGCATGGATTCTGCTCCAACTAACGGCGACAAAATGTTTTCAATGCGGTGCATTAAATGTTCTTCGATATTGGTTTTGTAATCGAATTGATTGGCGGTCAAATTCGCGGTGTTCGATTCCGAACGGGTATTTAATAATTGCCCTTTGTAATCCACGACCGTAACGTGATCCGCATCGAGTTGTGGCACGCTAGACGCGACTAAATGAACAATCGCTTCGACTTGCCCTTTGTCCAACGAACGACCTTGATACAAATGCACAATCACAGACGCGCTCGGTTTTTTACGTTCGCGTACAAACACCGATTGCACAGGCAAAGCTAATAAAACTCGCGCCGATTTCACACTTTGAATCGACATAATGGTGCGGGTAATTTCGCCTTCTAATGCCCGTTGAAAACGTGACAATTCAGCACTTTTACTCGTGCCAAAACTTTGTTCTTTGTCGAGTAATTCATAACCTAAACTATTACTTTTTGGTAAACCTTGCGCGGCGAGTTTGATTTTTAAATCGTTTACTTTATCGGCTAACACCATAATGCTGCCGCCTTCCTCGATTTTGTATTTCACGCCTTGGGCGTTCAACGCATCGAGAATTTCGCCCGTGTCTTTGTCATTTAATTCGGTATAAAGTCGCGCGTAATTGGCATCTTGCGACCATAAAACGACGGCAATACCAATCGCCACACTTAATGCTAGACCTAGCATAATGGCGACTTGGCGAGCCATCGTTAATTTCGCAAGTCCTCTAATAGCAGGATGCCCGTCTATATTCAAACCAGACATAAAGCCTGGAGAGCCTGCTTCCGTTGTTAATTCCGCGCCACTGTTAGCAGTGAGCGGGTTGGTACTATTTTGTTCACTCATTGTCTAATCACAGTGGTTTTGGATTACATGGGCATGTTCATAACATCTTTGTAGGCTTCAACTAATTTGTTTCTGACCTGCAACATGGCTTTAAATGAAACGTCGGATTTTTGTGATGCAACCATCACTTCAGCGAGATTCATGGTTTTATCGCCGCCTTCAAAAGCTGCTTTCATTTGTCCAGAAATTGCCTGTTTCTCGTTCACATCATTGATAGCTTGTTTTAATAACGAGCCAAAATCGATGCCTTCAGACGGCACTTCGGGAACTTTGCTGCCAGCGGCAACGGATAAATTGCGTATTTGATCTAAGGCGGATGCAATGCGGATGTCACTCATTGTGGTTCTCTCTAATCAGGGCGTGTTAGTATTTATACAAGCACAATCGATGCCATCAAAAATGACTTAATCGTCAAAAACACGACGTGAACATAATTTAACGCTGTAAATCAAATTTACGCAGTTTTTCAACTAACGTTGTGCGGCGCATATTCAAGCGTTTTGCGGCATGTGCGACGACACCGTTACATTCATCTAACGCTTGGCGAATTAAATCCACTTCCATCGTGTTCAGATATTCTTTCAAATCAATCCCTTCTTCGGGCAATTGCGTAACCGTTTCGGGAACGTATTCATGATGGCGCATCAAATCTTGCATTTCAGCAGACGTTGTCCGCGTCAGGTTTTCGACAAATTCAGGACGAACTTTAATTTCTGCTGTCAGAATTTCAGACACGTCAATTTCTTCGGTATTTTCAGGGTCAATTTCAACGCGGTATTGTTTGAATTTTTCTGGCAAATCATCGACATCAACCAAACCTCTCGGATAAATAATCGCTAATCGTTCAATTAAATTCGCCAATTCGCGCACATTTCCCTGCCATTCATAACGCATTAACGTCGCCAACGCATTCGGCGTTAATGTCACAAAACCTCGATTAGCTTGCGCCATGCGAGTGATTAAATCGTCGATTAAAATCGGAATATCGTCGGCGCGTTCTTTGAGTGACGGCAATTCAATCGGAAAAACATTTAAGCGATAAAATAAATCTTCTCGAAACCGATTTTGCTTAATTTCATTTTCCAAATGTCGATGCGTTGCCGCAATCACGCGCACGTCACAATAAATGGTTTTATTTCCGCCGACGCGCTCAAAATTCCGTTCTTGCAACACGCGCAACAATTTCACCTGCATCGACAACGGCATATCGCCAATTTCGTCCAAAAATAACGTGCCGCCTTCTGCCATTTCAAAACGCCCTTGACGCGCATTTAATGCGCCCGTGAATGCGCCTTTTTCATGTCCGAACAATTCACTTTCTAATAATTCAGCGGGAATCGCGCCACAGTTAATCGGAACAAATGGCTTGGAACTGCGTAACGACGCATCGTGCAGCGCGTTAGCGACGACTTCTTTTCCCGTTCCCGATTCACCCAAAATTAAAACAGTGGCATCGGATTCCGCCACTTGAGCAATCATTTTGCGAATTTGTATCATCGCAACGCTATTTCCTTTCAAGCGCGTCGCCACGAGTGACAAAGCGTTGGCATTTTCAGTCGAATTGAAAACCAGTTTTTGTATTTCGGGGGCGGCAAAATGGTTTGAAACGGTAGCGCGATTGATGGGTAGTTTTGCCAGTAACGGCTTTAATTGTGCGTAATGCAAGGGGTACGGTAAAACATGAAATAACTTCTCATGAATGCTTTCAACGGGCATTTCTTCGCTGCCGTCGGTAATAAAAATGACTGGAATCCGCGCCATTCCAACGATTTCATTGATAATCATGAATTGTTTACGAATTCCCTCACCGATAAAAACACTGCAAACGCGATTGATTTCATGCAAATACTCGGCGTAATTATCAGAGCCAATGGTTTTTACCTGATACCCCATGAATTGAAAAATAATTTCAACCTGTTGGATGCGCGACTGATTATCATCAATTAACAAAATAGGAGGTGTTAACGCCATGTTTGACCTCAAGTTAGACTAAAATTTGTTGGTTATTATCGTTTATTATAAGCCACAGACACATGTCGAAAAGAAAACTATTTACCAAATCGAGATTCATGACAAGTTGGTTTTGTAACTTTAGTGAATTAAAATGTGTTTTATTTCATGCCATTATTACATTTTGCTAACGTCATTTAAACTACCAAACATAAAATTGCGTCAATTTTTGAGCTTGACAAAAATTCGCCACCGTAGACACTAAGCGTGTTATTAACAATCCAGTGAGCGTTTTCTTTGAACGATATGCCCGTTAGTATGCTTTTTGGCATA
>CAISXF010000116.1 GCA_903889445.1 uncultured Pseudomonadota bacterium
AGAGCTTGGTTACGGATAGGATGATGACCAGAGGCGATAATGGATTCAGCTCGTTTGAGTTCTTTATCGGTGAGAGTGATTGCTTGACCAGTGGTGTGTTTGGGTCTGCCTGTTGGATTGGACATAATAAATGTAATAAAAAGTAATTAAGAATGAGTAATTATTACATAAAATTTTGGGGATAGGAAATAGAAGGCTTGTGTAGTGCGCGGTTGTTGATAATGTAATTTTCTGTATATTAAATTACATTTTCCATTTCACTCAATCATTTACAAATTTGTCAACAATTTCAAATCGCAATTCTCTGACAAATATGTCAACATATCCTGAAACTAGAATTACAAATTAACACCAAAAAATGAATTACGATTTTAAATTGATTGAACTGATTAAAAGTACGGATAGTCATTGCGATGCTGGATTAGAACACGCTCGTGCTGTGGTTTGCTCAAAGATTATTCAAATTATGAATAGTAAAAAACTGTCCACTCGTGATGCTGAGAGATTAACGGGTATTTCACATACTGAATTTTCTCGGATTCGCAATGCCAAATTAAAACGGTTCACGTTAGACCGCCTCATTATTATTCTAGGAAAACTAGATCTACAGATTGAAATCAGCATTACTTTTGATACCCGACCTGTTGTTAATTCCGAACCTAAAGCAATTGAGGGTATTTATGAAGCCGCCGACGAAAGAGAGTATTTGAAAAACTTGGCTGGCAATGATGTATCTATTTTTTTGTATCGTTTTGAACTACTCCCTTATGGTATCGACTTTGTATTGAATGAATCGATTGCCGAAGATATGTACTCTGATATTGCCGTCCAGCTAACACCACTTGCACATGAATGTTGTAAAACACTTACACGCTATCGAGAACTCAGTGTGAGTGACATCATTATGGATGGTAATATCTTGATTACCAATCAATTTGAAGTCATGTTAAGTAAAGGACTTGGAATACATTTATTCCATGATGAAAAAATGCAATTATTCAAATATGCTGAAGATATTGCCGACCTTTTAATTATGGTGATGAATAGGAGAGCTGAAGAAGCAAACACTATTCAATAAAGGAGAGCTTCTATAATTCAATTAGAAATAGTCAAATTTGCCCACCATTTCTAGCAATAGCCTCTGTGGCAGCATCGAAACATTCTTTACTCGTACCCCGAAATTCTGAAATCAAACGCTGCCGCATATCAACGTCATCCGCAAACACAGTCATCCAAACAGACCAAAAACCTGTGCTAGTAGCAGTATCAATAATTTGCTCTCGCATTTCATCAATCGGTACATATCTCAAATTTAATTTTGCTCGTTCAGCTTTCGCCCATGCTTCATTACGTTTGTCACACCGTTTATCTCTTCGGCTAAATTTGAGATGTAAAGGCTCACGATCCAAACCCGTCAATTCAAGCGTATCTTGAGCAATTTGCTGATTTTTTACATCTAGCGATAAATCAACTTGTGGCGCACGGTCTTTTTCATATCGAAAAGCACGAAAAGTATTGTCACAATCTGCCCAAAAATACTGGTGAAAATTACTCGCGTTAATCGGTTTGTCGCCTTTGCTGCTGTTACACGAGGGACAGGCTAACAAAAAATTGTTCCAATCTGTTTCCAACGCAGGCTCTAAACTTTTCGGTTGAATATGTTCAACTGCAAGAGTTGGATGTCGCATTTCACAGTAAGAGCAATAATCACCGAGCCGCCCGATTAAAGACTCTCGCGCATCGCCATATTTTTTGAATTGAATAATATTGCCATTTTCATCAATTGGTACATCGCCACGTTCTACAGGTCGCATGAATTAAGCCTCCGCTGCCAATCGTTCCATTTTTAAAAATGCTTGAAACGCGGGGTCATCGCTAAACGGCAACAATAATTCATCTAATCGCTGTTTTAACTGTTGTTTTTCATCGTCGCTCGCGGGCGGAATTTGTTTTAAAACGCGGTAATAATTTTCAGCCGCGTTTTCCATTGCGATAAAACGGCGGCTTTGTTGCGGAATTTCCACGCCTTGCTGGTCTTCGGCAATGTCTTCGATGCTTTTACTGGTAATTTCCAATGCCTGATTTTTTTCTAAATCCCACAGCAAGCAATCTTTTCGATGATAAAGCGATTGAATAATAAACGGTGAGTGACTGCTGGCGACAAATTGCACTTTCGGAAACGTATTTAACAACCGTTCAACCACCACGCCTTGCCAATTTGGGTGCAGATGCAAATCGATTTCGTCAATTAACACAATCCCTTCGGTTTGCTTAATCACGTCGATTTCTAATTGCGGATTTAACGTCGCCATGCGGTAAGCAATATCGGCTGTCATGCCAATCATGTTGCGATAACCATCACTGAGTAAATGAAACGGTACGGTTTGCGTTTTATCTTTTATCACCGTTTCAATCCGTAATTCGTCCCAGTCCATATCCCACCAAACGTGTTTAGCGTCAGGAATCATGCTGATAATTGCCTCACGCACCGCTTCTAAAACATGACGGCGTTCATTCTTTTGCAACGCGGCGAGTTCTTGCGTTTTGAACCAACTGAAAAAACGTTTTTGGTCAGAGGCAGGCTTTAAACAATCTTGATAACCTTCAAAGCGTGACGACGGGCGTTTTATCTTTTTTTCTCTTGCTTGTAATTGATTCCACAATCGCCCTGTGCTGTAACCAACAATCACAGGAAATAAAGTGTTTTGACTTGTTTTTTCGTCCGTTAATTTTTTAACAAGGTTGGTCAGCTCTTTTGCATACTGACTATTTGTTTTAATATCTTTATGTCGCGCCCATTCAATTTCTTTCTGATTAACAATTCCTTTTGCCCACACAACGACGTTTGCAAAAACAGCCGTTTCTTTGATTGCTGTTTGTCCCATCGTGAGTTCTTCGTAGCGAACATCATCACGCGAAATGTGAAGTTTATCACTGGCTAAAATATCAGGAACACCTAGCAAAAAAGCCCCTGCCGCAATAGCAAGCGCGTCTAAAATTGCAGTTTTACCGCTACCATTATCACCAATCAATAACGTGAAACGGTTGCCTAGCTTTAATTCATATTCTTCAAAACAACGAAAATTTTGAAGTGCGAGCTGGTTAATTTTCATAAGCCAAACGCCTTTTGTTCAATAATTTCGTGATTCGTTGGTCAATAATGCTGGCGTTAATGTTCATAACACCTCCATAGAATGATTTTCACCAAACAGTTTGGAATTCATACAATTATTTTTGAATTCCAAAAGAATTGAATTATCAGAAAAATCTATATTTTCAAAAAACGAATAATGCTCAAGTAGTAATTTGTAATCATTTTTATTGCTGCAATACACAGCCAATAATCGAAAAACATTATCTGGTAATAATCCTTTTACCAAATTGGAATACATCTTTTCATTTTCTGCCAACCAAGAAGAATTATTTTCAATAAATTTCAGAAGCTCATAAAGAATACGAAAATAATGTCCACACAAATGGTTTTTATCTGTTAAATTTTTTTGCGCGATTTCTAAACTTGCAACTTTTACATCTTTATATATGCTCAACGTTTCTGTAATTAAATTTTGCAAATTCGAGCTGATTTTTTGGGGCTGTTCATTGTTGATACTAACAACTAATTTATCTTTCAATAAACCATCCAATATCTGATTATGCACGTTCAACAACGCAAAAAACGTGCTTTCAAACTGCTGTTTTTCTCTATCTTTTTTGTCATCATTTATCTGTTTTCGTTGAATTGAAATTGTATAAAGCAAAGCCATAAATCCTAAAAAACTTAAAATTGGATTTAATGTCCCTCCTACAAAATCACCGAATTCATTTAGCTGTATTGTTCCCTTTTCCGAAATAAAACTTGGGAGTTTTGAATAATAAAAATTACTCACGAAGTACACAATGAAAGAAATTAACGTGAACACAATCACGCGAACAAAGATGAGTTTTCGATACTTATTATTCACGGATTTCTCACAAAAAATTTACGCCAACCAGTTGGAAGCCAACATAAAAACTCACTATCTACTTTCAAATCATTTTTTGAACATTCAATAAGAGTTTCGAGGCACTTTCTCGAAATAACAGAATTTTTTTCTAAATACTCAACCCAATCATCGTATTCGGGATCAAAATTAGTTTCTTTATTTGCAAACTCTTTAAGCGCAGAAATTGCCGTATCCGAGAGTAAAAACGTGCCACTGTTGATAATTCGTAGAATCTTTTGACATGAATCAAAAAAACGTTTGTTGATTTCTGAATTTGTACCTGAGCGATTTTGATAGCAAATCACAGCATCATAATTGACATCATAGTAGTGAACCAAATCAGAAAATGAATCTATCAAATTTCGATACACTTCAACCTTTAATTCCCACCATTTTTTTTGGCGATATTCTCTAAAAACACGCCAAGAAGTAAATAGTCCACCAACAAAACCAACCAATCCACCTAGTATGAGCTGCTCCATTTTTTATCCTTAGATTAAATTCACACAAAAAACCGCCCAAACTAATCAAGCGGTTTCCCAAAAATCAAAACAACTAAACTTCGCTTATTTCACCACCTTTAACGGTTATAAAAAGCGTATCAAATTCATCAGGTAATTCAAAAGCAAAAGCACCTAATTTGCGAATTTTTGGAGCTAAGTTTTTAAATCTTAATGACGCTAATCCTGATTTTTTGGCAAAACTAGAATTGGATAGCAGGTAACTATCATCTTTAAATATAGAAAATTTATATCCTTCATCATCAGTTAATTGCAATAAGGCTTCTATATCATAAAAAGGAACGCTGTCTTTCAACACATTGATAATTTCAAATTTCAGTAACCAAATGTTTGATTCTAAAGATACCTCAAGATATTCGGGGTTATCTATATCCGTTAAAACTATTTTGGAAAAGTCCGTAACCTTAAAATGAAAATGAGTGATAAGGTTTTTATGTTCAAGTTCATTTTCTTTATCTCCTCCTATGGTTATAGTGATGAAATTACCATCAGATGGTGATGGTGCTGGTAATCTTGCTTGTAACCAAGCCCCCGATTCAATTGCTTCGTTTATTGGTATCATTTTTTCTCCTTATTGTGAGTTTGTAATGTTTAAAAAATCGGTTGCTTCATCAAGATAACTTTCACAATACCAGCTCCACTGCTCACAACGTTTATCGAGCGACAAAGTACGCACTGGGTCAGGAATGATTTTGATTTCGAGCGGGTCACTATTAACCACCATCGCCAGCAAATAATTTTTGCCGTGTTGATGCGCCGTACAGTGTTCATTATTTGTCATTCGGATTGAATCGCCCAACCGTTTGACTGATTTTATTTCGACGTAGAATTGTCTGCCGTCGTTTAGTGTAACTTCTAAATCATAGCCGATGTTTGCCTTAGAAACATCTTTTGCGCTGGATACAATTTTCAACGCAGAAAACCACGCCAATGTATTTTGTTCTGCACTTCGCCATTGTTTGATTGCGGGTTCGGCTTTGAATATAGAGTTTTGCGGCAATGGTTTTGTGATTTCTTCGGTTGTTGCTGCTGGCTTTGGTAATGCTGACGTAGATTTTGGTTTTTCAACGACACCAAGCAAAGGTTCTAAACCCAATCGACGAAATAAAAAACGAATATCATCAATTTCCGTTGCTTGATTTAACAAAGCGAACGCTTCTGAATTCAGTTCGCCTTTTGTATATTGCTCGACGATAACGGTTTCATTTTGTAACGGTAAAACTCGACTAGATTTTAATAATGTTAGCCGCTCTTCTGTCATGTCAAAACGATTCTGGCGGGCAAATTTAGCGATTATTTGAACGCATCCCCGCACGCTAATTGGATTTGTTTTTGAAAAAATTAGAGCTTCTTCAATGTTTAACGGCTTTACGCCTAACCATTTTAGAAAGGCTTGAAAATCTGGATGGACTGACAATGTTTTTTGTGGAATATGCGGTACTTTTTGGCAAAGTAGCTCGTAATCTTGGTAATAAAAATAATGGAATTCAGAAATGGATAATATCACTAAATTTCCACCGCTTCACCTGTTACCCGAAAAAAACGCGCAAACGATTGAACCAACCCGCGCCGACTTTCCACTTCATAACCTTTCAATCGTGGGAGATTTAGCCGAAATGAAGGCGAAAATGTTGGCGGATGTTTTTGTACTTGATGGCGTTGCGCTCTTGGGGCAGTTGACCGTAATCTATGCCAAACCGAACGCAGGCAAACAAGATTAAAACTAATCGTTACACGGTAACAAATCAAAATCATGTGCAATATATTACACACATGAACCGCGTACAAGGTTCAAGCGTGAATGAAATATCATTCATTAGGCAATATATTACGCACCTAATGTTACTGGTATTACTATCGTTACCGTGTAACGCCGACGAATTACCGCCCAAAGTTGAAAACGTGCCGCCGTACCAAGTGCCGACTTTCACGGGTGAAGATACCGATTGGCACAAAATGAAACCGGCGATTAACCCAGCCAAAACGGTCAACGCGGATTTGATTGTCGAAACGGTCAATCGTTGTTATCCAGTCCCGCCGATGAATATCGAAATCAGTTTGAGAAGTGGCGCGACGTACAAACCGCCCAGCACTGGCGCAATGGTGCAAAGTTTGGACGCTTCACAGTATTACGCGGGAATTGTCGCAACGATGCCGCTTTATTCAGGCGTTGAAATCGACAAAGAGCAGAAACTGGCGATTGATAGAAAGCTCAAAACCGTTGAAGCCGTCGCGCAAATGTTGACGGCGTTATCAACCAAACGCCGCGCCGAGCGGATGTTAGGGCTTTATTTGTCACTCGAAAAGCGGTCACAAAAACGAGTTCAAGACGGCATTGTGTCAGTTGATGAACAAATAAACGCCCTCGAAAAAGTTGCCACGACGCAAGGCGAACTGGACAGCGCGAACGCAATCATCGAAGGTTCACGGCTCGCGTTGATTCACCAATGCAAAACCGAAGACACGGAACGATTGAATAATTTCATTTTGTCGGAAATTTACTGATGAATGCGTTGATAATGATAATGGCGGGACTTTGCGGCTTGATGCTGTCAATGATTCTGCTGATTTTGGGCGTTAATGCGCTGCAATCCTAAAACGTTACACGGTAACATCGACGGGCTGAGTCTTCCATTTCACTTACTAATTAAATGCTCTTGATTTAATCGCCCATTTTCGCGCCCTGATAGTTAAAGCGAATTCACCCACAAAAAGAGGTAACACCATGAAAAAAGTAATTTTAATCGCCGCATTGTTGGCGTTGGGTAACGTGGCGCAAGCGTGCGAAGTCATCACAGGAACAGTCACGAAAGTGAGCGACGGCGACACCTTCACACTAAAAACGAAAACCAAAACGGTTCAAGTTCGTTTGGCGCAAATTGACGCGCCCGAAATTTCACACTTCGGCAGCCCGACGCAACCATTCGGCAAAGATGCCGCCGATTCTTTGCGCGAAATGATCAAAGGCGAAAAGGTCAGCGTCGAAGTCCAAAGTGTTGACCAATACGGGCGAACTGTCGGGAATGTCAAAATGGGAAAGGACAATATCAACGCGATTATGGTCGAGGACGGGCTGGCGTGGGTTTATCGTGAATATGTCACCGACACGGGATTGATTGAGCTGGAGAACGCCGCCAAAGAAAAAGGTTTAGGACTTTGGGCAGACGAAAACCCGATTTACCCCGCCGATTTTAGAAAAACCAACAAGTAACGCAACGCTATGAAATGGCAAAACCACATCATCATTGGCGCGTCATTCGGTGCAGTCATTAACCCGTTGGTGATACCAATGGCGGTACTCGGTGCAACCGCGCCCGATTGGATTGAGTACATTCTCAAAATTTTCGGCATCAAAGTTAAGCATCGAGGCGTAACCCATGTGGTTTTGTATTGGCTCGCGGCAATCGCATTCTTTGCGCTGGTTGGGTTCACTTATCCCCAACCAGTTTCAAAAACGCGCCAACCGCCGAAACTAGCGGTTTTATTCCGTTCTTTTACGACTGGAAAAAGGAATATGACAGCGGATTGATTGACGGTGCAGAGTGGAAAGAAAACCGATTGAAGTTTATTTGACGTTGATAATTCGATTGATTTGCGTATAATTTTCGGTACGTTATTAGGCGCAACCATAACGCATACAGGTGATTTAATGTTGAAAGTGCTGTTTTTTAAAAATGATAGCGGCGTTGAGCCTGTGAGGGAATGGTTAATAAGCGAGTTAAACAAAAGCGATAGGTTCATTGTTGGCGAAGATATTAGAACGTTGCAAATGAATTTACCCGCCGTTGGAATGCCACTTGTTAAACCAATGGGAAACGGATTATTTGAAATAAGAAGCAACATTAGTGATAAACGCATCGTGCGGATATTGTTTTGTTATTCTTCAAACAGCATGGTTTTGTTGCATATTTTCATAAAGAAAACGCAAAAAACCACCAAAAGCGACATCGAACTCGCAATAAAAAGACGAAATTCTCAACCCAAAAACATATTGGACTTAACACAATGAATACAGAAATGCACCCACAGTATTTAGGCTCTGATTTTGATGATTTTTTGAAAGAAGAAGGAATGTTTGAACATTGTCAGGCGGTTGCAGTTAAGCGCGTGCTGGCGTATCAACTTCAATCTTTTATGAAAGAAAATCGGGTTTCTAAAACAGAAATGGCTAATCGTTTGAAAACTAGCCGAATGGGATTACACCGATTGTTAGACGCAGACAGCACATCTATTACACTTGATTCTATGGTTAAAGTTGCTGGTGTCGTTGGTCGGCGATTATCTATTTCGCTCGACGCTTAAATTAACTAAAACCGCCTTATCAGATAAAAAACAAGAATCGGCAAGTCGTGAAAGTTTTGTGTAGTCACGGCTTGCGGGAAAAAACACCCGCGCCTGTAAAAATACGCCCCCGCCCTTACCGCTGTTCGCTCGCTTCGGGACAAGCCCTTGCTTGCTCTCTGCTCACGGGACGGTTGCGAGGTGCGGCATAAGAGTCGCGTTAAATCTCAAACGTTTGTGCCGCTTGTTTAATTTGAAAAGAGCAAAAGCCAAAGCAAAAGATGTTGACGTTTTGAA
>CAISXF010000117.1 GCA_903889445.1 uncultured Pseudomonadota bacterium
AAATCATTGCCAGTATTGCCATGCAACTCATCATTGCCGCTTAAACCAAATAGCTGATTATTCCCCGCTGTATAACCATACAGCGAATCGTCACCTATCGTACCTAATGTATTGACATGCGCCTTAATGGCGGCTAAATCCCAATGTTCACCATTTGCAAAATCAAAACTATCAATTCTGCGAGCAGCCGTATCGAAATAACCGTCAACAGTAAGCTGATCACCTGTAGTAAAAATAAGCGTTAAATCATCGCCTTGTCTGATTGTTTGAACTATATTTTGCGTGGATAAGTCGGAAAAATGAGCAACATCTATTGCATCCGAAGCTGAATCGTATTGATGAATGTGGTCATTG
Source organism: uncultured Pseudomonadota bacterium (assembly GCA_903889445.1). GTDB lineage: Bacteria > Pseudomonadota > Gammaproteobacteria > Methylococcales > Methylomonadaceae > UBA10906. The sequence goes on from CAISXF010000117.1 coordinate 355, forward strand.
CCAAAACCATGTTGAAAAACATAAATATCACTGCCTGTATTACCGTCTAAAACATCATTCCCTTTGCCGCCTTCTAAGGTGTCATTTCCTGCTCCAGCTTCAAGCGTGTCGTTACCATCACCACTTTCAAGTACATCATTACCGCCTGACCCATTCAATACGTCGTCGCCACCGAAACCGAGCAAACGTTCATTAGCGATATTACCATTCAAATGATTGGATTCTGCATTACCTGTTAAAGTATCGAGTTGAACAAGCCGTAAAACATTCAGAGCATCTGCATTATTAGCCAAACCATCATTGAGACTTTGCCAAGTAGAAGAATCTGTCCAACCTAGTGCTTTCAAGTTTCGTGCAAAGCCGTCCAACAGAACTAAACCTTGAGTAGGATTAGCTGTGAGTTGATTTTGTAATGTATTTACAATGTTTATTAGGTCAGGTTGTAAGGTCTGTGTTGTGTTATCCCATTGCCAACGTACTTGAGCATATAAATCGGTAAATTGTGTTTGTGCTTCCAATTGTAAAAACATTGAATTTGATAATTCTGTAAATGCTGTGCTAATTTTTTTACCCGCAGTATCACCTGGATTTACTCCCCAGTCTGTTTGATAAAAACCGTCTCCTAAGAAATGTTCTAAAGCGACCAGTTGCCGTGCATCGACATAACTACCACGACTTTGCGGTGCAACCGTATCTGCACTTGCCCAATGATAAATAATGTCATTGACCAAAGAACGTCGTTGTCCTTCATCGGTTTCAGTTTGATAACTCGCAACTAAAGTTTTGAGTGTACTGCTAGTATCTAAGGCAATGGCTTGCCATAAATCACGCACTACGCCATATCCCGACAAGTTAGAAAGTGTTGTTACATCATCAGGTACGGAAATGTATGTTTTAGCCAAACTGTAAGTGCGATCGACGGCAAACCAAATATCTTCTGCTATAGCTTGACTGCCATCTGCTAGAGTGTAGCTACCTATTTGTTTGTGGGCATTGCTGTTGTTATCTACAAAAGTGTTGTTTTGATAATTGGTTGAAATGGAATTTACATCTTTTTCAACAAGTGTGTGTAATTCATTACTTTGACTAAAACCATCTCCATTAGCATCTATCCATAATTTAAGATTGTTGAAGTCTGCATCTTGATTAGTGATTTGGTTGTCATGGTTGCTATCCAGGATTTTTAAAGCCTCAAAACCATTAGCGGCTTTAATGCCACTGATTAGGGTTTCATTGCCGAATAGTTCTGTGCCATCGTCAATGTAACCGTTATTGTTTAAGTCACGCACAAGCAAGGCATCATTTGGATTGATCCAGCCTGTTTGTTCGGCAAAGCCATCTCCTGCGTGGTCAAAATAAGCACCTTGTTTTACGCCTGTGGTGCCTATGCCATCGTTGTTTAGGTCAAGTACGATAGGTGAAGAGGTACTTTTTGCCGAATTAACTTGGTTTTTGACAGAATTTATAACTTTATCAATAATTTCGCTAAACCTGTCGGCAAAAGGGGATAATTCTCCCGAATGAGTTATCCATTTATTTATATTTTTGATAGCACGGACAGCATCCGTTATATTGGTCGCAGGAGGGGTGGAATAGCCGTTTGTTTTAGCCCAGTTGATTCCTTCAATAATGGCTTGTTGATCAAATGGATCATCTCCATACGGAGAATTTCCTAAAGGATTACCCCAGTCATCTTGTGATGTTCCAGCTTTTATTTGTGCGCCACCAGCAAATCGCAATAGAACTTGCTCTGAAAATCCCATAGCAGTACCCGTTGCGCCATAATTGAAATTTCCTAAGGATTGATAAGCTGAATCTTCCTGTTTATAGTCCCAAGTTCCTTTATTTCTTACTTGTTGATAAAACCACCAAAATTCTGCAATTGTTGAGTGGCTATTTGCATAATCTTTTGCAATAGCCATATTGTCTGAAACGGAATAATCGGATGGAGCAGAGTAATTAGTCATAGTGTAAAACCTCGTTTATTTATTTGTTTTTTTATTAAAAAATATAAAACAGGAAGCAAAAACAAAAAGAACAATACAAATACAAGAAATGAAGTAAAGCCCATAAAATAATCTTCAGATAATTCTTTGAGTGAAACCCCTTCATTTAAAGCATATAGTTTTGCATACAAAGTAGATAAGAAGTTGCTTGTAACAATAGATATTAAGAAAGACAGTAAAAACGAAAACACACTTACAACACATTTTCTTATTTTGTTCATGTGAATAATTATCCATTTGCTTTGAGATAAGTAGAATCAACATATCCTACAATCTTCCACCCGTTATCCGTATTTCCTTTAACTTCAGATTTAAAAATAATATCACTCATAATCAATCTCCACTTTAAAGTAGTATTTTATTGCCCAGTGTTTTGACAGAAATACACAACGTAAATATGCTCGTCTATATTATTAACTAATACATGATCAGCTTTTTCTTTATAGGGTTTGCCTTCAATACTATTAGGTACAGTTACATAATCAATCCCTCTAAAATTACCTTTTGAATTTGCCATTTCATCTGTTTCGTCGTAAATCAGGTATTTCTCACATCCCAAATAAGTTCCTCCCATAGGAATTTGTACTAATTTTGCTTTGCCATCTTGTGCTACAGAAGCTGAATTTTCTATGATTCCCAAATATGTCTTTTTATTGAACCGATAATAAACAGTATCTTCATCTATGCCATTCTTATCTAACAATACCAATAGGAGTGCCATCGTTAAAAAAGGCGTTAATAAAACAACAAATGATGCTTTCCATTTTTTTTGGAATAGAAAAAATAAAAAACTACCCGCAAATGAAATGAATATTCCTTGATTAAGGTATAAAAGTATTTGAGCGAAAGTAGTGTATTGTTCTTCTATACACAAAACTTGCGCCGTCATACCGTTGAATACAAGGAGAACTGGCAAGAGAATCGTTATGACATAATGCCTAGTTATGAGAGCTACAACACTTTCATTTTGGTTAATAGTTTTATTTTTCATTTATTTATCTTTGACATGTAGCACAGCACGAACAATCAAATATTGGAGTTGATTCTACCACCACAAAAATATCAAACAATGCGACAAATTGCCGCACATTACATTACATACAAATTTTAAATACTCCTCAGAATTCGAACTGTAAAGAACGTCGTTGTCCTTCGTCTGTTTCTGTTTGATATGCCAAAATCAATGCTTTGAGATTGCATTGTTGTCGAGTGCTTGTAATGCTTCAAAACCATTCTAAAACTATAACTGCAGCCATTTTAATTTTCCCCTTTGTTATTACTGTCTAAAAAATAAAATTTATTTTCTGGTTGCCATGAGGCGTATTTAATCCAATGTGAATAAAGCACTGGATGCTCGAAGGAAGTACAACGTGTACCTTCATCGTAATCAAAATCCATCACTGAGACCCTTTTTATTTGTAGCCATTTAACAGTCCCGTCATTATAAAAAACCCACAATGTATTAACACCTCGATTTATTGTCTTTTCAAAATTATCTTGATGTTGATAGGGATGTTGCATGCAAACCATTTTCCAAGATGAACCCAGTAACAAGCGTAAATCAAGAGATGATTTTCCACTTTCTTTAAAAAGAGCAAGTTCTTTAGCAAAAACCGACTCAAGTGCTGTACTTCTTGGTGAATACAGCCAAAAACATACGAGTAAAAGTAGTAACAAAAATGTGACTAACTGTAAAAAAATTTGTTTCTCATTAGTAAGTTTAAAAATCATTTTTTTTAAAAAAATCGTACAAAAAACTACCAATGGCAATGTGATAATAGATACAGCAGTGATCCATAACATCATTATTACGCCGTACCCCATATCGTCCTCACCAATGACAATAGGATGACTTAGCTCATAATAATGAGCTATAGCGGTCGTAATCAATAAAACCAGACCTACACCCATTGCCAGAGATAAAACGGCAGAAAAACACCAAATCATCATATAGCGTACAAATATTAAAATCATTGATTTCAAAAAGATTTGTCCCTATGCTCTGTCAAAATATCAGTTATCTATGCTTTAAATTTAAGCCATCTTTTGAAGTAAAACGGCATAATTCTACCATCACCATAAGATCAAACAATGTGACAAATTGTCGCAATAAGAATTACATAAATAAACTCGCCGAAGCAACACGTTGGGAATCAGCGGGCGAAGGCGATTACACGATTGAAAACGTTGAAAAATCGACGCGCGGCACCGAAATCGTGTTGCATTTGAAAGAAGGCGAAAGCGAATTTTTAGACGGTTGGAAATTGCGTTCAATCGTTCGTAAATTCTCCGATCACATTTCGTTGCCGATTGTGATGGACAAAGAAATTCAATCTGAATTTGGTGGTGATGACGAAGACGAAAATGCAGAAAAAGCAGCTCCTGAAATCGTAGAAGAAACGATTAACAGCGCGGCGGCTTTGTGGACAAAATCACGTCAATAAATTTCAGACGAGGATTACAGCCAATTTTACAAACACGTTTCGCACGATTTCCAAGACCCAATTACGCACGTTGAAAAAAGTGTTGGGCATGTTGGAAAATCTGGCGAAAGATGAGCCTGAAAAATACGCGACTTTCTGGACGCAATTTGGTTCGGTGTTAAAAGAAGCTCCGATTGAAGACAGCGCAAACAATGAGCGCGTGGCGAAATTTTTCCGTTTTGCTTCGACGCACAACGATTCCGACACACAAAATGTGTCGTTGGAAGATTACGTCAGCCGCATGAAAGACGGGCAAGACAAAATTTATTACGTCACAGCCGAAAGTTTTGCGGCGGCAAAAAACAGTCCGCATTTAGAAATTTTCCGCAAAAAAGGCATTGAAGTTTTATTGCTTTCTGACCGCATCGACGAATGGTTGGTGTCGCATTTA
>CAISXF010000118.1 GCA_903889445.1 uncultured Pseudomonadota bacterium
AATTATTACGTTCGTGTATATAAAAATCATTGGGCTGCCATAATAAAATGGGCAGAATCATGGCGTTTGGCGTTTGAACCCGTAAATAAAGTGTGTGCTGACTATGGGCGGGCAAACTAATCGGAAATGCAAAAATTCGGCTTTCGTAGGAACGACTTTGACTTTCTAAAGGTTGTGAATAGCCGGTGTGAACGGTTTCATAATGTTCGTTGTCGGTTTGAAAATAAAAATCGAGATTTGCCAGTAGTGGATGGTCAATGGCTAACACTCGCTCAATGGGTTTATCGCTGCTATTTTCTAATTCTAATCGCAGCCAATAAGCAGACGATGTGTAAGACATATTTAACGATTTATTCGCGGATAAATCGGTTTGGAAACGTTGGGAAACGTCTTCTTTTTGCACGTCCGCTAGCGTCAAAATGCCTGTTGAATCTTCCAAAACCCCCAAATAGGAACTCAAAAAATAGGCGTAGCTGATGGATTCAACACGCTAACATCCAGTGCATTCGATTTCGCAAATGCCACATTGGCTATCAATTCCAAACTCAAAATTATTACGGTAATTAAACACTGGACGATATTTTTTTTCATTGAAAAGTATTTTCTAAATAAATTAAGGGGTTCAGCCAATTGTGACCAATTATAAAAGGTTTTAGCTGTGTAGTTTTGTATAAATGGTTAAACTTTAGGTCTTAATTTTTTCGTGAATTTGAAAATGATAATAAAAAATCGTAGTACAACGCTCGTTTTGTTTTTGTTATTTTGTAAAAATGTCAGAGCGGACGAAATCACAGAATTAGATGACATGACGATTTATAGCGGAAAAGAAGTTGCCGAAGAAATCGCTAATTCAACGCAAATGGAAATAGAATTTGATAGGGCGAAATTACAAGAAAATCCACGTCAAGATCTAAATAATGTCATCAAAAGTCAGCCAGGTGTGATGGCGCATCAAGGCGGTAGTGAAACTATGTCAAACATCAGTTTGCGTGGCGCGGGTGGCGCGGGTCAAGGAATGTTCACGTTAGATGGCGTGCCTTTATTTGGTAATTTCGCAGGCTTTTTTTCATTAGGTCAATATCCAATTGATGCACTCGAAAACGTCACCATCACCAAAGGAATGGGCGGCGATAAACAGGGCAGCCGAACATTGGGCGGCAGTTTTCATTTGAAAACACGACGTTTGAAAGATGCTGAACGCTTTTTGCATCTTGAGGGTGGCAGTTACGACACATTAAGAGAAACCGCCGGAACAGGTTTAGCGACAAAACTCGGTGATTTTTCGGTGGTCGTTGGACGCAGCGATATTTTTACGGGAATCAGTCAAGCCCGAACCGGTACCGAGCGCGACAGTTTTGGCATGACGCACGCTTCTGGAAATTGGTTTAAAAACTTTAATCGCGGCAGTGTGGATGCGTCGTTGTATTGGGTGAATACCAATGAAGATTCCGATGGCCCAGGGTTTTTACCCAATAAAAAAATCGGTTGGGTCGATGATAAAAAAGGGCTGTTTTCCAGCGAAACCGTCGTTTCACAATTACACGGTGAATACGATGTCGCGCCACATTGGAATAGTTCGTTGCAATTAGGATTTACGCAAAATCGGCAAGAAATGGTCACGTCGTTAATTAAGCCTTTTGCATTAACCAGCCAATTATTGATGGTTGATTGGAAAAATATACACCGTTTTGAACTCAAAAACAAAAATCAACAAGCCGTCGTAACATGGGGAGTCAATACACAACATCAACGCACCCTGAATTTTCCTACCGTGCATCAAACCGTGATTAGTCCGAATGTGCGCGGCGAATTGTTTTTGGGTAAATGGCAATGGAAAGCCGACGCACGTTTTGATCAAGGTGATATTTATGGTAATCACAACGTATTTTCAGTGGGTGTGAATCGAGAATTAGGGAACCATTTAAACCTGTGGGCAAATGGTGGCACCGGTTATCGACAACCTGGTGTTAGTGAATTGATGAATCCCGTGTATGGCAATAAGAATTTAAAAGGTGAAAGTAATGTGGGCGGCGAAGTGGGTTTAACGCTCCATTTAAATGTTGACGATGAAATCAAAGTCAGCGGTTATTATCAGAATTACCACGACATGATTGCGCTTCAACTTAATTCCGCGACAGGCGCAATTAGAAGCGGTAACGTGACGGAATCTCATGTGTGGGGAGCTGAAATGCAAGCGCAACACCGTTGGTCAACTATATGGAAAACAGGTTTAAGTTATGGCTACATGGACGCGACGAATTCGACGACGCATTTAAAAGTGGCGTATCGTCCTGAGCATCAAGGTGTTTTTTGGAATGAAGTACAATTATGGCAACCGTTGAAATTTCGTCTTGAACTCAATGTGCATGATGGTTATTGGTTTGATACCGCAAATCAAAGCAGAGCCAATCGCGCCGCGCGTCTGAATACCTTGTTAAATTATCAAGTTACACCTAAAACAGATTTGTATGTTCGGGTTGAAAATATCAACAATGAACGAACAGCAGAAATCACGCCCGATTTTAATTTTAACGGAACCGCCTTTTATTTTGGTGTTCGCAGTCTGTTTTGAATTTTCCAAATGTTATTTGACAAAAATTTGATGGAATTTTGATGATGTTTGTTTACCAAAAAAGTCCGTAAAGCCCCTTCCTTTAGGTGGGGGATGGGATGCTCTTGATTTGTTTTGGTTATCATCTATAATTTTCTTTGTTGGGTGCGCTGTTGCTGCGTATCTCCTGCCATCAGGGTAACTGAGATGGCGTGAAGCAAGACGATTTTCAGAGTCGTCCCCTTCGGGCATGGAGGGCTGTACTAAGGAATCCCCATTTTAACCCTTTAGGGCGGGGGGTGGATGTCAAACTAACGCTATTTAACAACTTTTTAAATAGGAGAATTATGGAAGTTCCGATTTCTAGCTTTAATTGGCTGGATGAATATAAGATTGGTAATCTTATTATTGATAAACAGCATGAACATTTATTTGAATTAGCGAATCGAATAATTGATCCTTATAACGACCAGCAAACCACCTATCTCAATTCGATGGCTTTGCATGATTATATAAACACGCATTTTAAAGCGGAAGAATCGTTGATGGAACAATGCAACTATCCCGATTATAAATCGCATAAGGAAAAGCATAAACTGTTGACCAAGAAGTTTGATAGGCTTAACAGTGGTATTCTTACTGACGAAACAATTAAAGAAGATGTGGTAAAATTTATGGCAGATTGGATTTTAGTTCACATCCTACATGATGATATGCACTTCCAATCTTTTTTGAATTCGACAAAAACAAGCCTTGTTGAGTTAATGTGAAAACGTGACGTGATTACCAAAAATGCCGCTAGCTCCCGTCTTTTAGATTGGGGCTTTAGCGGCAATTTGATAACCAACCAAAAATACGATTTTTTGTCACTCAATTACGCATAACTCGAACCCGCTGATTTCAAACCCAATCGGTTAAATAATCGCAAATCATGATTCGTCATCGGGTTATCGGTAGTCAATAATTTATCGCCGTAAAAAATCGAATTCGCCCCCGCAAAAAAACATAACGCCTGCATTTCGTCGCTCATTTCATTTCGTCCCGCCGACAACCGCACCCGCGATTTCGGCATCATGATTTTTGCGACTGCAATGGTGCGAACAAACATCAACGGGTCGAGTTGTTCGGTTCCCATTAACGGCGTGCCTTCGACTTGCACCAACATATTCACGGGAACGCTTTCAGGATGTTTGGGCATATTCGCCAATTGAATTAACAAATTGGCGCGATCTAAATCACTTTCGCCCATGCCGACAATGCCGCCACAACAGACGTTCATGCCAGAATTTCGCACGCGCTCCAAGGTGTCCAAACGGTCTTGATAAGTGCGCGTGGTAATCACTTCAGAATAATACTCTTCGGATGTATCTAAATTGTGATTGTAATAATCTAAACCGCCTTCTTTTAATCGTGTCGTTTGGTCGTCGGTCAACATGCCCAACGTAACGCACGTTTCCATGCCCAACGCTTTCACGCCTTGCACCATTTCAACGACGCGCTCAATGTCGGAATCTTTCGGTTTGCGCCACGCCGCGCCCATGCAAAAACGTGTCGCGCCTTGAGATTTTGCGTTTGCCGCTGCTTCTAAAACGTCGCCAATCGCCATCAACGGTTCCGATTTCAAACCTGAATCGTAACGCGCACTTTGGGGACAATAACCGCAATCTTCGGAACATGAACCGGTTTTAATACTCAATAAACTGCTGATTTGTACTTCGTTGGGGTTAAAATTTTCGCGATGAATCGTTTGCGCTTTAAATAATAAATCGTTGAACGGTAAAGCGTATAACGCCAACACTTCGTCGGCTTGCCAATCGTGGCGAATGGTTGAAACAGTTGAACTCAACATGAAACTAAAACTCCTCAATTATTATGAAAATGATTCAAAACTATTTTTCTCTTATTTTCCCGCCACGCTGTATTTTGTGCGGCGATAAAGGCGTTGGAAATCGAGATTTGTGCGCGGCGTGTTACGCAGAATTACCGCGACATTCGCCCCGCTGTTATTGTTGCGCGAGTGATTTTGACTCGCCCGATTTACAAACGGCAATTTGTCCGACGTGCGTAAAAAATCAGCCAGCGTTCGACGAAACATTTGCACCGTTTGAGCATTCTCGCGCCATTCGGCATTTGATTTTACAACTTAAATTCCACAAACATTATCCGAGTGCGCGATTATTGGGCGATTTGTTGGCGGATTATGTGCTGCAAACTGCTGAATTGCCCGATTGCATTATTCCCGTGCCGCTGCATAAAAATCGTTATCGAGAACGCGGTTTCAATCAATCGATTGAAATTGCCCGCATTCTCGCTAAACGATTACAGGTACCGCTCGATATTCATAGCTGTTCGCGGCAACGTGACACCGCGCATCAAGTCGGTTTAAGCGGTGAACAACGCAATGAAAATATCAAAAATGCGTTTTCGGTGTCGCCCAATTTTCAGGCAAAACACGTTGCTATTGTTGATGACGTAATGACTACGGGATCAACGGTTCAGGAACTAGCGATGGCACTGAAGATAGCAGGCTGTCATCGGGTTCAAGTATGGGTATGTTCAAAGGCTCAGTAACAATTAACGACGCATCTGACACGTCGCCCACTTTCGCCAATGCCGTTAATAACGTGGCATCGTGTCCATAAATATCACTGTAAAACGTCAACTTATCATTAGATTCATAAAACGCGGTGGTGTAAAAAAACAAAACGGGAATCTTTGTTTTCAAGCCTACTTGATGATGCGTGCTATTTTTCAGCGTGGCATCAATGCGACTTTGCGTCCAACCTTCTTGATTTTTCAACACAAATTGCGCCAACAAACTAGGGTTTTGAACGCGCACACACCCGTGGCTAAAATCACGACGTGGACGACCGAACAACGCTTTTGACGGGGTATCGTGTAAATAAACGCCTTCGCTGTTCGGGAAAATAAATTTAATGCGACCTAACGCATTTTTACCGCCAGGACGTTGACGAACGCGCATTCCGCCGCCTTTCAACGACACGACTTCCATATTTTGACCTGACAAATAACCTGGATTACGCGCCAACTTCGGTTGGATTTCTTTTTTCCAAATGCTCGGTGGCACGTTCCAATATGGCATAAATTCTACCGAATTCATTTCCGCCATAATAATCGGCGTGGGCGTTTTTTCTGCTTTACCAACCACAACGTGAAGATTCAGCATCGGCGTATTGGCTTGTTCCGTGGCATCGATTGCCCATAATTGAAATGCAGGAATGTTGACGATAATCGATTGTTGCCCCGTCGTCATTTCTGGCAACCAACGCAAACGCTCCATTGCCAAGCTAATTTTGGTCGTCCGTTCAGAAGAATTCACCGTGTGTTTAACGTGGCTTTTTTTATGCGATTTTTCTGCTGGTTGATTCACCGCGACGTTTTGAGGGGTTGTCAACGCGGCGCGTAATTGACGATATTGCAGCAAATTCGGTTCGACTTTCAACGCCAATTGCGACACGGTATTTTCATTCATCGCGGTTTTAATAAGTTGCGGAAAATCGATACTTTTTTTCGTGCGTAATTTGATGTGATAATTCAGATTGTGCGGATTGACGCGCCCATAATGCACGTCGTGTAAAAAGCGCATCAACGAAACCGTCAACGCCGTGTCGAACAACGCCAATTCCGCCGACGCTTCGGGTTTTAACAATAAAATCGCGGGTAATTTTTGTTGCAATTCGCGGGTCGAATACGTTTCAGCATTCAAACCTTGCGCTGCAGCGTTCGCCAGCACATTCAAAACGTCGGCGACATTCTTTTCAGCTTGCGGATTATTCAACCAAAGTGGCGCGTAATTATTCAATTTATAGAGCGCGTCAACGTCTTCGGCGCGGTATTCAAAATTGGCGCGAGTCAGCAACGGATTTTGTTTTGTATTGAGAATTGTGGTGATTTCTTGGCTAATTGTGGTCGTGGTCGCGGGCGACAACACGGGAAAATCTTCAGCGAACGCGACGGTTTGCAACATCACATAAACGAAAAAAAGGTGGCGCGGTAATGCGGAACGTAAAAACATGAATTGGCTCGTTATTTAAAGGCGGTGTAACATCAAAATTATGAGTGTAATCTTAACATTAACCGCCGATTTCATTGACGTGGATTTTTAAGATTTTGAAAATTCGTAAATTTCGGTCAAGGTGCTGTCGCATTTACAACAACTTGTGCCGCACGCTTCTTTTGCGGAAACTTTTCGCACATAACCTTTCGTCATCAAAATTTGCAACATGCCGCGCAACGCTTCGGCATCAATATCAAAATGCAATATCATATCGCGCAACGCCACGCTTTTTTGTTGTTTCAAATAACTGCGTAAATCTGACAAAATCATACTATTTTCGCCTCGTGCCGACCTTGTAGCCAAAGTTTAAAAATCACCGCAATTAACAAACCGCTCAATCCTAAAATCCAACTCAACGAACTTTCAGGATGTTCAGAAAACGTTGCAGTTTGATAAAAAATCGTGGCGGTTATGTACGCAATTCCCGTTGTCCACGCCACGGTAAATGCCGCCCAACCTGCTGA
>CAISXF010000119.1 GCA_903889445.1 uncultured Pseudomonadota bacterium
AATTATTACGTTCGTGTATATAAAAATCATTGGGCTGCCATAATAAAATGGGCAGAATCATGGCGTTTGGCGTTTGAACCCGTAAATAAAGTGTGTGCTGACTATGGGCGGGCAAACTAATCGGAAATGCAAAAATTCGGCCTTCGTAGGAACGACTTTGACTTTCTAAAGGTTGTGAATAGCCGGTGTGAACGGTGTCATAATGTTGGTTGTCGGTTTGAAAATAAAAATTGAGATTCGCCAGTAGTGGATGGTCAACGTCTAACATTCGCTCAACCGGTTTATCGCTGCTATTTTCTAATTCTAATCGCAGCCAATAAGCGGACGAGGTGTAAGACATATTTAACGGTTTATTCGCGGACAAATCGGTTTGAAATCGTTGGGCAACGTCTTCTTTTTGCACGTCCGCCAGCGTCAAAATCCCCGTTGAATCCTCCAAAACCCCCAAATAAGAACTCAATAAAATAGACGATTGATTGACTGTGCCAACATCCAATGTAGTCGCTTTCGCAAACGCTACATGGGCTATCAATTGCCAACTCAAAACCATGACAATTAGTAAACAACGTGCGACATTTTTTTTCATTAGTAAAGAATTTTCTATCATTTTCAGGTTAAGCCGATTGTGGCGCATTGGCGCATTGGCGCATTATAAAAGATTTTCGCGTATGATTTCACATACTCAAAGCATTTCAGATGGTTGTGGAAATAATAATCTAAACGTCGTGCCGTGGTTTTTTTCGGTCAAATCCGACTCAATCAAAACGTGTCCGTGTGACGAATGCACCATGCCGATGACCGTAGATAATCCCAAACCCGTACCTTCGCCTTGTGGTTTCGTGGTGAAAAATGGATCGAAAAGCCGATGAATAATTTTCGGTTCAATGCCGGTGCCGTTATCCGACACTCTCAATTCAATAAAATCGCCTTTAATCATTTCAGCGCACGCGACACATTGAGCCGTTATATTCATCACCGCATTCAACGAAATCGTAATCACACCACCACGTTCTTTCATGGCATCGCGTGCATTCACCGCTAAATTCGTGATAATTTGATGCAAATCAAGAGCATCAATTTCAATTTTATTTATATTTTCACAAGTCTTTTGCGAATCACACGTTTTACAATATTCACGATCGTTATCAAACTGATTTACAAATTCCAGTTTGATTCGACTGGTCAACGCGGGGCGCAACATTTCCACCACTTCGCTAATCACTTCTTTCGTAGGTTGTATGATGATGATTTTTTCGGTTGTGTTTTGGCGACAATATGTCAGCATTTTTTCAATCAACGAAGTGGCACGTTTACTGGCTAAATGAATTTGACGCATATTGTGTTCGAGTTCAGATTTTAATGTTGCGTCGGTTATGTCGTCAGCAACATCTTGATTCATTTCGTTGTAACCAATCATACACGCCAAAATATTATTAAAGTCATGAGCAATACCCGAAGTCAGTCGTCCAATGCTTTCTAGTTTTTGCATGTGATTTACTTGACGATTTAACAGTTCATTTTCATCAAGAGCGCGTTTTAACAGTTCATTTTCATTATTAGCCACTCGAAGTGCTAGGTCATTTTCTTGTTTTTCTTTGAGGACAAGTTGATAGCGGTCTATCAAAAGAAATGTAAAGACCAGAAATTCTATTGCTGAACTAATTTGCGTGCTATGAATGGTAAAAAAGTTTGTCGGTACAAGTGCCAACACTAACATTGTATTGACCATGATCCCTAACATGAAGATGGCAAAAGCGGTGAATAAAAAATAAGCGTTACGTTTTCCTTTTCGCATTCCAATGAAAGACACAGCCATGCTGAATCCTACGGTCATCGAAAAAATAATCATGATAAATTTGGCGAATTGAAATTCCAATAGCAGTACTACAGGAATAAGCAATGCTATACCAACAAGCAGTTTTAAAACGCAATCTATTTTGGGAGCAAGTTTGAAAGTATCCAGCATTCGGCGTAGAAAAACCACCTGCGATACCATCGCGAAGGAAGCGAATGATAAGGGAGCTATTCGGGTTAGCCACGCTAAATCGTGCCATAAAAATTCACGACCTAATCCTTTGTTGGCGAAGAGTGTCAACGCCGTAAAAAAAATCATGGCGACATATAACAGGTAATCGGATTCTTTTAAAATAAACACGAAAACAAAACTCAGCAAGATGACGGTTATCACC
>CAISXF010000120.1 GCA_903889445.1 uncultured Pseudomonadota bacterium
GCTTTCTAATTCAACTCGCGCTAATGAGGACGACTGTGAAGGTTTGAGTTACAATTGAACCGTCGTGAGAGTTATAACAAATTTTTAACATCAAACACGCTACGCTCCTTTGCGCGTTTGGTTGGTTTTTTACAAAAGGGGTAAGTAACAGTTCGTTTTAATCTGTGATTATCTATGTTAATCTGCAATTATGGATAAGAAATTAGTGAAGATAGGCGAAGCCGCAAAGTTACTTGGAACAACGCCCGATACGTTACGCAAGTGGGAATCAACGGGTGAATTGTTACCTAAGCGTAAAACGCAGAGTGGTACACGTTATTACGATGTGGCGGAACTGTTGAATTTAGGTGATGAAGATGCGCCCACGGTTTGTTACGCGCGAGTTTCAAGTCACGACCAAAAAGAAGACTTACAGCGGCAACAGGAAATTCTAGAGGCCTATTGCGCGGCAAAAGGTTGGCGAACGGAGGTCATTGCCGATTTAGGTTCAGGCATGAATTATCGCAAAAAAGGTTTGAATAAACTGCTCGAAATGATTTTAAAAAAGCGTATGAAACGGTTAGTGATTACCCACAAAGACCGATTATTGCGATTTGGTGCTGAATTGGTTTTTGCATTATGCGAAGCCCAACACATTGAAATTATTATTATTCATAAAGGCGAGCAACCCCGATTTGAAGAAGAACTTGCCCAAGATGTTTTGGAAATTATCACTGTTTTTAGTGCGCGACTTGACGGAAGTCGCAGCCACAAAAATAAAAAATTCTTAGAGAAACTGAATGAAGCCGCGACAGAATTAACGGAAGAACATGCTACTTGCCCATAAAATTGAATTACGCCCCACACCTGAGCAAATGGTGTACTTGGATAAAGCCTGTGGCTCAAAACGCCATTGCTTTAACCAGTTGCTGGCGCACTTTCAAAAACCAGGTATTAAGTGGTCAAAAGCCGAAGGTTATCAGCATTACATGAACGTGATTCGTAAAGAATTCGAGTGGTACAACGAAGTTTCAAGCCGTGTCACCCGCAACGCCATTGATGATTTAGATAATGCGTTTAAACACTTTTTTAGACGTGTGAAAGCCAAACAAAAAGCAGGTTTCCCCCGCTTCAAAAAGAAAGATTTACGCGATAGTTTTGCGTTGCGTGAATCCGTCAAGTTTGATGTTATTGGGCGTGAATTACGCCTTGAAAAGCTAAAAACAAAAATCGAATTGCGCCAACCCTTACGTTTTCAAGGCACGGCAAAACAAGTCACGATGACTAAACGCGCGGGTAAATACTTTGCCTCGATTTTGGTGGATACGGACGATTACAACCCCAGCGACGTTGACCGCCAAAAATCGGTCGGTGTGGATTTTGGCATCAAAGAATTGGCGGTTTTAAGCACGGGAAAAGTGTTTTCCGCCAATCAAAAGTTGAAAGCAAGCCTACGTCAATTAGCAAAACTTCAACGCAACTTATCCAAGAAAGTGAAAGGTTCAAACCATCGAGCGAAAGCCAAGCTCAAAATTCAAAAACTTCACTTTCGCATTGCAAACCAACGACAAGCCTTGTTACATGAATTGTCGGATTATCTAACCAAAAACTTTGACGTGATTACGATTGAAGATTTGAATGTCAAAGGCATGGTTAAAAATCGAAAACTTAGCCGAGCCATAAGCGACGCTGGTTTTGGTTATTTGCGACAGATGATTGAGTACAAGGCAAAATTAAGAAACTGCGTCGTCGTGGTCGCAAATCGATTTTTTCCCAGCTCGAAAACGTGTAGTGGCTGCGGAACAATCAAAACAGATTTAACACTGGCAGATAGAATTTTTAACTGCAAGTGTGGATTTAGCGCGGATAGAGATCTGAATGCGGCGCTAAATCTAAATAAATACGGTCTGGACACGCTTACAGCCTGACCTTAAATGCACACAAGAGCAAAGTGAGCCACGCTGTTTCATCGTGGCTTTTGCGTTGACGGTGTGAATAGATACTAAAAAATCATAGATTTTATGGATTTTCATAGGTTTTTAGTAGCGGCTAGTGAACCAACTTTAAAATTCACAACTTCGGTGGCTTCAATATCGATTCCAGCACCGTGTGTTTTTCGGGTTCCGCCACACGCGCTTCACTTTGCCATCCACCGCCCAACGCTTTCTGCAACGCCACAAATTGCTGTGCGACCGTCGCTAAACTTTCGACTTGCGCGGTTTGCGTTTGATACAACGCCTGTTGCGCCTGTAAAACGTCAATAAATCCTGTCAATCCTTTTTCATAACGTGTGTTTGCCAACGCCAACGCCGTTTGATTCGCCGTCACCGCTTGCGATAAAGCGTCATAACGTTGCGATTCATTGTGTTGCGCGACCAACGCATTTTCGACTTCTTGAAAAGCCGTCAACACAACCGATTGATACGTTAAAAATGCTTGTTCATATTGTGCGTCTTTCGCTTTGATATTGGCTTGCAGCTTTCCCCAATTAAACAACGGCATCGTAATCGTAGACGCGCTCGACCACGATTTTCCCATCGGCGTAAAGTCCGTGATTTTCAAATTTTGCAGCCCAATAAATGCCGCTAAATTCACTTTCGGATACAGTTCGGCCGTGGCAATACCGACGTAAGCATTAGCAATCGCCATTTGTCGTTCGGCGCGACGAATATCGGGGCGACGCTGCAATAATTCAGACGGTAAATTAGTCAGCGATACTTTCGCGTTGGGAATCGGTTTTGAAATGCTAAATCGTTGCATCAACGCATTGGGTTCACGTCCTAACAATACGCTCAACGCATGAATTGCCTGTTTTATTTCCGTTTCATAACGCGGAGAATTTGCAGCCGTGTTATCGAATTGCGCTTGTGCTTGCGCGACTTCCAACGCATTTGCCAGCCCACTTTGTTGGCGAATTTGCGTCAATTTCACCGTTTCCCATTGCGCGGCAAGTAACGCTTGATGCGTGGTTAATAATTGCTGATTTGCCCGCAACGTAATGTATTCACGCGCCACGTCGCCTTGCAACGTCAGTAACACATCGCGACTATTTTCAACTTCAGCATCAATTGCCGCATCGGATGCTTCAACCGCGCGTTGAATGCCGCCGAAAAAATCCAATTCCCACGCTGCATCAAAACCCAATTGAAAAATGTTAATCGCTTGACTGCCAACGGGACTGCCGCCTGTCGATGAATTATTAAATCGCCGACTCGCTGTATTTTTGCCGCTCAAACTCGGCAAACCCGTCGCAATCGTTTGACTGCGTAAAATTCGCGCTTCTTTCACTCGCGCTAAGGCTTGTTTTAAATTCAAATTCGCAGTAATCGCTTCGTCAATCAAACCGTTCAACGTCGCGTCGTTAAACGATTGCCACCATTTATCCGATGTTTTTTGTGCGGCGATATTTTCGCTCCATTTTGTCGGCACCGATATTTCAGGCGGTTGATAATCACGTCCCACCACGCACGCCGCTAATGCTAACGGCAACGTAAAAATGAAACGTTTCATAATCCTGCGCTCACGTCGCTGGCTTCAATAAATATATCCATTTGCTGCCCAACGTAAGCGGGTAATTGTTGCGGATTAAATTGATACAATGCCTGCAAAACCCGCGTATCAACTCGTTCCGTGCTGTCGCCTGTCAACGATTTTTTCGGCACCACCAGCGGTTCAACATACGCGAGTTGTAAATCGATTTTAAACCGCCGATTGCCACGCAAATACGCGACCGCTTTGGCATTTTTATCGAATCGCCACGCATCATTTTCATCAATATCCACCCGAACGTGAAAATGGCTTAAATCGCCAATAATCAACAACGGCGAGGCTAACACGCCCGCGCTGGCAAATTCACCCGCACGAGTGTTGACTTGCAACACGTCGCCATCGATGGGCGCACGCACAATCAAGCGTTCCAAGGTGGTTTCGGTGTTGAGAATTGCCGCTTGCGCCTGTTGAACAAAGGCTAACGCGCTTTCTAATTTCGCTTTTGCAATCGCCAAAGTATTGCGGCGTTTTAAAATTTCTTCGCCGCTAATCGCCCGCGAATCAGCAATGGCATTCGCTAAATCAAATAACGATTGTGCGTCAGATAAAGTGGCTTTCGCGACCAAAACATCGGCTTGCGCTTTGGCGAAATCGGCGCGACGTGACGTTAATTCAGCTCTATTTTCGCGGTCGTCTAAATAAAATAACGGCGCACCCGCGCTGACTTTATCGCCAACTTTTACCGCCACTTTGCTGACTAATCGCGCTAACGGTGAACCGATGGCGATATTTTCATTTTTCGCTTCGATGATTCCCGCGCCAGCAATGAAATTCGTAAACGGCGCAGACGCGGGTTCAACTAACGCAGGTGCAATCGGAACGGGTTGATTGCTGCTCACAACCGTGTAAGAAGCAAATAAAAATCCAGCGGCGGCAAGTAATGGAAGTGTATATTTCATGATGTTTTATTTATCAAAACAGTTAAAATCGGTGGTCTTACTTTATGACATTTCAGCAAACTTTGTTGAAATTTTCCACAATTTAATCGCTGACAATCATGGTTTCTTCGACAAGTGTTTTACGACATAAAAATTTTACTTTTTTCATCACCGCCCGATTTCTCGCGACGATTGCAGTGCAAATGCAAAGCGTGGCGGTCGGTTGGCAAATTTATCAGCAAACGGGAAATCCGTTGGATTTAGGTTTGATTGGCTTGGCGCAATTTTTACCGTTTGCCTGTTTGATTTTGATTGCGGGTCATTTTGCCGATCAATGGAATCGCCGCTGGATTGTGTTGACGTGTTTTTTTATCGAATTAGTGTGTGGTTTATTATTACTTTTATTTGCGCGGCACGGACTTGATTCGACTCTGCCTATTTTCGCGGTTATGGCGTTATACGGCGCGGCGCGAGCGTTTATGATGCCAGCCAGTCAGGCGATTTTGGTGAATTTAGTTCCCACTGAAAGTTTAGCGGACGCGGTGGCGTTGAATTCGTCGCTGTTTCACATTGCCGTCATCGCCGCGCCACCGTTGGGCGGCATGTTATATTTATTCGGCACCGAAACGGTTTACAGCGTCGTTACCGTTTTATTATCGTTGGCGGTTTTGTTGATGTTGCCGATTCGCGTCAACGTTTCGCCCAACAAACGCACGCCAATTTCATGGCACGGCGTGTTGGAAGGTTTACGTTTTGTGCGTTCCCGTCCGATTATCTTGGGCGCGTTGTCGTTGGATTTATTGGCGGTTTTATTCGGTGGCGCGACGGCATTATTACCCGCTTATGCAAACGATGTGTTGCACGTTGATTCGGTTGGGTTAGGATTGTTGCGCGGCGCACCCGCATTAGGCGCAGCCCTCACGGCGATTACGCTGAGTTTTTTCCCGATTACTCGCCGCGTAGGCGCATGGATGTTTGCGGGCGTGTTACTTTTCGGGGGCGCGACGGTGTTATTTGGCGTGTCGGAAAATTTGTATTTGTCGCTGGTTGCATTATTTTTAATCGGCACGGGCGACATGGTGAGCGTGTATATTCGGCATATTTTGGTGCAATTGGAAACACCAGACGATATTCGTGGGCGCGTCAGTGCGGTGAATTCGGTATTTATTGGCGCGTCGAATGAATTGGGCGAATTTGAATCAGGCATTAGCGCGGCATTTTTAGGCGTTGTTCCAGCGGTGATTATCGGCGGCGGCATTACGATTGGCGTAACCTTGTTGTGTATCGTGGCATTTCCCGTTTTACGCAAAATGAATCGTTTCCCGCGCGTGACGACGTGAACTGTTGACGAAAAAACTACTTTAGAAATTCCACCATTCGGTTATGCTAAACGCCATTACTTTTATTCACCGAGAAAATAATATGACCACAGAGATTCAACTGTCGCGCGAACTGACCACGCAATTATTACATTTGGCGCAAATTTCGCCTGATGCTGAAATTTGTGGTTTGGTGAGCAGCCAAAATAACGTGCCAGTGCGTTGTTATCCGATTAAAAATATCGCTGAACAACCGCACGCGCGTTTTTTGCTTGACCCACAACAACAGATTTCCGCGATGAAACAAATGCGCGAACGCGGCGAAGAATTATTTGCGATTTATCATTCACATCCCAGCGCACCCGCGTGTCCTTCTGCGATTGATTTAGAAGAAACAACTTATCCCGAGGCGTTGATGTTCATTATTTCGTTAAACACCAAAGGCATTTTGGAATTACGCGCGTTTCAAGTTGCGAATCAAAACGCGACCGAAGTTCGCATCACGCTGTAATCAAATCTTATTTTTAACTCACTGGAAAACACGTTTTACATTATGAAAAAACTTTTATTACTTTCATTCACAGCGTTATTGCTTTCGGGCTGCGCCGACAAAAATAATTACGAAGCGGCGATTATCGCCAATCTTGAAAGCGAACAAAAAACTCAAAATACCAAAGATTACAAAGTACCCGCAGATAAAATGGCAGCGTGCATTGTCGATTCGACCTCGAAAAATATGGCGGGAATTTTTCCGCTTGATCCCGCGCGATTAACGGCGTATCGCAACTACACCAAAATGCTCACATTGACCCAATCTGCCGACCCGAAAAAAACGCTGGAAGAATTGCGTAACGAATTTGGTTCAGCTAAAGAATTGATGGACGCGCGAAGTAATTACACAGAAAGTGAGTTGGAATGTTTGGCGTTATTTGTGGCGAATACCGAATCAGAAAAATAATTCGATGTGACAAAAGAGGTGGAAAATGAAACGATTACTGCTCATTAGTATCGGTGCGTTATGTTTGACAGGCTGTGTCTATCCTAGCCCGTACGGTTACTCACGTTATACAACTGTCACGCCAATCTATCGGCAATCGCCACATTATAGCCGTGATTATTATGTGCCACAGCCGCCGCGTTTTCATTACTACGAACACGAAGGGCATCGTCCGTATTTTCGAGATTCTCATCGACATTGGTAAATACAAAAAGGGTCGATTGCTTAACCAGCAATCGACCCTTTTCTGTAGTCACAATGTGTACTTTATTTCAACACACGCAGTGACGGTCTGGCTTTTTTCACGGGTTCAGGTGGCGGCGGGGGCGTTGGTTCATTGGGTTCAGATTTCTCCGCATCAAACACCATGCCCTGACCATTTTCTTTGGCATAAATCGCCAATACCGCCCCGACTGGCACATAAATATAGGTCGATTTTCCGCTAAAACGAGTGTTAAACTCAATCGCTTCATCGCCCAGCGATAAGGCTTCAATGGCAGCAGGGCGAATGTTCAAAACCAACTTTCCGTCCTGTGCAAACTGCATCGGCAACATTGCTTTTGGATTATTCGCATCGACCAATAAATGCGGCGTGAGATTGTTATCCAAAACCCACTCGTAAATCGTGCGAATTAAATACGGTTTCAACGGTGTCATTTTGGTAAATCCGCCATGTCTTTTTCAGCTTCGCTGAGGCTACGTCTAAACGCAGAACGATTAAACATTCGTTGTGCGTAATTGTTAATAACATCATCGGGCGCGGCAGTTAAATCAATACTAACACTCGGCATCCGCCACAATAACGGCGCAACAACGCAATCAATTAACGAAAATTCATCACTCATAAAGTAAGGACGCGCCGCAAAAATCGGTGCTGCTTCGAGCAAACTTTCGCGCAATGCTTTTTTTGCTTTGGCAGATTTTTTTTCACCCGTGTGCAACACATCATCC
>CAISXF010000121.1 GCA_903889445.1 uncultured Pseudomonadota bacterium
CTGGATTAAACACAGCGATTCGCTGGTTCGTTATGCGGCATATTTCAATTTAGCGGTTATTTTTGATCAGCAAAAATTGTCTGAAAAAGCGGAACAAGCCTATCGCGATTCCATCGACGTTCACCCTGATTTTATTCAAGGGCAATTCAATTTGGGCGCGAATTTAGAACGTCAAAATCGTATCGAAGAGGCGTTAAATCAGTGGCGCAGCATTATTTCAAAGTACGAATATATTAAGATGTCAGACGACGACAAAAAAATCTATATTTTGGCGTTGAACAGTTTAGGGCGTGTGTTAGAAATCGAACGCAATTTCCACGAATCGGAACAGTTTTTAACGCAAAGTTTGTTGCTCAATCCCGACCAACCGAAAGTGATTTCGCATTGGGTGCATTTACGTCAAAAACAATGCGAATGGCCAGTTTATAAATCGGTTTTGGGCGTGACGAAAGCGGCGATGATTGCTGGAACATCGGCGTTGGCAATGTTGAGTGCGTCGAATAATCCGCAAGAACAACTCGAAAATTCACAAAATTTTGTGGAAGAAAAAGTCGATAAAAATTTGCCAAATTTGGTTGAAAATCAAGCTCCGTATCATCACCCAAAAATTCGGGTTGGTTATTTGTCGTCGGATTTTCGCACGCACGCGGTGTCACTTTTAACCGTTGAATTGTATGAATTACACAATCGCGACAAGTTTGAAATTATCGGTTTTTGTTTAACGCCGCCTGATGATTCGGCGTTGCGAACGCGAGTAATTGGTGCGATGGACGAGTTTATTTCGGTTGCTGATATGACCGACGAAGAAGCCGCGCGGTGCATTCATTCGCACGAAATCGATTTGCTGGTGGATTTGCAAGGGCTAACGTCGGGCGTGCGTCCGAACATTTTGGCGTATCGTCCCGCGCCCGTTCAAGTGACGTATTTGGGTTTCCCAGGCACGACCGCGTTGCCGAATATCGATTATGTGATTAGCGATAAATTCTTGATTCCGCCCGAATTGACAACGTATTTCAGCGAAACGCCGCTTTATATGCCGCACGTTTTTCAAGTGTCCGACCGTCAACGTCCCGTGGGTGTAAAACCGACTCGCGCCAGTTGTGAATTGCCGGATGAGGCGTTTGTATTTTGTTCGTTCAACAACAATTACAAAATCACCGAAGAAATGTTTGCCTGTTGGATGCGGATTTTAAAACGGGTGCCGGACAGCGTGTTATGGTTGTTGGCGGATAATGAATGGGCGCATGACAACATGATGAATGCCGCCGCCGCGCAGGGCATTGAAAAAGAGCGACTGATTTTTGCGTCGCGCGTCACGCCAGCCGATTATTTGGCGCGTTATCAAATCGCGGATGTGTTTTTGGATTGCACGCCGTTTAACGGTGGCACAACCGCGAATGATGCGTTGTTTATGGGTTTGCCGATTTTGACCTTGACTGGAAAAACCTTTGCGTCGCGCATGGCGGGAAGTTTGCTGCATTCGTTGAGTTTGGATGAATTGATTACTTATAACTTCGCCGATTACGAAGAAAAAGCGGTGGAATTAGCGGCGAATCGTCCACACGTTGCGGATTTGCGCCGCAGCATTGAAGCGCGTCGTTCGACCTGCAATTTGTTTAATGTACCGCAACAAGTCCGCGACATCGAAGCGTTGTACGAAAAGGCGATTGCCCAAGGGATTCCGAATAAAAAAACCAAAACGATTGCAATTTCAAATGCTGAAAATCAAAGCGAATTTGCCATTTTAAGTTTGTTTTACGGTATTGTGATTCGCATGAAACGTGCGCCGAAAGAAACCAGTCAGCCGCACATTCACGCCGATTTCCAAGGTTCAACCGCGCGAATTACATTGAATCCGTGCGAATTGATGCAAAGTAATTTACCGACACGACAAGAGCGTTTGGCGTTGGCGTGGGTGGAAATTCACCAAGACGATTTGTTGGCAAATTGGAATTTAGTGAGTAATGGTCAAACGCCCGTCACGATTGACGGTTTGAAATAAATGACGGTTGTAGGGGTTCATTGCATGAACCCGCATAAACGTAACGTGCTATTGATACCATTTTGTTATGCGGGCGTACGCAGTACACCCCTACGAATAGTTTTTGCATAACATTAGTAAATAAACAAAAACCATAATTTTTAACTCTGAGGAAATACAAATGAAATCATTTTTACACGTTGGCTGCGGCCCAAAACGTCAAAATCAAACAACACCTGGTTTTAATCCTGACGAATGGACAGAAATCCGTTTTGATATTGACGAATCGGTTCAACCCGATTTAGTCGGCACCATGACCGACATGAGTTCGGTGGCAACAGAATCGATGGACGCGCTTTTTTCAAGCCACAACATTGAACACTTGTATCCGCACGAAGTTCCCGTGGCGTTGAGTGAGTTTTTGCGAGTGTTGAAACCAGACGGTTTTGCGGTGATTACTTGCCCTGATTTGCAATCGGTTTGTGCGCTGGTCGCGGAAGATAAATTAACCGATGCGGCTTACGTTTCACCTGCTGGACCCATTACACCGTTAGATATTTTGTATGGGCATCGTCCGCCGATGGCTCGGGGCAATTTGTACATGGCACACCGTTGTGGCTTTACGAAAAAAACATTATCCGCTGATTTACAAGCAGCGGGTTTTGCCATGATTGGCGTGGCGAACCAACCCCAACATTTTGCATTGTGGGCGGTTGCCAGTAAAAAACCAATGGAACGCGACGAAATTATTGCACTGATGAAGCACCACGGCATTTAAAAAAACAAGATGAACATGTATAAGCACATTCTACTCGCTGTCGATTTTTCAAAAAACACGGATTTTCTTGTTGAGCGCACGGCAGAAATGGCGTTACAAAATAACGCAACTCTCAGCCTCGTTCACATTTTAGACAACATACCTATGCCCGATACAAGTTACGGCACGATTATTTCGTTAGATGATGAAACCGATAATGCGTTATTGGAGCAAGAAAAAGCCAAACTTAATCAACTTGGCGCGACATTGAATGTGCCAGAGAATCAGCGTTGGTTAATTTGGGGTTCACCGAAAGAGGAAATTTGCGCTCTCGCGAAACAAGAAAAAGTCGATTTAATTATGGTTGGTTCTCATGGTCGTCACGGATTAGCATTATTATTCGGCTCAACTGCAAACGGCGTGCTGCATCATGCGCCGTGTGATGTTTTAGCTGTTCGATTGAAAAGCGCATAAAATTTTAGGAGAACAGAATGTTTGAAAATATGAAATTAGGTACAAAATTAGTATCGAGTTTCGTCGTTGTGGCGGTGATTGGTTTGATTATTGGCACAATTAGCGTGTTCAACATGAACAGTTTGGATAGTTATATTGGCAAAATATATTACAAAGATTTAATCGGTATGTCGTATGTCAAAGAAGCCAAAAATAATCGTTTGGATGTTGGGCGACATTGGCGAAATGCGTTATTGGTGACTGGTCTCGAAGAAAAACGCCAATCCGTCGAATTGGTGAAGAAAAATATCGCGTTGTATAAAGAAAATATGCACAAAGGCAACGATTTGTTTTATACCGAACAAGGCAAAGCGTTGATACAGGAAATTTATAAAATTTCGGAAGAGTGGGAGAGTTTAACGTTGCAAATGTCCGCCATGATTGTGGCGCAAAATTTAATGGAAATTACGCCTGAATTCTCAGCAATTCGTCTTCGTCAAGAGCCACTTGGGAAAGAGATTAGTGCAAAAATAGACGAGTTAAGTGCTTTAAAAGACAAGGCAGCTGAAGAAACGGTTAACGCAGCGTCTAAATTATATTCGCGTAGTTTGATTTTGATGATTATCTTTATTGCCGCAAGTTTTATAGTCAGTGTGATTATTGGTCTGACATTTTCACGTTACGTTATGCGTCAATTAGGTGGCGAATTAACGGACGCGATTATCCAAGTAAAGCGTGTGTCAGCAGGAAATTTAAACAGTACGATTAGCTTACAACCGCGCGACAACAGCAGTTTGCTTTATGCCTTACTCTCGATGCAAGAAACGATTAACGCGCTGATTTTGGCGCAGCGTTTAATGGCGAAAAAACACCACGAGGGTTTTATTAGTGAAAAAATTGATACCACTAAATTCCAAGGTGCGTATCACGATATGGCAGAGGACATTAACGAATTAGTGCAGTCGCATATTACGGTGAAAATGCAGGTTGTGAACGTCGTTTCACAATACGCACGCGGCGACTTTTCAAAAGATTTTGAGCGTTTACCTGCTGAAAAAGCCAAAATTACCGAAGCGATGGATTCGGTAAAAACGTCATTATTAAACGTAAATAAAGAAATTGAACTGATCGCGTCAGCAGGCGCACGCGGCGATTTTTCAAAACGTAGCGATGCGAATCGTTTTGAATTTATGTTCAAAGAGATGCTCTCTAATTTAAATACGTTAGTCGAAAGCTGTGACGGGGCGTTTGGTGACGTATTGCGAATGTCGAATGCGTTAGCACAAGGCGATTTAACCCAAAAAATCACGAATAATTATGTCGGAATGTTCGACAAAGTTAAAAACGGAATGAACGGCACCGTCGAAAATTTAAAAGCGTTGGTCAGTGAAATTAAAGACGCGAGCGATACCATTAACACGGCATCACAAGAAATTGCAGCGGGCAATAATGATTTGTCGCACCGCACCGAACAACAGGCAGCAAGTTTAGAAGAAACGGCGGCGAGTATGCAAGAGTTGACTTCCACCGTGCAAACGAACAGCGAAAATGCAAAATACGCTAATCATTTGGCGTTAGCATCTTCCGACCTTGCCCGAAAAGGTGTGGCGGCAGTGAATGAAGTGGTAACGACCATGCAAGATATTAACGAATCGTCGCGTAAAGTGGTGGATATTATTACCGTGATTGATGGCATTGCTTTTCAAACCAACATCTTGGCGTTGAATGCGGCAGTTGAAGCGGCTCGCGCGGGTGAACAAGGTCGTGGTTTTGCCGTGGTGGCGACAGAAGTTCGTAGTTTGGCACAACGCGCCGCAGCAGCGGCTGGCGAAATTAAAGCCTTGATTAGTGATTCGGTGGATAAAGTAGAAGACGGTTCGTCGTTAGTAACAAAAGCCGGTAAAACAATGGAAGAAATTGTCATCTCTATTCAAAACGTGACAACAACGATTGCTCAAATTACCGCTGCATCCACGGAACAAACCACCGGAATTGAACAAGTTAATCAAGCGATTAGTGAAATGGATGATGTGACTCAACGCAATGCCGCATTAGTCGAAGAAGCCGCTGCCGCCGCCGAAGCATTAGAAGAACAAGCCCGTCATTTGTCGGTGACGATGAGCAATTTTAAAATCGAAAGCCGTCAAGAATCGCTACCTGTTGTAAAAAGTTATGCGCCGAGTGCGTCCATAGAACACGTTGTAAAACCTACCGTACCGACGAACCCCGTTGCGATTGTAGAAGTTCTCGATATTGATTTGGATGGCGCGATGAAAAAGCATTCAGATTGGAAAGTAAAATTACGGGCGGCCATTGTCAATAAAGAAACGCTCGATGTTGCCACAATTTCGAAAGATGATTGCTGTGATTTTGGTCAATGGTTGCATCACGAAGACACGCATCCACAAATTGCCCATTTGAAAAGCTACCAAGATTGTATGAATCAACACGCAGCCTTTCATCTTGAAGCGGGTAAAGTGGCCGCCATTATCAACGCTAAAAAGTACGAACAAGCGCAACAATTATTAGGTAGTGAGTCAAATTTTAGCAAGGCTTCCAGCGCGGTCAGTGTGTCCATTATGCGTTTGAAAAAAGATACCATCATAAAAGCTGCGCCGAAACCGGTTCCAATGGCAAAGCCCGTGACAAGCAAAGTCATTAAATCCGAGACATTTACGGATGATTGGGAAGAGTTTTAAATCGTGCAAACTAACATTACAGCAATTTATCCAGGTACATTTGATCCGATTACCAATGGTCACGTCGATTTAGTGGCGCGTGCGGCGAATTTATACGACTGCGTTATTATTGCTGTCGCGGAAAACAAAACCAAAACGCCGCTTTTTTCACTGGCTGAACGAGTGGCGTTAGCGGAAACCGTGACGGCAGATTTTAAAAATGTGCGGGTGATTGGTTTTGATAATTTGCTCGTTGATTGCGCGAAACAACAAAATGCACGAGTGATTTTGCGTGGTTTGCGAGCGGTGTCGGATTTTGAATATGAATTTCAATTAGCAGGCATGAATCGACGACTTGCGCCAGAATTGGAAACGGTATTTTTAACACCAGCGGAGCAATATGAATTTATTTCGTCGAGCATGATTCGAGAAATTGCACGTTTAAAAGGCAACGTATCGTTTTTTGTTGCAGAATGCGTGCATCAACAATTGATTGAGAAATTTGCGAGGTTGCCACATAGTATCTAAAACGCTAACATAAGCTAACTTTTTATAACGCTAGCTAATAATGAAATACTACAGCAACGGTGAAGCCACGAAAATACTGGGCGTTCACGCCAATACACTACGAAAATGGGCAGACAGTGGAAAAATTAAAAGTATTCGTACCGCCACAGGACAACGACGTTATAACCTTGACGAGTTTCTTAGCGTCAACGGCACAGCTATCAGTGTCTGCTATTGTCGCGTCTCCAGCCCCAAACAGCGCGACGACCTTGAACGACAAGTTGAATTCATGCGAGGAAAATATCCCACCGCTGAAATTATCAAAGATGTCGGCAGCGGTCTCAACTTCAAACGCAAAGGACTTACAGCCCTTTTGGAACGCGCAATGCGCGGTGATAAGCTC